>JBARZG010000111.1:0-2198 GCA_049649785.1 Ornithinimicrobium sp. | reverse complement strand
ACCGCGCGTCGCCAACGACACGCTCACCAAGCACCCGGTCAACGAAGCACGAGGCGCCCGCCCCGGAGGCATCCCAGGCGGGCGCCTCACCATGCCACTTGACAAACCCCAACTCCATATCAGTCGTGTTTCACCGCCTTCGCACACGACTCGGTAGAACGGTGCGCCCCGCGATGAGGTCGATCTTTGATCGGGTAGCCCTGGGGACAGTCGCGCTTCTCAGGCGGCATCCGGAGGAGTCTCCACGGCAACCGGAGGAGTCTCCACGGCAACGGCACGGCTTCGGCAGAGCCACGAATAGCAGATCTTGCACCATCTTTCGGCGTAAACCAGCGCGGTGAGCACGACGGTAGGGCCGTGCGCGTGCTCCTGGGCGGTGGCCACGTCCGATAGTTCGGCGTGAGGCAACGCAAGTAGTCAGGTGAGGCTTAGGTGTACTGACCACTGAGGTTGGTGACACGGGGTGACAGCCCGAGGTCAGTCGGCGAGCTCGAAGTCGTCGAAGTCGAAGCCCGGCGAGACGAAGCAGCTCACCAGCGCGTCATGCTGGGTCGGTATGGTGCGCTGCCAGACCCCCGCTGGCACCATCGCCTGCGCGACCTCGCCAGCCGTGCGGGCAACGCCCACCCGCACCTGTTCGACCCCCTCAGTGGCAGGGTAAGGGCCGTCGCCGCCGCGCTCGAGCAGGACGATCCCCTCGTGAGCCAGCCAGGTCTCGTCGGAGCCGACCCGATGCCACGCCGAGGATTCCCCGGCTGGCAACCAGAAGTAGATTAACGTGGCGGTTGGGCGGCGGCGGCCGTCCGGCAGCGAGACGATCTCGGCTGCCGCCCACGTCTGGCGGAACCAGCCGCCCTCCGGGTGGGGTTGCAGGTCGAGGGCTTCGGCGAGGGGTGGTCGCGAGTCGGTCACAGGCCCATCCTGCCCGAGAGGCCGGCACTGCCCGGCATGGCTGGGCAACAGCGAACTGGCCCTCCTCGCCGCCTTCCACCCTACGCACCAGTTCAGGTACGTCCTGTCGTCGTCCACGCAACCCCAGGGTTCCCTTGAATGGTGGCGCCTGTGCTATCCGACCTCGGCCCTGTAGATCGAGGCCCACGTGGTGACCCCGAGAAACCCCCCGGTTAACCTGACGCCGGGAAGTCCGGGCAGCTCGCGTACTCGTGACGTGACGCTTCAACATCAGCCTCGTGGATGCCTTCGCGGCACTACTTGCAGCAGTCACGCGACTCGCTCCTGTGTGCCCTTGAGGGTCTCAACGAGTTCGACGCCAGGCGGCCGGTGATGCCAAGCGGCACCAATCTGCTAGGACTCGTCGAGCACCTCCCTGGCGTCGAAGCCTCACCCCTCGGGGACTGCGTCGGTCGCCCGGCGCCGTTCAGGCTCCGCTGGGTCGAGGACGACTCGATCTGGGACTCAGCGGACATGTGGGCCACAGCCGATGAGTCCCACGGCTACATCGTTGGTCTCTATCGCGGCTTGGGCGCATCGCGACGTTTCAATCGGAGCCCTGCCCCTCGACTCCCAGCAGTGGTCACCTCGTGGCCCGAGGAACGTGGGGCAGCGACCTTTGGGCACCTTCTGGTGCGCGTTGTTGCCGAGGCGGCCCAGCACGCGGAGCACGCCGACATCATCCGCGAAACTCTTGACGGCCGAGGCGGACGGGACCATGACGACATCGGAGGCACCCAGTGGTGGGACACCTACGTCAGGGCTATTTCAGGCGGCCGCCAACCGGTTTTGCTGAACACCCGCACACGGCATCTCGGGCGGGTGCCGGCACCGGAAGCCGTGTTGCTCGGACCCGCACTCCCGAAGGACCCAGAGACGGATGAGGAAAACCGTCAACCGGAGGTGCAGAACGCGCCTACGGTCTCCGGGGCACGCGACGTCTGGAGCGCGGCGGCGAGCACCCTCGCGCGCTCGGCGATGGCATCAGCTTCAGCCGGCGCGCCGGGTGAGAACGGCAGCTCCAGCCGGTCCTTGTTCTTGTCGCGGTAGCGCGGGATGCAGATGAATGGACCGGCCGCGTGTACGCCTTGTACGCCTTGTACGCCTTGTACGCCTTGTACGCCTTGTACGCCTTGTACGCCTTGTACGCCTTGTACGAAGCGATATCCCACGTCGACCTGTGGAGCGCAACCCGCTCTACGGCGTGTTCCTCAGACATGTCAGGTCGGGGCTTGCCATCCCAGAAT
>JBARZG010000110.1:0-62567 GCA_049649785.1 Ornithinimicrobium sp. | reverse complement strand
GAGGAACCACAAACGACGAACGCCCACGTCGTCGAGCTCTGCGGCCGCCAAGCAATGAAGTGGTGTCCCGTTAACCCTGTCCGGCTTGTCATCCCGGGACAGGGGCGTCCTACGGCAAAGCGCCACTCCCCTTGACCTCGAGTCCCCTGAGGGAACTTCTATCACCTACGCGAGAGCGTGGTGTCGGGTCCACAGTCCAGGGACAGCCAGGGCCGGCCCGAACAACACAGAACTCCCAAAGCCGGTTGCTACACGTTTTGACGCGTAGCCGTTGACCGATACCGTCGGCTCGGCCAGGCCCTCAATAGGCAATGATCAAAATCCTCGTTCAAAACAAGCCGAGTGACCAATTCCGTTCGATCGCGGACAGCTAGCACCTCATGAGGGACGGCATACCAAAGCGGGTGTACACGCCGGTCGAGAACATCGCATGATCCGGCGGACGCATCGACGGCAGGTCGGGCAGTCCGGTAGCGGCCATCAACTGATCCGACAGGGCGGTCGTTTTCGCATGGCGCAGGGGCCAGGGCCGGTGCGAATTGGGCACCCATACCCCGCGACCCGCCACCTGCGTGTGCAATCCGAACCGGGCGCTGAGGAACAGTTCGAGCGGGCCAGGCTGACCGATCGCAGACCCAACCTCAATCTCGATCTCGCTGACTGGGCCCGAGCCGAGCCGGCGCGGACCCAGGCGGCGGGTCTGATAACGCATACCACTTGAGCCGAATCGACCCCCTGCCATGTCAGCCCAGAAGTAGGGCACATTGAACGCGATCCGAGCACCCAGGACGACCGCCAGCCGCTGAGCTTCCAAAGACAGGAAGACGACCCCGGGACGACTGTGTTCGTCGGTGCTGTAGATCCGGACATTGGTCTCCCAAAACGTGCCGAAATACGGGATTGTCGGACCGGTGCCGATGGCTGCGCCCTCCATCCGAAAGGGAAGCAAGCCAACCCATGCCGAGCCATCGTGAACATCGGGGCGGGCACCGGGCGGCATGAACGGGGAGAGCACCGCTGGGTCGACTCGCCAATGCAGAAAGGCGATGTCAGCCCAAAACTGACTCATCATCGTCGGGCCGCCCAAGACGGGACCCTGCCCGGGAGCGAGCGCGAGGCGTTGCGGCGTCGAGGACCTCACCCCTGTCGGGATGTGCAGGCGGGCACGAGGAAGGACGATTTCAGGTGCTCTCCCCCTCACCCGATCCCTGCTGCAACCGCTCGATGTGCTCCGAGGCGTCCGCCTTGGTCAGGTCGGCCTGAATCTGTTCACCGGCTTGACTGGCCAGAGTGTTGAGATAACTTCGCTGGGCTGGGGTCATTGGCTCGTCGCCGGTCACCCAGTCTTGTGGATCCTTGTCGAGGTGGTCACCGGTTTGCGGGATGCTCGATCCGAGCATCTGCCGGTTCGCGGGTTCTTCGCTCGTTGTATCAGCCATGATCTGAGAGTAATTGGCGCCGCCGACATGCCTATGCTGGGGCCCTACCGGACGGGGCCCCTCATTGTGCGGTAGGGCCGAAGGGGTGCCGATACCGCCAGCGCGACACAAGAGACGAAAGAGCAGCAATGAGCAACCGGCTGTCCAAGGCGACCTCGCCCTACTTGATCCAGCACGCGGATAACCCCGTCTCATGGTGGCCCTGGACCGGCGAAGCCTTCGCTGCCGCTCAAGAAACCAACCGACCGATCCTGTTGTCGGTGGGCTATGCGGCCTGCCACTGGTGCCACGTGATGGCGCACGAGTCGTTCGAGGACGAGGAGGTGGCGGCCGCCATTAACTCCGACTTCATTGCTATCAAGGTGGATCGCGAGGAACGTCCGGATGTCGACGCGCTGTATATGCAGGCCACGACGGCAATGACCGGTCACGGCGGATGGCCGATGACCTGCTTGCTCACTCCCCAGGCAGAGCCGTTCTGGTGCGGGACCTACCTACCTCGGCAGCAGTTCTTGCATCTCCTCGAAGCAGGCGCACAGACCTGGCGGGATCGCGAGGCAGACGTCCGTAGCGGTGCCGCCCGAGTCATCGAGGCCCTGGAGTCCGCCCAACGTGACGCCAAGCCAGGTGCCGAAACCGGGATCGACGCAGCCACCTTGGCCTCGGCCGTTGGTCTGCTCGGGGCAGAGTTCGATGAAGTCCACGGAGGATTCGGCGGGGCGCCGAAGTTTCCACCGTCGATGGTGCTGGCCTTCCTGGCTCGCCATGCCGGGCGCACCGGAGATCAGCGAGCGCTCCAGATGGCGAGGGAGACCGCCGAGTCGATGGCTCGCGGCGGAATGTATGACCAGATCGGCGGCGGATTCGCCCGGTATGCCGTGGACCGCGGGTGGGTCGTGCCGCACTTTGAGAAAATGCTGTACGACAACGCGCTGCTGCTGCGGGCCTATACCGACCTCGCCCGGGTCAGTGCGGAGCCGCACCGGTCTATGGCCGAGCGCGTCGTACGCGAATGCGTGGAATGGCTGCTCCGTGAGATGTGGACCGAGCAGGCTGGTTTCGCGTCCTCCTTGGACGCCGACACGAACGGGATCGAGGGTGCTACCTACGTCTGGACCCCCACGCAACTTGAGCAGGTGCTGGGTCCTGAGGACGGCCAGCGCGCAGCCGAGATGTTCGCGGTGACTGGGCATGGCACCTTCGAGCACGGTACGTCGACGCTGCAATTGCCCCAGGACCCGGATGATCAGGTGTGGTACGGCGAGGTTCGTGAGCGGCTGCACCTTCATCGAACGTTACGAGCACAGCCTGGGATCGACGACAAAGTCGTCACCGCCTGGAACGGATGGATGATCGCCGCCCTGGCTGAAGCAGGCTGGTTCTTCGACGAGCCGGATTGGATCGACGTGGCGGCTCGCTGCGCAGACCTCCTGCTCAGCCTGCACCTCGTGCAGGGTCGGCTACGGCGAAGTTCGCGGGACGGTCGGGTCGCTGAGGCGGCCGGCGTCGCTGAAGACTACGGCGGCCTGGCCGAGGGCCTGCTGACCCTGCACGCTGCTACCGGCGAGGCGCGTTGGCTCGCCGCGGCCGGCGATCTACTGACGACGGCCGTGAGTGTGTTCGCCGTCACCAGCCCGTCACCGACGACTCCTGAGGCAGCAGGGGCTGCAAGCGTCCCGACGCCTTCAGGCCAGGGCAATACCGACTCTGGCGCCCTGGAGTTCAGCGTCAGCGCAGCCGATGTCGACGACCTCGTGCTGCGTCCTACGCCCCACGGTGATAACGCTGAGCCGTGTGGACAGTCCGCCTTGGCGGGTGCACTCCTGCGTCATGCGGCGTTGACACAGTCGGGCGAACACCGCGAGTTGGGCCTACGCGCCCTGTTGGTGATGGCTCCGATCGCACGATCGTATCCCCGCTTTGCAGGGTGGGCTTTGGCTGCGGCGGAAGACGCTGTGGCTGGGCCCGCGGTGCTCGCCATCGCCCAGGCGGACAACGGTCTCGATCAGGCTCAACGCTGCGCACCCCCGGGAGTCATGGTGGTTGCGGCGGACAGCTCGCAATCCGAGGGTCGGTCAGTGCCGGTACTACACGAGCGAGCAGCCCGCGACGGCCGTGACACCGCCTATCTATGCCGCGGGATGACCTGCCTGGCGCCGATGACCGACCCCGAAGCGGTCCGCCAGGCACTGCGCCAGGGCTGGTAGCGCCGTGCTGTGCATCTGCGAGCGCCTGCGCGAACCCGGCTCGTCCCAGCCGATGTCACGTGACCGGCTCGTCCCTCGACGGTGTCACGTAAGGTAACGGCGAGGTGAGTATGCAGCGCAAGTCCCCATCCTCCGACGCCGTCAGGCCCCGATCAACGATGCGGCAGGTCGCTGCCCAGGCGGGTGTCAGCCTCAAGACCGTGAGTCGCGTCGTGAACAACGAGCCGGGGGTCTCGCCCACCTTGCAGCGCCAGGTCAACGAAGCAGTCCGCCAACTGGCCTACCGACCCAATCCAGCGGCGAGCAATCTGCGCCGGATCGAGCGTCGGAATCACAGCGTTGCGGTGCTTTTGGAGGACCTGGCCAACCCCTTCTCCGCGACGCTGCTACGAGCGGTCGAGGACGTCGCCCACTCCCACGGCGCCATCGTGCTCGCGGCCAGCGTGGACGCAGACCCGGACCGGGAGCGAAGCCTCACCGACTTGTTCGCCTCACGACGAGTCGACGGCTTAGTCCTGATGCCCGCGACCGAGGAGCAGGGGTACCTGGCTCAGGAAGTCAAGTCCGGCACCGCCTTGGTCTTCGTTGATCGACCGCCGCATGGAGTGAGCGCTGATTGCGTGCTCACGATGGACAAGGCCGGGGCGGCTCAGGCTGTTCGTCATCTGATCGATGCAGGGCATCGCCGGATCGCCTTTCTAACTAACTCCCTGCTCACCTACACGTCCCAGCAGCGATATGCCGGATTCATTGAGGCGTTGACCGAAGCGGGCCTCACACCGGATCCGCGCACTGTCGTCGACGACCTTGACGATCTGAGGGCAGCAGACGGAGCGACCTCGGTCATGCTCGGCCTCACTGACCCTCCCACCGCTATCTTCTCGGCTCAGAACCTGGTGACCATCGGCGCGATCCGGGCGCTACGGCGGCTGCATCAAGAGCACCAGGTGGCCCTCGTCGGCTTCGACGACTTCCCACTGGCGGAAATGCTCATACCGGCTGTCACGGTCATCGCCCAGGATCCGGCCGTCACCGGACGTACCGCGGCGCGGTTGCTGTTCGAGCGCCTGGCCGGCGACACCTCGCCGGCCCGTACCCACCTGGTGCCGACGACGCTGATCCGCCGAGGATCAGGAGAAATTCCGCCGCGGGATCGCGGCCGTTAGAACCTCAGTCGTGGTGTTCAGCTGAACTGCAGCACGGTGTCGTATCCAATCTTGATGATGAACGAACTGACGACCACGATAAACACCACCCGGACGAATCGACTGCCGGCGGCAACTGCGGTGCGGGCACCGAGATAACCGCCGAGAACGTTACAGGCCCCCATCAACAGACCGATCTGCCACAACACGGCACCTTGCGGGATGAAGACCAGCAGTGCAGCAAGATTCGTGGCTAAATTCGCGATCTTCGCCTTAGCACTGGCCTGCAAGAAGCCGTAGCCCAGCACTCCCACCAACGCGAAGACGAGAAACGAGCCGGTGCCCGGACCGAGCGCTCCGTCGTACACGCCGATCACGAAACCGATCATGCACGCGACTCCCAGATGCGCGCGCCCAGCGAAGCGCAGCGCCGAGATTTTGCCCACGTGGGGCTTAAACACGGTGTAGGACCCCACCCCGATCAGCACAACCAGGATGATCGGATTGAAGGCCTCCGCGGGGATGCGTGAGGCAATGAGTGCTCCCCCGATACTGCCCGCGAAGGCGGCACCGGCCAGCGGCAGGGCGGTGCGCAGATCGGGGCGAACTCTGCGAAAGTAGGTGATCGAACTCGTGGTCGTGCCACAGATCGACCCCAACTTGTTCGTGGCCAGGATCTGGACCGGAGTTGCCCCCGGCAAGCCGAGCAGCAACGCCGGTAGTTGAATCAGTCCGCCGCCACCGACCACGGCGTCCACCCAGCCGGCAGTGAAAGCCGCCAACGTCAAGAAGATCAGGACCGAGGTAGACAGTTCAGCCAGGCTCATCGACAACCTTAGAGGGTATCGCCAGCCGCGTTCGTCGCAGCGCTGGTGTGCCACCCGGACACGATCTCGCTGACCGCGGTCAACGACGCAGCGACCGCGTCGGGTTGGGCGTCGATCTGGACAACGTGCTCGGCAGGAACGTCGCTATGCGGGATGTAGATGGTACGGATTCCCACCTGCGCCGGGCCCCATATGTCTTCATACATCCGGTCACCGACGTAGACGCAGCGCTGCGGTGCGGCACTGACGGCCCGCGCGGCGAGCAAGAAGGTCTCCGGGTGCGGCTTTACCCAGTCGATTTCGCTGGAGTACACGTCGGCGTCGATCAAGTGGAGCACGTCGTCTCGTTCAAAGATGCCCCGGTGATAACCCCGGCTCCAAATGGTGTTGGACAGGACACCGACCTTGATGCCGCGCGCTCGAAGGTCTCGCAACACCGTCGCCGCTGACGGGTCGGTAAGGGTATGCGGCTCCCAGGCACGCGCATAGGCATCCGCTGCTGCTTGGGTCGACACCGCCGCGTGAGCAACGTCGGCCGCTGCACACGCCGTGGCCACAATCTGCTCCAACGACGCACTCACGTGCTCTTCGCGTCCGCGCGTCCACGCGGCCGCATCGGCCGCCACCAAGGCGCGGGCCAGCCGATCTGCGAGGCGCTGATCGCGGGGAAAGGCCGATGCGGCATACGTGCTCGCCCAGATTTCGGCGACGTCAACGGTGTGCCAGGGGGTCAAGGTGCCACCCCAGTCGAAGATGACCGCCTCGACGGTGCCGCTCAACACACCTGCGCCCGCACCTGCGCGGCGACATCGGCCAGCGGCACCTCGCGCTGCTCACCACTGCGGCGGTCCTTGATCTCCACCACACCGGTTGCCAACCCACGGCCGATGACAACGATGGTGGGCACACCCAGCAACTCGGCATCCTTGAACTTCACCCCCGGGGAGACCTTGCGGCGGTCGTCATAGATGACCTCAAGGCCGCTTTGCTCCAACTGGGCTACTACCTCCTCGGCCGCGTCGAAGACGGCTTGATCCTTGCCCGTCGCGACCATATGTACGTCGGCCGGGGCAAGTTCGCGGGGCCACACCAATCCGATCTCATCGCAGGTCGCCTCCGCCACGGCGGCCACCGCACGGGTCACTCCGACGCCGTAGGACCCCATGGTGACAGTGACCAACGAGCCGTTCTTGTCCAACACCTTGAGCCCGAGCGCGTCGGCATACTTGCGGCCCAACTGGAAGATGTGACCCATTTCGATGCCGCGCGCCAACCTCAACGGGCCGCCGCCGTCCGGGCTAGGGTCGCCCTCGCGGATCTCGGCGGCCTGGATGACGCCGTCGGCCGTGAAGTCTCGGCCGTGTACCAGGTTGAAGACGTGCCGACCGTGCTGGTCCGCCCCCGTCACCCACGCCGACCCCTGTGCGATAGAGGGGTCAAGCAGATACCGGATCCCCGAGGCCCGGTCTTCGCCGAGCACGCCAGGGCCGATGTAGCCCTTGGACAGGGCGGGGTATGCCGCGAAATCCTTCTCCACGAAGGCCTCGACCTCACTGGGTGCCACCGCCGTAGCCAACCGCTTCGGGTCGACCTCTCGGTCGCCGGGCACACCGATCGCCAGTGGCTCCCGCGTGCCATCGACGTGGCGCAGCATGACCAGCACATTCTTCAACGTGTCGGCTGCGCGCCATTGCCCTCCATCGGGACGCGGCACCATGGCGTTCGCGGCCCGGACCAACGTGTCGATAGTGGGTGTGTCGGGGGTGTCATGAACGGCGGCGGCAGGCGTAGCGGTGCAGTCGATGGCCGGCGCCAGGGGCAGCGTCACCGCCTCGACATTCGCGGCATACCCGCTGGCGTCGCAACGCACGAAGGTGTCCTCGCCATGTTCGCTGACCGCGAGGAACTCCTCACTGGCCGAGCCGCCCATAGCCCCGGAGTCAGCATGCACGATCACGTAGTCGAAGCCGAGCCGATCGAAGAGGCGAACATAGGCCTGACGGTGCCGCTGGTAGGCCGCCTCCAGCCCCGCGTCGTCGACATCAAAGGAGTAGGAGTCCTTCATCGTGAACTCGCGTCCACGCAGGAGCCCCGCTCGGGGCCGGGCCTCATCGCGGTATTTGATCTGGATCTGATACAAGGTCAGCGGGAGTTCTTTGTAGGAGGAAAACATGTCTTTGACCGCAAGGGTGAACATCTCCTCGTGGGTCGGGCCGAGCAGCATGTCGGCCCCCTTGCGGTCCGTCAGCCGGAATAGGTTCGACCCGTATTCGCTCCACCGCCCCGAAGCTTCATAGGGTTCGCGGGGCAACAGGGCCGGGAAGCGCACCTCCTGGCCTCCGATAGCGTCCATCTCTTCGCGGACTATGGCCTCGACTTTGCGCAGCACCCGCAGCCCTAGCGGGAGCCAGGTGTAGACCCCGGGCGCAGCACGCCGGATATAGCCTGCCCGCAGGAGCAGCTTGTGACCCGGCAGCTCGGCGTCGGCAGGATCTTCTCGCAGGGTCCGCAGGAACAAGGTGGACAGGCGCAAGGTCACGCTGGGCTCCTCAGGCTGAAAGGGTGAGTCATCGGTGCACCGGGTAGGCGCTCTCGGCTCGTCGGGCCGATGGTTCAACTCAGGGGTGAGGATACTCCGCGGCGCTGCGCACGACCTCCAACAACGCATCGACCTCGGCGGCCGTGTTGTATGGAGCCAGGCCGGCCCGGATCGCGCCATCAGTGCCTAGCCCCAACCGCCGCGAGGCTTCCAGAGCGTAGAAGTGATTCGACGGCGCATTGATGTTCGCGACAGCACAACGCTGGCTGACCTGCGCACTCATCAACCCGTCAACGGTGAAAAATGACGTCGGGGTCCGATCGGCGGCGCGAGAATACCGGATCACACCGGGGATCTGCGCCAAACCGTCCTCAAGTCGCGCCAACAGCTCCATCTCATGGCGGTGGATGCCCTGATAGGCCGCGTCAAGGGCGGCGACCCGCGTGGACGACGGCGGAACATCGGGCGCCAGCGAAGCCAGGAAGTCAACGGCTGCGCTCACTCCGGCCAACATCTCATACGGCAACGTGCCCAACTCGAAACGCTCGGGCACCCGGTCCGGCGAGGGAGCGAGCTTGTCCGGCGACAACGACTCCAGCACCTCGGGTGCTCCGGTGAGCACCCCGACGTGGGGACCGAAGAACTTGTACGGCGAACAGGCGAGCAGGTCGACGCCCAACTCGTTCAGATCAACACGGGCATGCGGCACCAGGTGGACGGCGTCCAGAAACACCAACGCACCCACCTGGTGGGCCAACTCAGTGATCGCGGCAACATCGGGCCTGGTGCCCAGGATGTTGGACGCACCGGTGAGGGCCACCACGCGAGTGCGTTCGCTGATGACCTCTGCCAGGGCAGTGGCCGGCAACTCTGTCGTCTCAATGTCAAAGTGGGCGAACCGCGCCTGGGCACCCACCGATTCGGCAGCGATCACCCACGGCCGGATGTTGGCGTCGTGATCCAGCGAGGTCACCACCACGTTGTCGCCGGGGCCCCAGCGGCGGGTCAGGGTGCGGGCCAGGTCGAAGGTCAGCGCGGTCATACTCCGCCCGAAAACTACCGCGTCAGAGTCGGCACCCACCAGGTCGGCGATGGCCGACCGAGCGGCGAGCACGATGTCGTCGGCGCGTCTCCCGCTGTGGGTTCCGCGGTCCCGATTGGACAGACCGGCCCGTAGGGCATCGCCGATGGCATCGGTCACCGCTTCGGGCGTTTGGCTACCTCCCGGGCCGTCGAAGAAGGCTGTCCCATGTTCCAACGCGGGGAACTGGGCGCGCACCGACTCCACGTCGAGGCTCCCGGTGGAGCCGGGGCGGGTGTCGATGAGCTTGCCCTCGCTCACAGAAGAACTGTCATGAAAGTTCCCGTTCGGCGCATACCCACCCGTTCATAGGTTGCCAAGGCGGCGGTGTTGAAGTCGTTAACGTACAACGTCACGATCGGAGCAATCTGTGTCATGGCGTAGTCCAACACCGAAGCCATCGCCGGGACCGCCAATCCGCGGCCTCGATACTGCGGGTGAATCCACACTCCCTGCACCTGCGCCACCCCGAGGGCAACCGAGCCGAGGTCGGCCTTGAAGATCACGGTTCCGTCCTCGATCCGCACCAAGGTATGCCCCCGCTGCAGTAGCGCGGCCACCCCATTGCGGTATGCCGTGCCCGAGCCACGGTAGGGCGGGTATCCGATTTCCTCGGTGAACATCGCTTCGGCCGCCGGGGTGACCACGTCCACCTCCCGCTCACCGGCCACTCGGACCCGAGGATCACGGCGGATCCCTGCCTGGGACGGGGGTTGGCGGATGGTCATCACGGGTTGCTCCTCGCGGACTTCTCGGGCCGGTCCCCAGGACGGCGCCAAGATATCCCACAGCATCTGCACCTGCTCAACCGAGCCGAAGACGGACGAGGCGTGCCGACGGCGTTTGACCACCTTCTGGGCCAAGGCGTCGATGGCCCGTTTTCCACCGCCGACGGGCACCACATTGGCCGAAGTCCAGCACAGTGCCTCCGAGCTCCCACGTCGATACCCGTAGACCATCGCTCGTGGGTCGCTGAGACCGCTTTCGGCGATCCGAGCCGCTGGAAAGACATTCAGGACCGGGTCTTGGGCACACACCGACGTGGCCCACTCACGGTCGGCGGCGCTCAGGGCCTTGACTGCCCCTGGGCTGCGCAACATGGCGCTAGCCTGCCGTACCCCTCCCTATGTGTCGATCCACCCGAGCCGGTAAGTTGCCTGAAGACCTTGCGCGTAGGGTCGCGACAGTCCAGGATCATCAACGAGGAGGATTACCGTGAAGGCACTGCCACTGACCGTAGATTCCCGCCAGGCCACGTTGGACCAGATGGGCGCCAGCGCGTCCGACGGACCAGAAATCGACGTGCTCGTGATCGGCGGAGGTGTCACCGGGGCGGGCGTGGCATTGGATGCAGCCACTCGCGGACTGAGCACAGTCATCGTCGAGGCACAGGACTGGGCCTCGGGCACCTCACAATGGTCGACCAAGCTGGTGCATGGGGGTTTGCGCTATCTGCAGATGCTGGACTTCAAGCTGGTCCACGAAGCCCTGACCGAGCGCGGCCTACTGTTGACTCACCTGGCGCCGCACCTGGTCAAGGCTATGCCCTTCCTGATCCCGCTGGAGCACCGCGTGTGGCAACGTGCTTACTACGGCGCAGGCGTGACCTTGTACGACGCGCTCGCAAACCTGATGCCGGGCAAGCGGGCGTTGCCGATTCACAAGCACCGCTCCCGCAAGGGGCTGCAGACGAAGTTCCCCGACCTGAACCACGACGCCGCAATAGGCGCTGTCGAGTACTACGACGCAACTGTTGATGACGCACGCTTGGTCGCGACCTTGGTGCGGACGGCCGTGTCCTATGGAGCCCATGCAGCGAGCCGTACGCAAGTGGTGGAGATCACCAAGGATGAGAGTGGTCGGGCCAACGGCGCAGTGGTTTTGGACCTGGAGACCGGGGAGAACATCACCTGCCGGGCCAAGCACGTCATCAACTGCACCGGCGTGTGGACCGACGAAGTGGGCGCGTTGGCGGACACGGAGGGCGGTCTTGAGGTGCTGGCCTCCAAGGGCATCCACCTCGTGATACCGCGCGAACGCCTGAGCGGCACCTCTGGCGTGCTGATTCAAACCGAAAAGTCGGTGCTGTTCTTCGTCCCCTGGTCTCGCTACTGGATTGTGGGCACCACGGACACGGCCTGGGAGCAGGACGTGCAACACCCGGTGGCCAATTCTGCAGACATCGACTACGTGCTCGAGCATGCCAACGCGGTGTTGAACACCGAGCTGACTCGCGACGACGTCGTCGGGTGGTACGCCGGGCTGCGGCCACTGCTTCAGCCGGGCACCAAGGAGGGCACGAGCTCCTCCAAGGTCAGCCGCGAGCACACCGTCGCCAGCCCGATGCCCGGCTTGACAGTGATCGGCGGCGGCAAACTGACGACCTACCGGGTGATGGCCAAGGACGCGGTCGATTTCGCGATCGGTGACCAAGCCGAGGACCTGCCGTGCATTACCCACGAGATCCCGCTTTTGGGCGCCGTGGGCGAGGCGGCGACCCGCCGTCAGATGCCAGGTTTGCAGCAGCGCTTCGGGTGGAGCGACATGATCGTCGACCACCTGTTGCACCGGTACGGCTCGTTGATGCACGAACTGCTCGACATGATCGAGGAGGATAACTCGCTGGCGGAGCCGCTGGCGCAAGCCCCAGCTTACTTGAGGGCCGAAATTGCCTACGCCTGCACACATGAAGGCGTCTTGCACATGGAAGATCTGATGATGCGCCGCACCCGTCTGATCTACGAAACCAAAAACAAGGGTATGGACGCGTTGCCGGAGATCGCTGCGATCGCGGCTGAGAAGCTGGGCTGGGACAGCGCCAAGGAAGAGGCCGAGATCACCTCATACCGGGAGATGGCCACGGCTGAAATCGAGGCAGCCGAAATGAGCAACGACGAAGACGCTGCCCAAGTGCGTGGCACCAAGGGGGACCCTGCACCGATGCGCACCATCGGATCGGCCGCCGGCTGATGCCGATGGTGCGCACGATTTAGCGCTGCGTCCGCAGTGCTAACCCTCGAGAAAGATTGATCGGAGAAGTTGCATGGGAGAAGTATTTCTGCTTGAAGTGATGGGCACAGCAATGCTGCTGTTGCTTGGTTGCGGCGTCGTAGCCAATGCCATCCTTCCCAAGAACAAGGGATTTAACGGAGGCTGGCTGCTCATAAACTTCGGCTGGGGCCTCGGCGTCTTCGCCGGTGTGTTCGTGGCCGCCAAGTCCGGTGCCCACATCAACCCAGCGGTCACGTTCGGGCTCATCGCCAACGGCGCCGAGAACTTCGGCGGCGAAGCGGCATTGCCCATCAACTTCGTCAATACTCTCGTGTACCTCTCGGCCGAGATGCTCGGTGCGTTCATTGGTGCCGTGTTGGCATACTTGGCCTACAAGAAGCACTTCGATGAGGACGCCGACCCAGCGGTCAAGCTTGGTGTGTTCTCGACCGGCCCCGAGATCCGCAACTACGGCTGGAACTTCGTGACCGAGGTCATCGGCACTTTTGTCCTGGTATTCACGATCCTGGCCTTCGGGAATGCGCCGAATGAGTTGGGCCCGCTGGCCGTCGCCTTGCTCGTTGTGGGTATTGGTGCCAGCCTCGGTGGTCCGACCGGTTACGCCATCAACCCGGCGCGTGACCTTGGTCCGCGTATCGCACACGCGCTGTTGCCGATCCCGGGCAAGGGTCCGAGTGACTGGGCCTATTCGTGGGTGCCGGTCGTCGGCCCCATCACTGGAGGCATGCTGGGCGGGCTCTTGGCCGCAGCCGTCTTCTAAACCCTTCCCCCTGCGCCACCGGTGAACTAGTGAAATCCTCGGTGGAGAGAGAAAACCCGGTGAGCAAGGTGCTCGCCGTCGCCATCATCAACCGCACAACGACGTGGAGGAACGACACATGGCCGACTATGTAATGTCGATCGATCAAGGCACCACCAGTAGCCGAGCAATCCTGTTCACGCACAGTGGGCAGATTCACTCCAGTGGGCAGAAGGAGCACGAGCAGATCTTCCCCAAGGCGGGCTGGGTCGAGCACGATGCTGCAGAGATCTGGACCAACGTCCGGGAAGTCGTGGCGCTGGCCCTGTCCAAGGGCGACGCCACACACAACGACATCGCCGCGATCGGAATCACCAACCAGCGCGAGACCGCGGTGGTCTGGGACAAAAACACCGGCGACCCGATCTACAACGCCATCGTGTGGCAGGACACCCGCACCGACAAGATCGCGGCCGAACTTGGCGGCGATGAAGGCCCGGAGAAGTACAAGGCGATCTGTGGCCTGCCGCTGGCCACGTACTTCGCCGGCCCCAAGGTCAAGTGGATCCTGGACAACGTCGACGGTGCCCGGGAGAAGGCCGATAACGGCGACCTGATGTTCGGCACCACCGACGTCTGGGTGTTGTGGAACATGACCGGTGGCCCCAATGGCGGACAGCACGTCACGGACGTCACGAACGCCTCGCGGACCATGTTGATGGACCTGAAGACCTTGGATTGGGACGAGAGCATCGCCGCCGACATGGGCATCCCGCTGTCCATGTTGCCGACCATCAAGTCCTCCTCCGAGGTGTACGGCGAGGGTCGTGAAGGTGGCCTGGTGCCCGGCACGCCTATTGCCGGCATCCTCGGCGACCAGCAGGCTGCGACGTTCGGTCAGGCCTGCTTCGAAAAGGGCATGTCCAAGAACACCTACGGCACCGGTAACTTTATGTTGCTGAACACCGGCACCGAGATTGTTCCGAGCGAGAATGGCCTGCTCACCACAGTCTGCTACAAGATCGGTGACCAGGACGCGATCTACGCCCTTGAGGGTTCTATCGCGGTCAGCGGATCGCTGATCCAATGGCTGCGTGACAACATCGGCCTGATTGACGATGCCCCACAGATCGAAGATCTCGCCAAAGCTGTCGACGACAACGGTGGCGCCTACTTCGTACCCGCGTTCTCGGGTCTGTTCGCACCGCACTGGAAGTCCGATGCTCGAGGTGCCATTGTCGGATTGACGCGATACGTCAACAAGGGACATATCGCTCGTGCAGCGTTGGAAGCCACGGCCTTCCAGACCCGCGAGGTGGCCGAGGCCATGAATGCCGACTCCGGTGTTGACGTCACTGAGTTGCGAGTCGATGGCGGCATGATCGCCAACGAGACGCTGATGCAGTTCCAGGCCGACATCCTTGGTGTCGACGTGGTGCGCCCCGAGATCGCCGAAACCACCGCGTTGGGTGCCGCCTATGCGGCCGGCATCGCGGTCGGCTTCTGGGACGGCGAGCAGGACGTCATCGACAACTGGAACGAGGGCCACCGCTGGTCGCCTTCGATGAACGAAGGTGAGCGTGAGCGCCTCTACCGCCAGTGGAACAAGGCGGTCACCAAGACCTTCGACTGGGTCGATGATGACGTGGAAGCCGCCGAAGAGAAGCAGGACGCCTAGCAACTCTCAGCGTCAACGGTTGCCCCGACAGCCGCACTCGGAGCCCGGGTTCGCACAGCGCGGACCCGGGCTCTCGGGGTTGAAGGGATCTCACCCTGAGCAGACGCGGCGTTGGAGTTGTCCGCGCTGACGGAGGTAGACCATGCCGTTGGGAGTCGTCCCAGGGCTGGGCCGGGTATCGGCTCACGAGCCCCCGGCGGTGGCAACCTGCTCCTGGGGCCGACGGAGCCGGCCATGTGCGCACCCGATGCCGAGGATCACTATGAACGCCCCCACGCCGTGGCGCCACAGCACCGGCTCGCCGAGAAGCAGCACACCCAGACTCACCCCGACTACGGGCGTGAGGTAAGTGACCGCGGAGGCGTTGCTCGCTCCCCATTCCCGAATGATCGAACTGTTCAGAACGTAGGCCAGACCCGTGCCGAATGCGCCTAGGCTCAGCATGCTCAGCACCACAGGAGTCGTGATGTGCACGGGCGGATTATCGAGCACGGGGGTCAGCACTGTCATCAAGGCCGCGCCCCAACTGACCTGCAGGGTGGCCACCGCCATCGGCGGCAGGCCCAGCGGGCTGACGAATCGTCGCTGGTAGCCGAACGCAAGGCCGTAGCACGTCGTCGCGCCTAGACATGCCAATTGCCCCATCAGATTCACCTCCGGCCCGCTCGCTGCCAACAGTGTCCATGGACCGACGATGATCAGCACGGCGACCGCGCCGAGCACCAAGCCCGCCGTCCGGTCGAGGTTGAGTCGCTCGGTGCGCAGCAGGGCCGTGGCGAACGCCATCGCCAACAAGGGCGTCGTGGCGTTGTAGATACTGGCAAGTCCAGAGGGAATCTGTTGCTGCGCCCAGCCGAAAAGCGTGAAGGGAACAACGCAGAACAGCACAGCAAGCACCCATGTATGCACCCAGACCCGCCGCTCCAGCGGCAGCCGCTGATGGGTCAGCACGCAGAGGATGAGGAGCGTCACACAACCCACCACCAGACGCGCCCAGGTCACCTGCAGCGGGCTCAATCCCTGCAGACCGATGGCGATCAAGAAGAAGCTGGAGCCCCAGAACAGGGCAAGCAGCACGAACTGCACCAGCACCGGAACGACCGGTCGAGTTGAGGTCATGGGCCCATCTCACGCCAATGCCGGGCCAGTGTCTGGCAGGAATTCGACGTCACATCGCCGGGCCGTCGAGGCTTGACAATGTCGGCAAGGCAGTCGCTTATGGAGTCGGCTCGACGGTGGCTCCAAAGGTCAGCAACGGGGCCGCGGGAACAGTGTTGTCCAACACCCAGGTGGCCTGGATGTCGGGCGATTGGTCCAGGTAGGCGCTCTGCGGCCCCTTCGCGTCACCGCTGGAGCGGATGAAGACCGATGCGTCCCACCGACTCACCATCTCTGGGCGGTGCAAAATACCCCGTCGACCAGAAGCAGCGCGTCGTCGTCACAGTCCACAAGCTCGTCCTCACCATTGCGGAATCGACCACCAGGGGCCATATTCACGTCCCCGCCCCCCTCACCGTTGCGGAATCGACCACCAGGGGCCATATTCACGTCATTGTCGATCCGGAAGGGTCGCCAGACCTCACGGAGGAATCGTTCGTCGTCGAAGGCACCAAGAGAGTATGCCGCCGCGGCGCGATTGTCTGCCGCGGGGGATCCCGCGTGTCGGGACGCGTTAATCCCGACGGTCACGAGCTGTCGGCCGGCGAGATGCTGAGCCAAGGCCATCACCTCCCGTGTGACGTGACTTCGCGAAATCTCATCGACCCCGTCGATGGCGACAATGGCTCGCTCCCCCGGTCGAACACTCAGGATCAGCGATAGCAGGTCGACCAAGACCAACTGACGCACCGGCACGAACCCGGGAAACGACATACCTGCTCACCTTTCTGGGTTTCCGTTCAGAAATAGGCTCCGGGGCCACGATGTCTCTCCGGTTCGCGGGCGTGGCGTTCAGCTCACCGACACCGATGGAGCGCCGGAGCCGGCTCCCTCACCCGCGGCTTCCATGTCTTCGGCGATCCGCATCGCTTCTTCTATCAGTGTCTCGACAATTTGCGACTCGGGGACGGTCTTGATGACTTCACCCTTGACGAAGATCTGACCTTTACCGTTGCCACTGGCCACGCCAAGGTCTGCCTCCCGGGCCTCCCCTGGTCCGTTGACGACGCAGCCCATAACGGCCACCCGCAGCGGAACCTCCATGCCCTCCAGGCCTGCTGTGACTTCGTCGGCCAGGGTGTAAACATCGACCTGAGCACGTCCGCACGAGGGGCAGGAAACGATCTCCAGTTTGCGGGGGCGCAGATTCAGGCTCTGCAAGATCTGGTTGCCGACTTTTACTTCCTCGACCGGGGGCGCTGACAGCGACACGCGGATGGTGTCGCCGATGCCCTTGGCAAGCAACGCCCCGAAGGCCACGGACGATTTGATGGTGCCCTGGAAAGCCGGCCCGGCCTCGGTGACCCCGAGGTGCAGCGGCCAGTCACCCTTGCTCGCGAGCAGCTCATACGCCTGGACCATGATCACCGGGTCGTTGTGTTTGACCGAGATCTTGAAGTCGTGGAAGTCGTGCTCCTCGAAGAGGGATGCCTCCCAGACCGCGGACTCCACGAGAGCTTCAGGTGTGGCCTTGCCGTACTTCTGCATGATCCGCTTGTCCAATGAGCCGGCGTTGACCCCTATCCGGATCGAAACTCCGGCGTCCTTCGCAGCAGCCGCGATCTGCTTGACCTGGTCGTCGAACTTGCGGATGTTGCCCGGGTTGACCCGGACCGCCGCGCAACCGGCATCGATCGCGGCATACACGTACTTGGGCTGGAAGTGGATATCGGCGATCACCGGCAACTGCGACTTCTTCGCGATGACCGGGAGGGCATCGGCGTCGTCCTGCGTGGGGCAGGCCACTCGCACGATGTCGCAACCGGTGGCGGTCAACTCCGCGATCTGCTGAAGCGTGGCGTTGATGTCGGTTGTTGGCGTAGTGGTCATCGATTGGACGGAGACCGGTGCGTCACCACCGACATCAACCGTGCCGACCTTGATCTTGCGCGATACCCGCCGCGGCGCCAACACAGGCGGCGGGGCAGCGGGCATACCGAGGGAAATGGGAGTGCCTGCAGTCATAGGTTCAGTATCTCCTGTCTAGTTGAGTGCGCCGCGTTGGCGTTACCGCATCGGCTTGCGGCGCTGCTGTGCACGTGCCCATCTCCGACGAGCTCGGGATCAGCCACCGAGCCGGATCGGGTTGACGATGTCGGCGTATGCCAGCAAGAGGGTCATCCCGATCAGACCGATCGCCACGGAGTAGGCGATCGGCAGCGCCTTGGCGACATCGACCGGACCCGGGTCGGGCAGCCCTCGCAAACGGGCCCAGGTCTTCTTCACCCCTTCCCACAAAGCGCCGGCGACGTGTCCTCCGTCCAGCGGCAGCAGCGGAATCATGTTGAAGACAAACAGTGCAATGTTCAGCGAGGCCAGCAAAGAGAGCAGCAGGATCATTCGGGAGCCGAAGGTCTCGGTCAGACCGCCCAGATCGCTGGATGCCGCCTCCCCCGCGACGCGCCCGACGCCAACCACCGACATCGGCCCTTGCTGGTCTCGTTCCTCCCCGGCAAAGGCTGCCTGGAAGACTCCGACCAACTTCTCGGGCAGTTTCAAGAAGATGCCAGCAGTGTCCGCGAAGGCACCACCAACGAATGCCGGCGCTTCGCTCAGCGGAGCGGGTACGTACGCCACCGACCCGCTAGCACCCAGGAAGCTGACATCGCCGACAACCGGCTCCCCCAGATCGTCAACCTGCACCGTGCCGTCAGGGTTGAGCAATGCGCGCTCTCTGGCCACCAAATCGGCATTAAGCGTCTCGCGTTGCCCCGCGCGATCAACGACCAGCACGGCGCTATCACCGGCGTTTTGAATCTGGTATGACGTGGCGAACCAGTCGTCAACGGGGGTTCCGTTGACCTCGACGATGGTGTCGCCTGCGCGCAGTCCAGCATCCGATGCTGGACTCGCAGGTTGACCTTCGCAGTCCGTGCTCGACGAGTCGGTTGGCGCGCACGCGGATACGGCCGATACGGTCGAGGTCAACTGCGGCAGACCGTACAGCGTCATGATGCCGGTCAGCAGCGCTGCCGCGATCACGAGATTCATAAACGGCCCACCGAGCATGACGATGACGCGCTGGTACACCGGCAGCTTGTAGAAAACGCGGTCCTCGTCGCCCGGGCCGACCTCTTCCAACGACTCGGCTCGGACCTGTTCGGTCATCTGTCCCCAGCGTCCAGTGGTGGACGTGCGCAACTGGCCATCGTCTTGGGGCCGCGGTGGGAACATACCGATCATCCGGATATACCCGCCGAGCGGGATGGCCTTGACGCCATACTCGGTTTCGCCACGCTGCCGGGACCAGAGCGTCGGCCCAAAGCCCACCATGTACTGAGTGACCTTGACGCCGAACTTCTTCGCGGGCACCAAGTGGCCGATCTCGTGCAGCGCGATGGAGGCCGCGACGCCGAAGAGCATCAGCAGCACACCGATCAGATACAACATGCGCTCAATCCGTTCATTGTGGCGACGTTCATCTTCACGTCGTTTGTGTTCGCGTCCTCCGTGTTCGAGTGGGTCGGGCCACCTGGCCGGGCTTAACCCATCATCGCTGATCGTGCTGCAGTTCTTGCCCACCGGTCGGCGGCCAAGACCTGCTCAACGTCGTCCACCTTCTCAACCACCGTCGTGTCCGCGAAGTTCCCGTCGATGTGTTGGCGCAGGACAATGGCGACCGTGTCAACGATCGCAGGGAACGCGATGCTCCCCTCGTGGAACGCCGCTACTGCCTGTTCGTTGGCCGCGTTATAGACCGCCGGCGCGGTTCCTCCATGCATGCCTGCTACTCGGGCGAGTTGCACGGCCGGGAACGCTTCGTCGTCGAGGGGCTGGAAATCCCAGGAGGTGGGACGTGACCAGTCGCAGGCTTCATCGACAGTGTCGAGCCGCTCGGGCCACGACAGGCCGAGCGCGATCGGCACCATCATTCGTGGAGGCCCCATCTGCGCGATAGTCGATCCGTCGATGAACTCCACCATCGAGTGAATGTGCTGTTGGGGATGGACCACCACGTCTATCGCCTGGTACGGCACGTCGAAGAGGTAGTGCGCTTCGATCACTTCCAAGCCCTTGTTGATCAGCGTGGCCGAGTTCGTGGTGATCACGGTGCCCATCGAGAAGTTGGGATGCTTCAGCGCCTGCTGCGGCGTGACGTCTTCTAAGGCGGCACGGTCATACCCGCGGAACGGCCCGCCGCTGGCCGTCACCACCAGCCGGCGCACTTCGGCGCGCCCACCTGCGCGCAGACACTGGGCGATCGCGGAATGCTCGGAGTCAACCGGCACGATCTGGTCCGGCCGGGCCGCGGAGATCACCAAAGCCCCGCCCACGATGAGCGACTCCTTGTTGGCCAGTGCCAACGTGCTCCCCGCTGCCAAGGCGGCCAGGGTGGGCGCCAAACCGATGCTTCCGGTGATGCCGTTCAACACGACGTCAGCTCCCAGTCCTGCGACCGCGGTGGCGGCATCCGCCCCCGCGATGACCTGTGGCGCATAGTTTCGTCGCCCGTACGAGACCGCCTGGGCCGCAATGGCCTCTCGGAGTTCTTCGGCAACCTGTGTCTGAGCGACACCGACGACGTCAACGCCTAGCGCTACAGCCTGCTCGGCCAACGCGTTGACATCCCTGCCGGCCGCACTCAGCGCCGTGATTCGAAAGCGGTCTGGGTTGTCGCACGCGATCTGGATAGCTTGCGTGCCGATAGAGCCGGTGGAGCCGAGCAGAGCGACGGTGCGAGTCGAGGTCACGAGTCCATAGTGGGCCCGTGCAGCACCTCGCCCAAGTCATCCAACACCGAGCGGTCCTCGATCGTGCTCGGAACGAGTGCATCTTGACCATCGGCCATCTGGCGCATCGTCTTGCGCAGAATCTTGCCGGACCGTGTCTTGGGCAGTGCCGCGACGATGTCGACCTGCCGCAGCGAGGCCACCGCGCCTATCTCGTCCCGCACTCGAGCGACGAGTTCGGCTTGCAACGCGGCCACCGCCTCGGCGTCGCTCACATCAACTCCGGCCTTAAGCACTACCAAGCCCCGGGGGACCTGGCCCTTGAGCCCATCGGCTACCCCGATGACCGCGCACTCCGCCACGGAGTCATGCCCGGACAGCGCCTCCTCCAAAGCCCCGGTGGATAGTCGATGCCCGGCCACGTTCAGCACGTCGTCGGTGCGTCCCATGACGTAGACGTAGCCGTCCTCATCGAGGTAGCCGCCGTCTCCGGAGAGGTAGTACCCCTCGTGCACCGACAGGTAGGAGTCGATGTAGCGCTGGTCATCGCCCCAGAGCGTCGGCAACGTGCCGGGAGGCAGCGGCAGTCTGATACAGATGGCCCCCTCGGTGTTCGCGGGCACCGGTTCGCCACGCTCGTCCAGCACCTGCACGTCATACCCCGCTGTGGCCGGGCCGGGTGAGCCGGCCTTGATCGGGAGAACGGCATCAGCGCCATCGACATCGTCTTGGTGGTGTTGCGGGGTGATTGCGATCGGCCACCCGGTCTCGGTCTGCCACCAATTGTCGATGATCGGCACTCCCAGCGCATCGCCGGCCCATTGCCAGGTGTCCGGGTCGAGTCGTTCCCCCGCCAAGAAGAATGAGCGAAGGCTGCTCGTGTCGTGGTCGGCCAGCAGCTCCGCGTCGGGATCGAATTTCTTGATCGCCCGCATGGCGGTGGGCGCGCTAAACGCCGCGACCACGTTGTGCTCAGCGATGATGCGCCAGTATGCGGACGCGTCCGGGGTGCCGATCGGTTTGCCTTCGAACAACACGGTCGTTGCGCCAGTCAGCAGCGGGCCGTAGACGATGTAGGAGTGCCCGACCACCCAGCCGACGTCGGAACCGCAGAACCATGTCTCCCCCGGTGACAACCCGTACAAGTTCTCCATCGACCACCGCAACGCCACCGCATACCCGCCGGTGTCCCGCACGATGCCCTTGGGTTTGCCGGTGGTGCCGGAGGTGTAGAGCACGTACAGGGGGTCGGTGGCCTCCACCGGGACACACTCGGCGGGCGGGATCACGCCAGGTGACATGACCTCCTTCCAATCGAGGTCACGCTCGGTCATCTCGCAGCGATGCTGCTCGCGCTGCAGGATCACGCAGGTCTGCGGTGTGTGGGTCGAGCGCGAGATCGCCTCGTCCAGCATCGGCTTGTAGGGGACAACCCGCGTCGGTTCGACTCCGCAGGAGGCCGAGACGATGACCTTCGGCTGCGCGTCCTCGATCCTCGCCGCCAACTCGGCCGGTGCGAACCCGCCGAAGACGACCGAGTGCACTGCCCCCAGACGCGCGCAGGCCAACATAGAGATCACCGCCTCCGGCACCATCGGCAGGTAGATCACCACCCGATCGCCCTTGCCGACTCCGAGGTCACGCAGCACTCCGGCAAAGCGGGCCACGAGGTCCAGCAGTTCCGCGTAGGTGTAGGACCGCTGCGTATCGGTGACTGGGCTGTCGTAGATCAGCGCGGTCTGGTCCGCCCGACCGTGCACCACGTGTCGATCCAGGGCGTTGAAGCACATGTTGAGACGTCCACCGGGAAACCAGCGATAGAACGGCGGATGCTCGTGGTCCAGCACGCTCTGAGGGCGGTTGATCCACGTGATGTCTCGAGCAGCCTCACCCCAGAAGCCCTCTGGATCACTCAGACTCTGCTGCACGGTCTCGCGGTAGTCGGCCATCTACCCATCGTCGCCCCTTCGAGCCTGCGGGTCCAGAGCAAGGGCGGGCGTGGTAAGGCCTGACTCAGCGAACCCGCACACGGAGTCGGCGAGCGATCAACGCCCCCGCGTCGCCATCGTCCGGGCCGTGGGCACGTTCATAGGGGCATCCTTGTGGATCGACCCGCCGCGGCACTTCCGAGGCTTGCCCCTGCCGTCGAGACTCAACGGATGATGGCAACTGGACAGTCCGAGCGGTAGATGAGGTTTCGGCCCACCGACCCGAGGAGCATGCCGGACAGGTCCCCCTGCCCCCGAGCGCCGACCACCACCAGCCCGGCACGGCTGGACTCCCGGGCCAGCAAGGTGGACGGTCTGCCCTCGGCGACGATCTCCCTGAGGGTGAGTTCTGGAAACTCTTCGTCGAGCAACTCCCTGGCCCGCCCCATCGTTTCGGTCGCGGCGCTCCGCGCGCGGTGAGCTTCCTCATGGCCTGCCCGGTCGTTGGTCAGAGGTATGGAGCTCCACGAGGCGCGGGGCTTCCAGGCGCAAACAACGATTAAGTCCGCGTCACGTCTGCTTGCTGCATCGGCGGCCTCACGCAGGGCGGCGATGCTTCCCTCCGATCCGTCCACGCCGACCACCACGGGGAGGGTCAGGCCGGTGGTGACGTCACCCTGGGTCGGAACGACGACGACCGGGCACTCGGCGTGGGTGGCAACGGCGAACTGCACGGTACCCATGACGGCGTCGGAGAGCCGGGCTCGGCTTCGTCTGCCAACGACGACCAGACGGGACTTCGTGGAGGTTTCTCTCAGCGCCGCTGCTGCTCCGAGTGCGGTGGTGTGGGTGCTGACGGCCAAGCCCGGTACGGCCACACGGGCACGGGCTGCACCGGCCTCGGCCACCTCTTTGGCCTGCTCCTCAATGCGAGGGCTGTGGCCACGTCCGACACTGTCACCAGATCGCTCTAGGGTTGAGGTGTCAGTTGCTAGCAGAACAACCAACTCCGTCCCCAGCCGGTCTGCCTCGACGGCCGCCCAGTCCACCGCCTCGTCGGCCTCTTCAGACCCGTCGTAGCCCACAGTTACGGGCAACTTGCCATCCGTCATGCTTGCTTCTCCTTCACCCTGCCGCGAAAGGACATCACCTGAGGTGCCGCAATCACTACGTCCGGACCAACTCTGAATCGTCTTCCTGCGGCCCTTCAGCTTCGCTCTCCTGCGCATATGCCCGGGCCGCGAACGCCTTGTTTCGTCGCAGTTCCCAGTAGGCCGCAACGAAGTAGATGACCGTGCCCCACAGCGCGATGGAATAGAAGGTGTCTCGCTGGCTGAGGTATGTGTACATGTCGGGGCTGTCGAACAGCACAATCCAGGCGTACACGAGAATGACCAGGCAAGACAGAATCCAGATGATCCGTAAGGCCCTAGTCAGGAGGCTGGTGTCTTTCGCGTGGCTGGTGACGACCTCTTTGGCTCGCTCGGCCTGGTACACGTCCACCCGTTCCATGAACAGGCGCTCGTCAGCCTCGCCCTCCGGGTAGCTCTGGTCGGCTCCGGCCCGTTTGGCCAGCAGAATGTAGACGCCGATCGACACCGCCCACACAGGCACGAAGACAAAGTAGTAGGGGATGATCCCCAGGGCGATGACCCCGACCGCGAACAGCAGCGAGATGGCCCACGTCAGGATGGCAGGGGTATTTTGTCCACCCTTGTACTTCGACCAGAACTTGGTCATACCCATCCGCTCGAAGAGGTGGTGCTCGGCGAAGACGATTCCGCCGATGGGCACCAACAGGACGCCGGCGTACGTCACCAAAGGTAGGAAGTTTCGGTAGACGAAGGGGAAGCAACTGGCGACGATCACAAGTATCCCCATGATCAGCGTAATTCTGATCCGCCCGACGCTGGGGAACACTCCTTGCGCGGCCAAACCCGCCCGATACAAGTTAGCGTTCGCTGTCGTCCACCCGCCGACGATGACGGTGATGTATCCCGCGTACCCCAATGCATACCAAGACACATCACCAGGGGCGAGTTCGGTGATGCTGGTCAACGTGATCGCTGCGGTCGCCGCGCCCATGAAGCCTGCCGAGATCCATGCAACGTAGTGCCCGAACATCATCCCGGTGCTAGTCAGGAGGCCGTACCAGTTCTTCTTGGCATACCGCAGCATCGCCATGTCAATCAGGCCGAAGTGCGCGAACGTGTTGGCGGCCCACGCGAAGCCGACCACTTCCCACAAACCAATCCCCGGCTCACCCGTAGGAGTCTCACCAGTAAAGACGGTCGCCCCGGAGATGTTCACGAACTCGCTCCAGCTGTCCACCGTCGTGACTCCGGTGACCGACTCCGCGACCGCTGGGATGAGGACCATGCCCCCGACGGTGAACATGACCATCAGCCACGGCCCGCAGATCGTCGCGAACTCGGCTAACGCGCTGAAACCAAAGGCAGCCACCAACACCGCCACGAGACTGAACAGCACCGCGATCACGATAAAGCCGACATGGGTCGGATATCCCTCTGACTGCGCGGGGAATCCGACGACGTGGCGCACCGCTGTTGCCGACACGGTGATCATGGCTGCTGAGATGACGGCGAAGATGATGGCGTTGGCCGCGTTGTACAACTTCGAGATCGCGTCGCCGCCGATCTTGTGAAGGTAGTTGTACAGGCTCATACGGGCCTGTCTGGCGATCGGGGTGGTGATCAGCCAGAAACTCATCACCGCGAGAGTGTTGCCGATGACCAGGCCGATCAGGATGTCCCAGATCCCGGCCCCGAGGATCACGAACGTCGCGCCGAAGACGAACTCGGTGCCGGCAACGTGTTCTGCTGCGTAGAGGCCAGCAAAGTGTTTTGGGCCGTGCAGCTCATGTTTCCCGACCGGCAGCAGCTCGGTATCCATACTCCGGATCTGCTGGTCAACCTCAGCCGTTGTTTTAGCCATGGGATACCTTTCAGTTGCCGTCGTCGGTGTCTTCGACCGCTCGGGATTGTTCAATCACACGCTCGGTGACCCACTGTGAGTTCTCAAGAGCCTCATCCGCGCCGACCTCACCAGCGACCGCGTCGGACAACTGGTTGCCGACTGCCGTCCCGATGCTCTGGAACGCTGCAATGTCGACGTACTGAACGCCCTCGTACGGCACGGGTTGAACAGTGGGCTGCTGCGCGTCGGCATCCTCGATGGACTCAAGAGAGAGTTCAGCAAAGGGCGCCGCGTCGAGATAGTCCTGGTTCTCATACAGAGCAGTTCGGGCCCCGGGTGGCACGTTTGCCCACCCGTACTCCGAAGCCACCAGGTCCGCGTACTCCGAAGACGTCGCCCAACTAATGAACTCTTTGGCGAGTTCTTCGTTTGTCGAGGTCTCCGGGATTGCCAAGGCCCATGACCAGAGCCAGTTGCTCTGCTTGTCCAAACCAGTGCCCGGTGCATACGCAAAGCCCACGTCGTCCGCCACAGACGATGCCTCCGGGTCGGTGACGAACGACGCCGCCGACGTGGCATCGACCCACATCGCGCACTCACCCTCCTGGAACAGCGCCAGATTCTCTTGGAAGCCGTTGCTGGCAACGTCCGAAGGCGCATACTCGGCGAGTTCCAGGTAGTTCTCTGTCGCGTCGGCCCATTCCGCAGAGTCGAGTTGGGGGACCCACTCCTCGTCGAACCACCGAGCACCGTAGGAATTGGCCATCGCGGTCATCAGCGCCATGTTCTCCCCCCAACCGGCCTTGCCACGCAGGCACACTCCATCGACATCAGTGGACTCGGACACCGTGGCTGCCCGGTCGATGATGTCGCTCCACGTCGGCCTGTCGGGCATAGTGACCCCAGCTTGCTCGAACAGGTCCGTTCGGTACATCGTGAACGAAGACTCGCCGTAGAACGGAGCAGCGTACATCTCCCCCTCGAAGGACAGCGACTGACGAATACTCGGAATGAACCCGTCGACATCGAACCCCGACGGCATCTCGGTCATCGGCAACAGCCATTCCCTCTCGGCCCAGAGTGGAGTCTCGTACGTGCCGACCGTGACAACATCGAACCGCCCGGCTCCAGTGCCCACATCGGTGGAGATAGTCTCCCTGATCTCGTTCTCTCCCTCAATGATCCACTCAATCTTAATTCCAGGATGCTCCTCAAGAAAGGCCTGGCTCAACTCCTGCAACCGAGTGAAATCTCCGTTGTTCACCGCCGCGATCGACAACGTGTCACTGGGCTCCGGGTCCGAGTCCGCGGATTCGCATCCGGTCAATGAGGAGCATGCGGTATCCGAGGAAGAGCACGCAGTCAATACCGCCGCGCACGCCACGATGGCCGTCAGAGCGCTAGTTCTTGTCATCAGCTGGACCCCTCGATTGTCGGGTTGTCATCGCAGTGTGCGGGCACGACTGGCACTACCCAATCCGTGCGAAAGAACTCATTCCCCACCCCACGCAAGTTTTCCGCGCGGGTCATCGCGATATCAGTCATCGTCTCAGGAACCTTCCCATGCCGTACATGTCCGCTCCTACCCGCGGCCCCGCGGTGGAGATCCGCTGCCGTACGTGCGCGCTCGAAACATGCTCACATGAGCACTCGTAGTTCCATCTGAGCGCTCCTACGCTTAGTGTGGCCGCCCCTGACGAATCTGTCTACCCGTTGACGAAACCTACCTGAAATCGTCCCGAAATCGCCTCGGGTGAACCACCCGTTCCCGCTGACTAGACCCCCGCCCATGGCGTCGCTGTGTCGGCATCCGATCGCCTGGGCAGCAGGGGGATCGGGTCAGACAGTTGCGGCCAGTTGCCCGCAAGCGCCGTCGATGTCGCTGCCCCGGGTATCTCGCACGGTCGTCGGTATGTGGTGGGCAATCAGCCGCTCGACGAACTGCTGCTCCACGCCGGGGCGCGAGGCCGTCCACTTCGACCCAGGCGTCGGATTCAACGGGATCAGATTGACGTGCACCCACCCTGTGCCGCGGGCCCGCAACTTCTCCCCCAACAGATCGGCCCGCCAGGCTTGATCGTTGATGTCCCTGATCAGGGCGTATTCGATACTCACCCGACGTCCGGTCACCTGGTAGTAACGGTATGCGGCGTCGAGGGCCTCGTCGACCTTCCACCGGGTATTGATCGGCACGAGCTCGTCGCGGAGTTCGTCATCCGCGGCGTGCAACGACAGCGCCAGTGTCACCGGGATGCCCTCTGCGGCGAGCTTGTCGATGGCCGGCACTAAGCCCACCGTCGACATCGTCATCCCGCGGGCCGACATACCCAGTCCGGACGGGGATGGCTCCACGAGTCTGCGGATGGCTCCGATGGAGGCCTTGTAGTTGGCCAGCGCCTCCCCCATACCCATGAAGACGACATTGCTGACGCGCAACACACGCTCCGTCTCAGAGGCTTGGTCGGCCTTGATATCGGTCACCGCACTGCGCTGAGACGTCGTTTCCCCAGCGGTTCCCTGCTTTCCGGGCTGCTGCGGGTGGCGCAAGGCGCGCGCCGCAGCGACAACCTGCTCGACGATCTCGGCCGTCGAGAGGTTGCGCGTCAATCCGGCCTGGCCGGTGGCGCAGAACGGGCAGTTCATCCCACACCCGGCTTGGCTGGAAATGCACATCGTGACGCGGCCCGGGTAACGCATCAAGACCGACTCGACCATCGCGCCGTCGTGCAATCGGTGCACCTGCTTCAGCGTGGCACCGTCGTCGGCGCTCAGTGTCCGCACAGAGGTCAGCAGCTGCGGGGTCATCGTCGCGGACAGTTCGCCGCGCGAGGAGGCCGGAAGGTCGGTCATCTGGTCGGGGTCATCGACCAGGCGCTCGAAGTAGTGCCGTGAAATCTGGTCGGCCCGGAACGGTTTGTGCCCCAACTCCTGAGCCCACGCCCGCCGCTCGGCCACATCCAGGTCGGCAAGATGCCGGGGGGCCTTGCCCCGTTTGGGGGCGCTGAAGGTCAACGCGCCGGGCCTGGGGGCGCTCGGCGTCGGGAGGTCAACTGGGGTAGACGGGTCAGCACTCATCGTGTCCATCCTCGCAGGTCGCGTGAGAGGACGCGCCGATCCGGCTATGCCGTGACCAGCAACGACAACACGGCGAAGGTCACCGGGATAGTCATCACCAGCGAGTCCAGCCGGTCCATCAGCCCACCGTGGCCGGGAAGCATCGAGCCCATGTCCTTGATTCCGAGATCGCGCTTCAGCGTCGACTCGGCCAGGTCACCCATCGTCGCGAAGCAGGCGACGGCCACCCCCAGGACAACGCCGACCCACCATTCACCGCCGAGCAGCAACGGCACCGACAGAACACCGGCCAGCACACACGACAGCACCGACCCGGCGAACCCTTCCCACGACTTCTTCGGACTCAGCGACGGGGCCATCGGATGCTTACCCAGGCTGGCCCCGACGGCATACCCACCGATGTCACTGCAGATCGTCACCAGGATGAAGACCACGATCCGAGCGACCCCGTCCGGTTCGGCCACCAAGAGAGCGGCAAGTCCGGCCATCAGCGGGACATAGGCGGTGATGAAGACACCGCCGGAAATGTCGCGGATGGCGTCTTGCGCCCCCTGCGCCGAACGCCACACGACCATCAGCACGCAACTGAGCGCAAAGCCCACTGCTAGCCCGCGCGGACCGAAGACATAGGCCACCGGCACCAGGGTCACCGCCGGGATCAGCGTGGGCACCGTGGGGGCGTTGATCCGCCCCGCCCGAAGGGCTTGCATCAACTCCCACACACCTAAGGTGATCCCGACCGCAACCACCACGATGAACAGCGGCTTCCAGAACACCAGCGAGGCCAGGATGATCGCTCCCAGCAAAACCCCTACCCCGATGGCGGCCTGAAGGTCTCGGCCCGCTATCGGAGCTCGGGCTGGTTTGCCGCCGCCGATGTCCTCGCCCTTCGGTCCGTCATGGTCGCGACGCGACGTCGGTGTCTCACCTTCGGTTCCCATCGCCGCCTCAGACCTCGAGGAGTTCGGCCTCCTTGTGCTTGAGCACCTCATCGATGGCGTCGGCGTGCCGCTTAGTCAAAGCCTCCAGCTCCTTCTCAGTGCGAGTACCCTCGTCTTCACCGATGTCACCGTCTTTGACCGCCGCCTCGATGGTGTCCTTGGTGTGCCGGCGAATGTTGCGGACCGAGATCTTGGCGTCCTCCCCCTTGGTGCGCGCAACCTTGATGTAGTCGCGACGACGCTCTTCAGTCAACTGCGGCATGATGATCCGGATCTGATTGCCGTCGTTGCTGGGGTTGACGCTGTTGTCCGAATCCCTCAGCGCCTTCTCGACCGCCTGTAACGACGACTTGTCATAGGGCTGGATCAAAATGGTGCGAGCATCGGGCACTTGGAAGGAGGCCAACTGCTGCATCGGAGTAGGTGAGCCGTAGTAGTCGACGAGTACTTTGCTGAACATGCCAGGGTGGGCTCGCCCGGTCCGAATGGAGGACATGTCTTCGCGAGCAACCTCCAAGGCCTTGTCCATCTTTTCCTCGGCCTCCAGCATGGCCATCTCGGTCATCTCAGACATGCGCTCTCCTTGAAAGTGTGGTCGGGTCAAGTATGGCTCAGTCCTGGACCTGAGCGTGGGTGCCTCGCGGCGCCGCCGAGATGTCGCTGTGCGTTCACCTCCCTGCGGGGTCAGCCCTCGGTGACGAGCGTACCGATCTTTTCGCCGATAATGGCGTGATAGATGCTGCCCGCGTATTCGGGCTCAGAATCTGCAGAAGTGTCCATGCCGAACACCAACATGGGCAACGCGTTGTCCATGCACAAACTGAACGCTGCGGCATCGACAACCCGGAGATTCTGGGTCAGCGCCTCCTCGAATGTCAGCGTGTCCAACTTGATCGCGGTGGGGTCGGTGCGCGGATCGGAGGTGTACACACCGTCGACGCCGTGCTTACTCATCAACACCGCGTCGCACTTGATCTCCAGGGCCCGCTGCGCCGAGACGGTGTCGGTGGAGAAGTACGGCATACCGGCTCCGGCACCAAAGATCACCACGCGCCCCTTTTCAAGGTGGCGGATCGCCCGACGCGGGATGTATGGCTCGGCCACCTGGCCCATCGCGATGGCGGTCTGCACGCGAGTGGCGATCCCCTCCTTCTCCAGGAAGTCCTGCAACGCCAGGCAGTTCATCACCGTGCCGAGCATGCCCATGTAGTCGGCACGGGCCCGCTCCATACCTCGTTGTTGCAGTTGCGCACCCCGGAAGAAGTTGCCGCCTCCGATGACCACCGCGACCTGCACCCCTTCGCGGGCGGCGGCCGCAATCTGCTGCGCAATGCCACGCACCACGTCGGGGTCCACGCCGATGGTTCCGCCCCCGAAAGCCTCACCGGACAATTTCAACAGCACTCGTCGGACAGTGCCGGACGGCTGACTTCTGTGAGCGAGGGCAGGTTCGGCGGGAGCGGTGGGGTCAGTCATTGGAGCCTTTGCGCGAAGAGAGCATCATTGCGGGTTGATCTTGTCATACGCCCACGGTGACCGCTGGATCGATGGATGGGCTGGGTTGCTGCCGCGAACGCACGGCATGATGTCGCCATGTCCATCGTTTCCCCCGACCCCCGAGAGGTCAGTTCCCCCGAACGGGTCAGCACGGAGTTGGTGGCGGTCATCGTGTCGCTGGACTCCACGGGGCCGATGGTGTTGACCGCGCCCGGGGGCACCCGCCTTCCGGCCGGACCGTTGCGCACCGATCACCGTTCGCTGCAGACCGGCGCGCGGGCATGGGTAGAGCAGCAGAGCGACCTGCACCTCGGGTATGTTGAGCAGTTGTACACCTTCGCCGACCCTGATCGCGGCGCCGGTGGACATCGAGTCATCTCGGTGTCATACCTGGGCTTGACCCGCGCGACGTCGGCAGCCTCACACTGGCGCGGCTGCTACGAGTTCTTTCCGTGGGAAGACCGGCGCGGCGAGGAGGACCGGGGTCGAGAGGCTATCGCGAGGCGACTACGTCAGTGGGCAAGCGTGACATCGGAGCCGCTGGCCGCGGCTCGCGCCGTGCGTTGCGAGGTGACGTTCGGCCTAGAAGGGCGGCCCTGGCGCCCGGAGCTCGCGTTGCAGCGCTATGAGTTGCTGTACGAAGCGGGGTTGATCCCGGAATCGCCGCACACTGACGGCACGCCGGTCGCCGGTCTGCCGATGGAACACGACCACCGACGCATTCTGGCCACCGGGATCGCACGACTTCGAGCAAAGATTCAGTATCGCCCGGTGGTCTTCGAGTTGATGCCGGACGCTTTCACCCTGGGTCAGCTGCAAGGCGTGGTCGAGTCACTAGCTGGCCAGGGATTGCACAAGCAGAACTTCCGGCGCCTGATCACGCAGCAAGACCTCGTGGAAGAGACCGGCGCCACCGATCAACGCACCGGCGGACGGCCCGCCAAACTGTATGCGTTCCGGGGCGACGTGGTGGACGAGCGCGGAGTGGCCGGAACTAAGTTGCCCTTGACCCGTTCTCAGTAGCCACGTTGAGCAAGATGTTGTCGCCTTCCCCACCCCGTTGAGCATGATGTTGTCGCCTCCCCCACCCCGTTGAGCATGATGTTGTCGCCTCCCCCACCCCGTTGAGCATGATGTTGTCGCCTCCCATGCCGTTGAGCGTGATGTTGTTGGTTGCTCGGCCGAACAACATCATGCTCAACCGGGCGAATCCCGCCGCAACTTCGCGCTCAACCGGACAGAACGGACGCAACTACGTGCTCAAATGGGGGTCGCGGTTGTAATGCTCAAGTACAGCATATATAGTCGGATCATGCCGATATGCTCAGGTGCAGCATAAGTCCCCTCGTCGACTGACTAGGAGCGCCCCGATGTCCTCTTCCACAGCCCCCGTTCTCATCCCCGCTGACGACCTCTACGAATCCGTGCGTCACGTCATACCTGAAGTTGAATGGGCAACGTTCAGGCCTGAGATCGATGCCATCGAGCGCCTGAAGGTCGAGCGCAACGCGGTCATTTTGGCGCACAACTATCAGACCCCCGAGATCTTTCACGGGGTAGCTGACATCGTCGGGGACTCCCTGGCCTTGGCCCGCGAGGCCCAAGACGTCGAAGCCGACGTGATCCTGCTGGCGGGTGTGCACTTTATGGCCGAGACCGCCAAGCTGCTCAACCCCGAGAAGACGGTGCTGATCCCGGACCTGCGATCAGGGTGCTCGCTGGCCGAGTCCATTACTGGCGCCGACGTGCGGGCACTACGGGCCGAGCACCCCGGCATACCGGTTGTGACGTACGTGAACACCTCGGCCGACGTGAAGGCCGAGAGCGATATCTGCTGCACTTCGGGCAACGCAGTCAAGGTCATCGAGTCGCTCAAGGTGCCCAAGGTCATCATGATTCCGGATGAGTTCCTGGCTCAGAACATCGCGCGTCAGACCGGCGTCGAGGTCATCACCTGGGCCGGACACTGCGAAGTCCATGAGCGCTTCACCCCCCAAGACATGCGGCAACTGCGGGTTGACTATCCCGAAGCGACCATCATTGCCCACCCGGAGTGCCCGCCGGAGGTCATCGACGAGGCCGACATGTCGGGGTCCACGGCGCAGATGCTCGACTTCGTCGTCAAGCGCTCCCCCGACCAGGTGGCCATGATCACGGAGTGCTCGATGAGCGACAACATCGCCGCCGAGCACCCCGAGATCGACTTTGTACGCGCCTGCAACATGTGCCCGCACATGAAGCGCAACAGCCTGGCCACCATCCGCCGCGCCTTGGAGACGATGACCAACGAGGTCACCATCGACCCGGACATGGCGCAGCGTGCACGGTTGGCTGTCACCCGGATGCTCGAGGTATGAACTCCGGTCCAGTCATCGTCGGTGCGGGACTGGCCGGACTGATGACTGCCATCAATCTCTCTCCGATGCCCTGCACGGTCCTGACCTCTGACGAACTGGGCGCCGGAGCTGCCACTGGGTGGGCTCAGGGAGGGATTGCTGCGGCCTTTGGAGCTGATGACTCACCCGCGCTGCACGCGGCCGACACGATGGCCGCCGGCGACGGTCTGTGCGACGCCGAAATCGTCAACGCGATCACTGCCGCGGCGCCGGCCGCCGTCGAACAGTTGGCAGCGCTGGGTGCCGACTTCGATCGGGCGGCCGATGGCTCGCTGCGGGTGGGGTTGGAGGGTGCACATAGTCACCATCGGATCGTGCACGCCGGTGGCGATGGCAGCGGCGCGGAGATTTTGCGTGCTGTAGTCGAAGCGGCGAAGGCCACCGAGTCGGTCACCGTGCTGGAGTACACCCGAGCGGTACGCATCGTGACTGCATCAGCCGCCGGTGGCGGCACCGGCGGGTCGGTCAGGTCTGTCACCGGAGTCGAGATCGAATCCGACCACGAGTTCCGAGTTTTACCCACCGACGCCGTCGTGCTGGCGACCGGTGGGTATGGCGCCCTGTGGCTTCATACGTCCAACCCGCTGGGGGCTCGCGGGCAGGGCCTGGCGATGGCCGCCCGTGCCGGTGCGCTCTTGCGCGATCTGGAGATGGCCCAGTTTCACCCGACCTCACTGCACGCTGGTCTCGACCCGATGCCGCTGATCAGTGAAGCTGTCCGGGGTGAGGGCGCGATCTTGATCGACGGCGATGGCGCCCCGCTGCCGTGCGACAACCTGGCATCCCGTGACATTGTCTCCCGAGCTGTCTGGGCCGAACTGAGCGCCGGGGGAAGTGTGTTCCTCGACGCCCGAGATGCGATCGGCTCGAAGTTCAGCTCAGTCTTTCCGGGCATCGACGCCGCGTGTCAGTCAGTCGGCATCGACCCGGCAATCGAACCGATCCCGGTGCACCCCGCAGCGCACTATCAATGCGGAGGAGTTGAGGTGGACCGTGCCGGGCGAAGCAGCGTGCCGGGCCTCTGGGCTGTCGGCGAGGTGGCGAGCACCGGCCTACACGGCGCCAACCGGCTGGCGAGCAACTCCTTGCTCGAAGCGGTGGTTTGCGGCGGCTGGGTGGCCGAGGACATTACCGAGTTCTCTTCCAGGGGTCGGCCGACCGAGAATTCTGGCTCGACAAGCAGCGGAGACTCACAAGCTCGCCCGCCCGCTGAGACCGAGGACTCCCGGATGGCGCTGCGACACCTGCTGACGACTTCGGCCGGCGTCGTCCGCGAAGCGGGGCCGCTCACAAGCGCCATCGAAGAGGTCGGCGTCCACCTCGACTCCGGCGGGATCGGAGGCCTGAGCGATCACGAGCTCATGGCTTTGCTGATTTGTCACAGCGCGCTGACTCGGCAAGAGAGCCGCGGAGGGCACCTGCGCTCGGATTTCCTCGATCAAGCTGTGATTGCCGAGCACACAATGATCAGTGTGGCAGACCTTTCACCACGTCTGCGCGACTCTGCATGAGCGTGACGCCGCTGCCCCGGGTGATGCTGGAGCCGATGATGACGGCCGCCTTGGCCGAGGACCTCGGCAGGGCAGGCGATGTCACCTCCGTCTCGGTCATCCCAGCAGATGCGCGGGCCCGGTTCGCCCTGGTGACCCGAGACGACGGGGTTGTTGCAGGTATGCAGATGGCCGCGCTGGCCTTCGAAATCATCGATCCCGAGGTGCAGTTCGTCGCCCACCGACGCGACGGAGACCGGGTGCCGGCCGGCACCGAGTTGGCCTACGTCTCGGGGTCTGCCCAGTCGCTGCTCACTGCGGAACGGGTGGCGTTGAACTTCCTGAGTCACCTCAGTGGGGTAGCCACCGCTACGGCCACGATCGCGCGCGCTATCTCTCACACGGATACCAAGGTGTGCTGCACGCGTAAGACGACGCCGGGCCTACGTGCCGTCGAAAAGCACGCGGTGCGCGCTGGCGGCGGGGTGAATCATCGCTTCGGTCTGGACGACGCGATCTTGATCAAAGACAACCACATCGCGGTGGCAGGCAGTCTGAGCGAGGCTGTGCGCCGGGCCAAAGACTTCGCCGGGCACCTGATGCCGATCGAGGTTGAGGTCGACTCCCTGGATCAGCTCCGCGAGCTGCAGACTAACCCGGTCGCCGCGGTGTTGATCGACAACTTCTCCCCTGAGTTGGCCGCCGAGGCCGTCGCTCTCGTGGGAGACACGATGGTCGTGGAGGCCTCCGGTCGGATCACCGTTGAGACTGCGCCGGGCTTAGCCGAAGCCGGCGTACATCTGGTGTCAGCGGGATGGATCACCCACAGCGCCGCAGTCTTGGACATCGGCCTCGACGACACGTAACACCCAACGACCAACACCCGGAAACATGACAGGGCATCGTCAACACTGGCGGTGAATGCCGACCATCTGTGACGCCTCATACGGTCGTGTACCGGGCCATACCGGAATACGGGTCTTCATTTGCCGTCATCAGTGTGGCGACGATTGATGTTCCGGACCCGCTGGCCCATGTCCCGGATCTACCGCATGCTCATGCCCCACTGACGATCACCATTTCGTTGCCTTCAGGGTCGGCGATCCGCCAGCGATCATCTGACTCCTCAAAGAGCCGGCCACCGGCTGCGAGGGTCGTGGCGAGGCGCTTTGCGCCAGGTCGGACGGCACGGCGAGCTCGAAGTGGATGCGGTTGCGCTGTCGGCGGCGCTCCGTCTCCGAAGTGTCGAGCTCTTGAAATACCAGCATTGGGTTTAGCCTATGCGGATCGTGAATGTCGCTGACCCCGGCTCGCGGGTCGCGGGTATATCCGAGGGCGGCGACCCAGAACGCGCTGACCGCAGCGACATCGGCGGCGTCGAGGAAGAGTTGAGTGAAGCGCGGCAGCCCTACATCCGCAGTAGCCCCCAGTTCGCGGGCAGCGGTCTGGAGGTCTCCGGCGAGATCGGTAAAGTCGAGCTCTAGGCCGTGGGCCCCGTCCTCCCATTGGTCCTTACCGCTGTCGAGGATGACGAGTCCGGGGCGGAGATCGACCAGCAGCGGAAAGCCCGTGTCGGCGGCCAGGTCCGCTGCTGCAGCCGCCAGACCACGCTGCTGCGTCGTTGAGGTGATGCGGTAGCACGCGATCGCACTGAACACCGCCCGCCAGTCCGCCGTCTCGGTCCTCCCGCCGAGCGCCTCGCCGGGGACCAGGTCGACCTCGTTGCCGTCGGGGTCGGCGTAACGGACCCCGAACGGTCCCGACGCCTCACCAAGACTCACTTGTTCCAGCGCCGCATCCGGCCGCACCACGTCGAGGTGGATGCGGTTTCGCAGCGGCCGTGGTTCGGTTGACTGGCGGATATGTATCGCGGGGTCGCGCCGCAGAGGATCTGTCAGACCGCTGTCATCACCAGGTGCGTAGTCGAGTACAGGCTGCCAAAACTGCTTCACCGCGGACGAGTTCGCGGACTCGAACACGACGCTCAGGCGCTGCAACACGGCGGGGTTCGCGGCCAACCCGAGGTCCCGCGCAGCCTCCGACACCGCCTCGGCGTGTTCGTCTGAGTCGAGGCGCACCCGAATGCCGGTCGCGCGCAGGTCCATGACGACCTCGGCCGACAGCTCCACGATGCGCCCGGCCAGCGCCGCCCCCTCGATGAGGGAAGGCGCGTCGAACCACGCCGTCGAAACGCCCTCGACCACCCGCCAATCCGCTCCGATCTCTGTCATTGGCCGCACTGTAGCTCCAATTCCGGACGATCTCGCCCGGACAGCGCTTTCGTCTCGGCGGGTGCACTCATGAAAGCCGTCGGCCTGACCCCGGCAGACTCCCGAAACCGGGGCGTGCGGCACAAACGCGAGGAAGTCACGGGCGAGGCCTTCGCTCGGGCGATACCGAGGCTTGAGGCCTGAGGGCCCGGCTTGCCCAGGGTCCCGGGCGCGGGGCGCCGGTCAGCCGGCAGCGGCGACGGTGCGCCGCATGACGGTGTTTTTCGTCCCCTTGGACCGTACGACGTCGAAGCCGCAAAGCTCGTACATTGCCCGGGTGCCATTGTGGAGGAACGATGAGGACATCTTCTTCTCGCCCGGCACGTGCGGGTAGCCCTCGACGACTCCGCCGCCTGCCTGGGAGATCTGGTCGACCGCGCTGAGGAGCGCCGTTTCGGCCAGCCCGCCGCCGTACCGCTTGTCGACGAACACGCAGGTCACTCGGCAGTCGGGGGGGAGGTCGGCCTCGGCTGCTTGCGGTCGTGGATAATGGATAGTTCGACCGGCGTGCCGTACTCCGCGCACGCCACCGCTTCGCCGCCGCCGCCGTCGACGACGAGCGCCGCGCACCGCTCGATGCAGCGCTTCTTCAGCTCTCGGCTAGCCTCTGCGGTGGCCGCTGTCGGGGTGGACGTAGATACACCAGCAGCCGCGGAAGATCTTGTTGTGGCGGGCGACCATGGCGTCGAACATCGACCAGGTGTCGGGTGTCCCCCACCACCAACGCCTTCGGATAACTACGACTGCCATGCCGCAGGTAAGCGATTGCCGAGTGGTGTAGGGATTCCGGCAACCATTTGGAGCCACGTGGTGTTGACCGTTGAGGTCAGCGACGACGAAGGCCAGGCCCAATGACGGACCTGGCCTTCGTTGATGCCGTGGATTTATTCGGTTATACGCCGACCTTGAAGCGCGCGAACGAGGTGACCTCGACGCCGCCTTCCTTGGCGACCTGAGCCACGGACTTCTTCGAATCCTTGGCAAACGCCTGATCCAACAGAACGTTTTCCTTGAAGAAGCCGTTGACGCGGCCTTCGACGATCTTGGGCATGGCCCTCTCCGGCTTGCCCTCTTCGCGCGCGGTCTCCTCGGCGATGCGGCGCTCTTGAGCGACCACGTCCTCAGAAATCTCATCGCGCGTCAACACGGTGGGGCTGAACGCGGCGACGTGCATGGCGATATCGCGAGCCAGCCCGTCTTCGCCGCCCTGGGCGGCGACCAGGACGCCGATCTGAGCGGGCAGGTCAGGGCTCGTCTTGTGCAAGTAGGACACCACGGAACCTCCCTGCGGGGCCTCGATCTTCGCGACGCGGCGAACCTCGATCTTTTCACCGATGGTGGCGTTCGCCTCATCGATGACTGCCTGAACGGTGCGCCCAGACATATCGGAACTCATGAGTTCCTCGACGTTGGTAGCCCCGGTGGCCACCGTTTGCGCAAGCACCTGATCGGCCAAGGCGCTGAACTTCTCGCCCTTAGCGACGAAGTCGGTCTCGCAGTTGACCTCGACCAGGGTGCCGATGCCATCGGTGACATCGACCCGGACCAGTCCGTTGGACGCCGAGCGTCCTTCACGCTTGGTGACGCCCTTCAGTCCCTTGACCCGGAGGATGTCGGTGGCCTTGGCGTTGTCGCCATCGGCCTCGTCGAGAGCTTTCTTGACGTCCATCATGCCGGCGCCGGTCTGCTCACGCAGCGCCTTGATGTCGGCTGCGGTGTAGTTCGCCATTACTGAGTCTTTCTCCTTCTGCTATGCCCGTGATGATCAGGAAGTGGGAGCCGATGCGGGCTCAGATGCGTTCTCGGTCGCGGTCGCGACCGGGACCTCGGTGGCCTCGGCGGGGGCCTCGGCAGCGGCAACCTCTTCGGCGACCTCAGCCTCGACCGGGGCGTCACTGGGCTCAGTTGCCGATGTCTGCGCAACCTCGTCCGTGCTGGCCGGTGCTGGGGGGGCAGCCGGTGCCGCAGGGACGGCTGGTGCCGCAGGGACGGCTGGTGCCGCGGGAACGGCCCGGGCGTCAGCGGCGGGCACTGTGGCCTCAGCGGTGGCAGCGTCGGGCACTGCAGCGTCCTGGCTGCCAGCGAGGAGCTCGCGCTCCCACTCCGCCATCGGCTCGTTGTCTCCGGCACCCTCGTTGGAGTCTCCACCCGAGCGGGCAAGCAGCCCGGCAGCGACGGCCTCAGCGATCACTTTGGTCAACAACGTGACCGAACGAATCGCGTCGTCGTTGCCGGGGATGTGGTAATCCACCTCATCTGGGTCGCAGTTGGTGTCCAGGATCGCTATGACCGGCACGCCGAGCTTGCGAGCCTCGGTGACTGCCAAGTGCTCCTTCTTGGTGTCCACCACCCAGACGGCTGAAGGCACCCGACCCATGTCCCGAATACCACCGAGGGTGCGCTCCAACTTGTCTTTCTCACGGCGCATCATCAGCAATTCCTTCTTCGTGCGGCCAGAGGCGGCCACATCGTCGAAGTCGATCTCTTCGAGTTCCTTCAAGCGGGTAAGCCGCTTGGAGATGGTCTGGAAGTTGGTGAGCATGCCACCGAGCCAGCGGTAGTTCACGTACGGCATCCCCACCCGGGTGGCCTGCTCAGCAATGGACTCCTGAGCCTGCTTTTTGGTGCCGACGAATAGAACAGTGCCGCCATGCGCGACCGTGTCCTTGACGAAGTCGTATGCCTCGTTGAGGTAGGTCAACGACTGCTGCAAGTCGATGATGTAGATCCCGTTGCGCTCGGTCATGATGAAGCGCTTCATCTTCGGGTTCCAACGTCGGGTCTGGTGCCCGAAATGCACGCCGCTATCGAGTAGCTGGCGCATGGTGACAACGGCCATGCCGAGGTCTCGCTTTCTGTTGTGTGCAGTTGGTCCTGGCACGAGCGACCGCCCCCGCCTACACCATCGGCGATAGCGTAGGACTGCGAGAGCGCATCCCGGCACTGGGTGCCGGCTTGTCGTGCGCGAATTCGTCTGGCGTCATTCACCGAAGTGGCGAGGTGGCCATACGTCCTCCTATGGTACTGCCCCCGTGCTGAGCGCCGAAATTCGCTGGGGAGCCCGGCTACCGTGATGCCATGACTTCGCCCTTGGTGAAACGTATGCGCGGCTTCGGGACCTCAATTTTCACCGAGATGAGCGCGTTGGCAGTGGTGCACGACGCGGTCAACCTCGGCCAGGGATTCCCCGACAACGACGCACCCGATGCCGTGAAGGACGTCGCAATCAAGGCCATCATGAACGGCCACAACCAGTACCCGCCGGCTCGGGGTATGCCGGTCCTCAAGGAAGCGATCGCTGCTCACCAACATCGCTTCTACGGACTCGAAGTGGACCCGGACAGGGAAGTTCTGGTGACCGTCGGCGCCAGCGAAGCAATCGCCGCGTGCATACTGGCGCTGGTTGAGCCCGACGATGAGGTGCTGAGCTTTGACCCGTCCTACGATGCTTATGGGGCGGCGGTGGCTCTCGCTGGTGGCGTTCATCGCACCATCGCGTTGCGATTCGGTGACAACGGTTTCGAAGCATCCCACCTCGCCGAGTCCGTGACGGACCGGACGAGAATCATCGTGCTCAACAATCCGCACAATCCGACCGGCAAGGTGTTCACTCGCCCGGAGTTGGAGCAGATTGCGGGGGTGGCCCGAGACAACGACGTCATTGTCGTCACCGACGAGGTCTACGAACATCTCACCTTCGATGGCTTGAGCCATGTGCCGATGGCGTCTTTGCCCGGTATGGCGCAGCGGACCTTGACGATCTCATCGGGCGCCAAGACATTTGCGGCGACGGGGTGGAAGGTGGGCTGGGTGCACGGCGCGGCGCCGCTGATCGACGCGGTCGCTCGGGTCAAGCAATACCTCACCTTCACCGGCGCCGGACCCTTCCAGCCGGCAATCGCCCACGGTTTAGGGCTGCCGGATGGTTTCTTCGACACCCTTCGCGCCAGCATGCAGGGTCGCCGCGATGTGTTGGTGGAAGCACTGCACGATCTCGGTCTAGCCACGGCTCCTAGTCAGGGGTCCTACTTCGTCGTCGCAGACGTCGCTTCTTTAGGGGTCGATGACGCGCTGCCCTGGTGTCGCAGTTTGCCCGAACGCGTCGGCGTTGCGGGAGTGCCGGTGTCTGCGTTCTGTCAGGACCCCGAGGCCGCCCGGACGCTTGTGCGGTTTGGATTCTGCAAGCAAGAAAGCGTGTTGCGCGAGGGCACGCGCCGGCTGGCCGCTCTTGGGCGCGGCTGAGCCAGACCCTGGGGCCCGCATGTCACGGTGGGGCATGAGCGGATCCGGAGAGGTGCAGCCGGCGTTGACATCGGACGTGCTGGATCTTTTCGCGCGTCACCTGCGGGTCGAGCGGGCACGCTCTGAGCACACGACACGGGGTTATCTCAGCGACTTACGCGCCCTTGACGCCTCGTTGACGCACGAGGGGGTGAGCTCCCTGGCGGACATTGAGTTGCGCCACCTGCGGTCGTTCTTGGCCGCCCAGGCTGGCGCTGGCATGGCCCGATCCTCGATTTCCCGGCGAGCGGCCAGTATCAAGACCTTCTTCGGGTGGGCTCACGAGCAGGGGTATCTGCAGCACAACCCGGCAACCCGGTTGACCGCCCCCAGTCCGACCAAACATCTTCCGGGCGTGCTCGCGGCTGGCCAGGCCACGGCGCTGATGGACCTCGCGGCAGTCGCGAGTGACGATGACGACCCGCTTCACATCCGCAACCGCGCCATGGTCGAGTTCTTATATGCCACCGGAGTCCGCGTCGGCGAGTTGTGCGGACTGAATGTCGACGATATCGACCTGGGCGCTCGACACGCACGGGTGCTCGGGAAGGGCAAGAAGGAGCGCATGGTCGTCTTCGGCGCACCCGCAGCAGACGCTGCCGCGGCCTACCTCGCTAGTGCCCGGCCGCGCCTGGCGACAGCCGACAGCGGGCCAGCAACGTTTCTGGGCCGGCGCGGACGTCGCGTTGATCAGCGGCAAGTCCGCGCGGTGGTTCACGACCTCCTCAGCCATCTGAAGGACGCCCCGGACCTGGGGCCACACGGGCTCCGGCACAGCGCGGCGACACACCTGCTGGACGGCGGCGCCGACATCCGCACAGTCCAAGAGATCCTGGGCCACGCAAGCCTGGCAACCACTCAGCTCTACACGCATGTATCCACCCGCCGGCTTCGGGCGGCATACAGCCAAGCACATCCACGCGCCTAAGCGCCCCGACCGGTTGTCGCAGACTGCGCCTCAGGTCGCTTCCCCCGCCCCAGGGACGAGTGGAGGCGCCACCCAGTTGTGGATCACTGGAGTGATCATTCGACCGATCCGTCGACGGATGACTCGCCGCACCTTGTCCGACTAGGGAACGATGTTCGGCAGAAGCGACACCTCCCAGGCACGGAGCAGCAACAGTGGATCGAGATAGATTTGCCCGCGACGAGCCCCGAGGTGAAGGCAAGCTTGCGGCCAGCAATGGCTCCCGAGTGTCTCCAGGTACCCCAGCCGCTGACCGACCCGCACCGAACGACCGCGCGGCATGCCGTCGATCACCGGTTGGTAGGTGCTGCGCAACCCATCGGCGTGCTGAACAGAGATGATGCCCACCCCGTTGATGGTCCCGGTGTAAGCCACGACGCCGTCGGCGACTGCGGTGACGGGCACCCCCTCAGAGCCGGTGAGGTCGACGCCGCGGTGACCGGGCAACCAAGGCTGTGCTGGAGCGTCGAATCGGTGGGCCACCCGCTCTGGCCCTGGCATCGGCCACCACCACGGTCCGGGCTGCTCGGGAGTCGGTGGCGAGTTGACTGGTGCCGCCGTGGCCACGGCGGCCAAGCTGTGCAGGAGTCGGGATGCCTTCAACCACACTTTCTCGTCGCGGTCGGACGGCGCCGTGTCGAGCGAAGAATTCTGCGCAAACACCGGAGGTTCCATGGGGGTCGTTTGCGCCACGGAGGTCGCCGGGTTGGTGGAGTTTGCGGGGGTCGCGGAGGCCGTGGGCGCCGCGGATACCGTGGGCGCCGCCGGTGCTGCGGGTGCCGCCGGTGCCGCCGGCACCGTTATGGCCGCGGAAGCAGTAGTCGCCAGTAGTGCACTCGTGGCACAGACCAGCGCCAGGACCGACGCGACGGTCAGTGTCCACTCGCGAGCCATGCACAACCAACTTCGAACGGGTATGTCACCCGCCGACAGGCCGCATGCCTTTCGACAGCGTTGGGCGGTTCGCCCGATCGAGGACAGTGTCCTCAGGTTCACGGTGTGCATCGGCACCACCCGGTGGGGGTACGGCGGGCCAAAGCGGCTACCTCTAGGCGACCTAGTGCAGCCATCACGTCGACCACGCCGAGTCCCGCGCTCGCGGTCAGCGCATCGACGCTCGTGGCTCGTTGCACCCGCAGGCTCTGCCACACCCGGAACGTGTCGGGATCGAGTTCGTCGGTCGGGCGCACCTCGCCGTGCTTAGTTTCAGCGAGGTCTTGGCCAAGGACTCCGAACAGCTCAGCCACCTCGGCAGCGTCTGTCACCAGCGCAGCACGTCCGGCCCGGATGTCCTCGTGACAGCCAGCGGAAACCATCGACGTCACCGGCCCCGGCACCGCTCCGACCGGACGGTTCAGTGCCATCGCCGCCGTGGCTGTGCTTCGCGCACCTGATCGCAGCCCGGCTTCGACGACAACCGTGCCGGTGGCCAACGCCGCGATCAACCGATTGCGGGCCAAAAAACGGCTGCGGGTCGGAGCCGAGCCTGGGGGTACCTCGCTGACGATGGCACCCACTTCGCCGATTCGTGCCAACAACGAAGCGTGAGCGGCCGGATAAGGCCGATCGACGCCCCCGGCCAGCACGGCCACCGTGCTCCCGTCGTCAGCCAGAGCACCGCGATGGGCTGCGGCATCGATCCCGAACGCCGCCCCCGAGATGATCGAGAAGCCTCGATGCGATAGCCCGGCCGCGATGTCCGCGGCCACGAACTCGCCATAGGAGGTGCTGGCACGCGCTCCGACAACCGCGGCGCTTCGATCGCTCAGCGCGTCGAGCGCCACTGGGCCGCGCACCCACAGACACCACGGTGGCATCGCCAGTTCGTTGACGGCCGGTGGCCAGTCGGGGTCGTCGGGAAAGAGCACCCGGGCACCAACGGCCGCGGTGATCTCGGCGTCTCGAGCTGGATTCACGTCGGCGAGCCGTGCCTTGAAACGCTCGGCGCTGGCCCGGGCGCGCCCTGAGCGACCCTGCTTGGCCATGTTCAACGCTTCGACGAACCCGTGCTCGTCAGTCATCGCGCGGGCGGTGCGATCATCCGGCTCGGCGATGCGCGCCCAGGCGAGTCTGGCGCAATGCTCCTGGCTCCGCGCTGGGGCAGACATCAGGCCGCCATCTGCTCGGGAGCCCGCAGAGCCAACGCGAAGGCGGTGTCAGCGGTCGTCGGCCTTTCGCGGCCGGCGAGGTCGGCCACGGTCCACGCCAATCGCAAGCAGCGGTCGTACCCACGCAGCGTGAGACTCCCGCGGTCGATGGCGGTGTCCAAGTCCCGGGTCACTGCCGAAGGCAGCCGCAGCGGACCATCGCGAAGGTAGGCGCCAGAGACTTGGGAGTTGACCCGCCACGGCGTGGCCGAAAGACGTTGCGCCTGCTGGGCCCTCGCGCTGGACACTCTTTGTGCCACTGCGGCGCTGCTTTCGGCCCCGGCGTGGCCCAAGTCACCGCGGGTCACCGGCAGCATCACCACCCGCACGTCGATCCGGTCCAGCAGCGGCCCGGAGATCTTCTGGAAGTAGGTGCGCCGTGCCATCGGCGTACAACTGCACCCGGCCCCCTTACCAAAGGCTGCCCCACACGGACACGGGTTGGCTGCCAAGACCAGTTGAAATTGGGCAGGTAGGCGCACATGCCGCTCGGCCCGAGCGATCACGACCTCACCGGACTCCAGCGGCTGCCGGAGCCCATCGAGAACGTCTCGTCGAAACTCCGGGGACTCATCGAGAAACAGCACACCGTGGTGGGCGCGGGAGACTGCACCTGGCCTGACCCGATAACTGCCGCCCCCGATGACCGCCGCCATCGACGTGCCATGGTGTGGTGCCACGAACGGCGGCGTGGTGATCAGCGCCTGGGAAGGCGAGAGCAGCCCGAGCACCGAGTGGATGCTCGTCACGTCAAGGGATTCACGCCGGTCCAACGGCGGAAGCAGTCCAGGCAAACGCTCGGCCAACATGGTCTTGCCGGCTCCTGGCGGGCCGAGCAACAGCATGTGATGACGTCCGGCGGCGGCAATCTCCAGTGCCACTCTGGCCTCGCTTTGACCCACGACGTCACACAAGTCCGCCGGCGACGGCAGAGGTTGGTGATCGCTGTCAGGCGTCAGGTCGGGCAACGGTGCGCCACTGGCGATCGCTTGGTAGAGGGCTCCGACATCACTGAGAGTGCGCACCGCGTGCACTCGGATGTCGGGCACCAACGACGCCTCGGCGGCGCTGGGGGCGGCGACCACGACGTCGTGCACACCCGCGGCAGCGGCTGCCATCACCATCGGCAATACCCCCGGAACTGCGCGGACAGACCCGTCCAGGCCTAATTCGCCGAGGTGAGCTATGTCGCTCACCCGATGGGCCGGCAGGCTGTCGTCGGCGGCCAGCAATGCAACGGCGATGGCTAGGTCAAAGCCGCTGCCGACCTTGGGCAGGCCGGCCGGAGACAAGTTGATCGTCCAACGACACATCGACAGGTTGACGCCCGAGTTGGCGGTGGCGGCCCGGATTCGGTCGGGTGCTTGAGCGCACGCGGCATCCGGCAGGCCGCTGATCACAAACGCGGGCAGACCTTGGTGCCCATGCGCCTCGACCGAGACAATGTGGCCCGCTACGCCGCTCAGCGCCACGGCGATGGTGGATGCGAAGCCCATCAGCAGATCCCGCGCAGGTGTTCGATCTGAGTCCTGCCGTGCCCGGACATGGTGAGGGCAAGGACGTCGACCCGCACGTCGCTGGCGCGGTCCTCATGCTCGGTGAGCCAGCGCGTCGCCAGTCGTCGCAACCGGGCGGCTTTAGCACCCGTGATGGCTTCGGCCGGTGAGCCGAACCGGGCAGAGCGCCGCGTCTTCACCTCATAGAAGACCAGTGCGTCCTGATCGCGCCCGACGATGTCGATCTCGCCGATCGAACACCGCCAATTGCGGTCGATGATCTGAACACCCAGGCTCGCCAGGTGCTCTGCCGCTATCTGTTCGCCTTGCTCGCCGACAGCACGTGATGTCTGCCGCGGCGTACCCCCGTGGGTCACCGTGATCACCTCCGGGTGACACGTTGACCTATCTCAGATCACGACGGACCGACTCGCGTCGCTCTGTGGATGGCACAGGCCCGGTCGAGGGGGGTGTGGACCAACTACACTCGTCCCTACAGCCCGGTCTTGGGGATCTCCAGGTCGGCCTGCGACAACTCCTCGACGTTCACGTCTTTGAACGTGATCACTCGGACCTTCTTCACGAACCGGGCCGGGCGGTAGACGTCCCACACCCAGGCATCGGTCATCGTCACCTCGAACCACGTTTCGCCCTCACCGGTCCGGACCTGAACGTCGACCTGATTGGCCAAATAGAAGCGTCGCTCCGTCTCGACGACATACGAAAACAGGCCCACCACATCGCGGTACTCGCGATAGAGGGACAGCTCCATGTCGGTCTCGTAGCGTTCCAGGTCTTCAGCGCTCATCGTCAACTCCCCGCGCGGGCGTGCCGGTCAGATTCCAACTACGTCGATGCTGTTCGGTTGTTCCGCTGGCCCGTAAGGCCGCCAGATGCTCCGGGGCGGCATACCCCTTGTTTTCGCTCCAGCGATAGAGCGGGTGACTGTCATGCAACTGCACCATATGCGCGTCGCGCTCGACCTTGGCTAAGACGCTGGCCGCGGCCACGGTCGAACACCGCATGTCTGCCTTGATGGCCACATGCACCGGCGCCTGATGCACCGGGGAGGGGTGCGTTGCTCCGTCGTCGACGAAAGCGAGCAGACCCACTCGCTCCGGCCTGGTCAACCAATCGTGGTTGCCATCGAGCAACACCAGGTCGGGGGCCACACCGCAGGCGGTCAACGCCCGCTCCCCCGCAAGACGCAGCGCGATCATGATCCCCCATCGGTCGATCTCCTCGGGGTTCGCATGTCCCACTCCGTAGCCCAAGGCCCAGCCGCAAATCCTCGGCACCAGCGCCTGGCGCGCCGGATGAGCCAACAGTTTGGAGTCCTTGACACCCGTGGGCGCGGAACGACACGCAGCGTTGATGGCCACAACGCCCACGCTAACCGGGCCGGCGAGCGCACCTCGACCTACTTCATCCATTCCGATTAGCACGTCATATCCGTCACGCTGCAGAGTTCGCTCCAACCTCAGCGACGGACGCTTGGAGACAGGTACTGCCCGCCGTTTCGTTCGCGTGCTCACCTGATCGCCCTCACGACGCGGCCCCTCACTGTGGTGCTCCGTTCACCTCACGAAAGGTGTCCGGACGATCGAACCATTCGGCCCGAGACACCGGCCAGACCAAGGCCACGGCCTGCCCGACGATGCGCTCCGTCGGCACCGAACCGGTGGACCCGGTGCCGTCGTCGTGCACCCGAGAGTCACCGGAGATCGAGCGGTGATCCCCCATCACCCACACACTGTCCTGCGGCACGGTGATCTCGAACGGCTGAGCACTGGGCTCATCCCCGGGATATAGGTAGTCCTCGGTCAACGGCTGCCCGTTGACGCTGACGCGCCCCTGTCCGTCGCAGCATTCGACCTGATCCCCGCCGAGACCGATCACTCGCTTGATCAGGTGGTTGCCCTCTCGGGTAGGCGCGAGGCCCACGAATTCCAGGGTCTCGGCGACGGCGTCGCGGACCGGTCCCCGCTCCGGCTCGATTGTGGGCGGGAGCCAATTGTCGGGGTCTTCGAAGACGATGATGTCGCCTCGGTCGATACTCAGCGGACCTGCCTGCACCTTGCTCACCACAACTCGGTCACCGTAGATCAACGTATCTTCCATCGATCCGGACGGGATCCAGAACGCCTGCATCAAGAACGTCTTGATCAGGAACGAGATCACCAGCGCGATGGCTGCGACAGAGAGGATCTCCTTGACAATCAGCCACAGCCGCCGGCCCGCACGTGGGCGAGGCTGCACTGAATCCACCACAGCGCCGGGCTCCGCTGCCGAGTCGGTCGAAGGGGTGTTCCCATCGGCCGCTGCATCCTCCCCAGACGGCGCCCGATGGGAATCTCTACTCACAGTGCTCGCTCGACCGGGGCTCGTGTCGCAGGGGTTCTAGCGCTTTTCGCGGATGCGGGCAGCCTTGCCGCGCAGGTCGCGCAGGTAGTACAACTTGGCCCGACGCACATCGCCGCGGCTGACCAACTCGACCTTCTCGATGTTCGGCGAGTGCACCGGGAAGGTGCGTTCAACGCCCACGCCGAAACTGACCTTGCGCACGGTGTACGTCTCGCCGATGCCACCCCCGTGACGTCGGATGACGATGCCCTGGAAGATCTGGACTCGCGAGCGACTCCCCTCGATAACCTTGACGTGGACCTTGATGGTGTCGCCACCACGAAAGTCGGGGATGTCGGTCCGCAGGCTGGCTGCGTCGACGGAATCTAACTTGTGCATCGTGTGATCGCTTCCTCGTCGGTGCCACAGGTCACCCACGGCGCTCTGTCCAGCGGCGCTCACGCCGGTGGTTGTGTGTATGAGGCGGTGTCCCGTCGACGGTCACGCTCCCCCTGTGGCAGGGGCACGACTCAACGTCTTGGACAGACATCCCCTCCGGGAACCGTCAATGATTCTCGCACATCGGTGCCCGCGGACCCAATGGCCGCGCGGACGGTCTCAGCTGCGGGGCTTGAACAACTCGACGGTCGGCACGCCGCGGTATGCGCCGCGACCGGTGATCCGGTAGCCCTTGCGCCGATAGAGGCGAAGGTTGGCGCTCGATCGGCCGCCGGTGAAGAGCCCAAACCCGGTGACATCTGCGGGAGCCGCCGCCTCGGCAAACTCCAGCAACGCTGACCCCAACCCCCGGCCTTGCAGATCGGGGACAACCATCAATCGACCGATGTCCCAGCGATCGGCGGTGCGCTTGGCGCGAACCCCACCGACGAGGCGCCCACTACTGCGCACCGTCCAGGTGTGCCATTGCTGAAGCCACTGGGAAACCTCTGAGACGTTTTCGGTCAGGGCGGGGATCTCGAAACTGTCGTGCTCACGGCCCTCGGGTAGCCAGCAGGCTCGTGACAACACCATGATCTCGGCCGCGTCACTAGGATCGGCAGCCGCGAGGACCACACCGGGCACTGCGTCGATGCCGCCTGTAAAGCTGAGGGCGCCGGTGGCACTGAGTAGGTCAGGGCGACGTTCCGCGGTCCGGTGTAGGCGCTGCTGGTGACGCCACGCCTCGATGGCGGCGTGGTCCCCGGAGGTCAAGACCTCAGGTATTTTGTGGCCGCGCCACGTCTTGGGCTTGGTGTAGACCGGGTATTCCAGGAGCCCGCCGCTGTGTGACTCCTCGGTGAGTGACTCCTGGTTGCCGATCACTCCTGGGATCAGTCGGGCGATGGCCTCAATCATGGCCAGGGCGGCCACCTCGCCGCCGTTGAGGACATAGTCTCCTAGCGACACAACGGTCACCGGCATCCGGGTCCGGGCCTCATCGATTACTCGCTCATCGATGCCTTCATAGCGCCCACAGGCAAAGATGAGCCAGGGTTGGCGAGCCAACTCGGCTGCCATTGGCTGACTAAACCTCTCACCGGTGGGAGCCGGAATGATCAGATGCGGCACCGGGCCACCCGATGGATCACCAGGGTTGCGCTGGTGTTCGGCACTGCTGCGTATTGATAGTTGCTGTTCCGCGCCACTGCGTGTGGATGAATCGCCACGGGCCGATAAATGGTCGAGTACCTCCCCCCAGGGCTCGGGACGCATCACCATGCCTGCTCCGCCACCGGCGGGCGTGCCATCTACGGTGCGATGACGGTCATGAGTCCAGTGGCGCAAATCGTGGACGCGCAGGTCCAGGAGTCCCTCGCGACAAGCCTTGCCGATCAGGGATAGAGCGAGCGGCTGCAAGTACTCCGGGAAGATCGTGACGACGTCGAGTCGCACGTCACCTGCCCAAGTCCAGCAGCCCCGCGGGCGGGTCGATCACGATCCGCCGCCGGGCGGTGTCGACCTCCGGTACCAGCGCCGCGACGAAGGGAACCAGCACCGGTGGTCCTCCTGGCCGCGAGATCTCCAGCAGGTCCTGCGCGGGACGGGTATGCAGCCCGGAGACCGTGCCGACGAGGTCGCCGGAGGACGCAACGACCTGCATACCGATCAGGTCGTCTTCGTAGAAACCTGCCTCCGGGGAACCGTCCGCTGCATCAGCGGCGGAATCAGTGTGCAACCCGTCGCGATCCGCGTCGACCGGACCGCGGCCGGTGGCAGGCTCGTCGTGGCCACCGATGTACAGCTTCGTGTTCCGCAGGTGTTCGGCGCCGTTGCGATCCAGCACGCCGACGAAGCCGATGAGGTAGCGCTCTTGGTGCACCCGCACCGAGTCGATCACCAGCGGGCCAGCATCGCTCGGTTGCGTGTCCAGGCGGGCGCCGACTCGCAACCGCTCCTCTGGCGCGTCGGTGTGCACCTGGACCGTCACCTCACCGCGCAGGCCGTGCGGGCGGCCGATACGCGCAACGAGCACGTTGCCCTGGCTCACGCAGATCGGCCCACGGGGTTCAGCGAATGCGGTCGGTGTCAACGATGTCGACTCGCACCTTGCGCCCATCACCCAATGCGGTCATGACCGTCCGCAACGCACTCGCAGTGCGACCCCGGCGACCAATCACACGGCCCAGGTCTTCGGGATGAACCCGGACCTCCAGCACATCACCGCCACGACCATTCTTGTGCCGCACCACCACATCACCGTCATGATCGACGATGCCCTTGACCAAGTGCTCAAGCGCTTCTTCGAGCATGCTCAGGCCTTCGCCGGCTGAGCCTCGTCCTCAGCGGGCGTCTCGGCGCTCGCCGAAGGCTCCACCGGGGTCGTCTCGACGCTGACCTCGGCAGTCGGCGCAGCGGCCTCTTCGTCCTTGGGCGCACTCTTCTTGGCCTTGCGCGTCGTCGCCGATGAGCCACTCTCGGCACCGTCCGACGCGGCCAAGGCAGCCTCATACAGCGCCTTCTTGTCGCGCGGCGCGTCGGCCTGACGCAGGGTCCCGGCCGGGTCGCCCTCACCGGTGAAGGTGGCCCAATCGCCGGTCACCTTCAGCAGGGCCTGGACCTGTTCGGTCGGCTGAGCGCCGACCGAGAGCCAGTGCTGCGCACGCTGCGAGTCGATCTGGATCAGTGAAGGCTCTTCGGTCGGGTGGTACTTACCGATCTCTTCGATAGCCCGACCATCGCGCTTGGCGCGGGCATCCATCACAACGACACGGTAGTAGGGCGCACGGATCTTGCCCATGCGCTTCAAGCGAATCTTGACAGCCACGAAAGGGTGTCTCCTCATTCTTGTCTGGGGTGAGCATCGTTACGCCGCCTGGGGATGGCACGCACGGGTGACGACACTGCGAGTGGACTTCTCGGGCAGCGGAGAGAGGGCCGTGCCAGATGAGTACCCAGGCATTGTGCCAGACATCGGGCGTGCCGCAGAAATGACAGCGAGATCGACTGCGGCGCCAAGCAGGGCGACGGCCAAGCAACCGGGCTAGGCCGAGGGTTGGTAGGGCTTTCCCCGCAGGATCACGAGGTGGGGGTCGGCGACCGTTCGAACATCGAGGCGTGGGTCTTCGCCGAAGACCACGACGTCCGCCAACTCTCCCTCCACGATGCCCTGGCGGCCCAACCATTTTCGTGCGGCCCAGGTGGCGGCGCTCAGCGCCTGCAGATTGCTGAAGCCGGCCCGGGTCAGTGCTTCGATCTCGTAGGCGGCCAGCCCGTGTGGCAACTGCCCTCCCGCATCAGTGCCCACATAGACCGGTATGCCGGCCTCCCGGGCTTTGCCGACGGTCTCAAAGCGGCGGTCGTACAGGTCACGCATATGCGCGGCGTACGCGGGGAACTTGGCCGCTCCGGCATCGGCGAACGATGGGAAGTTGGCAGTGTTGACCAGGGTGGGCACGATGGCGATCTGCTGCTCAGCGAACGCGTTGATGCTCTGATCGGTCAACCCGGTGGCGTGTTCGATGCAGTCGGTGCCGGCGAGCGCGAGATCGTGCAGCACCTGCTCCCCGAAGCAGTGCGCGGTGACCCGTGCCCCCTCCGCGTGAGCGACCTCGACCGCTTCAATCAGGTCCTCCACCGGCCAACACGGACTCAGGTCGCCAGTGTCCCGGTCAATCCAATCCCCGACGAGTTTGACCCACCCGTCGCCGGATCGGGCCTCGCGGCGGACGTAGTCGACGAGCCGCTCGGGCTCGATCTCGTGCGCGTAGTTGCGCAGATATCGCTTGGTGCGGGCGATGTGTCGCCCGGCACGGATCAGCTTCGGGAGGTCGGGGCGGTGCTGAATCCAGCGGGTGTCAGCCGGGCTTCCCGCGTCACGCAGCAGCAGGACCCCCGCTTCGCGTTCGGTGAGCACGTGCTGCAACGCCTGCTCGTCGGTGACTGCACCGTGGGATTCCAAGCCGACGTGGCAGTGGGCGTCCACCAGTCCGGGAAGCACCCATCCGGGAACCGTTTGGATGTCGTACCTGCCCGTGGTCGGCGGCAAGAAACTCACTCGGCCACCGATGACCCACAGGTGCGGCACCACCTGATCGGGACCCACCAGCACCGGCCCGGACAGATGTAACGTGGTCATGCCCTCCGATGCTAGTGGCACGGTTCTGCAGGGTGGGTCGCTACGCTGCAGAGGTGCGATATGACGCAGTCGTTATCGGGGCCGGTCACAACGGGCTGACCAGCGCTGCCTATCTGGCCCGGGCGGGCCGGTCGGTCATGGTATTGGAGCGTGCAGACGTCGTCGGTGGCGCTGCCCGATCGGCGCGAGTCTTCCCGGCCCACGACGCGCGCCTGTCGGCATACTCCTATCTCGTGTCGCTGATGCCACAACAGGTGATCGACGAGCTCGGCCTCGACCTGACGTTGCACCGGCGACGTATCTCTTCGTATACGCCCACCGGCGACTCCGGCATCCTGATCGACAACGGCGACCCCGCTCGGACTGCGAGCGACTTGGGCCTTGACGCGCAGGCGTGGGATGACTTCTATGCGATGACCGGCGAGGTTGCCGAGCGGCTCTTTCCGACGATGTTGCAGCCACTGCGTTCGGCTCGCGACGTGGCCGAGCTGGTCGGGTCCAGTGCCTGGGAAGACTTGTTCATGCATCCGATTGGCGAGACGCTGGAGCGGCGTTTCAGTCGCGATGTTGTGCGCGGCGTCGCGTTGACCGACGGCCTGATCGGGACCTTCGCTGCGGCTCACGACTCAAGCCGCCTGGCGAACCGGTGTTTGCTTTACCACGTGATCGGTCGAGGCACCGGGGACTGGGACGTGCCGGTGGGCGGTATGGGGCAGGTCACCGACGCGCTGCGCGATGCGGCGGTCGACGCCGGGGCCCTGATCCGGTGCTCCAGTGAGGTGGACTCGGTAGAGACCGATGGTGACCTTGCGCGGGTGCGCACGATCGACGGCGCCGTAATCGAGTGCGACACCGTCTTTGTCGGTGCCGCGCCCCACGTGTTGGACCGGCTGCGGCGGCGCCCTAGCGAGCGCCCAGCCCCTGAGGGTGCCCAACTCAAGGTCAATCTGTTGCTCTCGCGGTTGCCGCGGCTGCGAGACTCTGCGGTCTCCAGCGAGGAGGCGTTTGCCGGCACCTTCCACATCAACGAGGGATATCAGGAGCTTGAGGCGGCCTATGCCCAGGCTTCCCGCGGCACCATGCCCCGGCTACCACCGTGCGAGGTGTACTGCCATTCGTTGTCCGATCCCACCATCTTGAGCCCCGACCTGATTGCTTCGGGGGCGCATACCCTGACCCTGTTCGGCCTGCACATGCCTGCCAGGCTGTTCCGCTCAGATCCCGACCTGAGTCGGGAGCGGGCGCTTGCCGCGACGCTGGCTTCCTTCAACAGGGTGCTCGCCGAGCCGATCGAGGACTGTCTTCTTGGGCCGCAAACGATCGATGTCCGCACCCCCGTGGACGTTGAAGCGTCGGTCGGTATGCCGGGTGGGCACATCTTCCATGGCGACCTGCAGTGGCCGTTCGCCGAGTCCTCGGACGATGTTGGGACCTGGGGCGTTGAGACCCGAGACGCCAACGTGTATCTGTGCGGCTCCGGGGCCAGACGTGGGGGTGGAGTCAGCGGCATACCGGGGCGCAACGCTGTTGCTGCCTACCTTGGCGAAGAAGCGCTCAGCGGTTGACCCGACCAGTCTCTGCCGACGACACGCCCACCGATAAAGGCTCACGGGTTCACCTGCGCGCCTGAGCCGGTCAAGCTCGGGCGTGTCGCGAGTCGGCGCGCGCTCGGGTGTGTGGTCTGTCGCCTACTTGCCGCCTTGGTTCAGGAACTTTTCGAACCCGGCAGGCAGCTTGAGGTTGGACAGGTCTTGTTCGCTGGGGTCCCCGTCGAGCGCTCCTGCCCCGAATGCACTGCCCATCGCATTGCCGCGGGCAGATTCTGCCTTGGCCACCGCAGCCTTCTCCTCAGCAGCGCGCTTGGCCGGGTTCCCGCTCTTGGACTTCTTGCGCTGCGGCTGTTTGCCTTTGCCCTTTCCGTGCGTTGCTGGCATTCCCGGCATCGGGGGCATTCCAGGCATGCCACCACCTTTGCGCATCTGGCGCATCATCTTTTGCGCTTGGCCAAACCGCTCGAGGAGTTGGTTGACTTCCGAGACGCTTACCCCGGCTCCCCTGGCGATCCGGGCTCGACGCGAACCGTTGAGGATTTTGGGATGGTCCCGCTCGGTCGGGGTCATCGAACGGACCATGGCCTCGACCCGGTCGAATTCGCGTTCGTCGAGGGAGTCGAGTTGCTGACGCATCTGGGCCATCCCGGGCATCATGCCCAGCATCTGCTTGAGCGAGCCCATCTTCTTGATGGCGGCCATCTGCTCGAGGAAGTCACCGAAGGTGAAGTCCTCCTCGGCCATGAACTTGCGGGTCATTTCGCGCGATTGCGCCTCGTCGAACGCCCTCTCGGCTTGCTCGATCAGGGTCAACACGTCACCCATGTCCAGGATCCGGCTGGCCATCCGGTCCGGGTGGAAGAGCTCGAACTCCTTGGTGTTCTCACCGGTGGAGGCGAACATGATCGGCTTGCCGGTGACCGTCGCCACCGACAGCGCCGCGCCGCCTCGGGCGTCGCCGTCCAGCTTGGTGAGCACGCTCCCGGTGATCCCGACGCCATCGGCAAAGGCTTTGGCTGTCTCCACAGCGGCCTGGCCGATCATTGCGTCGATCACGAACAAGACCTCGTTGGCCTGTGTTTCAAGGCGGATATCGGAGGCCTGGCGCATGAGATCGACATCGACGGCCAACCGGCCGGCCGTGTCGATGATGACCACGTCGTAATCCTGGTCCTTGGCCCGAGCCACCCCGTCGACTGCAACATCGACCGGGTCACCGAATGACCGGGTGCCCTCACCTGACTCCAGCGCGGCATCGTGCCCGAAGACGTTTCCTCGCTCGGGTGCGTACACGCTCAACCCCGCTCGCTCCCCCACGATCTGGAGCTGATTCACGGCATTGGGGCGTTGCAGGTCGGCAGCGACCAGCAGTGGAGTGTGCCCTTGCTCTTTGAGCCAGAAGCCGAGTTTGCCTGCCAACGTGGTCTTACCTGAGCCCTGCAGCCCAGCGAGCATGATCACCGTGGGCGGGTTCTTGGCCAGGTTGAGGCGACGGGTATCGCCACCAAGGATCGATACGAGTTCCTCATTCACGATCTTGACGACCTGTTGGGCCGGGTTGAGCGCGCGGGAGACCTCTTCGCTCATTGCTCGTTCACGGACTGCCCCGGTGAAGTGCTTGACCACGGGCAGTGCGACATCTGCGTCCAGCAACGCCATCCGGATGTCGCGAACGGTCGCGTTCACGTCGGACTCCGACAGCGAACCTTTCCGCTTGAGGTTGCGGAAGGTCAGGGTCAGACGGTCAGAGAGGCTATTGAACACGAGACAAGGCTAACGAACGATTCAGCCGACGATGGCCTCGACGAATGCCGCAGCGTCGAACGGCGCGAGGTCATCGGGGCCCTCGCCGAGTCCGACCAGTTTGACCGGCACACCCAATTTGCGTTGTACGTTGACCACGATGCCGCCCTTGGCTGTGCCGTCGAGTTTGGTCAGGACCACGCCAGTGATCTGCACCGCGTCGGCGAAAACTTCGGCCTGACGCAGCCCGTTCTGCCCGGTGGTGGCGTCCAACACCAGGAGCACCTCATCGATCGGGCTTTGCTTCTCGATGACCCGCTTGACTTTGCTGAGCTCGTCCATCAGACCGGCCTTGTTGTGCAGCCTTCCGGCGGTGTCGACGATCACCACGTCAGATTCGTACTCGGCCGCCGACTTGACCGCCTCGAAGGCGACCGACGCCGGATCGGCTCCCTCGCGGTCGGAGCGGATGGTGGGCACCCCGACGCGCTCACCCCAGGTTTGGAGCTGGTCGGCGGCTGCGGCCCGGTAGGTGTCGGCGGCTCCGAGCATGACGTCTTTGTTCTCGGCGACCAAGACACGCGCCAACTTGCCAACTGTGGTCGTTTTTCCGGTGCCATTGACGCCGACCACGAGCACCACTGCGGGACGATCGTCGATCCGGGAGGCGCTGATCCGCCGGTCCATGTCCGGATCTACCAAGGTCAAGAGATCACTTCGTAGCCAACCGCGGACTGTCTCGGCGTCGCTCTCCCCTTCAACCTGGACCCGCGTGCGCAGAGCGGCCACCAGTTCCTCGGTCGCCGCAACGCCGAGGTCAGCCTGCAGCAACGTGTCTTCGACATCTTCCCAGGCTTGCTCATCCAAGCCACCGCGGGACAGCAACGCGAGCAGCGCGTTACCGATCGCGGTGTTGGAACGTGCCAACCGCGCGCGCAGCCGGGCGAGGCGACCCCGCGCCGAGTCGGGGCGCTCGATGCTGACGGCAGGCTCTTCGGCGACGTCGACATCAACATCGACCTCAACGTCAACGTCACCCCCGACGGTGTCAACCTCCGGCGTAGACACCTCTGTCGCGGGGTCGGCGTCATCCGGAGTCGGCGAGGGAGGAGCGGGAGGTCCGCTTGGCCGCGGGAGAGTCTCAGTGCGGGTCCGCCTGGAACGGGTGAACGCGACAAGTCCGAGGAGGACAAGGATGGCGACAACAGTGGCTACCGTGAGATATGTCGAGAGTTCAGTCATGGCTCGGCTATTGTCACAGATTCAGCGGCCCTGGTTGCACCAGGTACCGCAGGATCCAGGGGTGTTACTCCTGGCGCGGGCCGTTACCTCTACCCCGGGTCGAGGCGGTGGTAACGCGCTGGCGCAGGTCACCGGAGCGTTGCCACATCTCATCGCCGCGTCGCCGCGCGTCGGCAATCAGCCGCTCACCTTCGGGGGTCCAGAATTCGCGTGAGTCACGGCGAGCTTCCCGTGCGACGTACGCCAGCACAAAACCCCCCGCGGCCACGCAGATAAGCATGCCGATGACTAATGCAACCATGTTCCTAGGATGCAACAACATCCTGTGAATTCACCTATTCATCATGCGGCGTGTCTATCGGGACACGCCGCACTGTGACGCATTTCACCGGCTATCTACGGCAGTGGACTACTTTTGCGTCAGACCTTTGAGTAGGCCGTTGTCCAGCGGGTCACGAAGCGAGCGCTTCAACTCCGCGAAACCATTGAAGGTCGCCATCGTGGTGAGCGCTTCCCATAGCTCCACGGCATCGTCATCGCTGGGTGTCGAGGAAATGACGGGCCCGAAGAAAGCAGGCCCCCCGGGCTCACCGAAGGCCAGGATCGGCGTGCCCACATTGCCACCGGTGCGCTCCATCGCCTCATCGGTAGCCGCCTGCAACTCGACGTCGTACTGGGTGTCGTCGGCTGCCTGAACCAAGTCGGCCGGCAGATCGACAGCCGCCAAGATCGCGGTAAGCTCGGTCAGCACCTGGAGTTGGTGGTCGCTGATCGCTGCCCACATCGCCTCGCCCTCCACGACTCCATCGACCACCGGAGATGTCTCCCACAGACGGCGACCCATCTCTTCGTAGAGTGCACCGACGACCTCTTCGCCATGGGCAGCCTTGGCCGCGGCTGCGACGCGCAACATCTTGTGACCGACGGCGTGTCCCTTGGCTGAGTCCAGATTCTCCATTTCATCGTTCAACATCGCCAGTGAGATAAACCGCCACACCGGCACAATGTCGACCTGTCGGATTACTTGGCGGAACCATTTAGAGGTCTGCCAGCAAAACGGGCAGGCCGGGTCGAAGAAGAACTCGACGCGCGAGACGGTCGGTGTGGGGGTAGTCATGGAGTCGCTAACCCACGCAGGACCGCCACTGTTCCCTGACCTCTTCTGAGTCCCTGCCGCCTAACCTCGGGGACAGGTTGGGCAACCGCGGGAAACTTCTTGCGTACTAGCCCACGTTTTCCTGGGCTTTGATCGCGACACAAGGTCAGCCTGGCCTGTCAGGCACAGCCGATATGGCAACCTCATCGTATGGCTAGACAGTTTCAAGGGGACCAGACCGAGCGAACTGTACTCCTGGGAGGCGTGGGCGTCGTTCTCGCCGTCGTGATGATTCTGATCGTACGACTGTTCACGAATGATAACGGATCGGCAACAGCGGATTCTTCGGCTGAGGGGGCCGAGGACGCTGAGCCGAACGTGCAGTCAGGCACGGTCCTGCAGGACCTGACGCAGGGTGTCGCGGTCGGCGGCGAGGACGGCGAGGCCCTTAAGGATGGGCCAATCGAGCCGGCGGCCACTAACGTCCCGATGGAAAAGCTCAAGGCGGGCGACAAGCCGCCCCAGTTCATCATCTTCTCATTCGACGGCGGGGCAGGCGACGACAACTGGCAACGCTTCCTGGAGGCGGCCGAGGTGCATGACGCCCGGTTCACCACCTTTCTCACCGGGCTCTATCTGCTGGGCGATGAGGCCAAAGAGGCGGCCGTCTACGACCCGCCCGGGCATTCACCGGGAGCGGCATCGATCGGCTACGGCGGGTCGCAGGAGTCAATCGTGACGCAGGTCGAGAACCTGAACACGGCATACTCGCGCGGTCATGAGATTGGCACCCATTACAACGGTCACTTTTGCGCGGGCAGCCCACCCAGTGGCAACGACTGGACGGCGCAGGACTGGGACGACGAGTTGGACCAGTTCTTCACGATGATGACCGACTGGAAAGAGTTGAACGGTTACACCGACGTGCCAGATCTGCGGGTGCCTGCGGAGACCGTGAAGGGCGGCCGGACCCCCTGTTTGGAGGGAAAGTGGGAAGAACTCGCGCCAGCGTGGAAAGCGCACGACCTCACCTACGATTCATCCATCCCGGCTCCCGCCAGTGGCGTCTCGTGGCCTGAGTTGCGAGATGGGATCTGGGAGTTCTACATGCCGTATGCCTACTCCCCCGCATTCGGGATGACGACCGTAATGGACTACAACTTCTGGATCCAGTTCAACGGCGGCGTCTCGGAGCCGGAGACGGCCCCCGAGCTGCGAGAAGACGTGCGCGAGACCTACGACTATCTGTACGAGCAGGTCTACAACGGCAACCGGGCCCCGCTGCTGGTCGCCGGCCACTTCAACAGCTGGAACGGCGACTCGTTCAACCCGCCGACAGCGGACTTCATGCGTGAGACGTGCGGCGAGCCGGAGACCTATTGCGCCACCTACCAGGACGTGATGGCGTGGATGGAGTTTCAGGATCCGACAGTGCTGGAAGAGATCCTGACCCAGCCTCCGGTCGCTGACTCCGAGTCCAGCGATTGAGTCCCTCACTGGGCGGACACCGGCTTGGGCGTAGGCCAGTGGGGGAGCCGGTGGCTACGCCCAAGCCGTGCCGCAGCTGAGGCCGAGGGATGGCGAAACGCGAAACTAGGCGGGCTGCGCGTGGCTGTCGGTCAGCCGCTGCGAGATAACGGTAGTGACACCGTCGCCCTGCATCGACACGCCATACAAGGCATCGGCCACTTCCATCGTCCGCTTCTGGTGAGTGATGACGATCAACTGGCTGGAGTCGCGTAACTCTTCGAACAAGGTGATCAGCCGGCCGAGGTTGGTGTCATCCAAGGCCGCCTCTACCTCATCCATGATGTAGAACGGGCTGGGCCGGGCCTTGAAGATCGCGACCAGCAGTGCGACGGCTGTCAGCGACCGTTCACCCCCCGATAGCAGCGAAAGCCGCTTGATCCGCTTGCCCGGCGGTCGGGCCTCGACGTCGATACCGCTGGTCAGCATGTCGTCGGGGTCGGTCAGCACGAGTCGGCCTTCACCGCCGGGGAAGAGCCGCTCGAAAACCACTTCGAACTGCGCGGCGGTGTCCTGAAAAGCTTCGGCGAAGACCCGCTGCACCCGCTCATCGACCTCGTCGATAATCCCCAGCAAGTCTGTTTTGGAGCGACGCAGGTCCTCCACCTGCCCACTGAGGTATGCGTACCGCTCCTCGAGCGCTGCGAACTCTTCGAGCGCCAACGGGTTGACCCGGCCCAGCGCGCCCAGTTTGCGCTCTGCGGCGCGGAGCCGCTTCTCTTGTTCGGCGCGAACAAAGGCAACGTTCGCGGCGGGCGCCTCCGAGGCGGCTGGGTCCGCTTCCGCCGCCGGTGGGTCGAAGGCGGGAACCGGGTTAGCTGGACCGAATTCGGACAGCAGGGTCTCCGGGTCGATGCCGAGCTCATCCAGCGCCCGGGTCCTGAGTGCTTCGATGCGCAGGCGCTGCTCAGCCCTGGCGACCTCGTCCTGGTGGACCGATGACGTCAGCTCGCGCACCTGCTCACCCAGCTCCCTGGAACGCACGCGTGTTTGGGCCAGGGTGTGGTCGCGTTGCTGTTGCGCCGCGGCGAGGGCGAGCCGCTGTCGGTCAGCATCTTGACCGATCCGCTCGGTCCACCGAACCAGGTATTCGCTGGCCTGGGCGACGGCAGTGGCCCTTGCTGCCTGCTGCTGGCGAACCTGGGCACGGGTTGCGGCGCGCTGACGTGCGGAGCTGGCTTCTTGGGCGGCGTCGGCCAAGGATCGGACCCGAGTCTGCACGGCACCGGCACGTTCCTGCAGGGTCCGAAGCGTCAGCCGGGCCTCGGTCTCCAGACTCCTGGCTCGGGCGGCGGCTTCGGCCAAGGCTTCACGATCCGCTACCGCCTGATCCAGGCCGGTGGGCTGGTCATCGTCGCCGGCTGTGGTCTGCGAGCGCGCGTCCTCAAGGCGCGCCTGCAACTGCCCGAGCTCGCGATCTGTCCGATCGACGGTCTCCTTGGCCGCCTCGATGGCCCGTGTGGCGCGCTCAGCTTCGGCTTGGGCGGCGCGCATGTCCGCGCCCAGTTGGGATAGACGCTCGGCCACCGCTGCCATGTGAGCATCGGAGTCATGCAACTCTCGCAGCGCTCGATCCTCTTCGAGTACGACGGCAGCCAGTTCCCGCTGCAGTCGCACCACATCGAAACCGGCCTGCTCCGCCTGAGCGCGCGTCTGCTGCAACTCGCCCCGGGTCGTCTCCAAGGCCGACTCGACCTCGATTGCGCTCGCGCTGTCAGAGTTGCCCCCGCGCACCCATGCCCGGTTGAACAGGTCACCGCTTGCAGTAACGGCAACCAGGCTCTGGCCAGAGCCTTCCGTGGGGGTGTTCACCAGCGTCACGGCCTGCTCCACGGTGTCGACCAACACCACGTTCTGCAACCGAGCGCGGATAGCCGCCCGCACGGCGGGGGTCTGGCCGTCAACGACGTCAGCCGCCCATGTCATGCCGTCGGCTAAGGCGCCGTTGAGCTCACCCCTGGCGTGGTGATCGGTGTCCGCGGGCGCCGCGTGATCGTCAACGCTCTCGGAATTGAGCAGCAACAGGCCGGCGCGGCCGTGGTCATGCTCGCGCAACCAGTGAACCGCGTCGGCGGCTGCCTGCCCCGACTCCATCACCAAGGCCTCACCGACCCAGGCCAGTGCGGCCGCGATGTGCGCCTGGTATCCGTCGCGAACCGTGATCATCGAGGACACGGCGCCTGCGACGGCGTGCCGGTCCTTGGCCGCAAGCAGCGCGGCTGTGCCGTCCTTGCGCTGCAAGCTCATCTCCAGCGCCTCGCATCGAGCCTGCAACGCTGCCGCCCGACTGTGTTCGGCCGCGGCGGACTCTTCCCGCTGCTTCAGGTCTGCGGCGAGCCCCTGCCGCTGACCGATGACCACTTCATACGCCTCGTCCAAGTCCCGCTCACCGTGCTCGACATTGGCGATGCCGACCTCGAGGGCCGCGTACTCGCGCTGCGCCGCTGTGTAGCGCTGATCCGCCTCGGCCTCGGTGCCTCGCAGTCGGCCCAGTTCGGCTGCAGCGGCGTCGAGACGGCTGCGCCGGGCGTCCACCTGCCCGGCCAAGGTCGCCAGCCCCTCCCTGCGAT
>JBARZG010000109.1:0-7274 GCA_049649785.1 Ornithinimicrobium sp. | reverse complement strand
CGGTCCGGCTCTGGATCTCTGCGAACTCGATGCCGTCAGCGCGGGAGAGCATCGCGCAGATCCGCAATCTGTGCGGTGCGTGAATGAGCGGGTCGAAGCGCCCCTCACCGACATCACCCACGGCCGTACTTACGCTGATAGGGAACCCCAACAACCAACAGCAGTGCACCGAGTGCTGCTCCGCACCCGATCCACACCCAGGATCCAACGACATCATCAAGTGCGATGGCCGCGACGGGGAAGGCCGCAGCTATCAGCATCCACAAGATGGTGGGACCCCACGGGACGTGGACACCTTTGTAGCCAGGTTGATTCGCGCTGATCCTCCCGACAAGGGCGGCAATACCCACGGCCAGCGTCAGGATCAGCACTACCGTGACAACTCCCATCGTGCCTGCGCGGTCATCAATCGCGTTCAGCGAGAACAACGCTAAGATAGCGGCCGCGAGAACGGGGTATTACCAGACAGGCACGGGACGGTTGATCGTGGCCTGCTCTTCTGTCTTCGCCGCGGCGAGCAACTCACGGGCTTCGTCCGGGGTGGGCTTAGCTCCTGAGTCTGCTGTTTCCATGCCAGAAACACTAACATATGTTTCCGTTGAGGAAACAGATGCGACGAACAGGTCCACCCAACGACATGCACCGGCATGGCTACGCCGTCACGAATTAGGCACAGCAGCAATGGACCTCGGCCTATCCCGATCATCGATCCTCGATCGGTGACGTCGACGAACTTGGCCGCGACGCCTCAGGTGCCGGTGCGAGCATCGCAAGCCGTTCCAACAACAGGATGGGGTGCCGGCCGCTTAAACACGCGAATATCACAATGATATCGTTGGGTGTTGATCAGAGATCTGCCACCGCTGACAGGGCTCGGTCTCGGCGTGAGCCACGAGCAGCAGGTCAGGCGATCCGGTAGAGCCTAGTCTTCGAGGCCTTGACCGGCGAGAGAACTCGAGTGGGCAAGCATGGCTTGGTCGTACGCGGCAATGAGCTGCTCCGAACGTGTCAGGTACTCATCGAAGGCCCCTTCACCAGCGTAATCGTGTGCACCCGCCATAACATGCGTTGTTCACGAGCCAGCCCCCGGCGCAGCGAGTCCTGCGCGACAGCGGCACTCGTGGTTCTACGGAAGACGCGCTCAATCCCGGCGGCAACAACAACGGCAAATCCGAGGATGGGCGCGACCCACTCGGGGCCATGGAGTGCGGCACTCAACGGAACCCCGGCACCGGCGATGATCACAATGATCCACAAGGACTGAATGACGACCGTACGCAGCATGGCCGCGGTATTGCCGATCCGGATCCGGGCCCTGACAAAAGCTATGTACCGCTGATGTCCTGAAGCATGTCGCGACGGTGCTCGCCCAGCCGGGTTCTCGGCAGAAACCATGGGACCAACGTAGTTCAACCACCGGCGAGTCATCGGCTTCTAACCCGGCCGCCGACACTCCCGTGACTTCCTCAAGGGATCAGAGGCCACAATCGGGTCACCTCCTGGCAGGCGCGGCCCGCCGGAGTCCTGTCCGCCAAATCCGACGACATGAGGCTGGGCAGAGCCAAACCCTAGTTGCCCGTAACTGCCGCGGTCGCCAGAACCCTAGGCATCACCCTCGAGGAGCTAGCCGGTCGGGACCGCAGCCGGCACTAGGCAGACTCTGGTGTCGGTCTACCAAGAGTAGACTAAGGGCATGGCTGACACCACTACCGTCAAGGTCCACACAAGCACCCGAGACCTTCTCCTAGAACTCGGGGCAGCTCGGCGCGAGAGCGCCGACCAAATCATCCGCGCTGCACTGGCGGCGATGAAACGCGACGAGCGCCGTGCCATCGCAGCAGCCGAGGCTCGTGAGATCAAGGACGACCCCGAGGATCGCGCGGAGATCGAGGCGATCCAGGAGGACCTGGCCGCGCTCCAAGGGACGCCATGAGGGGTGAGGTCTACAGGCTGCCCGCTCGCGGCAAGGGGCACGAACAGCAGTGCCGGCGATATGCCGTGGTCCTGCAACCGGACTGGCTCACCCTCAGCACCTGGATCGTCGCCTTCACCAGCACCAGCGCTCGAAAGACCACGTTCCGACCCGACGTCGAGGTCGCCAATAATCGCACCCTAGTGATGTGCGACCAGATCGCCACGGTCGACCTGGACCGTCTCGCCGATCGCGCCGGCTTCCTCACCTTCGAGGAGATGCAACGAGTCGACGAAGGCCTTTCCTTGGTGCTTGATCTGTAGCGCACCGGACGGCTCCCTGGCCCCGGTCGCAGTACCGGCTCGCGCCCGCAAGCGGATCGGCGGATCCAAGCGGTCAACGCAACAGTAGGTCGACGATGAGTCCTACAGATCGTGGTGACGCATACCGATGGCCCCACGCCATGGCATCAATGTCGACCCAAGTGGCCAGATCCTCAAGGAAGGTGGGTAGCGACGCGACGGCTTCTCGGCGCAGCAGTACCGGAGAAACTGGGGGCATGAAAGTGGCCGGCTGCGGACCGGACAGTGTGATGCCGTGCTCGCGCAGGATCCAACGAGTGAAGCCACGGTTGCAGTGGTCATCCCATTCCAGGGTTCGGTGGCCGTGGTCGTTGAAAAGCCACCGGCTTCCGAGGTAATCGGTCGAAGCGAGTTCGGCCATTGGTGCGTAAGAGCCTTCTATGTCGTGGCACCAGTGCCCTTCGCGAGTCGGTATCTCATCGTGAAGCGCCCGCAACTCAGCAATCTGCGGCTTCGTTAGCGCACCGTGGGTAGCGACGAGCCAGTCACAATCGCTGTGCTGGTCGCCAGCTCCGAGCGCGAACGATCCCTGGACCCAGGCACTAGCAAGGTCATTACCGAGAATCCGCTGCCAGTGTCCTAGAAGCTCCAGGAGAAGCGCGTCGAGGTCCGCATAGGGAGTGATGACATCGACCGCACACATAACGAGACAGTAAACACCGCACAGGTCTGCAACCAGTGATTATTCATTTAGCCGCGTTCCCATCGGGACGAACGCCATCACCAATCAGCGATCCGTCTGCGGGATATCTTCACCGGTTGGGTCCTCAGGTCGATGTACCTGTGCGCCCGATCTATTGTGTTCGAAGGCAGACAGGTCCGCTGCCGCGTTCGACGTTTGGGGCGGTCGCCAGATTAGTTTAGTGCTGACCCCGGCCGGAAGGGCATTTCATGGGAAGAATCGTCGCGAACATGTTCATCACCCCCTGGGAGTGACGCTGGCCTGGGGGCCCTGAACACGGCGGCTCTGCTGATCGACCGACGCACCCAGGACTAGGAGCCCGGCGGGGCCGTTGGGACCTCGTCTCGACCGGGACCTACGCCGGCCCCAATCCCGCCCTGGACTGAAGGAGTCTCCTTGACACGCTCACCTCTGGGCTCTCTTGCCCCCGGCCTGGCCATCGGGGCTCTTCTCGTAGCCGGTTGTGGAGGGTCGGACTCCTCGTCCTCCGGGTCGGCCGAGGACGAGAGTGCCGCTCCTAGTGCCGCCATCGAGTTGGAACTGGATGATGGTTGGGTCAAAGCTGCGGACGAAGGGATGACGGCAGCGTTCGGCACGCTGCGTAACGACTCCGACGAGGACATCGTGCTGTCCAGTGTGACCAGCGAGGTCGCCGACGTAGGTGAGTTTCACGTGACGGAGGACGACGGGTCCGGGTCGATGGCGATGAAGCCCGCCGAGGATGGCTTCACGGCCCCGGCCGGAGGCGAGCATAAGCTCGAGCCCGGCGCCGACCACCTGATGCTGATGAGTCTGAACCAGTCGGTGGAGACGGGAACGACAGCCACGGTCACGGTGGGTGCGGACAACGGTCAGGTGTGGAGCTTCGAGGTGCCGGTGCGAGAGTTCGCCGGAGCGGACGAGTCCTACGACTCCGGTGAGTCCACGAGCGGTATGGAGATGGACTCCGACGACAGCGACGAATAGCCGAGGGTTCATGAGCTCGAGCGAAGCCGAAGAGCCTTCGACGCAGGGCTGCCGGTGGTCGATGGGGCGTTGCACGTGCGGCGAGCAGCGGCCACGACGCGCGGGGAGCAGTTCCTACGCCGCCCCTACACCTACCAGGACATCGACGGGAGCGACGTCCGCACCGGTTTGGTCTTCGTGACTTACCAAGCCGATCCGGTCCGCCAGTTCGTGCCCGTGCAACAACGGCTGGCCGAGGCGGATCTGATGAACCTAATAAGGGGGTATCGGTCCGTTCGGTTCCACGGCAGACTCGGTGACGGTAGCTGGCCGGTGGGTGAGCACTCTCAGAACCGGGACCATCGTGAGTCCTGTCCACAGATCGTGCCCCCGCTGGTTGGTCAGGAGACGCAACCGCTGATGGGATGTCGTGCCTGCCCTTCTGGGTGTGAGCACTTGTTTATTAGGTCGCCGGGTCTCTCCTGCTTGCTACTGATAAGGATTCTGTCGAAGGGAAAGAGGAGATGGGCAACGTGCTCTTTGTAGGAGACGACTGGGCCGAGGGCCACCACGACATCGAAGTGCAGGACGTGGCTGGTCACACACTGGCTCAAGCCAAGCTTGAGGAGGTGTCAACGGTGTTCGCCGGCTGCACGAGATGATCGCCAAGCACGCCGAGGAAAACGACGACCCGGACCGTGTGGCCGTCGGAATCGAGACTGAGCGCGGGCCATGGGTGCAGGCACTCATCGCGTCGGGGTATCGCGTGTACGCGATCAACCCGTTGCAAGTCGCTCGCTATCGCGAACGGCGCAGTGTCTCCGGCGCCAAGAGCGACACCGCCGACGCGCACGCCTTGGCCGACATGGTCCGCACCGACGGTCACCAGTTGCGTACGGTCGCCGGGGACAGCGAGCAGACCTGCGCGGTCAAGGTCGTGGCACGTGCACACAAGACGCTGATCTGGGAGCGTGTCCGGCACACCTTGCGCATGCGACAAGCGCTGCGGGAGTAATTCCCAGCCGCGTTAGAGGCGTTCGCAGACCTGACCGCGACCGACGCACTGGAGTTGCTGAACAAGGCACCTACGCCGGCCGCAGCCGCACGGCTCACCACAAGCCAAATCGCCGCAGCGCTGAAACGTGCCCGTCGCCGCGACGTACCGGCCAAGGCGGAAGCGATCCGCTCTGCGCTGCGCGCCGAGCAGCTGCACCAACCCGACCCAGTCGCAACCGCTTACGCGGCAACAGTGCGCGCTAAAGTCGCGCTGCTGCTCACGTTGAACACGCAGATCAAGGCCCTGGAGAAGCAGATCGAGTCACATTTTAGTCAACACCCGGACGCTGAGATCTACCGCAGCCAGCCCGGACTGAGCCCAATCCTCGGCTCCCGGGTTCTTGGTGAGTTCGGCGACGACCCTCACCGATACGACGATGCCCGCAGCCGGAAGAACTATGCGGGCACCAGCCCGATCACCCGCCAGTCCGGCAAGAAGAAGGTTGTGGCCGCGCGGTATGTCCACAACGACCGCCTTCTTGACGCGCTCGGTCGCCAGGCCTTCGCAGCCCTGACTGCTTCACCAGGCGCCCGGGCGTACTACGACCAACTACGCGACCGCGGCGCCGGTCACCACGCGGCCCTGCGCCAACTTGCGAACCGTCTCGTCGGCATACTGCACGGCTGCCTGAAGGCTCACACCACGTAACGACGAGAACACCGCATGGTCACACCACGCCCAGCAGCAACCGGCCACCGCAGCTTGACATCCAAAAGCATGGGAGGTCTGTGGACGACCCCGGTCGGCTCGGCGGTCTTCGCCGTGCTCCCCGGCTGCTCACCGGGTCGCTATCTCGGGCAGGATCTGCTGACCTAGAGGACCAGGTATGCCGAGAGCAGGGCGAACAAGGCGAACCCGGCGGTGAGTGCGAACGGGCCGAACCGACTGGTGTCGCTTCGTGGGCCTCGTGCACAACGCATGAGGGTCACCGTCGTGACGGATCGACGCGCGGAGGTGTGCTCATCAGCGTCGTGATCAAGGAGATCGTGCCCTCGAGGGGGGCTACGACAGGCGGTCGGTCACGAGACGACAGATGATCTGAGGCGACCGGCCCAAAAGACCGGCATCCCGCAAGCGGAACCGCTACCGGCGCAAGTTCGGCCCCATCGAAGGGAATGACCGAGGTCCGGGCGATCGTCCCGCAGAGGATCCCGCACCGGCACGAGCGGATTCACAGCGCTAGTCAGCTGCGGACGTAGAACACCATGAAGAGTGTTCTGAACGTGCTCGAATTTTAACGTGCATTGGATGCGCCTCTTGGCCAACGAAAACGAAAAGTCCACACAATTCAACACATACGGTAGGCGGAATTGACGAAGCCGCTAGCTTCATGCCGCATAGGAAGGTTCTTGTGAGCACTCCCGATCCGAACTTCGTGCTACGCCCCCAGCCTTGGCCGCTCAGAGGCCAGGCCTGGTTCTCGATGGGCATCGGGGACTCGGGCTCCTGCTCGGAGTCGGCTACCTGAATGGGCACCGGCGAGGTGCTGGCGGGAGTTCCCGCCTGGCTGTTCGGATGTTTCTGGCTCCTGTTCGGGAGCGCGTGGATTCTCCTGGGCTTGAGCCAGCGCCGCCAAAGTGATCCTTGCCCATCGAAGAGTGCTTGAACTTCACCGACACTGACGGTGATCAGCCGCCGATTCCTGATCGCCCAACAAACTGTCACCGTGCCTCAGGCACGACCCCGGCGTCTGTATGCGGGACCGTCATAGCCCTGCGTGTCAGGGCGAATCTTCTGCGCCATCGCGGTGCAACAGGCCGAGGCCAGCGTAGTGTTCGAGGACGAGACCGTTGTGGTCTTCATGTCCCTGCAGCCCGTCGTACCCTGCGATCTTCTCGTCGTGCCACGTAGGCATGTGGTGGGCCTCGAAGACCTCGACGAAGCCACCAGCGCTGAGATCGCTCCTCGGCAGCGACGCGAAAGCAATGAAAGCCGTCCTGGCGCCGACGGAGTGACTGGCGACGTCCGCGGGCCACGAGTTGCAGGGTGGTCCCTGCCAACCGACTGGAAGCCGGAACAACCGACGTCATGACGCCCCACGGGCAGAGGGCGGACTATTGGTCGCCGCCCAGATGACGATCCCGTCCCGGTCACCGATCGGCTTGTGGTCACGATCTGGGCCGCGACGGCATCGGCGGGTGGTGGGAGCACCGTAAGACGTGCATCAAGCAGGGCTTGATAGCCAGTGGTGCCGATCGGGCGCCCAGTGCCTTCCTTGCCTAGGTGAACCGCGTGAGCCGGTCCAGGCAGTCGTTCCAGCCTTGTTGCGCCCCCCCGTTGACCAGGTCCTCGGACGAGGTATGGCGGACGGTGACC
>JBARZG010000108.1:0-4169 GCA_049649785.1 Ornithinimicrobium sp. | reverse complement strand
CCATGGTGGTGGGCACGTTGGCGTTCGCCGCCGGGGACGAGGCCGAGAGTGCATCGGCAAAGGCGGTGCCGTTGGCGACGTACACCGTCTCGATCTCCTCGGGGTCCGGGTACTCCTGCGCGATCAGGGCCGCAGTCTCGTACCGGTCCTTACCGCCGATACGCCCTACCTCGTTGCTGCTGCCCAGGCCGTCCACGGTGATACTCACTAGAGTCCGGCCGACCGCTTCGCCGCCGTTGAGATAGTTAATACTGCCCATGTATCGGGTGTCGTCCGCCAAGCCAGACCAGGCCGCGGTCAGGTCAACCTTGTCTGCGGCGTTCACCGCCACGCTCTGCGGATCGACCGTGAGGTTCCCCTCGTCCTCTTCTCCGACGTAGAAGCCGTTCACCGGAACGTCGGCTGAGGGCTCGGTTGAGAACAGATCGATGGCGACGAACCATGTGCCCGGCTCCGGGTCCTCGATGGTGACCTCTTCTCGCGAAGTGCCATTCGCGCTGCTGTCCACCAGATCTTGGTTCGGGTCGAAAATATTCAGGTCGATGTCGGAGGCGGGCACTTCGGAGTCGTAGGTCGCAAAACGCAACACCTTCGTGCCGGCCGGGACGTCGAACTGGCCAACCCCGTCGATCGCCGTCGTGGTGTCTCGCACGGTAGGCACCACCTGGACATCTGCGGCGACGAGGCCGTCGATATCCGATTCAAGGGTGCCGCCGAAGCCTACGCTCGCGTCGTAGTCGCGACTGCCCTCTGCGCCGGTGTCGACGATCTCCTCCAACGAGGAGACGGCCTTCGGCTGGATGGCTATCTGACTCGTGACAACCGCCGGGCCGCCATCCTGCTCCCATACCAGCGTGCCGAACGTGTATTCGTCCAGGGGAGCGCCTTGCACGGTGAACGTGACCTCGAAGCTAGCTTCACCGTTGGCGGGCACCACGAGCGTGGCGGGCTCGACCGTCATCTCGATTCCGGGGGGCGCTTGAGAAGCCGCCGAAGTGTAGGTCGCTTCCTCGTCGGTGACGTTGGTGACAGTTCGAGTGACCGTCTGGGTGAAGGTCAGGTCACCGATGGCGATGGTCGGATAGTTCAGGTCGCTGGGGTCGGCGTCAACACCGTCACATCCGGTCGCGCCGTCGGCAACCTGGCCGATCGAGCAAGCGTAGGTAACCCAATCGTCGAACCCGGCGTCGTAGACCAAGCCGGGCGTGTACGCCGGTGCGGGAACCACTTCACCGGAGCCGTAGTCGAGGGCGGTGGCCTCGCCGCCGGTGCGCTGGATCGGGCCACCGTCGGTGTTGGTGGTCCGGGCGGTCGTCATCATCGACGACTTCACTGCCGCTGGTCCCCACTCCGGGTTGGCCTGCATCATCAGTGCGGCCAAACCCGCGATATGCGGGGCGGACATTGACGTTCCGGAGAGGCTGCCGAAGTTCTCACCCTCGTATGCCGGAGGCGCCACAGCCGCGATGACATCGACTCCAGGAGCGGTGATGTCTGGCTTCAACAAGTCACCGCCGCCGGCCTGCGCGGGCCCGTAGGAGGAGAAGCCAGCCATTTCCGGAGCCACGACGGCGCCTTCCTGCGGATCGCCGATGCTGGCTGTGGGGTCTGTTGCGCCAGCCTCATACTCCCTGATGGCGGCGCCGATGGTGCTGTTGACATGCACGGTGGGGACTGAATGGAAGTCGGCGTTCAGCGACTGTGCGGGGTCGGTGTTGGCGTGGATCATGCCCACACCGCCTGCCTCTGCGACTGCAGCGCTCTTATCTACACGGGCGATCGCGCCGCGGTCGCAGATCACGATCTTGTCCACAGCTTGTGTTTCATCGATGGCGATCTGGTTGCCGTCGGCGTCGCCGTCGATGTCGAGCAGGCACTGCTGTGCCTGAAGCGCGGTGGCGCCAGCGGCGGGGATGTCCCCGCCGTAGACCAATTCGGTCTGCTCCAGGCCTGCGCCGACCCCGACCCCCTCATAAGTCGTGTCGTTGCCCAAAGTTACTTCTTTGTTGACATTGCGGCTGTGCGTACTGGCTGCAACCGTCGTCGTCCACGGCGAGTTGTGCGCCACGCTGCCGGCACCGACGGTGTCACCGGAGTTACCGGCCGACGTGGACACAAAGACTCCGGCGTCGGTAGCGGCGAGGAAGGCCAGTTCCACCGGGTCGATCACGAACTGCCGCGACCCCGACACCGAGTAGTTGATGACGTCCACGCCGTCTGCCACGGCATCGTCGATAGCTTTCACCAGGTTGTCCGAGGAGCCGCTGGCCGAGCCCTCACCGTCCGCCCACAAAGCCTTGTACGCCGCGACGTGTGCCCGGGGAGCCATCCCACTGCCCTCGCCCAAATCGATGCCGTTGATCTCCATCGGCACGTCCACGTTGCCGGCCGCGGTGGCTCCGGTATGCGAGCCGTGGCCGTCGTAGTCCCGTGGGGACTCGAACTCGATGTCGAGAACATCTGCGCCTTCGTCGTAGTACCGGGCGCCGATGATCTTGTTGTTGCAGGTCACGTTATTGGCGGGGTCCGGATCCACACCCGCTACGCATTCGCCGGCCCAGTCGGCCGGGACCGTGGCACCCGGCATGTCGGCGAAGCTCGGGTTCTCCGGCCAGATTCCGGAGTCGATGATGCCGACGACCATGCCCTCGCCGGCTGCGTCCGGTCCACCGAACTGTTGACTCCAGACGCCGTCTTCGCCAGAGACACCGAGGTATTCGGGGGTAGTGATGGTATCGATGGTGAAGATCTCACGCTCCCAGACGTTCAGCACCGCTGGGTCCTTGCGCATTGCGACGGCCTCGGCTCCGCTCAACTCAATGGCCAGGCCGTTGAACGCGGTGTCGTAGCGGTAGACCACGTCATCGGTGCTGGCCCCAGCAGCACGTACCGCATCGTTTTGTTCCTCAACCAGGTAGTCCGCATAGTTCTGCGCTGCGGTGCTGCCCGGGTTGATCTTCTCGCCCGCTCCTGGCTTCGTTGACTGAAGATTGCCGATCCCCCCGTCGTAAGCGACCAGGGGTGGCGCGCTCAGTTGAACGATGTAGGTCTCCGGGTCCCCCTGGGGGTCCTGGATCTGCGCGGCTGCCGGTGCTGCCAGACCAAGCGGGGCGATCAGGGCGGCTGCGGCGATCAGCACATACGAGCGCGACCGGGGACGAGGCGAAAAATGAGACACGGGATGGGTCCTTTTCGGCAATCAGCGAAGGGTAGGCGTACCGCGAAACCGGTTGCGACACCGTGGTTCGCCCCCTATGACCTCAACAGTTCTACCCCGGCCCGATGGGCCTGTCCAGTGGACTTTGCCTAAACTTTACTGTTAGGACCGTCCTGCATACACAAAGGCCGTTCCGGGAGGAATCGGCCTTTGTGTAGGTCGCGCCTAGGGCCCTGTGTGCATCAGTTGCGCCACTGCCCATATGAGGCGTTGAGCTCGGTCTCGACGTCTTCGGTGAGTGCGTTCTCGCCGCCGAGCAGGGTGACCTCGTTCGGGGAGAGGCGGTCGAGTTCTGTCATGACTACATCGGGGACGTTGTCGGTGTCGCTGAGGGTGATGGGTTGACCGAGGAATCCGGACAACGCTGAGCCCGCGAGGGCATCTGGCCAGGCCTCACCGGAGGCGACGTAGGTGGCCTCGATGTCGCCGTCGAACTCCTGCGAGACCTTCACTGCGGTGCCATACCGGTTAGGACCGGCGAGGCGATGATCAGCACCGACCGCGTCATACACCGTGTTTGAGACAGCGCCCGGGCCGCCCAGGACAACGATCTCCTCGGGGTTCAGCGCCTCCAGTGCGGCCGCAGTGACGGGATCAACGCGGCCTGGTCGGGTCAACAACACCGGAGCGTTCTCCGTCCCGGCCAAGGCTCCGCCGCTGAGCGCGTCCGGGAAGTTGGCGTCCGCGCCGCTGGCCAGGTAGACCACCGGCACGTTGCTACCGGACAGCAAGGCAACCAGCGCCGACGTGCCGTACCGATTGTCGCCGCCGATGCGTTCGACATCGCCGTAGTCCTCCAACTCGGTCTCCACTGAGTCGCTGATTGCGCCCGTGCCGCCGAGCACCACGATCTGGCTGGGGTCAACGCTGTCCAAGGCGTTCTTGGTGGCTGCGGGCAGGCCGTCTTGTCGGGTCAGCAACACCGGGGCAGGCACCCCACCAAACTTCTCCA
>JBARZG010000107.1:0-4696 GCA_049649785.1 Ornithinimicrobium sp. | reverse complement strand
TGGAGAAGTTTGGTGGGGTGCCTGCCCCGGTGTTGCTGACCCGACAAGACGGCCTGCCCGCAGCCACCAAGAACGCCTTGGACAGCGTTGACCCCAGCCAGATCGTGGTGCTCGGCGGCACGGGCGCGATCAGCGACTCAGTGGAGACCGAGTTGGAGGCCTATGGCGATGTCGAACGGCTCGGCGGCAAGAACCGGTATGCCACCTCCGCGCTCGTCGCCTTGCTGTCCGGCACGGACGTCCCGGTGGTCTACCTGGCCAGCGGAGCGGACGCGAACTTCCCGGACGCGCTCAGCGGCGGAGCCTTGGCCGGGACGGAGAACGCTCCGGTGTTGTTGACCCGACCAGGCCGTGTCGCGCCGGTCACTGCGGCCGCACTGGAGGCGCTCAACCCCGAGGAGATCGTTGTGCTGGGCGGCCCGGGCGCTGTCTCGAACACGGTGTATGACGCGGTCGGTGCTGATCGTCGCCTCGCCGGTCCTAACCGGTATGGCACCGCAGTGAAGGTGTCGCAGGAGTTCGACGGCGACATCGAGGCCACCTACGTCGCCTCCGGTGAGGCCTGGCCAGATGCCCTCGCGGGCTCAGCGTTGTCCGGATTCCTCGGTCTGCCGATCACGCTGAGCGACACCGATGACGTTCCTGACAGGGTCATGACGGAACTTGATCGCCTCTCCCCGAACGAGGTCACCCTGCTCGGTGGCGAGAAGGCACTCACCGAGGACGTCGAGACCGAGCTCAACGCCTCATACGGCAATTGGCGCGACTAAGACACGCAACTCGCTCATTGGCAGAGACAGCGCGGCCGGTCCGATCAGAGGATCGGCCGCGGTGTTCTTGTTGGCGATCCCGCCTACTGGCGACTAAGGAGGCGCTACCCCTTTTGAGCTTGAGGTGACGTCGCAGACCATCAGGAGGCGGCGCGGGCGACGAGCCGCGTGGCGAGGTCGCTCATCCGGGTATTCGTGTCACGCGCCTGGCGAACCATGATCGCGAAGGCGGCCTCGGCCGAGAGCCCCTGATGAGCCATGATCATGCCCTTGGCCTGCCCGATGACGTCCCGGCTATCGAGAGCGTGGCGTAGCTGCTCTTCGCGCTCAGCGGCGCCGACCCCCACGGCGGAGTGCACGGCCAGGAACAGGCCGATGCTCTCGCTGTCCCGACCAAACGCGTGTGGGGTTCGCGCGTAGCAGTTGATCGCACCGATGCGGTCATCGCCCGGCTCCCGCGGCAAGCTCAACTGCAATGACAGCATGCTGCCCACCCCGAGGTCCTTGGCCTTGGCCGAGAACTTCGGCCACTGCTGGTCGGTCTGCGTGTCGTTGAGCCTGGCCAGCCTGCGCTCCCACGCCGCCTCGATGCAGGGGCCCTGACCGGTGATCACCTGGGCGGCATCGGCGGGCTCCGGCAGTGCCCCGTGCCAGGCGATCGTGTCGATCCCGACACCACGACGGGCCAGCGAAACGCTCGCATCCTCGGTGCCCGGGATCAGCGAACAGGCTGCCTCGGCGACCACCTGTGCCGTCCCGACCATGCCGTCGGCCTTCATCAGCGCCTCGGCCAGGTTGGCCATCTGCTCGGCCACGGGAACCTGCACGGGTGCGATCAGCGGCCCTGCCGCCGATCGGACGGTCGCTGCTGCTTTCCGAGGGGCCATGTGTTCTATCGTTGCATTGCGGGCCCCAGTGCGCTAATACGTGGAACCGGCTGTGTTCGGTCTGCGTCATACCGGGGAGTAAAGGAGGCAGTCATGGTTGACATTCGCGCGGCGGTAATGCCGGTTCTGGCGAGCCTCGTGCTGGTGAGCGGGTGCGGTCAGGAAGCCGCCGACACCGAGTCCAGCCGAACCGACTCCCCCACCCCATCGACGACAAACCCTCCCGATCAGGACCTGGAAACAGTGAGTGACACAGCACCGAACACATCCGCAACGCCGCAGGTCGCGGCCGCCATCACCGACCTGGCAACTCGTCAAGACATCCCGGCCACACAGGTCACTGTCGTCGAGCTAGCGGACGTGACCTGGGCCGACGGGTCGATCGGATGCCCCCAGCCCGGTATGCAGTACAGCCAAGCCCTGGTGTCCGGTCAGCGCTTGATCCTGTCGATCGACGGTGCCGGGGCCGAGTCGGCGTCGGGCTCGGACGCCTCGACCTTCGCCTACCACGCCGGTCGTGGCGGCACCTTCCGGTATTGCGCCAATCCGCAGCCCCCGACCGGCACCGGCACCGGCGACCGCTGAGCCGATAGACACCAAGCCTGAGCGACACCGAACCTCAGGGACGCTGCGCCTGTGGCAAGGGCGCTATCCCATCGGGGTCGACCCGCAGCACCACATCGTCTCCGCGAGCCACGACGAGCGAGGGGGCACCGGCTGCCGAGCAACGGCCCACTCCGGCAATGTCGATCTGCAGCACGATCTGGTCGGCCAAACGGGTGACCTCCTGCACGACACCGACCAGACGGTGACCGGTCTCGCCCGCTGACCTACCCTGCTCAACGGTATGCCGAACCGCCCCGTCGCCCTCTTGCCGTTGCGTGCGGGCAGGCTGGGGCTCGGGCTCGGGCTGGGACCCGCGGCCCTGACTATCCTGGCGACGTTCGGCGCTGGTCACTCGCAGCGCCCACCGGCGCAGCGCGATCCGGTCGTTGTCGCGCATCGGTGTGCCGGCCACCCGGCTGGCGGCCGCACCCTGCAACACCGCGGCATACCCCAGGAACCGGGCGATCTGCTCATTGCCCGGCGAGCCCCATACCTGCTCAGCGGGGCCCTGTTGGACCAGCCGGCCGCCCATCATCACGGCCAGGTCATCGGCGACCGCGAAGGCTTCGTCGTGATCATGCGTCACCATCAAGGTGGTCGTGCCGGTGCGCTGCAGGATCCCGTGCAAATCGCCCGCCAACCGCTCCCGCAGCTCGCGGTCCAAGGCTGACAATGGCTCGTCCAACAGCAACAGTCGCGGCTGAGCGGCAAGGGCCCGGGCCAGCGCGACCCGTTGCTGCTCACCACCGGACAGACTCGACGGACGCTGCTTGCCGGCCCCTTCCAGCCCGACCAGATCCAAGAGCTCGGCCACCCGGGTGCGGCGGCTCGCCGCTGAGACGCCCTGAAGCCGCAGCGCGTATCCGACGTTGTCCGCCACACTCTGCTGGGCAAAGAGTTGTCCGTCTTGGAACATCAAGGCAAAGCCGCGAGCGTGCGTGGGAACCGCCTCGAGGTTGCGGCCATCGAAGCTGATGGTGCCGGCGGCGAGGTGTTCCAGGCCGGCGATAGCGCGAAGCAGGGTGGATTTGCCACATCCGGATGGCCCAAGGATCGCCAAGACACGGCCCTGCGGCAGGTGCAGGCTGACCTGGTCGACGGCAACGAAGTCACCGAAGGACACGCTGACGTGCGATACATCCAACATTGGCTACAGGCTCCCTTGTCGTTGCGGCGCCAGACGCTCCACCGACGCGATGGCGATCGTGGTCATCCCGGCGAGGACCACACTGGCGGCCAGGGCCATGCCCGCGTTATCCGGCCCGGGTGAGCCCAACAGGTCGTAGATCAACACCGGCACGGTCGGCCGGTCAGGTCGCACCAAGAAGCTGGTTGCCCCGAACTCTCCCAACGACACCGCGAAGGCGAAGCCGGTCGCGGCGAGCATCGGCCGTGCCAACACCGCGGCGTCCACCGTCCAGGCAGCCCGAAAGGGCCCTGCACCCAGAGCCGCCGCCGCTTGGCGCAGCCGGGGGTCAATGCCACCCAACGCAGGAGTCAACGTGCGCACTACTAACGGCAGCGCCACCATGGCTTGGGCAATCGGCACCAACACCGGTGAGCTGCGCAGGTCCAGCGGCGGGCGGTCCAGGGTGATTAGAAACCCGAAACCGATGGTTACTGCCGAGACACCCAGGGGCAGCATGAACAGCGCATCCACTCCGCGCAGCAGCCGGCGCTCGGAGGACCGCGCAGGGGCGCGGGTGACCACGAGCGAGACGATGACACCGAGGATCATGGCGAGCGCCGTGGCATCAAGCGCGGTGGTCAGCGAGTTGCCGATCGCCTCGAGCACGCTGACTCTGCGCCCTCGGCTGGCCGACGGCTCAGCGAGCAGGGTGTAGTAGTGCAGGCTCCAGTCACCGCGGTCGCGAAAGCTGCCCCATACCAATGTCAGCACCGGGAGCAGCACGAAGGCCACAGTGATCACCGTCAAGGCGATCGGCGCAACATCGCCGCGGCCAGGTCGCCGCGGTGCGCCGGAGCCGGCGGCAAGGCTCTGCTGGGCCCGGGCGCGCGCGGAGGCGGCAACCTGCAACAGCACCAAGACGAAGACCACCTGCAGAATCGACAGCACCGCTGCGGCGCGTAGATCGAAGAACTGTGTCGTTAGGAAATAGATCTCGGTCTCGATCGTGCCGTAGCGCAGACCGCCCAGGGTCAACACGACGCCGAACGCGGTCGAACAGAACAGAAAGACTAGGGTGGCGGCTGAGACGATCGCCGGCGTCAGCGCAGGCAAGGTGATGGTGCGCCATACCCGCCAGGGGCGCGCGCCCAATGCGGCGGCGGCGTCCTGCGCCCGTTGGTCCATCCCACTCCAGGTGCTGCCCACGATGCGCACGACGACGGCGAGGTTGAAGAAGACGAACGCCAAGAGGATGGAGATCCAGTGCCCGTCCCACCCGAGGAAGCCGGCCGGCCCGCCCGGCG
>JBARZG010000106.1:0-4860 GCA_049649785.1 Ornithinimicrobium sp. | reverse complement strand
GGCGCTGATCCGAAGGTCGTTCAGCGGGTGCTGGGGCACGCCTCGGCGGCGATGACGATGGACCTCTATGGGCACCTGATTGACCAGAATCTGTGGGATGCAGCAGTGAAGGTAGGGGGCACGGCGGGGGCACGGGCCATTATCCCGGACATGTTGGATAGTCAGGGTGACAACCAAATAGCGTCTGACCTGCGGTGATGTGTGGAGCCGCCTACCGGAGTCGAACCGGTGACCTATTCATTACGAGTGAATCGCTCTAGCCGACTGAGCTAAGGCGGCGTGCACGCAGTGCCCGCAAATGCTAACCGACTGCCCCGGTCTGCTCCGAATCGACAAAAGCTTGGCTGACCCTGAGCGTCCGTGAAGGCCCCAGCCTGCCTGGGCAGGCATTGGGTGCGTGGGGTGGGTGGGGCGGGATCAGCACTCTTTGCCGTCGGACGGCACAGTGCCCTCCAGCAGGTAGGCATCCACCGCGTCGTCGATGCAGTCGTTGGAACGCCCGTATGCCGTGTGACCCTCGCCGTCGTAGGACAGCAGCACGCCCGAGTCGAGCGTGTCAGCCAACTCCTCGGCCCATTCGTACGGGGTGGCCGGGTCACCGGTCGTGCCAATCACCAGGATCGGTGCGGCGCCGGCGGCATCGTAGTTGTCCAACGTCTCGCTGGCCTCCTCGGGCCAATAGGCGCACGCACCATCGCCGGCCAGGTAGCGGCCGAAGGTCGGCGCTACCTCCTCGAACTGGGCGATCATCTCCTCCTCGGAAACGTCACCGTCCTCGCCGGGTCTGTCCAGGCAGTTCACGGCGTAGATCGCCTGGTTGCCGTTGCCTGTGTAGTTGCCCTCGGCGTCACGGTCGGCGTAGATGTTCGCCAGGTACTGCAGCGTGGACCCGTCACCATTCAGAGCCCGGTCCATTGCTTGGGTCAGGATGGGCCACGCGGCCTGGTCATACATCGCCACGATGATGCCCAGCAGCGCCCAGCCCTCGGTCAGTTCGGTATTCGCGTCCCCGTCGACGGCGACCGGGTCGGCATCCACGTCGTCCAAGAACGTTGTAATGCTGGCCATACCCTCATCGACCGTATTGCCCAACGGACAGTCGCCTTCGTCGATACAACTCTGCACGTATGCCCGGGTGGCCTGCTCGAACCCGCCGGCTTGACCCAAGCTCAGCTCGATGCTGGTCAACTCTGGCGCCACCGCGCCGTCAAGCACCATGCGGCCCACTCGCTCAGGAAACAGCTCGGCATACGTGGCCCCGAGGAAGGTGCCGTACGAGGCGCCGAGGTAGTTCATTTCCGGATCGCCGAGCACGGCCCGCAAGACGTCCATGTCGCGGGCCGCCTCGACCGTCGAGACGTGACCGAGCAGGTCTGGGGCTGCCTCTTCACACGCCTCAGCAAAGTCCTGGCCCAGCTCCTCCGAGGCAGTCTCCTCCTCTGCAGTGTCCGGGCTCGGGTCGGCGCCCAACCACTCGTCCATCTGCGCGTCATCGAAGCACGTGATCGGCGCAGACCCGGCCACCCCGCGGGGATCGAACCCGACAAGGTCGTATGCGTCAGCCACCGAGGGTGAGACCACGAGCGTCCCGAGGCGTGCATACTCAACTCCGGAGGCCCCCGGGCCTCCCGGGTTCACTAACAAGCTGCCCTGGCGCTCGCCCCCTGCGGGGACACGCAGCAGTTCCAACTCGATTGAGCCGTCATCCGGGTTGTCATAGTCGATCGGGACCACGAGTCGGCCGCATTCGCCACCCTCGCAGTCGCTCCACTCGACCTCTTGGCCGTAGAACTCCTCCAGACCCTCCGGCGCGTCGGCCCCCTCCGGCGGGTCGGCGTCGCCCTGCGAGGTCGGTGACTGCCCAGTGCCGTCGCTTGACGATTCGCCCCCACCTTCAGGCACCTCGACTGAGGGCGCATTGGTGCAGCCAGCAACGGTGAGCAACCCCACCAATGCAGCCAAGGCGACCCATCGGCTGATCGCCGAACGCCCCAAACCGTCGTCGTAAACCTGGCCGTGGCCGTGGCTGGCTATGCGGAATCCACGTCTGTGCACCGTGGCAGCCTTCCCTCGTGTCATGTCCGAGCGCCCATTGGAGCACCCGGGGTGATCAATGCAATCATCATCGCTTCTATCATCAACAGTGGGGCACCGTTCGCAGCCAGCCGGCCTCGGGCCAGCGAGATCGCCTCCAATGCACCGAGCAGTTCCTCGGCGTTGAACGCCCGGGCCACGTCGCGCACCAGATCGAGCTCAGCGGCGTTGACCGCGTCCACCTTCGCGCCTGTGCCCAACACCAAGGCGTCGCGGTACACCGACGATAGGTCCGTCAGCGCCGCATCGATCGCGTCGTGCTGACGTCGCTTGGCAACCCGCTTCTGGTCATCGTCCATCTGTTTCAGGTGGGCTCGCACCGCCGGCGGCTGAGTGCGAGCATTCGGGTCCGCCCCCAGTTGTCGCAACACCTCAGCGCGGGCTGTGGCCGCATCGTGCCCGGAGACGGACTCGGCGAGTTTCGAGGACTCGCCCACCAAGCGTCCCGCCGCTTGTAGGGCCTGGCCGACACCGGTCAACGAGCAAGGTATGCCGATCACATTGCGACGCCGACCCCGTGCGGCTTCGTCGGTGGCCAGGTGACGAGCGACCCCGACATGGCTTTGGGCCGCGCGCGCCGCGTAGTGGGCCATCGACGGGTCGATCCCGTCACGAGAAATCAGCAATTCCGCCACAGCCGCGACCGGCGGGGTCCCGAGCCGCACATGCCGACACCGGCTGCGCACGGTCACAATGAGGTCATCGAGGGTCGGTGCGCACAGCAGCCACACGGTGCGCGGCGGTGGCTCCTCCAACGTCTTCAGCAGGGCATCGGCAGCTCGTTCGTTTAACCGGTCGGCATCCTCGACGATCATCACGCGCCAGCGGCCGGACACCGGCCTCATCGCGGCGCTGAGGGCTAACTCGCGCGTCTGCTCCACCCTGAGTTGGGTCTCGCGGGTCGCTACGACGGTGACATCAGGGTGGCTGCCGAGCATCACGGTGTGACAGGTGTTGCAGGTTCCGCAGCCGGGATTGGCGGCGTCCTCGCACTGCAAGGCAGCGGCGAACGCGCGCGCAGCCGTTGACCGGCCAGACCCCGGCGGCCCGGTGAACAACCACGAGTGAGTCATCGCCGCCGGGGTTTGGGCGCTGCGGCGAAGCAGCTCCACGACCCGCTCTTGGCCGACCACCTGGTCGAAGACGCTCACTGTCGCAAGTCCAGCAGGGCAGCTACGCGATCGGCGATGGCCCGCTGGAGATCGGCCACGTCGGTGGCCGCGTCGAGGAGCAGATAACGCTGCGGGGCAGCAGCGGCCAGGTCACAGAAGGCGGAGCGGACCTGCAGATGGAACGCCTCGCTCTCGGACTCGAGCCGGTCGTGTTGCCCGCGCCGCCGTTGATAGCCGACCTGCGGGTCGAGGTCGAGCAGGACTGTGAGGTCGGGCAGCAGTCCGCGGGTTGCCCAAGCGGACAGGTCGGCGATCTCTTGGGGGTCGGCTCCCCGGGCCGCGCCCTGATACGCAACCGAGGAGTCCATATAGCGGTCGGTCAGCACCACAACCCCTCGCTCCAGGGCCGGTCGAACAACGGTCGCCACGTGGTGGGCCCGGTCGGCCGCAAACAGCAGTGCCTCAGCCCTAGCATCGACGTGTTCGCCGTGCAAGACGACCTGTCGGATGGCTGACCCGACCGGAGTGCCCCCAGGCTCACGCGTGAGCAGCACCTCGCGGCCCTTCTCACTCAGGGACGCCGCGAGTGCGTCGATCTGCGTGCTCTTACCGGCCCCATCGCCACCCTCAAAAGCAATGAACGCCCCACCGCCGCCATGTCCCCGCGCCTGTTCGTGCGGCATCGGGGACATGGCGGATAGCGTAGGCGACGAGGCCGACAACTGGCTGAGACTAGGCCCGGCGGGCGTTCTCCTGCACCGCGTCATGCACATACCGCGCCAAGCCGGCCGTGTGCTCTTCGTAGGTCGCCATGAATCGCGGGTCCTGCACATACATCAGCGCGATATTGGCGTGCATCTGCGGTGAGCAGTCGTAGAACCAGGTATGGATCTGCATCCGGGCCTGTTCAGCCACGGCCACGGCAGCATCGTCGCTCGCCGCCACACCAGCGGTCAGGAGAGCCGCGAAGGCATCGTTGATCGCGTCCGTCTCGTTCTTGATCTGTCGCCATTGCGCCTTGTTGTAGCGCTTGGTGCGTTTGCTCGACTGGGCCCATGCGTCGGTCTCGCCCCAACGCTGCTGCGCTTCGTCGGCATACTCGTCGCTGAACGCCTCGCCGAAAATCTCGCGTTGCTCCTGCGTGGTGATCTGATATCCGTTCACTTCTGCCTCCATGGCTCGATCCAATGCGCGGGCCAGCGCGGACAACTCATCCATTCGCTGACTGACCGCGGCACGTTGACGCTGCAGATGTCCCAACGCGTCGGCCTCGGCATCCAACACCGAGCCCACGTCGTCCAGCCCAAAGCCGAGCCGCCGGTAGGCCACGATCTGGCGCAAGCGCACTAGATCATCGTCGCTGTACAGCCGGTAGCCGCTGAGCGTCCGCTCGGACGCACGGAGTAAGCCGATCTCGTCGTAGTGGTGCAACGTGCGCACCGTCACGCCGAACTCGGCAGACACCTGTCCCACCGTTCGCATCTGCATACCTCGTTCCTGTATGTCATTCAGCGCTGCGGTCATGGAGACAACTGTGAGCGCTCACGCAGCGTGAGGGTCAAGCCGCATCATCAGAACTTGCCAGAGTTGACCCAGGTTGACTCGGGGGTGATCTCTTCGGCAACAGACCACTGCTCCACGATCTGGTCGTCCT
>JBARZG010000105.1:0-2306 GCA_049649785.1 Ornithinimicrobium sp. | reverse complement strand
GTGAGCAGCGCGATGACCTGGAAGAAGTACACCAGAGCGACCCCGAGGAGCACGGTGTAGACGAGCCTGGACCAGGCGGCCAGCAACGCCAGGTCATGGTGAACGTCCCGCAGGACGACGAACAGGGCCCAAGCAATGACCAGGTCAAGGAGGGCGATGAGCAGGAAGGCCACTACACCGAGCCGGAACATGCCCAGGGACCCGGTGAGGTTCGCGACAGTCCTCGTCGCGTCGCCGTCGACGACGAGGCCTTCTAGGACGGTGAAGTTCGCGAAGATCGCCAGTGCGAGCATCAGGACGTAGCTGACACCGGCGATGCGGGCGGCCGCACGGCGACTCGTGACCCGCGGTGCCACCTCAGTGGCTGCACGGGCGGTGGCAGGAGCAGGAGCGGTGGGTGCGGACATTTCAGGCCTCCTTGACGACGACCACGGACTTACCGCAGGCATGTCCCGAGACGAGGTCAGCGAGGGCAGTCGCTGCCTCTTCCAGCGGGTAACGGTGGCGGATGGAAGGAGTGACGTCGCCGCGGTCCAGGTGGTCGGCGAGCCGCCCGATGAGATCCTGTCGCTCGGCGCTCACGAAGAAGGTCAATCGCTGGGCCACGAACAGTGAGAGCAGTCGGGCGCGGATCTGGCGGCCGATGCCACCGGTCAACCGGTCGCCTGCCTCGCCGCCGACGATGACCAGCGTCCCCGTCGGCGTCAGAGCCTTGCGCAGGCGCCGCAGTGGGTTGAGCCCGCCGATGTCGAGGATCAGGTCGTAACGCGTGGAGCCGTCGAGGTAATCCTGCGTCGCGTAGTCCAGAACATGGTCGGCGCCAAGGGATCGCACCAGTGCACCCTTGCTCCCGCTGGCCACCCCGGTGACGCTGGCACCAAGCGCGACCGCGAGTTGCACCGCGCAGCTGCCCACCCCACCGGAAGCGCCGATGACGAGCACGCTCTGCCCGACCCGTAGCCGGCCGACATTAGTCAGTGCCTGCAGCGCGGTGATCCCGGAGATGGTCGCAACCGCAGCCTCCTGGTCGCCGAGCCCGTCCGGTCGCAGCGCGAGCTTGCGCTCCTTGGCGGCCGCGTATTGCGCGAACGACCCGCGAGCGATGCCAAAAACCTCGTCGCCCACCTGGAACCGGTTCACGTCTGCACCGATGGCGACTACGCGTCCTGCTACGTCGAATCCGGGGACGGGGTATGACGGTGCCCGTAGCCCGAAGGCCAGCCGTATCAGGTAGGGCTTGCCGGTCACTAGGTGCCAGATGCCGCGGTCCACCCCGGCGGCAGCCACCTCGATAAGGACTTCGTCGGCTCCGATTGAAGGGACGTCGATCACCGCGGACTGCAGTGTCTCGGGAGGACCGTAGGCGTGTTGCACGATCGCGCGCATCGTGCCATGGGGCGCTCCGGTCGGCCCCGTGACCCGGGAGGTGGGGCCGGTCATCAGTTGCTCAGCGTTGGTGCTCATCGTATTGGTCTCCGTAGGTCAGTTCGTACTTAGTATGATTCGATTGGCGCAACGGTACTCTTACTTAGTACGATTCAGCAACCCATCGAAGGGACGGAGCACGATGACAGCACACACTCAGCGGTCACGGCTGAGCCGGGATCGCGTGCTGCGCGGCGCTCTCACCCTGGCCGACGAGATCGGTGTCGAGGCGTTCACGATGCGCAGGCTCGCCGCTGCCCTGCAGATCAAGCCGATGACGATCTATCACCACGTGCCCGGAAAGGAGCAGATCCTGGACGGGATCGTCGATCTGGTCTTCGCCGAGATCGAACTGCCGGCCACGCACCTGGACTGGACCGAGGCGATGCGGCGACGGTGCATGTCGGCGCGTGAGGTGCTCAACCAGCATCCGTGGGCGCCCCCGTTGATGGAGTCGCGGACCTCACCGGGACCTGCATCGATGCGTCATCACGATGCTGTCCTGGGCTGTCTGCGGGGAGGCGGGCTCTCCCTTGCCACGACGGCGCACGCGTACGCGATCCTCGACAGCTACGTCTACGGCTTCACGCTGCAAGAGGCGCACCTGCCGTTCCTCGGCGACGCTGACCTTGGCCAGCTCGCCGAACAGATCCTTCAGGCTTACCCGGCTGACGTCTACCCGCATTTCGTCGAACTGACCACCCAGCATGTCCTCCAGCCCGGGTACTCCTTCGGGCGCTCCTTCGAGGTGGGGCTCGACCTGATCCTGACCGGAATCGCGGGCAGCGCCGCCCAGCCGCAATAAGCCAGTGGAAGCCGGGTCGGTATTGGCTTGTAAGACGCTCCCGACCGTGACCGCGTTCAACATCGGTCCAACCGGC
>JBARZG010000104.1:0-7682 GCA_049649785.1 Ornithinimicrobium sp. | reverse complement strand
CCTCGGGTCGGCAGTCGGCGAGCTTGGCCGGGATCAGCAGCCACGAAATCACGCCGCCGACCACCAGCATGACGGCGCAGATGATCAGCGCCCGCTCATACCCGGCATCGAACGAAGCAGGTATGGCGTAGTCGTCGCCAGAGAGTCCGACCAGCACTGGCAGGGCAGCCACCGACAGCAACGATCCGGTGCGGGAAATGGCGTTGTTGACCCCGCTGGCGATCCCGGCATGCCGGTCCTCGGCGGCCGCCAACACCGTCGCCGTCAGCGGTGCCACCATCAGCGCCAGACCCAATCCGAAGACCGTCATGCCCGGCAGTACATGCAACCAGTAGACCGTCTCCGGCCCCACGGTCAACAGCCACAGCACGCCAACCGCCATCACCATCGGGCCGACCGTCATCGGGAGCCGTGGCCCGATCCGGGTCGCCAACCGGCCCCCGCGGGCAGCCAAGAACAGCATGCAGATCGTGATCGGCAGGGTCGAGAGGCCTGCCTGCAGAGCGGTGTACCCGGCAACCGTCTGCAGTTGCAGCACCAGGAAAAAGAAGATGGCGCCCAGGGCCGCGTACACCAGCAACGTCATCAGGTTTGCGGCGCTAAAGGTCCGATTGCCGAACATCGACAGCGGCATCAGCGGATGCCTGGAGCGTTGCTCGACAACGATGAAGGTCGCGCTGGCGCCGACACCGACCATCGCTGCGACGATCGCCGCCGGCCCACCCCACTCGATCAGGGCATAGGTAGCCCCCGCGAGACCGAGCACAGCGAGCGCCGACCCACTGAGGTCGAATCCGGGCACCGACTCCGGGTCTCTCGACTCCGGCACGGCACGCTGGGCGATAATCACGGCGATCACAGCCAGCGGGATATTCATCAAGAAGATCCAGCGCCACGAGGCGTAGTCGATCAGCAGCCCGCCGACCAACGGACCCGCAGCGGCGGCGATCGCGCCGAGACCGGTCCAGGCACCGATCGCCGTGCTCCGCTCGCTGGGTGCGAACGCCCCTTGGATCATGGCCAGCGACCCCGGAGTCAGCAACGCCCCGCCGGCGCCTTGCAGCACCCGCGCAGCGATGAGCACTTCGGCGTTCGGCGCGATGCCGCATACCAACGAGGCCACCGCGAACCACACCGTGCCGATCACGAACATCCGCCGCCGACCGAACCGATCGCCCAACGCTCCCCCCAGCAGAATCAAGGAGGCCAAGGACAACAGGTATCCGTTGGTGATCCACTGCAACTGCGACAGCGATGCCCCCAGGTCGGCGCCAATGGTCCGCAGTGCGACGTTCACCACCGTGCCGTCGAGCATCGTCATGCCGCTGCCCAGCACGGCGGCTGCGATCACGGCCCGGCCACCCCGGCTGTGATAAATGACGTAGTCAGCTTGAGCGGTCATCGCACCAGAGGGGGTATGCCGGGCAGACGTCCCGCGGTGATGCGCGTCGGCCGTCGGGCTCGCTAGCCACCGGCAAACGGTGGTAGCACGTCGAGCACATCTCCGGAGGCCAGCGTCGTGGCATGGTCGGAGACGTATCGGCCATCAAGAAGCAACGAACTATGCCCCACCACATGGCTCATCCGCGGGCCGTGGGCCGCGCAGGCAGCAGCGAGCGCCGCGGCCACGTTAGAGCCGTCGACCACCTCGTGGTCGGTGCCGGCGGCTTCAGCAGCAGCGGCGAAATAGCGAAGTGTCGGCATACCTCTCCTATCGTTCTGCCCATCATCTCACCGCCCGGTGACTGCTAGCGATCCACTTATCAGTAGGTAGATTCTTCCTCATCAGGTACTACCTACCTGCGGTTCTGGGTACTAAGGACGCCGAGACGGACCGGCTGGCCCGGGAGTTGTCGGAGGCTACCGGCGAGACGTTGACCGACGCGGTGCAGGCGGCGGTCCGGCAACGTCTGGAGCGGGTGCGAGGTAGCGCAGGCAGGGGGTGTCTGGCCACCGAACTGAACGCCATTGCGCTGCGATGCGCCGCGCTTCCCGTGCTCGATCCCCGAGAGCCAGATGAAATCCTCGGATACGACGAGCGCGGGCTGTCGACCTGATGGTGACTGACACGTCTGCCCTGGTGGCGGTGCTGTTCGACCAGAGCGCGAAGAGTTCGTCGAAGCCATGGCGCGAGCACCTCGCCTGCTGATTTCGACCGGGACATTGATTGAGTGTTCAGTGGTGGTTGAGGCGCGAAGTGGCGAGTGGGCCGGTCGGGAACTTGACCTGTTGTTGCATCGTGCCGCCGTCGACGTCATCGCGATTGGTAGCGAGCAAGCGTCCATCGCTAGGGCAGCCTGGCGTACCTACGGCAAGGGCCGTCACACTGCGGGGTTAGACCTCGGTGACCTGTTCTCCTATGCCTTGGCGGTGGGCCGCGGTCAGTCTGGTGCTGCAGTGTCGACCTAGTGCGCTGTTGTAGCGCAGCACTAGATAGACAACCGCGCACCAAAGCTACGGACCAGGCTAAATGGGCGCTCGGCAGGCAGTGGGAGGTGCGGGGCCCGGCGGATGTTGCGGTTGGGCTCAGACCAGCCGAAAGAGGTAGGCGAAGGCACTGCGGGTGTATGCGACGCCACGCCCGGACGTCCTGATGGCGTCGGCGTCGGCGTTCTCGGGCTTCTTCGGCACCAGATAGCGGCCGAGGTCGTCGGTGTCGAGTCGGTAGCGGTCGCCCCTGTTCTTAATGGCTGCAACGAGTTCGAGACTGGGATCGAGGGCAGCGAGGCTGGCGTCTCCGTGACTGGAGTTTGCCAAGAAGAAGCCGCCCGGCCGCATGTACCGGCGGCAGTGGTCCCAAGCAGGAACCGTATACAGCGAGATCACCAGGTCGATGCTCGCATCGGGCAGTGGAAGCTGACCGGTGAAGTCCGCGGCGATGAAGTCGACGTCCACCCCGGCGCCGACCCGCGTCCGACCCTCCAGGTCGGCCGCTATCCGCTCATTGTCCGCGAAGTAGGCTGCTGCGCGCCGGTCTGTGTCGACATAAGTAACTGACGGGATCGCCGTCGAGGGCGAGAGGTCGAGGTAACTACCCAGGTAGAGCGCCCGGCTCACGCGCCACGTGTCAGCTACCGCCTCGAACATCCCCGACCGGTCGCCGATGGACTTTCGGTAGCTCGCCCATGACGGTGCTGGCTTCTTGCTCCGTCCTGACGTTCGTGGCGGACTCACTTGGCTCCTCCTAGGACTGGTGGGGCGGGCTGGACCACCCGCTGCGCAAGGGTATGTGGATCAGTAGCGCGGAAGGCTTGGATCGACCTCATCACCCCAGGCCAGCATTCCCCCGGTGAGCACCCGAACGTCGTCATGACCCAACGCGATCAAGTGCCTCGCCGACCGCTCGGCCCGCGGCCCGATTTTGCAGGTCACCACCACGGGGCCATCCGGCAGTCCATCGAGATCGGTCCAGGTCAGCACGTCAGCCAACGGGACGAGCAGTGCCGAAGAGATCGTGCCCAGCGCGTGTTCTTCTGGCTCGCGGACATCGAGAACGTGCACGGCCGCCAGTTTTTCGGACAGCTCGACCGCTCCCATCGAGGGCAAAGGCAGGTCATCCCTCGCCGGAATGGCCGTCGATGTATTGACGGCACCTGAGTCGACACCTGGGTCGACTCCCGTCCGCGTGCGTCTGGATGGGTTCGGACGCAGCGGGATCTCCCGCATCCGCATACTGGCTACGTCGATCAGCAACACCCGACCGGCCAAGGGCTCCCCGACCCCCGTGGTCAACTTGATCGCCTCGGTTGCCATGATCGACCCCACCTGTCCGACCATGGCACCGAGCACCCCGGCGTCGGCGCACGAGGGCACGACTTCCGGTGGCGGCGCGGTCGGGAACAGGTCGCGCAGCTGCACCGCTTGGGACACAGGCACCAGCGGCGCGGGCACGAACGTCGAGACCTGTGCGTCGAACCGCAACACGGCGGCCCACACCAACGGCATACCCAACAGCAGGCACGCATCGTTGACCAGATAGCGCGTCGTGAAGTTGTCGGTGCCATCCAGCACCAGGTCGTGCTCGGCGATCAGCTCGCGCACGTTGTCGGCCGTGACCTCGGTATGCCGCGCAGTCACCGCCACCGAAGGGTTCAGCTCGGCCACAGCCCGCGCCGCGCTGGTCACCTTCGGAACGCCGACATCGGTCGTGCGGTGCATCACCTGGCGCTGCAGGTTCGACACCTCCACCACGTCGTGATCAATGACGGTGACGTGTCCAACCCCGGCCGCGGCCAGATAGATCAATGCCGGGCAGCCCAATCCCCCCGCGCCGACAACGCACACCCGAGCGTTGAGCAACCTGCGCTGACCCAGCATCCCGATGCCCGGCACCAGCAGATGCCGAGAGTATCGCTCGATCTGCTCGCGGGTTAACTCCGGCCCGGGCTCGACCAACGGCGGCAGCGACATCACGCACACCATTATCGTCTACCTTTAGAGGTGCATATCCCGTGTTGCCCGCACTGCGAACTGCACCGCCTCTAGCGGTGTCGCCGCGAGTTGTGGACCGGCCGGCAGATCCCACCCGGCCAGACAGATCATTGGCACGGCGGTGCGTTGGGCCATCGCAATCTCGCTGAGAGTGCCCCAGGACCCGGCAACGGAGATGACGGCATCACAGGTGCGCACCAGCAGCGCATTGCGCATCTCACCCATACCGGTGGGGATGGACACGCTGAGGTGCCGGTTCGCCAGGGCGCGCGTGCTGCCGGGGAGCAACCCGAGGCTCACCCCGCCCGCCTCGGTCGCGCCACGACTGGCTGCCTCCATCACTCCGCCCATACCTCCGGTGACAACGACCCGCCTGTTCTCGGCCAACAGCCGCCCGACTTCGCTAGCGAGCTCAAGATCATCAGCCGTCGCGCCGTCGCCCGGCCCAACCACCCCTACATAGGCCACCGCCGGTTCCACAGCTCTCCCCTTCGGTCGCACTGGCTCGGCCGCTCGCCTATCCCTTGGCCTGCACGATGCGCATCACCGTGTCGAGGGGGCGAGGTCGCCGCGTGTCTGGATCTTCCTCCATACAGGCCACAATGGCACCCCGAGTCGTCTCGACGGTGTCCTGACACTCCCCCAGACTCGCAGAGGCACTGCTGTCGCTGCTGGGGTCGGGGCCGGATCGAGGAGATCGGCGCACGCCTCGAAGGCGATAGGACCCGCTTCGTCGATGATCTCCCATCGGCGAGCACTAAAGATGCGGCGATGTGTCGGTGACGGTCATGCCGTCCCCGTCGTCACGGGAAACTGACCCTGCCCGGCAGTCAACGTCGCGAGCCGCACCAGCGACTCGCCGTCCATGCCGGGCCACCCGTGCACCATCCGGCGCCAGGGTCGGGGCACGGCCGAGGCGCCATACCTCGCGCCGACCAGCGCACCGGTGATCGCCGCGACGGTGTCGGTGTCGTTGCCCACCGAGATCGCCGTATGCAGTGCGCCGCGGATCGGGTGCTCGGTGGCCGACCGCGAGCTCTTCACGATGGAGGACCAGGCGGCTTGCAACGCCGTCACGGTGAATCCGTTGCCGGTGAAAACTCGGGGGTCGCTCGTTGCAGCCTCATCGATGATCGCCAGCCAGCGCGTCCGGCGCTGAATTGGCAACAGGTCCACTCCAGACGCGAGGTCCAATTCACCCTCGATAACGGCAACTCTGATCGCCTCGCACCACAGCACACACGAATCGCCCGCCAGGTCATCCCAATGCGTCACACGCGCCGCCTCGCGGGCCGCCTGCGCCGTGGCTTCCCGGTCAGCCAACCGGGTCAGACCGACGATGCCGGTGCGCATCAACGCCCCGTTGCCTGCGCTCTGCCCGGTCCGCCGATGCACCGCTTCGGACGCACGGAGCATGGCCGCAGGGTCCTCCGGCGCATCGGTGGCGGCGTCCTCCCGCAGCACCGAACGGGTGTGTATGCCGATGTCTGCCGGATTGTCGGCATACCAGGCCCGGAATCCCTGGCAGATCGTTCGAAGCGCCTGATCGCTGGTCAGGTCGGCCCCGGTGGCGGCCACAGTGAGTATGCAGACCGACATCTGGGTGTCATCCGACCACTCACCGGGGGCGTAGTCGCCGAGGCCGCCGCCGATCATCGCCGGCTCTGACCGCGGCGGCTCGGCCATCTCATACGGAACGCCCAATGCATCACCACAGGCCTGAGTCAGGACCACGCCGGCTGCGCGGTTGAGTTGTTCTTCGGTGAACTTCATCGCGCCTTCCTGATCTGCTGAGCGCTCCGGGCTTAGGCTAACGCGATGACCGATCCCAGCGGATCTGGTGGTCCCTGCGATGAGGACAGGACGGCCGCTTTCCTGGTGCGCGGCTCAAGCGACCGGTTCGTCGGCGATATCGAGTAGGGGCCGGGTGTGCCCGCGTGGGACAGGCCGGTGGCACCGACGTAGCGTAGGGGTATGAAATTTCGATACCTCGGCAATAGCGGACTCAAAATCTCCGAAATCACGTACGGCAACTGGCTGACCCACGGCTCACAGGTGGAGAACGACGTAGCCACCCAATGCGTTCGGGCGGCGCTCGATGCTGGCATCTCGACGTTCGACACCGCCGACATGTATGCGAACACGGTCGCCGAATCGGTGCTCGGTGAGGCGCTGAAGGGTGAGCGCCGGGAGAGCCTGGAGATCTTCACCAAGGTGTATTGGCCGACCGGCCCCGGCGGCAAGAACGACACCGGGCTGTCGCGGAAACACATTATGGAGTCGATCAACGGCTCGCTGCAGCGGCTACAGACCGACTATGTCGATCTGTATCAGGCCCACCGGTATGACACCGAGACGCCGCTGGAGGAGACGATGCAGGCGTTCGCCGATGTCGTGCGGCAGGGCAAGGCGCTGTACATCGGGGTGAGTGAATGGACGGCCGACCAGATCCGCGCCGGGGTCGAGATGTCTCGCGAGATGGGTTTCCAGCTGATTTCGAGTCAGCCGCAGTATTCAATGCTGTGGCGGGTTATCGAGGATGAGGTTGTCCCCACCTCGCGCGAGTTGGGAGTCAGCCAGATCGTGTGGAGCCCGATGGCGCAGGGGGTGCTGTCGGGCAAGTACCAGCCGGGCGCCGAGCCGCCAGCGGGATCACGTGCGGCGGACGAAAAGGGCGGCGCCAACATGATCAAGCGGTTCATGAACGACGATGTCCTGGAGCGGGTGCAGAAGTTGCAGCCGATCGCCGAGGCGGCGGAGTTGTCGATGGCTCAGCTGGCGATCGCCTGGGTACTGCAGAACGACAACGTGGCGGCCGCGCTGGTCGGTGCCTCGCGACCCGAACAGGTCGGCCAGAACGTCAAGGCCGCCGGCGTGACGTTGGATAAGTCCACCATGAAAGCCATCGACAAGGCACTCGGCAAAATCGTCGAGAAGGACCCGAAGAAGACCGCCGATCTGGCGCCGGCCCGACGGGTGGTCTAGCCGCTGCGGCGGTCGTTACGAACCCGCGAGCGCAGGCACCTTTTCGGCTGGGTGTGGCTCGGTGGGAGGCGTGCCATCCCCGAACGGTGAGCCACCCAACTCGGCTCGGTGGTGCTCGGTGGTCCACACTTGCTCCAAAGGCCCGGCCGGGATGACTCCGGTCGGGTTGATGTCGAGGTGGGTGGCGTAGTAGTGGGCCTTGATCTGGGCGAAGTCCACGGTGTCGCCAAACCCGGGGGTCTGGAAGAGGTCGCGGGCGTAGGCCC
>JBARZG010000103.1:0-73563 GCA_049649785.1 Ornithinimicrobium sp. | reverse complement strand
CCCTAGCTCTCGGTGCTCCGCAGCACGAGCCGCCCACTGCAGCGCGGCCTCCGACGGCGCAGACCCGTCATACCCAATAACGACCGGATAGGTGGTTGCTGATGCTGCCATGGTCAACTCCTGTGTGATGTGAGATGCGGTGATGGGTTTCTCGGCTCGAGGTGGGGTCACCCGATACCTCCACCCTGCCCCCTTGCTGCACATCTCGGAAGGGTCTTAAGTCCTCGCCTTCCAGCCATCATCCACTCGACCCCTGGATGGTGACACAGACGTGGAGCCTTAGGCCTTGGCGCCATCGGGCGTTTTTTCGTCGGTGTGCCCACTGACTAATGGCAATATCCAACGGTTTGCCGGGTTGGCCTCGATGAACACTGCCCTGAAGAACAAGCTCATCGGCACGGCAAGGATTGCCCCGATCGGTCCGAGGATCCACGCCCAGAAGACCAGCGAGAGGAATGTCAAGGTGGTCGAGAGGCCGACGGAGTTGCCGATGACGCGGGGCTGAATGATCGACTGGATAACGAAGTTGATCACGCTGTAGACGACGATCACGGCGATCATCAGACCGGGACCCCCGGCGAGGAGAGCGATCAGCGCTGGCGGGATCACGCCGATCACGAATCCAATGTTTGGGATGAAGTTGGTCACGAACGCCAACACGCCCCAGACGAAGGCGCCGGGGACACCCATCAGCCAGAGTGCACCCGTGTCAACAACAGCGACGATGAGTCCGAAAACAGCCGACACGCTGAGGTAGGCCCGGGTGCCCCGCGCAAAAGACGACATCGCGTCGACGATGTTTGGCCGGAACTCCCGGGCGTAGTTCGTCAACCGTTCGGTCTGGGCGCCATCGAACGCAAGGAACACAAGCAACGTGACGATGAAGAAGAAATTGGACAGTATGCCGAGCGTCCCTCCCAGCACGGACGCGGCAAGGCCAGTCAGGCGGTCCGTGCTGACCGAGCCCTTCATGTCGTTCAGTTGAGCATCGGAGACGCCCCATGAGTTCAAGAGGTCGCCTAGCCCGGCCCATTGCGCCTCGAGTTGTTCCTGGTATTGCGGCAGCAGCTGCGCCAAGCGCGCGAACGAAACCAAGAGCATCAGACCCAGCGCGGTAAGCAGCAGGTACACACCAACAAGGACAGTCACCGATGCAAGCCAGGACGGAACGTGCCGAGACATGCGCTTCCGTAGCGGGTGGAAGACGATCGTTAACGCAAGCGCGAGCATCAGTGGTCCGACGATGTCGCTAGCGGCCCTCACGGAGGTTATCAGGATGACGAGGGCAGCCGCCCCCACCAAGAGGCGCAGTGTCCACGCGCTGCCGAGACTACCGAGCAGTCCAGGAGTGGTGGCCTCGACGGGCCCTTCGACACTCACAGCCGGGGCACGACTGTCCGCGCTCGGCGCTTGTTCACTGTCCATGAGGCACAGCCCACCACGTGCCAGACCCCGGCGCCTCACCCGTCAAGCATGAACAATTTCTGCACTTCAGCCGCACGCTCCGACGGTTGCCTGGAGGCATCGCGGCATGCATGCTGCTTCCGGGACGGGAGCGGTGTCCGTGTGGCAGAGCCAGCTGGGCTGCTGAGGCGTCGTCGATCCGTTTGCAGGGCACCTCCTCACCCTAGCCCTCGGCCATGGCCACACGACAACGATCTCGACTCTCCAGGTCACCGTGTCACAGGCGTTGTTCCATGAAGTACACACAGCGTTCCCAGGCACGATCAGTGAGCCTCCTCGGGGTTTCGCTGACCAAGGCTCAGTGCTAATCTCAGCCCACGCTCGACCGCCACGGCACCAGGAGACCTTGATGACGCACGAAACTGCACTCGGCCCCCTCGACTTCGTTCTTGTCGAATTCCCACAGAATGCCGAGATGACGCCGGTCGCCGCAGAGTTGGCAGCCGTGCTGGACCGGGGCATTGTTCGACTGTTCGACGTGGCTGCCGTCTTGAAGGACGACACCGGAAGCGTGAGTCGGGTCGAGCTCGACGACGAGGGGTCAGGGTTGAGCGGGTTCGAAGCTTTCGCAGGTGCCGCTAGCGGTCTCTTCGATGAATCTGACCTGTACAAAGCAGGGGAAATCCTCGAGCAGGGGATGTTCGGTCTGTTGATCGCGGTCGAAAATACCTGGGCAGGTGGAATGGTGACGGCGCTCGCCGAGGCCGAGGGCCGGGTGGTGGCGAGCGAGCGCATCCCCGCTCAAGAACTGCTCGACGCTCTCGACGCCCTCGACGCTTCCGAACCCACGAGCTGACCGACGTCCATCGACCCAACCCATCAGGAGGACAACATGCCAGGACTACTTCGAGGAGTCGCGCGCACAGCAGCAATCGCAGGCACGGCAACTGCCGTCAGCGGTCGAGTCCAACGCCGGCAAAATGCGCGCTGGGCTGCCCGGGACACGAGCACCTACGAACAGCCGGCCGCTCAGCAGTACGCGCCGCCTGCGGCTGCGCAGCCGATGCCAGCCGCAGGCGGGAGCGGCGACGCGACGATCGACCAACTGAAGGAGCTTGCCGAGTTGAGGGCGCAGGGAATCTTGAGCGACGCGGAGTTCACGGCGCAGAAGGCACGGATACTCGCCTCGTGAAGCCCCGTGACCAGCAGATTCAGATCCTGTGAGCAGCCCAGAGCTTAACGCAGCAGTCCTGATCGCCACCTTGGTCGTGACGTTCTTGGCGTGCCTCTTGGTGCGCCGACTCCTCGGGTCGCGGGAGGTCCACTCCAATTCGTGGGGGTCGACCCTGTCGTACATCGCGGCCGCCTACGGGATCATCGTCGGCTTCTCGATCCTCTTTTTGTTCGGGCAGTTCGCTGACGCCCGTCAGGCAGTCGGTGAAGAAGCCACCTCTATTGGTACCGCGTACGACCAGGCGTTCCTGTTCCCCGAGACGCAAACCTCGGTGCAGCGTGCGCTTATCTGCTACGCCCGAGCAGTGCCAACCTACGATTGGCCCGCGCTGGCTGAGCACGCCGGGGGCGCGGCCGAGGTGGATGACGCCTACCTGGACCTTGTCACGTCCGTGGGCGAGAACGACCAACCTCCGGTCGGGGCTCTTCATGCGGGCACGGCGACCAACCTCGTATCGCAGATCGGTAACATCTCTACAGCGCGAGAAACCCGTCTGGTAACAGCCGAAACCACACTGCCGCCGATGCTGTGGGTATTGCTCACCGGTGGTGGGGCGTTCGTCGTGATCCTGATCTTTGCAGTGACGCTGCCGTCGAAGAGAGGGACTCAAGCACTGCTGGTCTCGATGTCGAGTGCTTTCACGGTCGTGATGCTGCTCATCATCGTGTCCTTGGCCAATCCGTTCGCCGCTGGCAGTGGGCGGGTGACGCCACAGCTGATTGAGGAGACCGAGGCCTCGATGACTAAGTCCGCGTCAGCGGCCGTGGGCGCTGAATGCGGTTGACCAGCAACGTCTCGCTGCCGACGACGCCGACAGCGGCCACGTTACGCTCTGCGTGGTCATGCATCCCATTTTCACCCGTGACGGGTGATCCACGAGGAGCTCTGCAGCGGCAGCGTTACGAGTAGGGTCCATAAACATCCTGTGCGCCTCGTGCGCGCTCAGCGGCGAAAGGAGAGGCGATGGGACTGCGAAACCATGATCTCGACGGACCAACCTTCCAGATGCGTGAGAAGGTCTTCGCGATCGGAGACGACTCATGGATCGAGGACAGCGATGGGAACAAGGCCTATAAGGTCAATGGCAAGGCCATAAGATTCCGGGACACGTTCATCCTTGAGGATGCCTACGGCGTCGAGGTCGCCCGGATACAAGAAAAGAAGCTCAGCGTCCGCGACAAGATGACCATCGGGCGAGGGTCGTCGAAGGCTGTCGTGCGCAAGCGGATCGTTGGCATCCGCGACCGCTTCATCGTCAATGTCAAGGGCGGGCAGGACCTGAAGGCCAAAGGCAACTTCGTCGACCATGAGTACGAGATTGAACGTGGCGGGAAGAAGGTCGCCGAGATCTCCAAGAGATGGTTCCGCGTTCGTGACACGTATGGGATCCACCTGGCCCAAGGCCAAGACGTGGCGCTCATCCTCGCCATTTCGGTGTGTATCGACGAGATGGCCAGGGGCTAGGGGCTCGGCCTTCCGATTTCCCGGGCCTCCGCCCCGGCGCTGAGCGAGTCATACTGCGGCGACGTTCGGCGACGTTCGGCGGCGACGGCGCCGCGGGAAGGCAATAGGACATGATGGCTCAGGCCAAGGACCACGGAGAAGGGATCGCGGGCATGACCATGATCGGCACTTCGGATGGATAGCTGGGGCGGCAGCGAGTGGTCAACGCTGCTGCTAACGACCCATCTTGTAGTTGCGACGCTGATCCGGGTTATCGCTCCGGGTGTGGTGCCGGAGAACCGGCGACCGTCCTCGGGAATGGCGTGGGTGATACTTATTTTGGTCATCCCGGTCCTTGGTTTGTTGATTTGGTTGACGTTCGGTCGTACCTCGATCGGGGGACGCCGGCTGCAGCGGCAGCAAGAGGCCAGTCGTGTGCTGCGCGAACGCCTGGAGTCGGGGGAGGTGCTCACCCCGGCTGCGGACATCCCTGATCACGTCGCCTCAGCAATGCGGCTGAACGAGCACCTGGGCTCATTCCCGCCGGGCCGGTCCAGCGGTGTGGAGTTTTTTAGTGACTATGAGGCCTCGATCCACGCCATGGCCGATCTGGTCGATGAGGCACAGGAGTGGGTGCATATCGAGTTTTACATCATGGCTTGGGATGAGGTGACCGAGCCGCTCTTCGCCTCCCTGGTCCGTGCCACCGAGCGCGGAGTCACAGTGCGCATGCTCTTTGACCACCTGGGCACTCGGGGTTTGCCGGTGTACAAGGAATTGAAGCGCAAGCTGGGTGAGACCTCGATCGAGTGGCACGCGATGCTCCCGATCCGTCCGGGGCACGACTTCGCGCGTCGCATCGACCTACGCAACCACCGTAAGATCCTCGTCATCGATGGGCGTGCCGGGTTCATGGGCTCCCAGAACATGACCGAACCGGGCTACAACAAACCCAAGAATCACGAGGCCGGCCGGCGGTGGGTCGAGCTGACGTGCCGCGTGGACGGCGACCTCGCACGCTGCCTCGACGGCGTCTTCGCCAACGACTGGTACACCGAGACCGGGGTCGCTCTATGGGAGGAGATCCGCCCCATTCCGCATACAGCCCAGGACCCCCGTCCCGGCGAAATACTGGGCCAAGTGGTGCCCAGCGGCCCAGGCATCCGGTCAGAGAACAACCTGCGCCTCTTCACCTCGTTGATCTACGGCGCCAAACACAGACTGTCACTGACCAGTCCTTACTTCGTGCCAGATGAGTCACTGCTGTACGCAGTCACCACCGCCGCCCAACGCGGCGTCGACGTCGAACTGTTCGTCGGTGAAGAGGGCGACCAGTTCATGGTCTGGCACGCGCAACGTTCCTACTACACCGCGCTGCTCGAGGCCGGCGTCAAAATCTACCTCTACAAGGCACCGCTGGTCCTGCACTCCAAACACTTCTCGGTGGACGACGACGTCGTCGTCATCGGATCCTCCAACATGGACCTGCGCTCATTTGCGCTGAACTATGAGGTCTCCATGATGCTCACCGGGCCAGGCGTCGTATCCACGGTCAGAACGGTCGAGGACTCATACCGCGCCTCCGCCCGGTTGCTCACCATCGAAGAATGGGAAAAGCGCAGCCGAAAGAGCCGCTACCTAGACAACCTCATGCGCCTCACAGCCGCATTGCAATAGACGCCGGGTGGCCTTCGGTGAGCCAGATGGCCGCGCTGGGGGAATTGGTCCGATCGGGGTGAGGACCGAAATCACCTAGCCGACTACGTTTTAGGCATCGGCCCGATCCGGGCCGACCCAAGTCGCCGCAGCGTATGCCGTGGCAGTGGAAGGAGCACTTTATGCGAGGTAGTGGAAGAGTCGTCTTCGCGGCGCTCATGCTGTTCGTCCTTGGCTTCCTCAACATCATTTACGGTATCGGCGCGCTGGATGGCGCCAACATCTTCGTCGATGACACACGGTACATACTCAGCGATCTCAACACGCTGGGATGGGTCCTCATCGTGCTCGGCCTGATCCAGTTGGTGGCAGGTGGCTCGCTGTTGTCCGGTCGCGCTTTCGGACGCGCGATAGGGGTTTTCGCGGGGATGCTCGGAGCGATCGGAGCCCTGCTCTCAATTGGCGGTGCCTTCCCTTGGTGGTCGCTGGCGATGTTCTTCCTCTGCATTTACGTGGTGCACGGGATCCTCGTCTTCGGCGCCGATCAGCATCAGCATCACGATCAGCGCATTTAGCCGAGGGCGGCCAACGCGTCACCAATCAGCTTCGCTCCGAGGATGAGGGCGATGACGGCCATAATCGCGGCATTGTTCTGGCTCATCCAGTCCTTGAGTTCGCCTAGGAATCGCGCAGAGCGCTCGCCGAGCACGAAGTAGAGGAGCACCGGTCCCCCAGTCCCGATCGAGGCGACCAAGGTGAACACGAGCAGGCTGCCGATCTCGGCGCCGGTCGAGACGCCGCTGCTTGCGATCGCGGCCGCACCGGCGACGATCAACAGCAGGTTCTTTGGGTTCACGGCCGATAGCAGCAGGCCGAACACGAGAGCTTTTCCCGCGGTGAACTTGTCGATGGTCTCCATCCAGCTCGGCATCTCGGGCTCTTCACCGTCCTTCGGGCGTCCGCGCCATTGGCGAACGGCGACCACAAGCAGGAGCAGACCGAGCACCAGCTTGAGGACGCTGACCCAGGCGGCAGGTTGACCGCCGCTACTGGCACCAGCACCCCCAGCTGCCGCGAGCACAATCCCCCCGACGATCAGAATGCCGCCGATCCACCCGGCGAGAAACATCGGACCAGTGAGCCGCCCGCGCGGCGTGCCGAGCATCAGCACCACGGCGATGATTGCGGCTGCGCTCAGACCGACGCCGACCGCGAACGAGAGTGACTGGCCGATTGCTTGAGCCATTGAGGGCCTCAGACCTGGCGGAAGTCGTCGGGTTTCCAACTTTGATCGAACCATGACTCGAGCGGTCCGTACAGCCTTAGGAGGGTGCACCAGCCCTTGCCCGCGCGGGTTTGAATCCAGTTGCCCTCACCCTGGGCAGGAGCCTCGGGACCGAAGTAAAGGTCGACCGAGCCATCCTCGTTGACCTTCGGCTCGTCTTTGCGGCTGTTGATGCTCGGGAATGGGTTATCGGTTTGCAGTTCGGAGCGGGTCTGCGGGTCGTAGATCACAACCGACCAAAAGTCCTTGGCTGGGATGCCTGCCGGGAGATGAAGGCGGTAGTTCTTCCCGCCATTCAGGTACTCACCGTCGGCGTCGGTCTCGGTATACGCGTACTGCGAACCTACGCCGACCATCTTCAGAGCCATCGCCGGCGTGTTAACCGTGGCGAAGTAGAAGAAGAGAGTGCGTGCGTCAAGCTCGCGCCCGCCGCGCCCGTCCCCATTCAGCCAGCGGTAGTCGTCGCCGAGGAAACCGGTTTTCCACGTCCGGTCCGGGTAGATGAACGTGCGAGGGTCGCGGGTCTTGAAGACGATCGTCCGCGCCGATGCGTTGCCGACTGCGGCTGCCTCGATGAGTGTCTCCTGCATCCGAGCGTCAGGCTCGAAGGGCTTGTCCTTGTGGATGCCGATGGAGGCCAAGAGCCCTCGGGTTTCCGGATCGATCAGATCAATCGGCTCACGATGGATCGCCGTCGCCAACTCCTCGTAGAAGTGCTCATCGTTGGCATGGATCGTGTTGAATGACCGCTTGCTGCCGGAGATGAACTCCATCTGTGGCGGATCGTCTGCCGCAGATAGTGGGTAGGCCCTGACGCCCTCCCTGAACATCTCAGCGGCTGCGTCCGGTTTGCCGTCGACCAGGAATCCGCGCAGGATCACCCAGTTGCTATGGGAGGGCGATTCGGCCACGAAGTAGCCCTCGGGGACCTCACCCTCGTACCCTCTCGGAACGATCAGATACTTTCCGCCGGCGCCGCGATCGGGCCCCGGTGCGCCCATGTCGACCACGAAACGGAACCACGCGTCGTTGACGGTACCCGGGCCGCAACCCGGCGGGATCTCAACAACGGTAGGGCCATCGCGGTCAAGGTCCAAGAAGAAGGAAAGATAGACCGTGTCGGTGTTGCCGGTGAGGAAGAGCGGCTGAGAGTCAAGCAGCTCATCGACGATGACTGCCTGGTGGGCGGCCTCACATCCGAGTTCGAGCATCCCCAGGCGCATTGCCTCGACTGAGGCCGCCGGGATACAACTGAGGAAGACCTGGACGGCCCGCATGAAGGCGAGGTTGTCGTGGATCAGCTCTGCCGTCTCAGACGTAGGAAAGCCATCCGTGAAAGTCAGTTCGCCAATCCGCGTGCTGACTCTGTCCGGGGTCATGATCGACGCCGGAATCGGTGTGTTGTAGCCGGCAGGTACCTGGTCGCGTTCGCTCATGAGGCTCACCGTACCGTGGCGAACCACGCCTCCCTCTCGAGGTAAAGGGCATTCAACAGGCGGCGTGAGTCGATGCAGGACACGTACTTCTATCGACCTCATCTTGCTGCTCGTGTATGTCAACAGGTTCGTCCACATGCTGCGTCCGGTCGCCGTCGGAGCAGCCATGGCTCAGTCGGGGCTCGCGATCGCTCAAGATGGCCGATCGACGTCGGGTTCTCGGGACAACGCCAGGTCACGGACCCGGGGGCTCGGACCAGTCAGCGGTGGGTTGGACAACGACAGATGACGCGGGTCCCCAGCCGGATCTGCAGCGTTGGAACCAGCGATGCAACCGGTCAGGACGTATGGCTCGGCACGGACGGCTACGTGCGGCTGAGCGCCCCCACCCGCACGCGGGAGGACTATCTACAGTTGGGGCATCGGCGGAGGGTCACGACCGGCAAGCGTGGGATACCCAGATTCCGAGCGCTCTCAAGATCGCTGACGCACGGCATTCGGCGCTGGTAGGGGCACACCTCGGTTACACCCACGCGGCCGACCCGACGCGAATAAAGGTGGCGTTCTCAGCCCAGAATGTTCAGCACCGGTGAACCATCCGGCAAGGGTGATCAGCGAAGGGCTGGTACTTTTTAGTCTGGTGAGCACGATCTTGCACATGTGACCGCCGGAGGCATGCTTGGACCTCTCCCAGCTCGACCTGTCGAGGTTGCAGTTCGCCGCGACCACGATCTACCACTTTCTCTTCGTGCCTATCACTATCGGGCTGGCCTTCCTGGTCGCCACGCTGCATACGATGTGGTATCGCTCGAATGACGAGGGCATGCGCAAACTCACCCGATTCTTCGGGACCTTGCTCGTGATCAACGTCGCAATCGGCGTGGTGACAGGACTCGTCCAGGAGTTCCAGTTCGGGATGAACTGGTCCCAGTACTCCCGGTATGTGGGCGATGTCTTCGGTGCCCCGCTGGCGATGGAGGGACTCGCCGCCTTCTTCCTGGAGTCGACTTTCCTCGGTCTGTGGCTGTTCGGCTGGAACATCCTGCCTCGGAAGGTGCACCTGGCGACGATCTGGGCGGTCGCCATCGGAGCCGTGCTGTCGGCTGCGTTCATCATGGCAGCCAACTCCTGGATGCAGAACCCGGTCGGCTACGAGATCGACTCAACCACCGGACGGGCCAAGCTCACCTCCATCACAGCGCTGTTCACCAATCCAGTCTTTGTGTGGGGATACAGCCACGTCATCCTGGCCTCGCTGCTCACCGGCGCCCTCGTCATGCTCGCCGTATCCGCCTGGCACATCCGGAGAGGCAGCAACCCGGAGGTATTCGTCCGGTCCGCCAAGGTTGCCCTCATCGTCCTCTTCCCGGTCTCCATCCTGACCCTGATGGTCGGTAGCCATCTGGGTGTCATCGAGACCAAGTACCAACCCATGAAGGTCGCCGCGATGGAGGCCCAGTGGGACACCTGTTCACCGTGCTCGTTCTCAGCCGCTCAGGTAGGTGGCTTCACCAGCGAGGACCAGGCCGCCACCAAGATCATCGAGATTCCGCACCTGTTGTCGATCCTGGCGACCAGCACGGTGGACGGCAAGGTCGTTGGCCTCAACGACCTTCAGGAGCAGTACGAGGAGACGTACGGCCCGGGCGACTACATCCCCAATCTCCGGATCCAGTACTGGTCGATGCGAGTGATGGCCTACACGGGCTCCGCCATACCTCTCTTCGCGGTGTGGGGACTCTGGCGATGGCGAAGAAACCGACTGCAGGAGTCACGTGTCTTTCTGGCTGTGGCAACCTGGGCATTCCTGGCGCCCTTCGCGATGAACACGGCCGGGTGGTTGTTGACCGAGAACGGTCGTCAACCCTGGGTCGTTCAGGGCCTTCTCCTCACCGAAGACGGCAACTCACCTTCAGTCAGCGCGACTGAGGTCGCACTCAGTCTTGGCATCTTCGTGGTGCTCTATCTGGTGCTTGGGGCTCTCTGGGGCTTCCTGATGCTGCGTTACGCCCGTCGTGGCCTCGACGAAGGCTCGCACGAGCCCGAAGCGCTGGTCGACACCGACGAGCCCGGACCGCGTGCGCCGGCGCTGACGTACTGAGGTGATCCAATGAGTCTCGATGTCCTCTGGTTCGTCATAGTGGCCGTGTTTTGGTCCGGCTTCTTCGTCCTTGAGGGCTTTGACTTCGGGGTGGGTGTGCTGCACAAGGTGGTCGGGCGCACCGACACCGAACGGCGGGTCGCGATTAACAGCATTGGTCCGGTCTGGGACGGCAACGAGGTATGGCTGGTCGTCGGTGGCGCAGCCATCTTCGCCTCCTTCCCATCGTGGTACGCCACCTGGTTCTCGGCCGGCTACTTCGCGATGATGCTCGTTCTTGTTGCCCTGATCATCCGTGGGGTCTCCTTCGAGTGGCGCGCGAGGGTCGATCGGGACGGCTGGCGGGGGATGTGGAGCTGGGCACTGGCGATCGGATCGGCCGTTACTCCCTTCCTGCTGGGCCTGGCACTCGGTGACCTCCTCGTCGGTCTACCGATCGACTCATCGGAGGAGTTCACCGGATCATTCTGGGACCTGCTCACGCCGTACGGGCTCTGGCTAGGCCTGACCCTGCTGCTGCTGTGCCTGGCACACGGAGCTACTTTCCTGAGCCTGAAAACCGCCGGCGTCGTCGGACACCGCTCGAGTGCCCTGGCCAGGCGGCTGATCTGGCCCGCCCTGGTGGGTGTCGTTGTATTCGCCGTCTGGACAGTGGCCATCTCGGAGACAGGACCGTGGCGGATCCTCGCCGTCCTCGTGCCCGTCGCGGCGGCACTCCTCGCGACGGGCTTGATCCGCGCCGGGCACCAAGGACGCGCCTTCGCCGCCACCGCGGTCGCCATCGGTGGGACGGTGGCTGCGCTGTTCGCGAATCTGTACCCAAACGTGATGGTGTCCTCGACGAAGGCAGCCAACAACCTCACCGTCGCCAGCACGGCCTCCGGCGACTACGCGCTCGGTGTGATGACCATCGTGGCGCTAGTACTCTTCCCGGTCGTCCTGGCCTACCAAGGCTGGTCCTACTGGGTGTTCCGCGCTCGGATCACCACGCCGCCGACAGCGTCGGCCGCGGACGCAGAGGTGAGCGACCCGGTTGCCTAATCGGGCCAATCGCCTCAGGGCCGGCCAGGTGGGCGATCGCGTCGGCGTGTTCCACCTGCACAGCAGATCTACTCTGCGGACTCAGCGATGCCGGTCGCCTCGTCGGTGCTGGTCTACTCCGGCCGTCGGAAGTGATACCGCAGCTGCGCGGGCAAGGCCAGCACCACGACGCCTACGGCGACGATCGCGACATACGGACCGGGGGGCACGCGCTGAGACGCCGCTAGCGCCCTCGGGAGACCTGGGGCCCGAGGAAGGCGATGTTGACATCGTGACGGCACCCGATTCGTGAGGGGAGGCAGTGGCAGGGGCTGTAGACCCAACCCCGGACCAGACATCGTGAGGACGATCATCAGCCTGAGTCGTGAGCTGGCGACCAACATAGTGACAGCGATAGTGTCCTCCGGCGCCCCAATCTCAGGTCGAGCTCTCAGATCAACCCCAACGACGCGGCGTGGCGGACCACCTCGCTGCGATCGTTGATGCCGAGCTTCCGGTAGATGCTGCCTAGGTGGGTTTTGAGAGTGTTTACCGAGATAAAGAGTGCATCGGCCATCTCGGAGTTGCTCAGACGGGTCGGGAGATACTCGAGCACGGCAATTTCTCGCACGGTCAGTGGCTCAACAAGCTGCTCGTTTGCCGTGGCTCGACCCTTGTCGCTCGCCGCCGTCGACAACAGTTCCTTGACTCGATGCAGCGGCCGCGCGGGGGCTGATGAGCGCAAGATGGTCCGCGCAAGCGGTACCTCAAGGAACGGAGTGAGCATCCCCTCGACCTCGGCGGCGCCGGCAGCCTCGGCGATGGTCGTCCCGGCAACGCCAGGATGGCCTTCGCTGTGCTGGAGGGCAGCGAGACGCAGTGCGCGCTGCAGACCGGACCGTGGGTCCTGACTGTCGGGTTTCCAGGATGCGAGGGCGGCGCGCGCACCCGCTCGATCTCCCTGTGCAAACAGGACATCGAACCGGGCACCCGGCGAGAGCTGCGGCGTAGCGTCCAGAACGGCCCGCGCCTGGCCGCTCGCATCGCAGCGGACGAGGAGCTGTACTTCGAGCGCCTTCCAGCTCCTCGAAATGATCGGGCGTCGCGGCCCGCTTGGGGGGCTGCTGCGCAATAGTTCGAGCGCCTGACCGGGCCCCTCGGTGGCCGCCAGTTGCCGGATGTCCAGGATTCGCAGGAAATCGCTTTCCGTCGATCGATGACATCGTTGGAGGATGTCGGCTGCCGCAGCAAGGTGAATACCTGCGCGCCCAAGGTGCATCCGGTCCAGACGGATGATCGCCGATGCCAGCTGAGCATAGGAGCTGTCGACATGCTCCATAGCGCCGACCTCCTGTGCGGTCTGCAAGGCGGCGTTCGCATGCCCCTCGGCCTCCGTCAGCTGCCCCAGCACCGCTCGAGTGAAACCGAGCGCACCGAGAGTGGCGATCCGCCAGATCGGATACTCGAAGCCTGGCATCGCGACAACGCGCTCGAACCACTTCGCGCCGCTCCCGACTTCCCCCGCATAGAGTTCGGCGAGTCCAGCAGAAAAGCCCGCAAAAGCCTCGCAAGAGTCTGCCCCCCCGATACCGAGGAAATCGGGGACGGAGTCCCGATCGATGCGCGGCAGGGTCTCGAGGACGCCGAGGGCAAGCCGCTTCATTTTGGGCAAGGCTAAGTCATCGTAGCCGAGGAGTGTGGCCATCGAGTCGGCGGCGAGTCTTTCACCCGAGGTGAGGTCGTTGCGGCGCGCCAACGTCCGGTAACTCTGAGCGGCACCGCCGAACTGCTCGGCCCCAATTTGTCCTGCCATGAGGTTAATCAACAGGCGGGGGGTAGGCTGCCGCTCGCGATCGCGGATAACGGTCAGCCCTCGGACGAGTGTCGCGGTCTCACCACGCTCGAACAGGAGGTGACCCTGCGTTGCGATGATCTCAAAAGCCTCGGGGTGGTCATCGGCCGCGATGAGTTGCTCGACGCCTTGACGATGCTGTCCGTGGGCGAGCAGCCAGGAGGCTGCTTGGCGACGGCAGTCGCGCTCGGCATTAGGTACCTCCAGGCGTAGGTTGTAGCGAAGCAGGTCAGCAAAGAGGTGGTGATAGCAGAACTCGCCCGGTCTCCCCTCCACCTCAGTCGTGAAAATGCACCTTTCGACCAACTCAGCGAGCACCGCCCGCGAGCCCGCCTGTCCCGTGACCGCGTCGCACAGGTCGGGCGACAGCGTCTCAAGAACCGATGTGCGGAGCAGGAACGAACGAACGTGGGGATCGACGGAGCGAAGGACCTCCTGAGTGAGGTACTCCCCGACGAGCCGATCGTCACCGGCGAAGCCGTCCACGAAGGCCGCGGGATCGGAGACCCTTTGCAAAGAGAGCCCCGCGAGCCGGAGTCCGGCAGCCCACCCCTGTGTCTTGGCGACGAGCGCCTTGACGTGCTGGGGATCGACGGAACGCGCAGCCGATTGCTGGAGCATCAACTGTCCCTCCGGCACGTCGAGGGCGAGATCGTCCCACCGGACCTCGACAAGCCTCCCCTGCGCCCTCAGACGCGCAACCCCTACCGGCAAGTCCCACCTGGTCGAGAGGACCGCCCGGCAGTTACTCGGCAGCCGGCCCAGCAGTTCGCCGAAGTCATCGAGCACTGCAGGATTGGTGACCCGGTGAGCGTCGTCTAGGACCAGAGCCACAGGAGCCGCCATCTCCGCGATCTCGCTGACGAGCGCGTCGAGAAACCGGGGACCAAGACGTGCCCCCCCGTTCACGGCCAGGTCTCCGACCGCGACGTCGAACGCTTTGTCCACGCGGTGCAAGGCCACCGCGAGGTCTCGGGCCAATCCCACAGCGTCGTCGTGGCGGCCGGTCAGCGAGACCCAGCAGGCGTTCTGACCGCGTACCCACTGGCTGGCCAGGACTGACTTCCCGCTACCAGGAGGAGCAACCAGAACGGCAGTTCCGCCTGCTGGCACCGAGTCGAGGGTGGCGATCAGACGTGGACGGTCGATGAGGTATTGGGACACTACCCACTCACCGACTAGTCGCACGGCATGAGGCCCTGGCGACTGTAGTCTTCGGCCGCGCGAATGAGCCGGTCAGACAGCGCCGGGAAACAGGATCAAGATCCACCGGATCCTCCGATACTCTCCTAGGCGACACCCAGGGCCAGGATGCGAAGTGGGTGAGCGACAAACGTCACTGGTCCAGAACCTACAATAGTGAGGTGAGCCCGCACGGCGTCACAGCCGAGCATGAAGCGGGTAAACCGCCGGCGCGGCGCTCTCCTACCCGCGATCAACGACCGGGTTGATCGCGGCTGCACTGACTCACTTCGCGGGGTAGGGCGCCACTTCATCGCCCAGTCGCCGCACTTCGATGATCGTTAGTCCGAGGGACTGCAGCCGGTGCAGGACGCCGTGAAGACCGCTCTCGTCCGGGACGGTCCCGACCAAAGCCAGCATTCCGTCCTCCGGCGACGAGACCACAAAGTCTTCGAACGCCGCCACCACCATCGGGCTGGCGGCGCCTGTCACGACGAACTCATACCGCGTCACCATCCGATCGCCGCTCATGTTCACAGCGTGCGCCCAAAGCTCGCGTCATACATCACCCCCGATGGATGAGAGGCCGTGCGTGATCCGCTCGGCGGAATCACGATGATCGAGATACTCCTGAAGCACCACCTCAACGACGCTGCACGCTATGGCCCGGTGAGAACGTCAGTGGCGGGCTAGTTCAGCCTCAACGAGCGGCCGAACCTGTTCGGCCAGCAACTCAATGGTGCGGCGCACGATGCGTTGGTCCATACCCATCCATTGGACTCGCGCAATGAGGCGGGTAAACCCAGTGGCTCTGGCCAGTCGAACCAACTGTTCGGCGCACTCCTCGGGGGAGCCGATGACCACCCGGCCCGCAAGCAGCGCCTCGAGGTCGACGTGCGAGGTGTCCTTACCGATCACGTCGGAGAACAAGCCCCAGGTCTCGAACACGTCGTAACTGGCGGCCAGGAACGGACCGGCATCGCGCCAGGCGGTGGCTCGGTCCGGCGCCACGACGACGTTGCGCAGCACAGGGAAGTCCGCAGGCATGGGCTTGCCTTGGACGTGCAGCCGGTCTCGGAACACGCCTGCTTGATCAGCGATCACGTCCTCAGTCAGGTGCGACGACGCGACCCACGTGTCACCGACGAGCGGCTCAACCACGTCGGCACCACGCTGCACCGATCGGGCCACGCTGCCGCCCACCCACAACGGTGGTCGCGGCGCGCGCAACGGTCGGAGCGCGAGAGACAGGTCCTTGGCCTGAAAGTACTGGCCGGCAAAAGTGACTTGCTCCTGGGTCCAGAGCCGCCGGATCAGCTCGATGGACTCGGTGAATCTGCCGACCCGCGTCGCTCGGTCCAAGCCAAGCGCCTGAAATTCCGCCTTCGACCAGCCGGCGGAGAGCCCGAGGGTGAACCGTCCGCCACAGGCGACGTCAAGAAGGGCGGCTTGTTCAGCGATGTGCAGAGGGTGATGGAAGGGCAGCACCAGCATGCAGGTCGACAAGGCCATTCCCTCTGCCGCCGGGAGCAGATGCATCAACGTGGGAAACGGCGGGAACCACACAGCCGATCCATACGACAGGTGGGTGCCGATGGCGACACCGTCGTAGCCCATCTTGCGGGCGATTGCTACCTGCTCCACATGCTCGGCCAACCGTCCCCCTAGGTCATCGCCGGGATCGTGCTCGGGGTTAATGAATAGCGTCAAGTTCATGTCAGACCCGCGCGGCCCGCCTGAGCCGCGGTGACGATGACCCCCTGATCGGTCATGCCGATCCCCTCATTCGATCGCTCCTTCCTTCTAGCCTCCAGTTGCCGCACGTCTATCGGCCGGCCTGTCCAGGGCTAGGGCGGCATGGTGGCTATCTTCACCCGCCGCGTGGCCAGTGGATGCCGGCCACCTAGCAGGGAGGTCGAGGGTGCGGGACGCTCAAGCCCAGGGTATGCCGAGACGCCTCGCGAGGCTAGCGGCTCAGACCCTTGTGAGAAGCGCTCGCGAAACCCTGTCCGTGCCGAACGCAGGATTGACCTCGCAACCGTGAGCGTGTGCGGCTGGAAAGGTCGTCGCGGTCACGGAGCGTGCCTTGGCCCGACAAGCGCCACCTGTAGCGGTGCTCTACATGGCGGGTCATTATGTTGCGCTGGGTTACCGACCACGGGCGCCCGCCGGTGGCCTTGGGGCCGCTGCGGTACAGCCCGGTCGCCCTGATCAACATCATGGACGCGGCCTACCAGGAGTCGGTCGGGGCGGTCCTGGCCCTGGCTGGGCGAGGTGGGCTTCCTGGGGGTCGGTGGTTGGGTCACCACCGTGGTGGCCGCCGAGTGAGACGTCACCACTATCTCGTTCTCCACCGGAGCCCTCACTCGGCTACTACTTGCCCGACCGGCGCTTGGTCTTATGTTCTACCGGCAGATCGCTACATCACTTGGCACCATCCTGCCCGACCACGTCGCCAATCCCTGGCTGGCCGCTGCCATAAGCGCGTCCTTGGCAGTGTGTGAACAGATCGCCCGGAGCGGCAGAGTTCTTGGTGCCGCAAGGTAAGAAGAGTCCATGACGTTCCCAACGGGCCCGGATCGGAGACGATCGCGCGCTGGCCAACAACTGCTCATCGCGTTGGTCCAAGTGCTGGCCCTCACCGTGTGGTTCTCTGCGTCCGCCGTCGTGCCCACCCTGCGCGAAGACTGGGCTATCAGCGCCGCTGCCGCAGTCTGGTTGACCGCCTCGGTGCAACTTGGTTTCGTCACCGGAGCGGTGCTCTCGACGGTGGCCAATCTGCCCGACCGGGTGTTGCCGCACCTGTTGATGTCCCTGTCTGCACTCGCGGCGTGCGGGTGCACCGCGGTATTCGCCGTGCTGGTCGACGAGATGTCACTGGCCGTTCCGTTGCGGTTTCTGACCGGAGTGTTCCTGGCCGGTGTCTATCCGGTGGGGATGAAACTAACCGCCTCCTGGGTCCCGCCGCGCCAACGCGGTCGTGCGTTCGGCATACTGATCGGCTCGCTCACCTTGGGCTCGGCGTTGCCGCACCTGATCGGCGGCATCGGCGACCTGCCCTGGCGGGGCGTCATGCTCACGGCCGCGGGGTGCTGCTTCGCGGGCGCCGTCGTCGCGGTCACGCTTGTCCGCCCCGGGCCCCTGATGGATACCGCGCCGATCGTGCCGCACCCGCGCTACGCCATCCAGATGCTGCGCGAACGCCGGCCTCGGCTGGCCAACCTCGGCTACTTCGGCCACATGTGGGAGCTGTACGCCTGGTGGACGTGGCTGCCAGCGTTCTTGATCGCCCGACAGGCGGCTCGCGGGGACGAGGCGTTGCCGGCTCTGGCGCTAGGTGGGACGGTCTTCGCCGCGATCGGTCTGGCCGGGGTCGCCGGTTGCCTGGTGGGCGGCTGGGCCTCAGATCGGTTCGGTCGCCCGCGAGCGGCGGGTGTGGCGCTCACCGTCAGCGGTGCCTGCTGCCTGGTCTCTCCGGTGCTGTTCATCGCCCCTTGGCCGGTGGTGGGCGCGGTGCTGTTGGTGTGGGGGGCGTCGGTGATCGCCGACTCGGGGGTCTTCTCGGCATCGCTGAGCGAGAATGTCGATCCCAGGTATGTCGGATCCGCGCTCACCGCGCAGGTCGCGATCGGCTTCGCACTAACGGTGGTGACGATTCAACTCGTCCCGATCGCGGCCCAGTTGGTCAGTTGGCAGTACGCGTTCTGGCTGTTGGTTCCCGGACCGTTGGTGGGGGCGTTGGCGATGCGTTCGTTGTATCGCCTGAGCACAACAGGGGCGACAGCTGGGCCCGCTCACACCGGCGAGCCGCCTCAACGCGGCTGAGGCTTGCGTTCCCCCGCTGCTGGCCAGTTCCATGCGGTGCGGGTGATCGCCAGGAGAAGCACAACCTCCACAGCACTACCCGTCAGGTAGTACATCCACGTCTCTCCGATACAGGAAACGGCGATGCTGACGACGTACAGCAGGCTGGCCGCGATGTTCAGGACCCGGTTGACCCGTGGTTTGAGGACCAGCGACAAGACCACCATCAGGCTCGGCAGCAGGATGTACAGGAGGGCACCGACGAGAAAAGCCTGATTGACGGCCAGCCCTGTGCTGGCCACTTCGCCGTTGAGCGCCGCACTGAGAACGTCCGCTCGGAAGAACCCGAAGATGTCGACGTAAGCGAACACCATCAGCATGGCGACCCAGAGGGCGCTGATCACGATCTTCACATCGACGGGAGTGTCTCGATAGTGCTGTGCCGCTCGGGTTGTCGTGGTGGTCATCATGGCATGCTCCTCGTGATCGGTGGCCTCAGGCGGTGACCCCGCTTCCCGGGCCCGCTGTGCCAACCACTGTCGTCGGATCGAGCGGCTAACACACCGGGATTGCGACCAGTCTCCGGCCTGACCGAAAGGTCAGGCAGCGACCGGCCGATCGGTCGATCCGGAAGCTTCTTGTGGCTCATTACCCTGGGTTCGTGACCCCAACGCGTGGATGGCTCCGCCCCGAGGCCGACATCCAACATCCACCGGTCCACATCCGGCGCGACTGGGTGCTCGCCGGGCTCGTGGCAGGCGCGACGCTGGTCGAGGTGTTGGCGCGAGAGGACCTGGTATGGCGCCCGCTCGCGCTCGCCTTCGGGCTCACTCTGGCATTCACGATGCTCTGGCGCCGCAGCCGTCCCCTGACCATGGTTGGGCTCGCCTTCGGCGCTCTCCTGCTCCTTGACCTGGCGTGGCTTCTCGCTTTCAACGAGCCCTTCGTGCTGTATGCCGGAACGTTCGTGCTCGTGCTCGTCTACTCGCTGTTCCGCTGGGGCACGCCGCTGCAGGCAGCGATCGGGGCGCTGATCGTGTTGGCGGAATGGTGCCTGAGCGTCACCACCGACTTCACCGGGGTCACCGACGCCGTCGGCGGCCTCGTGGTGTTGTTGCTCGCCGCGGCGATCGGCCTCTCGATCCGTTACCGGGCGATCGTCCGCGACCAGATGCTCAACCAGGCCCGGCTTCACGAGCGAGAGACGCTGTCCCGCGAGTTGCACGATACGGTGGCCCACCACGTGTCTGCCATCGCCATCCAGGCACAGGCCGGGCGCTTCCTCGCCACCTCAGACAACCCCGAGGGAGCCGCGCGGGCCCTCAGCGTCATCGAGACCGAAGCATCACGTGCGCTAGCAGAGATGCGCTCCATGGTTGGATCGCTGCGCCGACGCGACGACACGGATAGCCGCCCCGTCCAGCACGCACTTACTGAGATGGAGGGCTTAGCCACTGCCGACGGTTCGCCAGGGCTGCGGGTCTACGTGGAACGTCGCGCCGATCTCGACGATCTGCCACCTTCGATGCAAGCAGCGCTGTACCGCGTGGCCCAAGAGGCGATCACCAACGCTCAACGTCACGCACGGCATGCGAGTCGGGTTGATGTCTTGCTCGACGGCGACAGCGAGACCGTCCGATTGAGCGTCACCGACGACGGTGAGCGCGGCCACTTCGGATCGCGATCGCCAGGCTATGGCCTCGTCGGTATGGCTGAGCGGGTGAGCCTGCTGGGTGGAACCCTGGAAGCGGGAACTGCACCAACCCGCGGCTGGGCGGTCCAGGCGACCATCCCCCGACAACCAGGTCGGGCATGAGCATCCGCGTCCTGATCGCCGACGATCAGGAGATCATCCGAGCCGGCCTGGCCACGATCCTGGGCGGACAGCCCGACATCGAGGTCGTCGCCCAGGCCGCCGATGGCCGTGAAGCGGTGACGCTGGCCCGCCGGCTGCGCCCAGACGTCTGCCTCTTCGACATTCGGATGCCACACCTGAACGGTGTTGAAGCCACCCGAGTATTAGCCGGACCAGACGTCGAGGACCCCCTGGCCGTCGTGGTCATGACGACCTTCGACACCGAAGAGCACATCACCGGCGCCCTTCAGGCGGGTGCCCGCGGATTTCTGCTCAAGGACGCTGGGCCGGCATTGCTGATCCAGGCAATCCACGCCGCCGCCGAAGGGGACGCCTTGATTGCCCCGAACATCACGGTGCGCCTGTTGTCCCGCTTCGCCGAACGGGCACCCGCAACCGCGCGGACCCAGCCTGTCGTGGCACTGACCGAGCGCGAGGAGGACGTCACCTCGACGATCGCCCGGGGCCTGACCAACGCCCAGATTGCGAGCACGCTCTACATCAGCCTCAGCACGGTCAAGTTCCACGTCAGCAGCATCATGGACAAGGTCGGCGCTCGCAGCCGCGTCCAAATCGTCATCTGGGCCTACGAGACCGGACGAGCCCGACCCTGACTCGGCCGACACGTCCTGGTTCAGGCCTTCCAGATCTGGCGGAGGTCGACGCCGCTGGCTATCGCAGCAAAGCCCCGGCGCGTTCAACATCGAGGTCCAACGTCTCGCTGTCCGTCCGGGGCATCGCTCTGACCCATCCACACCATCACGCATGATGAGGTGAACACTGGCCTGAGGTCCCGCTCTCGCCGGTCTTACACCGGGGGGGACCCTTCTGGCATGCTGATGGGTATGCCGCCCACAACGGGTGGGCGCTCGGCTCGTCAGCCGCCCTCACCCATGCCACCTGAGGTCACCGCTGACCTGGCCGGGCTCCGCGCAGAGTTGGACCGGGTCGTCCCGACCAAGCGCGCCGCGAACCTGCTCATCGGCACCTGGAACGTGCGGGCTCTGGGCGGATACACCGACAAGTGGACTGCCAGCAGCAGCCACAGCCCCAAACGTGACTGGCACTCGATGGCGTGCATTGCCGAGGTCCTCTCCCGATTCGATGTCATCGCCGTTCAAGAGGCACGACGCGACCCCAGCGCCATCTTCGCGATCCTCTCTCTGCTCGGGCCGGCATACCGAGTCATTGCCTCGGATGTGACCGAAGGCGATCGGGGCAACAGCGAGCGCCTTGCCTACGTCTACGACTCGCACCGGGTGGAACCCTCAGGGCTGGTGGGCGAGATCGTGCTGCCCCCTGCGGCGCGAAACGACATCCAGCAGTTCGCTCGGACCCCGTACACTGCCGGGTTTGTGCGCAACGGAGTCGAGTTCATCCTCGCCACCGTGCACGTTCTGTGGGGCACCAAACCCGCCGATCGTCTGCCCGAGCTCACCGCATTCGCCGAGTGGATGAGGTCGTGGGCGGATCGGCCCAAGGACTGGAATGGCAATGTCATGGTCCTCGGCGACTTCAACATCGACCGGCACGACGACCCGCTATGGAATGCGTTCTTCGCCACTGGGCTCTACCCACCCGCGGTGCTTCACGACGTCAGCCGGACTATCTTCGACAACGACCGCAGCCGCCACTACTATGACCAAATCTCGTGGTTCAGCCCCACCAAGGCTGACGGCACGACTGAATCACGACTAGAAGGTATGACGTTTGACCAGGTCGGCGGCAATATCGACTTCGTCCCACACGTCCTATCCAACTCCGGTCTAAGCCGTTCCCAGATGTCGTGGCGGATCAGCGACCACTACCCGCTCTGGCTGGAGTTCACCGTCGCGCAGTGACTGGCCGGCGTGCTCACATTGACCCGCATTCCGTCTGGTGCGCGGTTGTCGATCTGGTGCGCCGCTGCATGAGCGCACCAGATCGACAACGGCGCACCAGACTGATGGACGCCACTGAACAGCACCTCGTAGCGGGGACAGCAGCGGCCCTAGCCGCGCTGTGTCAGCCGCCGCAGTTGGGTGACGTGACCGGGCTCGAGTTCATCCAGGGTCGTCACTCCGAGCAGACGCATCGTGCGCTCGATCTGGCCACGAAGGATCTCTATCGCCCGGTCAACACCTTCCCGGCCGCCGGCCATCAACCCATAGAGGTAGGCCCGTCCGATCAGGGTGAAATGCGCGCCGTGGGCCATGGCTGCGACGATGTCCTGACCGGACATGATGCCGGTGTCCAGATGCACCTCGAGGTCGGCCCCGACCGCACCCACCACCTCGGGCAACAGGTAGAACGGCACGGGCGCCCGATCCAACTGCCGGCCGCCGTGGTTCGACAAAATAATGGCATCGACCCCCAGTTCGGCCAGTCTGCGGGCATCGGCAACGCTCTGCACACCCTTGACGCACACCGTGCCCGGCCACTGATCCCGGATCCAGGCCAGATCCTCATACGTCACGCTCGGATCGAACATCGTGTCGAGCAGGTCGGCCACCGTCCCAGACCACGAGTCCAACGAGGCGAACGCCAGGGGCTCTGTGGTCAAAAAGTTGAACCACCAGGCGGGGCGCGGGATGGCGTTGATCACGGTGCCAGCGGTCAGCGTCGGCGGAATCGTCATCCCGTTGCGGACATCGCGCAGCCGGGCACCGGCCACCGGCACATCGACCGTGACCATCAGAGTGTCGTAGCCGGCAGCGGCGGCACGCTCCACCAGTGCCATCGACTTCTCGCGGTCCTTCCACATGTACAACTGAAACCAGTTGCGCCCATCGGGCGCGGCTGTCGCGACGTCCTCCACCGATGTGGTGCCCATCGTGGACAAGGTGAACGGTATGCCGGCCGCCGCGGCCGCCGTAGCCCCGGCAACTTCCCCCTCGGTCTGCATCATCCGGGTGAACCCAGTAGGCGCAATCCCGAACGGTAACGACACTCGTTGCCCGAGCACGAAGCGCGAGGTATCCACCCGCGTGACGTCCTGCAAGACCGACGGGTTGAACTCGACATCCCCAAAGGCCTGCCGGGCCCTGGCCAACGACACCTCCCCCTCGGCCGCACCATCGGTGTAGTCAAACGCAGCCCGGGGGGTCCGCCGCCTGGCGATCACCCGCAAATCCTCAATCGTCAACGCCGACGTCAAGCGTCGCTGGCGCGCCGACCACTCCACCTTCTTGAACTGAATCAGTGGCATCAAGTCACGGCGCTTGGGCAACTGACGCTTCATCATCGATCTCCGTTGGTCACAAGGGTCATCCGGTGACTTCCATGATGGCGCAAAGACTCGAGGCGCGCGCGGGTGAAACGGGCTATAGGATCGCCCGAGTGCGCCGAGTCGACCCGTGGGGACTCGCGGTTGCCGCTATCGGCGCCGCCGTTTTTCTGCTGCAAGGATTCGGTGGAGTCCTCTCTCGTGACCGCGCCCTCTACGCCTACGCGGGGCAACAGTTCGCCGACGGGGTGCCTCCGTATGAAGGGGTGCTGAACCGCGCCGGGCCGCTGGCACATATGGTGCCCGGATTCGGCGCGATGATCGCTCGGGCTCTTGGCACCGACGACCTGCTCACAATGCGCGTCATGATGATGGTCCTGACCGTTCTCACGGTGTGGCTCACCTACTTCCTTGGCCGCGACATGTTCGGCTCCAGGGTGGCCGGGGTTGTGGCAGCAGCCACGCTGCTGTCCTCGCGAGCCGTGGTGATCTACGCCGGCGGAGGCCCACGGGAGAAGACCACCATGGTGCTCTTGGTGGTCTGTGCACTGCTGGCCATCGCCCACCGACGATGGGGATGGGCGGGCGTGGCCACCGCCCTCGCGACGCTCACCTGGCAGCCCGCCTTCTTCCCATGCCTCGCGGCGGCACTGGTGGCCGCCAGTGTCCCGCCGCGGCGCACGCTGTGGCGCGGTGCGGTGCGAGCTTGGGCTCGCTTCGCCCTCGGTGGGATCCTCGGCACGGCCTTCGTAGTCGGCTACTTCGCGGCATTCGGCGCCTTGGACGCCTTCTTCGAGGGCTTTCTCTTCGTGAATGCGACCAGCACCAATCAGGTCGGCCTTATCACCTTCTTGACGGCGCTACCGACCGAAATGCTGCAGGCCTGGGGCTGGTCCCTGTGGCTGCTGGTCGGCGGTTTGGTGCTTTCGCTGCTCTTGGCCTGGTCGTTTCGTGGCTCCAGCGACCCCGCCGGGCGAGCCGTGGTTGGCGCCGGCGCAGCCACCCTGGCCTCGTTGGGTTGGTCGCTCTGGGTCTTCAACGGCTGGGCCGATGCCATGTTCGTGGTGCCGTTGGCGGCCGTCGGCGTGGGAGGGGCCATAGCCTTTCTCGCTCGTCACCTACCAGCGCATCCAGCGGCTGCTTTAGCTGCGGCATACGTCCTCGTCGTGTCTGGGGCAGCCGGCTACACCGCCTGGAGCAAGTCGCCGGACAGCTTGGCGCCGATGCGAGCAGAGACAGAGGCCATGCTCGCTGCCGCCGGGCCAGAAGTCACCGTGCAGTCAATCGGTGCCCCACAACCACTGGTGTTGGGTGGGCTGACCAATCCCATCCGACACCAGATGTTCCTGACCGGGCTGGCCGAATACGTCGATGAGACCGAGCCCGGTGGCCTGGCCGCCATCGCAGCCGGGATCGAGCAGCGGCGACCGACATTCGTCACGGTGGACCAACCCCGCTATTACGACTGGGCTCTGCCGGCACTGGGCAACCACTACCGGTTGATCGGACGGACCGCCGGCTTCGTCTGGTATGCCGACAGAGACCTGGGTGAGGACAAGCTCGCCGAGATGTCGGAGATTCTGGCGAGCAACCGATGAGCTCCCGTGACACCCTTCGGTTCATGACCGAACTGAGTGGCGAGACATCGAGCTTCCGCTACTCGATTGTCATGCCGGTGTATAACAGCGCGGACATCGTCGGCACCACGATTGACCGCGTGGTCGAGGTCTTCACCCAGGCAGGCCTCGACTTCGAACTCATCTGTGTCAACGACGGAAGCCCCGACGACAGCTGGCAGGTCATCGCCGAACGGGCCGAATCCATCCCCGGTGTCATCGCCTTGGATTTGATGAAGAACTACGGGCAGCACTACGCCAACCTCGCCGGGCTGACCGAGTCCACCGGTGACTACGTCATCACGATGGACGATGACCTTCAGAACCCGCCCGACCAGGCACTGCTGCTGATCGAATCGGCCGTTGCCGGCGGTCACGAGGTCGTCTTCGGTCAGTTCGAACAGAAGCAGGCACACGGTATGCGGCGTATCGGCAGCATCGTGATCGGCCAGATCAACCGTCGCGTCTTCGGTCAACCGGCCGACCTCACCGTCTCCAACTTCCGGATCCTGCGGCGCGACGTGGTGGACCGGATCGTGGCATCGCGCACGGCATACCCATATATCACCGGGCAGGCGCTGCTAACCTCCCGGGACCGCGCCAACGTCACGGTGCGCCATGCACCGCGCCCGTCCGGGAAAAGCAACTACAACCTGACCCGCGTTGTGGCTCTGGTGCTGACAATCCTTTTCAGCTACAGCTCATGGCCGCTGCGGGCCGCAGCCCTGCTCGGCTTCGTCATTTCCGGGCTAAGTTTCCTGCTCGGCGGCTTCCTCGTCGCTCGCGCCTTGCTCACCGAGACCATCGTCCCTGGTTGGACCTCCATCATGGTCCTCATGTCACTCTTCGCTGGCGTGATCATTGCGCTGCTGTCGATGATCGGCGAGTACGTCGTCCGCACCCTCAACACGGTCAGCAGCGACGCCTCGTTTCACGTGGTCCGACGGGTCAGCCGATGAGCAGACACTTCCTGGTGATCGGTGCCCAGCGCTGTGGCACCACGTGGCTGCATGACGTGCTCGCCGCCCATCCCGAGATAGCGATGGCTCGTCCAGCCCGGCCCGAGCCCAAGGCGTTCCTAGGATCGGGCGCGCTCGATCTCGAGGCCTACCGCTCCAGATTCTTCAGCCACGCCACCGATGAGCACGCCCTCGGGGAGAAGAGCACGTCGTATCTGGAGTCGCCCGAGGTGCCCGCCCGACTGGCCGCCACCTTGGGGCGGCCGCACATCGTGGTGCAACTGCGAGATCCGGTCCAACGGGCCGTGTCCAACTGGAGTTTCAGTCGCGACCACGGTCTCGAAAGCCGGCCGCTGAACGAGGCCGTCCGCGCTGACCTGGACCAGCCACGGGCCTGGAATCGCGCAACCTCGGTGTCCCCCTTCGCCTACGTATCGCGCGGACACTACGTCCAAGACCTGGTCCGGTGGACCGAACACTTCGAGGTGTACGTGCAGTTCTTGCCCGAGGTACGCCGCAGTCCGGATCGATGGGGCCCGCTCTACCGTTGGCTGGGCGTGGATGAGACGTTTCGGCCCAACCTGGCGGGCGTGCGCACCCACGCCAGCACTGTCGCCGCCGAGAACCTCGACCCTGAGCTCATTGACACACTCCGCGATCACTACTTCGAAAGCGACACTGCCTTGGCCGCACTCTTGGGCCGTGAGTTGCCGTGGCCCGTTCGTCAGACCGCATGAACAACATCCCGTTCAACGCCCCAGAGATCGCCGGCCAGGAATTGAGGTTCGTTCAGCAGGCGATGCACGGCCATACGTCCTCCGGCGGACCGTTTTCAGCCCGCGCCGGCGAGATACTGCAGGCTGCCACCGGGGCCCGCGAGGTCATGCTGACCACGTCGTGCACCACCGCGCTCGAACTCAGCGCCATGTTGCTGAACCTCGGACCCGACGACACCGTCATCGTGCCGTCCTTCACCTTCACCAGTAGCGCCCTGGCCTTTGCCCGGCAAGGCGCCCAGATCATCTTTTGCGACATCGAGCCGGTGACCCTAGGCCTCGACCCAAGGCACCTCGCCACGTTGCTCGACGACACCGTGACAGCAGTCGTCATCGTGCACTACGCCGGCATCGCCTGCGACCTGGACGCGATCACTGAAGTCCTCGCCGATCGTCCGGAGGTGTCGCTCGTCGAAGATGCCGCGCATGGGCTGTTCGGCACCCATCGCGGTAAACCGTTGGGCGGGTTCGGCCGGTTCGCGAGCCTGTCCTTTCACGAGACCAAGAATTTCGTCTGTGGCGAGGGCGGCGCCTTGATGCTGAACGATGACCAAGACATCGAGCGGGCACGCATCCTGTATGACAAGGGGACCGACCGTCAGGCGTTCTTCGCCGGGCAGGTGGACAAGTACTCCTGGCGGGACAACGGCTCGTCCTTCGGCATGTCAGACGTACTCGCTGCCTACCTGCTGGGACAACTGGAGCAGGCCACCTCGATCCAGACGCGCCGGCGAAGCGTGTTCGAGCGGTATGCCGCAGCCCTGGCCGGTCCGGCCGATGAGTTGGGTCTACGACTGCCAATCATCCCGGACACCTGTGACGCGGCATACCACCTCTTCTACGTACTGCTGCCCGAGGCCGAGATGCGCGCGCCCGTGATGGCACGGATGCGCGAGCTCGGTGTGGCGACCGCGTTCCATTACGTGCCGCTGCATGATTCGCAAGGTGGCCGCCGCTTTCGCCGATCAGCCACCGACTGCCCCGTCTCCAGCGACATCAGCGCGCGCCTGCTCCGGCTTCCGTTCTTCAACACGCTCACTGCGAGCCAGTGCGACCAGGTCACATCGGCCTTGGTCAGCGCAGTGCGCGAGGTGTCGTGAACAGCGAACAGCCGGGATCGGCATCGATCGAGCAGCCCGAATATTGGTGGTATCGGGCGCGTTCGGAGCTGCTGCACGCCGCCCTCGGCGGGCATGTTGGCCAGCCGGGCAGGCTGCTCGATGTTGGCAGCGCCGACGGTCCCAGCGTTGCCTGGTTGACGGGGACCGAGCACGCCACGGTCGACCTCGATCCGCGTGGGCTGACTCCCGGCGGCGCCGTCTGCGCCTCCGCTCTGGCGTTGCCCTTCCGCGATGGGGCCTTCGATCTGGTGAGCGCCTTCGACGTGGTCGAACACTGTGAGCCGGACTCGCGGGTGCTGACCGAATTCGCCCGCGTCCTCGCCCCTGGCGGGCGACTGTTGCTGTCGGTGCCGGCCTATCAGTGGGCCTGGACCGACCACGATGTCCGCGCCGGTCACTACCGTCGCTACACCCGCACCCGGTTGGTCGCCGCGGTCGAAGACGCCGGGTATGCCGTGCGCCGCGCCAGCTATGGCTTCGCCGGGGTCTTTCCCTTCTTCGCCGCCGAACGCGTCTCGCGCCGGATCCGTCGCCTCGGGGTCGACAACGACCACTTGCCGCAGGTCAACCCCGCCGTTGAACGCCTGCTGTTAGGCCTGTCCGCGGCGGAGGCGCGGCTGCTTGCACGCCGGGATCTACCGTTCGGGTCCTCGGTCTTCCTGGCGGCCGACAAAGTGGTCTGAGCGAGCCTCTGTCGCGATCAGCGCCACGAACGCACAGGCCTCTATCACCACGAACGTCCAACAGACGCGGGTCACCGCGTCCGCGTCGATCAGCCAGAGGGCCAACGCCCCGAACGGCAGGGCGATCGCCCAACTGGAAACGACCGCACCGGCCCGGTTTCTGGCCAGCAGCCCCACCGTCAGCACCAAGTTCGCCATGGCCAGCACGGTGCCCACCGCGACAAGGGCCGCGTCCAAGGAAGGCAGCCGCACGCCCGCACCGAAGATCACCTCCATCACCGGCGGCCCCCACCAGGCACCCAGACCTGCCCCGGCAGCGCACAGGACCGCCGTGACCGCGACAATCCTGCGACGGAAGCGGGCAAGCGTGGCCCACCGATTGTTCTCGACCAGCTGAGTCAGCCGCCCGGTCAGCGCCGAAACCAGACCGAGAGCCAACGTGTAGGGGGCGCGAAACAATGCCAGCCCGGCAAAGAGCACCGTCACTTCGCTCCGAGCCCCGCCGATCGCCGCCAACAGCACCGGCCCTCCGGTCAGGGTCGCCTGGGCCACCAACTGCCCGGCGGAGGCACCGGATACGAAGGACAAGGGGCGCTGGATGGGCACGGCGGCGACCTCCCCCTCGCGACCAGGGACCAGCGCGCCGGGCCAGAGCACCACGATGGCGTAGCCCGCCAACAGCGCTAGTCCGTACAGCAACGGGTTCTCGCTGCCACCGATGACCAAAGCAGCGGCCACGAGGACGCGCAGTGCGTTCTCAGCCACGATGCTGGCGGCGACACTGGCGAACCGTCTGCGTGCCGAGAGCAACCCGCGCGGCAGCCCCAGCAAACCAGAGCCCAGACCTACCCCGACCACCAGCAGGACGAACCACTCACCGTCGGGTCCGAACAGCCTGTCCCGGGCCAGCCAGGCCAACCCACCCGCCACCACCGAAGTCACCGTGACCGCAGCAGCCAGGTGCCCGATCCCCCGACGCACGGCCGCCTCCCCCGCCGACGCTGCGCTCGTCCGGGTGATCCAGTGCTGCACCGGGAAGGTCAGGGCGGCACCGGCAAAGCCCCACCACGCCCACAACACCGTGATCGGAGCAGCGGCCTGTGCGCCGAGGGCACGGATGACCAGCACGAAGAAGACGTAGGCGAGCACCCCACCCAACGCGGATCCGACAGCGAGCACCGCAGCATCGCGCCGACCACGACCGGCCACCGGCGCCGATCCCGCGTCAGGCTCACTCATCGATGGTCATTCTGCCCGAGCCTCCAGGCCGTCCTCACCAGCGATCGTGCTCGATCAGGTCCAACAGGTAGGCGCCGTAGCCCGACTTCAGCAGCGGCTCGGCCCGCGCTGCCAGTTCGTCGTCGTTGAGAAAGCCCATTCGCCAGGCCACCTCCTCGGGGGCGCCGATCTTGACCCCTTGCCGGTCTTCGAGGGTGCTGACGTAGTTGGCGGCGGCGTTCAGCGAGTCGAAGGTGCCGGTGTCCAACCAGGCCGTCCCCCGCGGCAACAGATCGACCTGTAGGCGCTCTTGCTCCAAATATCCACGGTTGAGGTCGGTGATCTCCAATTCACCCCGCGGTGAGGGTTGCAGCGCCTTGGCGCGCTCCACCACTTCATGGTCGTAAAAGTACAGCCCCGGCACCGCGTATGGGCTCCTTGGTTGAGCCGGTTTCTCCTGCAGGGTCAGGGCCTTGCCGTTGCCGTCGAACTCAACCACTGCGTACGCCGTGGGGTCGCTGACCCGGTAGGCGAAGATGGCGGCACCCTCGAGGCTGGAAAACCGCTGCAACTGCCGGCCCAGCCGGGGCCCGTAGAAGATGTTGTCGCCGAGTGCGAGGGCACAGCGATCCCCGGCAATGTGCTCCTCGCCCAGCAGAAACGCTTGCGCCAGCCCGTCCGGGCTCGGTTGCTTGGCAAAGCTGAGCGAGATGCCGAACTGTGAGCCGTCCCCGAGCAGCCGGACGAACTGATCTTGCTCGTGCGGGGTGGTGATCACCAGAATGTCGCGAATTCCGGCCAGGATGAGCGTGGAGAGCGGGTAGTAGATCATCGGCTTGTCGTAGACGGGCAACAACTGTTTGCTGGCGCCCAGCGTGATGGGATGCAGGCGAGACCCGTTGCCCCCGGCCAAGATGATGCCTCGCATGGTCACTCAGCCTAGGCCCGCTTGGCTGGCTAGGCTCAGTGAACATGTCTAGCATCCTGGTCACCGGTGGAGCCGGCTTCATCGGAGCCAACCTCGTCCATCACCTCATCGGGCACACCGACGCCCAGATCATTGTCCTCGACAAGCTCACGTACGCCGCCTCGCCAGCGGCCCTGGAGCCCCTCCCGGCCGGGCGGCTAGACGTGGTCGTCGGCGACATCTGTGACGCCGCGCTGGTCGAGCGTTTGGTCAGCGGCCTGACCGGCCCCGACGACGCGGTGGTGCACTGCGCGGCGGAATCGCACAACGACCAAAGTCTGCGTGACCCCGCGCCGTTCATCCAGACCAACCTGGTCGGCACCTTCACCATCCTGGAGGCCGTCCGCCGGCACGACGTGCGGCTTCACCACATGTCCACCGACGAGGTCTACGGCGACCTAGCGCTGGAGGACCCGGCCCGGTTCACCGAAGACACGGCATACCGGCCCTCCTCTCCCTACTCCGCCAGCAAGGCCGGCGCCGATCATCTGGTGCGCGCCTGGGTGCGCTCATTCGGGGTGCGGGCCACCATCAGCAACTGCTCCAACAACTACGGCCCCTGGCAACACGTCGAGAAGTTCATCCCCCGTCAGATCACCAACGTTCTCGACGGACGGCGCGCCAAGGTCTACGGCACCGGGGCCAACGTGCGCGATTGGATCCACGTGGCCGACCATTCCCGTGCCGTGTGGACCATCCTGCAGCAGGGGGTAATCGGTGAGACATACCTGATCGGAGCCGACGGCGAACGGTCGAACCTCGACATCGTGCGCGCGCTGCTCCGGCTGGCCGGGCACAGCGATGACAGTTCGGCCATCGACTTCGTGGCCGACCGCGCTGGGCACGACCTGCGCTACGCCATCGACGCTTCCCGGCTACGCTCAGAACTCGGCTGGGAGCCGATCTACCCCGACCTCGACGCCGGTCTCACCGCGACCCTCGACTGGTATCGGGATCACCGAGACTGGTGGCAGCCGGTCAAGGCTGGCGTCGAGGCGCAGTACGCCGCCGGGGGGCAGTAGGAGCGCCAGGCGCTCAACCTAGCCGCTGCGTCGTCTGCTGCACCCAGCGATCCACCCGCTTCTGGTTCACTCCCAGGTCGCTGCTGCCGTAGCGGGCCCGAGAGAGCACCGCCAGCGTTGAGCGACCCTCGTCGATGGGGATGAAGCGGACCGAGATGTAGTCGGGGTAGCCCATCAGGGCGCTGCGCTGGAGGTAGGTCACAAACCCCGCCTCGGCCGATCCCGCCAGCACGTCTACCCGACTGTCGGCGAGCGCGACTTGATCGAAGGCCGCGACGAGCTCGGCTACCGGCACATCGAAGACCGGCGCCTCGCCTTCACGGTCGGCACTGCCGGTGAAGCCGGAGGTCTGCGGACTGATCCGGTACCAGTTCGGAGTCTGTGGCGCCGAAGCCGTCAACGGATCCTGATGCCACTTCGCGGGATCGTCAGGAGCCAACCGAATGCCGATCGAGACTGCGGCGGTGGCTAGGGACAAAACGGCGATCGGCAGGACGAGCATAAGACCTACGGTACGACGCGAGGGACGACGCAGGCTCGGCATGGGTCCAAGTCTGCCCTGCGCAGCCTTCCGGCAGGCGGCCCGCTGCCTGAGAGGTAGCCGACTGGTGATCGCCTAAGGTTGACGTCGTGTCCCGGTCCTCGTCCACCCATCCTGGTATGGGGGCCATCCCGCATGACGGTGGCGTCACCTTCCGGGTGTGGGCACCCAACGCCCGAAATGTCGCCGTTGTCGGAGACTTCTGTGGGTGGGACCCGAAGAACAAAACTCCGCTGGCTCGTGACAACGCCCGGTCGGGCACCTGGTCGGCGTTCGTGCGGCACGCCGGTCCTGGCTCCTGTTATCGCTTCATGATCAGGACCGGGGGGCCATACCGCTCCCGGATTGATCCCGTTGCGCGTCAGGTCACCCATTCAGCCGGTGATGCGGTGGTCTTCGACCCGCGGTCGCTGGACTGGGGGTCACCGAGCACGTCGACTTTCAGCATGCCGGCCTGGGACGAGTTGGTCATCTATGAAGCGCATATCCCGACGTTCGCTGCCGATGGCTGGCGTTCGGGGACCTTCGACCGCGCCATAGACCGGCTGGACCACCTCGCGTGGCTCGGTGTGAATGCCGTCGAGATCATGCCGCCTTTCGCCTTCGCCGGGTCGAACAGTTGGGGTTACAACCCATCCCACCCCTACGCGATCGAACCGACCTATGGCGGCCCGCAGGCCTTCGCCCGTTTTGTGCAGGCCGCCCACGCCCGCGGCATCGCGGTCATCCTCGATGTGGTCTACAACCACTTCGGTCCCGGCGACTTGCACCTGTGGCGCTTCGACGGGGGCCGAAGCAGACGCTACGGCGGGAGCTATTTCTACAACGACCGCCGGGCAGTGACGCCATGGGGCGCCACCAGGCCGAACTACGACCGCAAGCACGTGCGCAACTACCTGCGTGACTCCGCGGTGATGTGGCTCGAGGACTTCCGCGTCGATGGCTTGCGCATCGATGCCACCCAGTACATCCGCTCGCGAGGCGGCAACGTCAGGCACCAGGGCGACCGGATCGTGGCGGGGCACCGATTCCTCGCCTCGATGACCGCCGACATCCGATCACGCCAACCGTGGAAGATTCTGATCGCCGAGGACATGCAGGGCGACCCAGCGGTCATCCGACCCTGCGCCGAGGGTGGACTGGGCTTCGCCTCCCAATGGGATGCCGGGTTCGTTCATCCCGTTCGCGCCGCCCTGGACGCGGCACATGACGAAAACCGAGACATGTATGCCGTCGCCCACGCCGTGATTGGCAGCGCGGTGAGGACGCCGCACGATCGGGTGATCTACACCGAAAGTCACGACGAGGTCGCTAACGGGCGCACCAGAGTGCCGGAGTCGATCTTTCCCGGGCAGGCCGACTCCTGGCCAGCCCGCACCCGTGCGGCGCTCGGCCTCGTCCTCGCGCTGACCTCACCCGGCATACCGATGCTGTTTCAAGGTCAAGACTTCCTGGAGGATCGCTGGTTCGATGACCGCACGCCGGTGGATTGGGACAAGGCACACCGACACGCGGGCTTCTTGCATCTCATTCGGCACCTGATTGCCATGCGCCGCAACCTCACCGGAACAACGAGAGGGCTTCTCGGTGCACATACCCGCCTGATCCGGGTAGACAACGACGCCAACGTCCTGGTGTTTCACCGATGGTCAGACGGCGGACCCGGTGACGACACTCTCGTGCTGGTGAACCTGCGAACCACGGCGGTGCGGGACTACGGGGTCGGGATGCCGCGCTCGGGGGGATGGCGCCTGCGGTGCAATACCGATTCGGCACTCTACGGACCTGGGCTGGGCTCCGTGCACGTAGCCGACGTCACCACCGAACAGCGTGAATGCGACGGCTATCCACAGGCAGCTCGCTTCACGCTCGGCCCCTACGCGGCGTTGATCTACTCCCAAGACCCTTGAGCCGTCGATCTACTTACCTTTGAGGATTCGCCGCCAGTAGATCTGCGGTAGGGCATAACGGTCGCCGAGGAACGCTAGCCGGTTTGGTCTGCGCCCCAGCAGGGGAACCGAAGGCATGCGTCGCCGCTCCCGATCGAATTCGAAGAACAGCACCTTCGATCGCGACACCGTGTACGGGCAGACCGAATACCCACTGTACGACTCCGGCAGTTCCGAACCCCCTCGGTCTGCCACCAGATTGGCCGCGAGAACCTTCGTCTGCTCGCGCAGCGCTCCCCCGGATCGTGAGGCACCGGTCTCGGCTGCGTCACCACACGCCCATACGTTCGGGAAGTGTCTGTGACGCAGAGTATGTGGATCCACGTCCACGTATCCGGCCGCTTCGGCTGAGCTGAGCCCGGCCGCGCCGATCCACGGCTGGGCACGGTGCACCGGCGTGACGTGCAAGAAGTCGTAGCCGTGTCGCCGGTCTGCGCCGGCGCTGACCAGGTGGATCTCGCGTTGCACCACATCGATGCGCTCGACCCGACTTTGTGGCACGACCGCGATATCGTATGTTCCGGTCCAGCGTCGCAGCTGACGGGACACACCCGCGTTGGCCGACACATCGTCGTCCGGAGTGACCAGCGTCACGTCGATATCGCCCAAAACACCAGCGGCCCGCCAGTAGTCACACGCCATGTAGAGGATCTTTTGCCCGGCGCCAGGGCATGGAGCGGGACCGTCGGGGAGGGTGAAGACCGCGCGGCCGCGACGAAGTTGGCGGATCAACTCCCAGGTCTTCGGCGCCAGATCCACGACGTAGTTCGTGGACGCGGCCGGGCTCAGCATTGCCTCTGCCGAGCCTTCGATGTCATCCCAGTCTGGCTCTGAGCCGGGCGTCAGGCATACCTGCCCATACGTCATCACGGCACCGCTGGACAGCGTCACGGTGCTTGCTTGCGGATCGATGGCCTCCACGGCGTCCTGGATCCACTCCACACCGGTGGGCATCACGCGCGACTGCGCCCGGATGAGTTCGGCGGGTCGGGCCAGTCCCGCGCCCACGTAGGAAAGTAGCGGCCGAAACTGGTGGTTCAGCTTGGGCTCGACGATCGCGATGTTGGGCAGACCCAGACGCCGCAACCGCGCTGCCAACGAGATCCCCCCGTTTCCGCCACCGACGATCAGCACGTCGACGTGGCCATCACGCCCAGGCATTAGCTCTCATGGGAGACATCGACGACAAGTCGTGCCGGGTTACTCAACACATAAGCGCGGAATGGCGCCCCCTCGTCATCGACGCCGATGAACGCCTGGGTCGAGCCTTCGAAGGTGCCCGACATCCGCACTTCTTCGACCATCTCGGTGGCTTCAAGTGAGTACGTCCCGGGTCCGCCTTCGAAGGTCTCCCCCGCTTCGGGATAGCGGGTGCCCGTGATGACGACCTGCAGGATCGCGTCCCCGTTCAGGTCCAGCCTCGCGCCGCTTCCGCTTTCGACGGCACTGTCCACGTAGGACACGCGGTAGCCCGGAGTACCCTCGCCCTCGAGGTCGAAAATCACGCGGTCATAGCCATTGTGCGAGCCGATTCGCACTGACGTGGCCAGGAGTGGGTCGCCGCTGGCGCCACCTTCGGCAGGATCGAGGGTTGGCTGCGTGAGCTCTTCGTCTTCCGGGGTGGCTGTGGGAGCGTCAGGTTGAGTGGAGGAAGGCTGCGGGACGGAGGTGGCTTGGCCCAGGTCACCCGCGGTAGCTGTGCTCAGATCACTGTCGCCGGTTGACGAACTGAGATCGTCGGACCCAGTGGGCAGGGCCGTTGCGGTCACCGCGTCCTGGTCGTTACCCGTCGCCGTGCTCAGGTCGGTGTCGGACGAGGTAGGCGAAGCGGTCTGTTCGACGTCCTCGCCGGCCAGGACGTCCTGGTCGATGGTGTTGGGGCTACCGTCGTCGCCGAACGCATCGCATGCCGACAAGGTCAGCGCCAGCGCTGCCACGACGCCGAGCATGCCTCGTGAAGTTCGCATCTCGTCCCGCCTTCCGTTGCTCAGAACCTAGACGGGGCTGCCACCTTGGGCAAGCGGAGAATTCACGCGGCTTGAACATGACTGAGGACCGAGGCAGCTCACGCCGCCCCGACCCTCAGTCATCACGGGACCGTTCAGCCAATCCGGCCGTAGTTGACACTGCCGGGGTAGAGGCGACGCAGGGTGGTGCCGTTGGTGGAACGCCCTGAGTCGTACATCATGCCGTTGCCGGCGTAGATGCCGACGTGGGTCGCCGGGTAGTTGTAAAACACCAAGTCGCCGGCGCGGGGCGAGGACACCCGAGTGGCGGCGCGCTGGATGCCGGAGGAGGTGCGTGGGATGCTGATACCCGACTTGGCGAAGACGGCCTTCACGTACCCGGAGCAGTCGTAGCCACCTGAGTAGGTACTGCCTGCGTACCGGTAGCGAGCGCCGAGCAGGCTCCTGGCGTTCCTGATGATGGAGCTGGACGAGGCGCTACTGCGCGATGCCGAGGAGCTGCTGCGCGATGAACTGCTACTGCTACCGCTCAAGCCCATCTTGCGCGACGTCTTGGGACCAACGATCCCATCGGCCCACAGCCCGTTGCGCTTCTGGTAGCGCTTGACCGCAGCATGTGTCTTGGGCCCGAAAATTCCATCCTGGTAAGCGCCGACAATGCGCTGAATCGTCTTGACCTGTCCGCCACGCGAACCCCAGCGGTAGGTGCGGTACGTGGCGGTCGGCAAGAACTGCGTGGGGGCGACCACTGGGGCAGTGGTTGCTGCCGGCGCCACCTGCGGCGCAACGGTCGGAGCTGGGGTGGCACCTTGGGCTGGGGCCGCCTGACCTGCACCCGCTGTGCCAAGGGCCAACCCGGTCGACACGACCACGGTTGCGCCAGCCTTGGCGACGGGCTTGTACGAAAGCCTACTGGGGGCTCGGTGACGACCAACGGTGGTCGATGTCATAACGCAAACTCTCTCCATGTACCTACGGGGTCAGCTGTCGGGTTCGGGCGGAGATGTCTACCCGGTCTTCACATGCCTACGACGTGTGAGGACTTCACCCCGAGGCGTGTCTCTCGACGCACCATCAAACGTGGGTCCCCCGCTCCTGTCAGACGGATTGTGCGAACCGACCCGCGGACGGCGACAGGACTCGGTAACCGGGCGGGGCCCCCCAGGGGGAGGAGCGTGTCGAGGCTACCGAAAACGCTGCCAAATGTCACGTTTAGATAACGGAAATCGACAAACCCGTGTCAGGAAGCTACTGCCGCAGCCAGATTGCTTAGGGAGTCTTCGAGTTGTTTTTCCTCCACCAGGGGGAATGACACCTTGCTGAGGAGGTCCTTGTCGACCACCTTACTCCAGTCATAGGTCAGCGTGACCATCGTCGCCTCGGGGCCTTCGGGCTCCAGCCGCCAGACCCATTCCCATCCGAAGGGTTCGGTGCCTGCGGGCGTGGATTGCCATGCCAGTAGATGGCCCTGGTCGTATCCCGTGACGTGGTTGTCAGTTTGGTAGTCGCCGCCCATATGCGGTCCTGACATGTTCATGGTGAACACCTGACCGGTCTTGGAAAGGCGATCCGCCGTGTCCACCGAACGGACAAAGCCTGACCCATCGATAGCCAGGTGGTTCTCGGGGTTGGACAAGACCTCAAAGATCTCGGCGTTTGAGCCATCGATCGAGCGACTCACGGTAATGCTCTGCTGATCAGTCATTGCTCACAATTCTGTGGAAACGGGGCACGACGTCGGGTCGCGCTGGGCTGCTCACACGCTACGCGGTCATCCGGATGGTGCGCGCCCCCGGGATGTTCACATAGCGCTGCGGCGTGCACGTCAGCAGCACGAGTTGACTCTGGCTGCCTCCTTCGGCGATGACGGCGCCCAGGCTGTGTAACCGTTGCGGGTCGGTGTATCCCAGCGCGTCGTCGACCACGACGGGCACCGACTGGCGGTCGGCGACCAGCGAGGCCACCGCCAATCGGGCAAGGATGCCCAACTGCTCCTTGGCTCCCCCGGACAGGCTCTCGAACGGCACGATGTCACCGTGCAGCCGACGGTGAGTGATCACCAGATCGTGACTCACCACGACCCCGAACGTCTCGCCGTAGATGTGGTGGCCCAATCGCTCGATCTCTCCGGCATAGGGCTCGGCATAACTGCGATGCGCCCGATCCCGATGACGCTGCAGGGTGGTATGCAGTTGCGCGGCCGCCGCCGCGCGCCGACTCACCGAGTAATACTTGCGGCGGGCATCCTCCAGCCCCTGCTCGGCCCGCTCATGGGCTTCTTGTCGGCCCTCAGCAGTGACCTGCTCCAAGCGGCCCTTGGTCTCGAAGAACTGCTCGCGAACTGATTGCAGGTGCCGACTCGCGCGCGAGCACTCGGCAGCTGCCTGGCTCGCTTCGTCCTCTCTGGCGCGGGCGCCGTGCGCCGCAAGTGCGGCGTGAATCTCCCGCAACGCCTCTCGCTCCTCGCCGCAGCGCACCTCGGTCCGATGAGCCACTTCCTGCAACTCTGCGTCGGTCTCCAGCGTCTCCGCCTCCGCCAAGGCAGCTGCACTTCGAGCCGCCACCGCCGACGCACCTTCGCGCCGGGCGTGCATGACCTTGAGGGCGGCAACTGCCTCGGCGTGGTGCACTCGTGCGGTGTCAGCGGCGTGTTGGGCGGCCGCCCGGACCGTGTTCGCCTGGGGCAGATCGCACCGCGTTGACTCGGCCCGGATGATCGCACGTTTCAACCCGCCCTCTGGACCAGCATCGGGCGCTGCGCCGGGTTGACCCTGCGGCAGGTGCTCAGCGCGCTGCGCCGCGGCTGGCATAGGCACCGCATCCGAGGTGGCCAGGTCCGCCACCCGCGCCGCATCCGGTCTGTCCAGGTCCGCTACCCGCTCTGCATCCGCCCTGTCCAGGTCCGCTACCCGCGCCACATCCACGGTGGCCAGGTCCGCTGCCCGCGCGGCATGAGCATCGCGCAGTGCCTGAAGAGCGTCGCCTTGCCCTACGTGGAGTAGTTCACGCTCGAGATCGGCGACCCCGGTCACCGCCTCAGCCCATCGCGCACCCGCTAGCTCTGCCTCGGCCAGATCGCTGAGATCCAACTCTTCCAGCCGCTCGGCCAGCGCATCGCGAAGGGCGTCCCGCTCCTCTACTCGCTGGCGTGCCTGCCCGTCGGGTCGAATGTCGATCCTGACGCGCGAGTCCACCACCAGTGACACATCGCTGGAAATCAGGCGTTCAATCACGTCGCGCCCCGGATCCAAGGCCCGCGACTCTTCCTCTATCTCGACGCTGTGCCCAGGTCCGGGCGCCGAGACTCGCACCGCGGTGGCGCCGGCCTCGACCCGAGCCTGGGCAACGGTGAGCTGAGCATCTCGCAGCCGCAATTCATCCAACACCGTGGCGTCGATGGGGTAACCCTCGACCTCCATACGCCGCTGCTCGAGCCTGCCGGTGATGGTCTCGGCGGTCGAGATGCGCTCAGCGAGCGCTTCCAACTCGGCTTTCGCGCGTTCGTAGCCAAGCTGGGTCGCCGCAGCGTCTGCTTCGCCCTGGGCCTTCGCGTAGACACCGTTGGCGTGCTCGAGCTCCTTCTCGCGGGTGACAAGCGCGCGCGCCCGCTGTGTCTGCTGGCTCTCTAAATGCTCAACCTGCTCCTGAAGTCGGCTGACCTCCGACGTCTGGGTCGAGTCGTCCTCGCGAAGCCCAGCCCGGGCCGCAACGTCCCGCAGCGCCCGACGATGCGACTGCTCGGCAGCCGCGATGGCCTGCACCGCTGCCGCCTCGCTGGATCGCAGTTCGATCACGTGCGCAACGGCAGCATCCGCTGCCTGCGCGCACGACGATGCGGCGCGCATCGTCTGCTCGCTGACGATGAGATCGTGGGCCAGCCGTTCTCGACGTGCGAACAGCTCCTCGACCTCGCGGACGTCGTGCTCGGCCTGCTCGTGCAGGTGTTCACTCTCGGTGACGGCCGTCTGTGCCTCGCGAAGCTCGCCGGTGACCCGGCCCGTCCCGGCGGTGTAGTACCGCTGGTATTCACGTTCCACTGCCAGAAGAAGCGCAGAGCCATCGGCGGCGTGCAGGTGCGCGCCTGCCGCAGCATCCAGCGCCGCCTCCAGCACGGCACTGTCGCGCAGCTCAATCGCTCCTGGTGACCCCGATTGCGTGAGGCGCAGCGCATCGAACAGTGTGCGGTCCAAGCACTCGTCGAGGATGGCATTCATCCGTGCTTGTGCGTCCTGTCCGGTGAGCTGCTCAGGAGCGGGTTGCAGAATCTGCAGAGTCGTGGCGGGCTGACGCAACCATCGCTTGGCGAAGATCACTCGGTATGGCCCGATCTCCAACTCGGCCTCGACGTAGGGGCCAACGTCCTGGCCGACCGGCTGCATCGAGACGATTGAAGCGGCCTTGGACGATGCCTTGGCCTTGGGATCGAGGAGTCGATCCAGCGCCTCCAACAGAGTCGATTTACCCACCTCGTTGGGGCCTTCGATGACAACCACGCCCGTCTGCGGGAAGGTCAACGCGGTAGCCGCGATTCCTCTGACGTGCTCGAGCCGCAGACGATGAACTCTCACGAGCTACTCCCGGCGCTGAGCCGAAAAAGAAGCGCCAACGCGTCCTGGGAACCGTCGGTGTCGCCTTGGTCTGTGATCTCTTGGGCGGCGTCAGCCACGAAGCCGGACAGGCCAAGCTCGCTCCACTCGTAATCCGCCGGGAGCACCGTCAGTCGGCCGCGATCGCTCCAGTCATCTAAGCCGCCGAAGACCTCGCGGAATGAGTCCAATGCCTGGTTCAGCCGGGTGAAGTCGGCCATCGCCAACACGCCTTGCAGAGCAAGCTTCAGCACGACTCGCTCCTTGCCCTTGATCCGGTGCAAGGACTCGATCAGGTCGGTCACGTCCTGACCAGAATTGAGGTCGAACAGCATGGTCGAGAAGTGCCATCGCCCGGTTCGATGCGCGGCGACCTCCGGTGGCGACTCCTGATCCACCGAGACGACAAGCACATCCCCGGGGGCCTCCTCGCGCGAGTCGGTGACCTCCATGGTGCCGGAATACCAGATCACGCCGTGTCCCCCGACATCGGTCCGCGAGTGCCGGTCCCCCAGTGCTACGTAGTGAATCAGCCCTTGGGCATGAGCAGCCATCAGAGCCGAGGTGTCAATCGCCTGCGGATTGCGACCAGTCGGGTCCAGAACATCGACCGCTCCATGCCCAGCCACAATGCGTACCACTCCCTCGGTGGCGGGCACGCTCGCCATAGCGCCAGCCACGGGGTCCTGGCCGGGGTGTTTGCCGCTCCATGGTGCGGCCACGATGTCGACCCCCGAACGCACCGGAGTGACACCGGCCGTTTCCAGCACCGTGACGTTGCCGGGACAGTGCTGGATGAAGGTGGGTTGCCGATACACACTGAGGGCGTCCAGGGGGTCGTGGTTACCGGGAAGCAAGTACACCGGAACCTCGATGTCGCCCATCGCTTCCAACGCCCGCAAAACCGTCCGGGGACGGAGCTGGTTGCTCTCGAAAACGTCCCCGGCAACCAGCACGAACTCACAGTGCTGGTCCCGGGCAATCCGACCGCAGTCACGGATTGCCTCGAGTCGGTCATGGTCGAACCGGGCCTGCGCCTCCGGCTGCAACCAGCGTCGGGTGATCCCGATCTGCCAGTCGGCGGTGTGCAGGAAAGTAACCATGGACACACCGTAGGCAGCGGCACCGACAAACCTCGGTAGCCAGGCTCAGTGTCCCCACACCAGCAGCGGCAGCAGCGCCGCGAGACCTCCTGCGCCGGTTGTCAGGAGCAGGTACCCGAAAGCCCGGCGCGGGTCCTCATGCAGGAGTTCCCAAACCTGCACCGCCAGGGTGCTGTACGTCGTTACCGCCCCACACAGGCCGGTGGCCAGCAAGGCTAACCAGAACGGTGAGAGCGACTCGGCGAAAGCGACGATGGCACCCAGCAGCCCCGCGCCGGTGATATTCGCGATAAACACCCCGGTGAGCGCGCCCCACGAGCCGCTGGCTGCCAGATGCCGGATAGCGGCACCGATCGCCCCACCGGCAGCGATGGCGACCCACAGGTCCCACGACATACTCACTCCTGATTCCGAGCTAGCGGCGGATGGCCGTGCGGCAGACCGAGCACGGCCGGACAGTGGGCGCCCAGCCACGCGGCGGCCACACACAGCACCGGGGTGGCCACGAGATAACCGGCTGCCAGGGCCATGTCGTCGCCCACGGCCAGTTCACCGGCCCAGACGACGTATGCCGAGAAGGTAGTGAACCCGCCGAGTGCGCCGGTGCCAAGCAATGGTCTGACCCACCACGCGGCGGCGAAGACCGTAGTAAGCACGGTAAGCATGCCCAGCAGCAAACTACCGGCCACGTTGATCCCCAGCGTCGTCCAGGGGAAGGTCCCGGCACCCTGGCCCCACCCTTGCTCCATACCGGCCCGTGCCGATGCACCCAACGCGCCACCGGCGGCAACCGCGCCCAGCACCTGTAGATCGCGCCTCACCGACCCGAGCCTACGGGCGACAGTCGGTTAGCCTTGGTGGTATGAGGTCAACCGGGGCAGAACCCAACGCTGAGCCCGGGCCAGGCACGCCCCGGCGCAGGTCAGGAACCGCTAGGTGCTGATCGTCGGCGGCCTGCTGGTCATCCTGGTGCTCACGCTCGCGACCGGCTATTTCGTTGCACAAGAATTCGCATATGTGTCGGTGGACCGCGGCAAGTTGCACCAACTCGCGGAGACCGGGGATGAGCCCGCAAAGCGCGCCCTGAAGGTCACCTCGCGGTTGTCCTTCACCCTCTCCGGCGCCCAGTTCGGGATCACCGTCACCGCCCTTTTGGTGGGGTACGCCGGTGAGCCCCTGCTGGGCAGTGGGCTAGCCGCCTGGATCGGGCTCACCGGCTTGTCCGACGCTGCCTCGCTCACGATGTCTTTGGCGATCACCCTAGGATTCAGCACGGCCGTCCAGATGGTGCTAGGTGAACTGGGTCCCAAAAACCTGGCCATCGCTCGACCCGTTCCGCTAGCTCGGGCGCTGTCCCGCTCGACGTTGATCTACTTGATGATCGCCGGCCCGGTGATCTCGTTTTTCGACAAGGCTTCCAACGCGCTCCTGCGGTCGGTGGGTATAGAACCGGTCGAGGAGCTTCCGCAGGGGGCCACCCCGGAAGACCTGGAGCGAATCATCGCTGACTCAGCACATGGCGGGCTCTTGGACGACGACCTGAGCAAACTGCTGGGCCGTGGCCTGGCGTTCCGGGGACACGCTGCCGAGGAGGTGATGACTCCGCGGATCGACGTCCAGACGGTGCAGGCCGATGAGCCGGCCAGTCGAGTCCTCGAACTGCTCGACACCGGTCACTCGCGTTTCCCGGTCATCGGCCGAGACATCGACGACGTGGTCGGGGTCATCGGCATGCAGGAATTGCTGAGCGTCCCGGCCGAGCAACGCGCCACCATCCCGGTGCGAGACATCGCGGATACGGCACTGATCCTGCCGGAGTCGTTGTCGTTGCCTCAGGTGTTGGAAGCGCTGCGCGAGCAACACCGTCAGATAGCGGTCGTGGTCGACGAATACGGCGGGTTTGCGGGGGTAATCACCTTCGAGGACGTCGCCGAAGAGGTCGTCGGTGAGATCTGGGACGAGGATGACGACCACGAAGCCGAGCCCACTGCGCGCCAGGATGGGGCCTGGCAACTCCCGGCTCGAATGCGCATCGATGAAGTGGCCACGATGACCGATGTCGAGTTGCCCGAGAAAGAGGACTACGACACGTTGTCCGGGCTCGTCATGCACCAACTAGGACGGATGGCGGAGGTCGGTGACCGGGTCAGCGTGGAATGGACCGACCGCGACGCCGACGGTGAGCTGCAGCAGATCAGCGTCGACATCGAGGTGTTGGCCATTTCGCGGTTTGTGCCCGAGGTAGTTGCCCTTTTTCCGGCCCAGATCACGCACGTGGACAGCCACGACGAGGGCACGAGCGACAACGATCCGGGCGCGGGCGCTGCCAGCAGGCAGAACCCCGAGACGTCTGACTCGACCTCCTCACCTGAGCGGAGCGGCCGATGAGCACCGGCGCTGCGCTGCTGATTTCCCTCATCCTGCTGATCCTGAACGGGTTCTTCGTGGGCACGGAATTCGCCGTGGTCGCCTCGAAGCGTCACCGTCTGGACGAAGCTGCTGCCGACGGAGGCCGCCGGGCCAAGGCAGCGGTCGCCGCCCACCGAGAGCTGTCGTTGATGTTGGCGGGGGCCCAGCTCGGCATCACCTTGTGCACCCTGGGGCTCGGCGCCCTGTCCGAACCGGCGATTGCACACTTCCTGGAGCCTGCGTTTCATAGCTTCGGGCTTCCCGACGGGTTGAGCCACGTCATCGCAGTGATCATCGCGGTATCGATCGTGGTCTTCTTGCACATGGTGGTCGGCGAGATGGCCCCGAAGTCCTGGGCCATCTCGCACCCTGAGCCGTCGGCCCTGCTGCTTGCCTTACCGTTTCGTGCGTTCACCTGGGTGGTGCGTCCGGTGTTGTTTGTACTGAACGGTATGGCCAACGGGCTGTTGCGGTTGGTCAAGGTCGAACCCATCGACACCGTGGAGTCCGCAACACACGGCCCAGCAGACTTGCAGTTGCTGCTCGCGCAATCCCATGAGCACGGACTCCTCCGGGACGCGGATCACCAGATGCTCACCGGTGCATTGCGGCTAGAGTCCGAGACCGTTTCGACGGTGATGTTCAGCGTCGACGAGGCAGTCACTACGCCACCGGACAGCACCGCCAGCGACGTGGAGTCGGCTTGCCGCGAGAGCGGTCGCTCCCGGTTGTTCGTTCACGACTCCGACGACGGGGTGGTTGGCCTGGTGCATGTGCGGGATGCGATGCGGTCCACCTCACGCGGTCACGAACACACCCCGGTGCAGGATTTCTTACAGGACCCGACCTGGCTGCAGGACGACCTACCGTTGATCGACGCGGTGAGTCACATGCGCAGCGAGCGGGCCCAACTCGCGCTGGTCCGCGACGCCGGCGGCAACCTCGTCGGATTGGCTTCGCTGGAAGACATCTTGGAGCAAATTCTGGGTGAGTTCTACGACGAGACGGACACCGCGGACGGGTTGAGGTAGCGCCGTGGCCCCTGCAACGTCATGCAGACCAAGCGGGCCCACGACAACAACGAAGCCCCCCGCACCGGGTAGGGCCTTCGTTGTTCTCAGTCGCGGGGACCGCGTGAACTGGCCTCGGGAGTCTCGTCTGGCTCACGGACGGGATCCGAGGACCCCTAGGTGGTGACGAGCCCGACTCGCAACATTTCCGACAGCATCCCCGACCGCATGCCCGTCCCGCGACACGCCCGGGCGCGGACGGCTCACGGGTGCACGTGAACCCTTGAGCCGTTTTCAGCGGGCGTGTCGTCGGCAGATGAGGGACGATCGCGCCTCCCAACACACGATCCCAGATCGTGAGCCACCTCGGGAGAGAACACCGTGACCGCGACGAAGGCCCTCACCGCACTGGCGAGGGCCTTGGTCGTGGTCAAGATCGGGATCAGCCGACGCGGCCGTAACCGCTGACGCCGTCGAACACGGAACGCAGCTGGGTCGGAATGCCTGCCCGACCCGAGTCATACATCATGCCGTTACCGGCGTAGATGCCGACGTGGTAGGCCGGTGAGCCGAAGAACACCAAGTCGCCCGGTTGCGGGTTGCTGGTGGCTGTGGTGGCCTGACGCTGGCCCTCGGCGGTGCGAGGTAGCGAGACACCGACTTGGGCGTAGACGTATGAGGTGTATCCGGAGCAGTCGAAGCCGGCCGGCGTCGTTCCGCCGTAGCTGTACATGATGCCGGTGTAGCTCGCGGCGACACCGAGAACCCCGCCGGTGGGAGCCGGGGCAGCCTCGGGCGCGGGCTCCTCCTCACGAGTCTCAGTCCGGCTAACTGAACTGGACTCGCGCTCGCTGGTTGATGACTCCGTGGTCGAGGACTCTGTGGTCGATGACTCTGTGGTCGAGGACTCCTGCGACGAGGACTCCGAGCTCGAGGACTCCTGCGACGAGGACTCTGACGGCGAGGCTTCGGCCGTGGAGCCCTCCGAGGTGGACTCGGTCGTTGGCGAAACCGGCTCGGGCTCGGGCTCGGGGGCCGGCGGCTCGACACCGACGAAGCCGGTGGTGCCGAAAGACTTGGCGTCCACCGACGGGCTCACCTTCGGGGCCACGGCCGCAACGGCCGGGCGGTCTGAGGGTGCGACCACCGCGGGCAACTGCACGGACAGCAGGTCGACGCCGATGGAACCGGTCGTGCTGTCGCTGGCCACGGCGGCCAAGTCTTCGACAACGCCACGCGGGCTGGCGCTCGTCGGTGCGGCGGCCGCCGCAAGCAAGCCACCAGAGGTAGCTGCCACTGCGGTGACCTTCACGGAGCGAGACAGCGCAATGCTCGTCAGGGTGATCTTGCTGGGCGCACGGTGGCGACCGATGATGTTTTGGGACACGTTTGAACCTCTCTATGGCCTGCGGAGATCGCTGTGCGCCGGGCCGGAGGTGTGCCCGGTTGTCTTCATCCGCACGGGGCGGTGAAAACACGGCTGCCGTTGCCCGTCAAGGGCGTCTTCGGCGTGATCCCCGCTCCTGTCCGCGGGTGTGCATTTGGACTCAACCGCGGTGACAGGACTCGGCGTAGCGGTGAGGCGGCGCTAGGTCTAGCGGCGCGTTATCGACAGTACACACGGTCACCCGGGTATGTCACGTTTCGGTAAAGGCCGAGGACGGACGACTTCAGCAAAAATTTGTAGGTGAGCCTCTGACCTGCATAAATACAAGGCGAAAGCGTTTCCAACCTTCCTTTTCGTGACTGACCTCACATCACGAAAGGGCAAGGATGCCTAACCACCAGGCATTTCTGAGATCTCAGCGAATACGTGCGCGGCCAGATCTTCTGGGACGGTGATGGCCTCCGCTCCGGCGACACGCATCCGGACACGGTCGCCCTCGACGTGCAACTGCACTCTGGCCCCCGGCGCGATACCCGCCGCCAGGAGCACCCCTAGCGATCCCGGATCGACCTGTGCGGGCTCGCCGATGCGCAAGATGAAGGCGTGCTGGTGGCCATCGCGCGCGGCTTGCCACACCGTCATCCCTCCGGCCGGTGCGGCCGAAGATGTACCACCGAGCTCCTCCAGTCCTGGGATCGGATTGCCGTAGGGCGAGCGTTCGGTTTCGGCGATCAAGGTCAAAATCCGCGCCTCGACGCGATCGCTCATCACGTGCTCCCACCGACAGGCCTCGTCGTGCACGTATGCCGCATCCAGACCAATAACATCGACCAGCAATCGCTCGGCGAGCCGGTGCTTGCGCATCACCCGCACCGCCTGGAGGTTTCCGTGCTCGGTCAAGGTCAGTTGGCGGTCTTGGCCAAGGTGCAGCAAACCGTCCCGCTCCATCCGCGCCACGGTCTGACTCACCGTCGGGCCAGAGTGGTGCAGTCGCTCGGCGATACGGGCGCGCATCGGCACCACACCGTCCTCGATCAACTCATAGATGGCCTTGAGGTACATCTCCGTCGTGTCGATCAGATCGCTCATGCTCGCTTGCCCCTTCCGCTCCGCACATCGGGCAGATCACATCGTAAAGCCGACCCCCTCATGGCTGCAGACGTTGCCGCGTCCACCCGTCCGCAGCATCCAACGGGCCGGGGCTGCTGCGGCTGAACGCCAAGCGGTCGTGCAGCCTGTTCCGCCGCCCGGCCCAAAACTCCACCCGGTGCGGTAGCAGCCAATACCCGCCCCATTCCGGCGGCACGGGCACGTCGCCGCCGTCCCCAGTGTCAGGATATCGCTCGGCATACTCTTGGTATGCCGCTTCCAGCGTCTCTCGCGAGTCTGTGGGTCGGGATTGGGCAGAGGCCCACGCGCTGATCCGCGAGGCCCATGGCCGGTCGATGAAGTAGTCGCGCACATCCTTGTCGTCGACCCGCTCGGCCACTCCGGCGAATCGGATGGACCGGTACATCGAGGGCCAGGTCAAGCTGGCCGCCAAGCGCTGGTTTGCGGCGAGCTGCATCCCCTTGGCCGAGGAAGTGTTCGTCAAGAAGGCGATGCCACGGGGCTGCAGAAAGCGCATCAGCACCGTGCGCACATCTGGTTGACCCTGGGCATCCACGGTCGCCACGGACAGCGCACGAGGCTCGGGCACATCGCCGTGGTCCCGATGCCGCGCCTGCGCCTGATCGACCCAACTGTCGATCTGTTCCAACAGGGTTGGGGCCATCTGGGATTCGGAAAGTCCTTCACCGTCGTATTCGACCCGATCTACAAGAGGCATGGGCCCATTGTCCGCCACGTCGCACTGAACACACAGGTGGGCATCGGATCGGCGGGGCAACATACAGTGGTAGGCACATTCAGTTCACCAGGGAAGGACACGCTGTGGCGGGCAAGGGCAAGGCGGTTGGGGCGGCGATCAAGTATGGGCCGATCTTCTACGAAGCCTCGCGCCGGTATGGTCCGAAGGTGCTCGACCAACTCAAGGCGGGCCGTGAGCCGGCCGAGCGCTATGTCCAGGCCAAGGTCGACAAGGGCAACCAGCACAAGAAGGCCATCCAGCACGCCGGCACAGTCATCGACGGCTCGACCCTGCAGATCTTCCATCGCAACGCCCCGCACTGGATCGTCTTCTCCGGCGATGAGCCCATCGCGGTGCACCCGCGGACGAACGCCGCATATGCCGAGTTGCTCAAGAATGTCGATCTCACCAAGCGCATCCGCCCAGAAGACGAGCCGACGCCGGCGCAGCGATTGCGTGCCGCCACCCGAAAGAGGAGCGCGACCGCGCCGACCGCAAAGTCCCGCCCCACCCGGACCACCTCTTCAACCACCCCAACCAAGCACGCGCGAGCCGAGGTCACCATGCGACCCAACCCTCCCGCGGACGCTGGCGGCCCCGCGGGCGCCGACGCTGGTGGCCCCGCAAACGATGACGCTTAGGACGCTTAGCGGCCTACCGCATACCCCTGCATTCCGCGCGGGTTGGCCCCGGCGCTGAGCAGGCCGGTCTGCGGGTCACGGGCAACCGCGCAGAGCCGAGACAGACTCCACGGCCCACTGCGCTGCACCCGATGTCCTCGTCGCTCGAGGTCGTTCAGCACCGCCTCGCCGAGGCGCGTCTCAGCCACGACCCCACCGGGATCCATTAGGCGTGGGTAGAAGGACCCCGTGAAACTCGTGCTGTGGAACATCGGAGCATCGATCGCCTCTTGCAAACTGTGTCCTTCCAGCAGATGCCGTATCAAGAACACTGACTGCCACTGGTCCTGCTGGTCCCCGCCGGGCGAGCCGCAGGCTAGCATCGCCTCGCCCCCACGTAACACCATCGTGGGGCTGAGGGTGCTGCGGGGCCGAGCACCCGGCACCAGTGATGAGGGCAGGCCTTGCTCCAGCCACATCATCTGCAGCCGAGTGCCGAGCGCGAATCCCAGGTCCGCAATGGCCGGCGACGACTGCAGCCACCCCCCACTCGGCGTAGCAGCGATCATGTTGCCCCAGCGATCGACGACGTCCACGTGGCAAGTGTCACCATCTGGCGGCCCGGGCGGGCGCACCGTCGGCTCTCCCAGTGTGGCGTCGCCGCCGGCCTGCTGCTGGCTCTCCGGGCGGCCGGCGAGGGCTGGCATCCGGGGCCGTCGACCACCCGGTCGCCCCGGTGGCCGTTGGTTCTGCGCTTCGCCGGTATTGCCGCTTTGCCGCGCACCGGCATACTGCGGGTCCAGCAAGTCGGTCAACACCGCGTCTGGGCGGTTGACCTCTCGCACCGGGCTATCGCCGTACCAGGCTTCGCGATCGGCCATCACCAGTTTCCAGCACTCGAGGAGCGCGTGAATACCAGCAGCAGAATCTAGCGGAGCGGCGACGTCGAAACCCGCCTGGGCTCCCTGCTCAGCACCGATCTCGCGCATCGCAAGCACCTGGAGCAGGGTAGGACCCTGTCCCCACGGCCCGGTCTTGGCGATCGTTTGGCCGTGCCACCTCAGCACGGTCGGCTGCTCCCACGTTGCCGCGAAGGATGCGCAGTCCTGGGCAGTGATGACCCCGGGCAGCACCTGACCGGCACTGTGGCGGTGACTGAGCTGCGCGAAGGCGCCGATCCGCTCCGCCACGAACCCTTGTGACCACGCCGAGCGGGCTCGGTCGATCTGTCTCTCTCGGCTTGCCCCGGGGCCAGAGGCTTCCCGGATCAGCACGGCCAACGTGTCGGCCCACACAACGTTGGTATGCAGTGATCCGGCGGCGGGTGCGTGGCGCCCCGACCCATGCAGCCACAACCGCGCTGATGTTGGCCAATGCTCGATGAAGATGTCGCGGGCGCCCTCGATCGCCGCCTGGACGGTCGGCAGGACGGGCACGCCGTGGCGCGCGTAGTGCTCGGCCGGAGCCAGCACGTCGGCAACGCTCATCGTTCCCCGATCCCGCAGCAGCAACATCCACGCATCGAAGGCTCCGGGAACGGCTGCTGCCAACGGGCCCGATCCGGGCACCATGTCCAGGCCGGCACCGACGAAGTGCTCGGCAGTGGCCGCCGCCGGCGCCGGACCTTGTCCGCAGAGCACCTGGGCCCCACCGCCGGGCACGCTGACGATGGCCGGAAGATCTCCGCCAGGACCGTTGAGATGCGGCTCGACGACGTGCAGGACGAACCCGGCGCATACGGCGGCATCGAAGGCGTTGCCGCCCCGCTCCAGGATGCCCATCGCCGCGGCTGACGCCATCCAGTGCGTACTAGACACCATGCCGAACGTGCCCTGCAGGGTGGGTCGCGTGGTGAAAGTCATCGCGAGTCCTATCCGCTGAGGTTTCCGAGGGCGCTGGCAATCGCTGCCGTGGTTACCATCGCCACCAACGCGAGCACAACCACCCAGCGGCGAGCACGAGCGTTCATCAGCGGGCCTGTTCGGGTATGCCGTGGCGGGCCCGGTCGGCCTCACCGGCTCCGTGAGATCCGCGGCACAGCACCATCGGCTGGGACAGGGAAGGGCCACGGCGCACGTGCAGGTCATCGATCCGCATGAGGTATAGGGTCGCAGCCAGCACCGCCAGACCGCACATCACGGTGGCGATGCCGATCGTCCAGCGGGCGCCGAACTCATCACCGATCATGCCGATCAGCGGCGCTCCGAGTGGCGTGCCGCCGAAGAAGACGGCCATATACAGGGACATGACCCGGCCACGCACCGCAGCATCGACACTCAGCTGCACCATCGAGTTGGCGGTTACCATCACGGTCAGGGCGGTCAGCCCGGTCGGCACCAGCAGCACCGCATACCAAGCGTAGCTGGGGGCCAGGGCCAACAGCGCCGTGCAGAGGGTGAACCCGGCGAACGAGCCAAGCAGCATCCGCCATCGGGGCCGTTCCCGTTTGGCCGCCAACAGCGCTCCACCGAGTGAACCGATCGCCATCACCGACCCGAGCAGTCCGAACTCTTTGACCCCGAGATCGAAGACCTCGGTGGCCATCAGAGCATTGGTCAGTTGGAAGTTCATCCCGAAGGTTCCGTGCACGAAGACCAACACCATGATGAGCAAGATGTCCGGACGACCCCGGACATACCGGATGCCCTGGCGGATCTGGCCGCTGCCTCGGCTGCGCGGGCTGGGCCGTAGCCGCGCCGGGTCCAGCATGGCCAGTGCGACCATCACCGCGACGAAGGTGGCAGCATTGACGAACAGGGTTGGCCCAGTGCCGACGGCTGCGATCAGCAATCCGGCCAAACCGGGGCCAATCAACCGCCCACCGTTAAACGAAGCACTGTTGAGTCCCACCGCGTTGGTCACCCGCTCCGGTGGCACCAACTCGGAGACGAACGACTGCCGAGCGGGTGCATCAACGGCGGCGGCGCTGCCCTGAACGAAAGCCAACACATACATCTGCCACAACTGCATGGTTCCCGACAAGACCAACACACCCATGATGAGCGCGGTGGCGGCCATCACTGACTGCGCGATGAACATCACACGACGCTTGGCGAAGCGATCGGATAGCGCCCCACCGATCGGCGCGAACAGCAGCATCGGCAGAAACTGCAACCCGGTGACGATGCCTAGTGCGCGGGCCGACCCTTCGGTGAGCTGGGTCAACACCACCCAGTCTTGAGCGACCCGGCCCATCCAGGTGCCGGTGTTGGACACCAACGCTCCGGCGGCATAGATCCGGTAGTTGCGCACGCTGAGCGCAGCGAACACCGCGCTCATTCGTTAATCACGTGCTCCAACAGAGTCGTAGCTGCTCGCAGCGTTGCCTTGTCCTGGTGATTCAGATGCATCAAGCGCTCGGCCATCCAGGCATCCCGCCCGGTGCGCTCCTGTTCCAGCACCTGATGTCCATGCTCGCTGAGGGTCAACCGCACGACGCGCCCGTCCTGCGGGTCGTCCGATCGCGCGATCAACCCCAACTCCACTAAGGCACCAACGGTCCTACTCATGCTGGGTGCTCGCACGCGTTCCCGCGTCGCCAACTCCCCCAGCGTTGCGCTCCCGTCGTCGAGCCGCGCCAAGACACTGAATTGGTGCGGCGCGATCTCCTGAGTGGCCTCGAATCTGACCCGGCGGGACACTCGCATACAGGCTAGTCGCAGATCGTGCGCCAACTCGGGGACGTCGAGCTCCCTCGCCGTTCCGCGGTCATCGCCAATGTCGCGCGGGTTGGCGGTGCCATCAGTGGTGTCGGGCTCGTTTACCGTGCGTCGGTCGTGAGTCCTGGTTACTTCTGTCATCCCGAGAGGCAACTCGTTACTTTGGCTAACTATTCCCCGTTGGTGGGCACCAGGCACTCTGCTCTCGCGCCTGGAGTGTCTACAGTGGCTGGGTGAGTGAGCCGACGCCGGGTAAGCCGATGCCGGGTAAGCCGACACCGGGTGAGCCCATGCCGGGTAAGGCGACGCCGGGTGAGCCTGCCCCCGAGCATGAGATCGTGCCGATCACCCTGCCGATCCGGTCCTTGCTAATTGTGCGCATCGGGCTGGGGCTGTGGGTGATCGCGCTAGTAGCGGTATGGACTATTCCGGCCCTCAGCGCGGGAGATCGCGATTGGTGGCGGTGGGTACCCGTCGCGGCATTAGTGATTGGGCTCCTTGGCCACACCTACGTGCTCCGCGGCCGAGGAAACGCCGCAGAGGCCTAGCCCCCGGTTGAGCGCGACATTGTCGCCTCATATCGCACGTTGAGCGTGATCTTGTTGCCTCACACGGCTCGTTGAGCGCGATGTTGCTGCCTCACACAGGGCGTTGCGCACGATGTTGCGGCCTCGGATGCGGCACTGAGCATGAAGTTGTGGCCGTTCAAGCCCGAGACAGGGCGCAAGATCGCGCTCAACCGCGGCGCACGGACCGCAACATCATGCTCAAGTGCGGCCGGGATGGCACAACATCATGCTCAACGTGATGTTAATGCTCGACGAGGTCCAGGGCCTGGTCATCCAGAACGTGATCAGGCACGTCGGCTGTGGCCCGGGTCTCCACATCGATCTCGCTGTGGGCTCCACACCCGTGATCCAGCGAGACCACGGTGCCATCGCTGGGCGACCATTCGTTGGCGCATACCCCGAACAGCGAACGCCAGCCACCGGACAGGGGCACGAAGAATCCGCACGATGAACAACTTGCCGGCGCACCTTGTGCCACGTCCGCGCCTGGCCCGTGCGCACCGTCATACCACCGTTGGGCGGCGCGCTCGCGTCCCTCACCGGAGAGCACGCGGGCACGCCCAAGGCCCAATTCGAAGAATCCCACGGCGTCGACATCTTCGCTACCAGTCGCTTCGAAACCGGGCACCAGCAGAGGATCTTCATCCAGGTATGGCGTGCGATCGTTCACCCCGATGTCGCCCGGTGCCAATCGTTCGACATACGGAAGCCAATCCGGAGAAATTAGCGCCTCGGGTCCCGGGACGAGATGGGTCTCGCAGATGGTGGGGCGTCGCCCGCGCGGTGGCCGTGCTACCGACACCGCCCAACGCCAACCGGGATAGCCCGGGGTGAGGCACTCGAAGAAGTGGGTTGCCAACCGTTCGGCATCCATCTCCACCCCCACGTGCTGCCCGACACTTTCGGGTGCAGCTACCTCAACAGCAGCCGCGAGGGCGAGCTCCCGGGCCGCCAGCAGGGTGGCATCGGGCTTCAGCGAGGGCATCGGTCAGTTTCCCGCCTCAAACTGATCGGCGACCGCGCGCAAGGTCTTCGCGAGCGCCTCGGACACTTTGGGGTCCGGGTAGTGCCCCCGACGCAGCGAACTACCAGCGCGATCGAGCACGGTGATCACGTCTTCGACCACGACAGCCATCTCATCGGCCGGCTTTCGATCGCGAATGGCCATGCTCTTGGCGACCGACGGCGCCGGCTCCAGGAGACGGACGCTGAGCGCTTGGTCACCGCGACGACCCGCCGCAACGTCGAATTCGACGCGGGCGCCCCGTTGTAGGGCATCGACGCCAGCCGGGAGTGCGCTGGCGTGGACGTAGACGTCCTTGCCCTCGTCGCTGGCGAGGAAGCCGAAACCCTTGTCCTCGTTGAAGAACCTAACCTTGCCCGTGGGCACTTTGACACCTCTTGTGCATCGAGTGGGGTGTTCGTGCGCGTGGTGCGCGCCGCGCGGTGGTGCAACCTGTCACGGTCTGCGGCTGAACACCTCAAGGATAGCCGCTGCGCTCACCCCCGCACACCGCTACGCTGCGGTCCCTTCCGCCATGCCGACCCGGTGCCTGCCACCCATAGAGGTTGCCGAATGCCCGCGAGTCGAGCCATAGAGGCCAACGTCGCGGGCATTCGGTTCACTCATCTCTTGCGCTGGGGGTTTGGCCGGCACTGCGACCAACCCGGTCAGACCGAGACTGGATCCTTCGACTCATCCACGACCGCGTCCGAGTCAAACTCGTATGCGCTCTCGCCGTGAGCGGAGAGGTCAACTCCCCGATGTTCGTCTTCCAGCGAGATGCGGAAGCCGATCGTCTTGGCGATGGCCAAGCCGATGAGCAGGGTCAGCACCCCGGTAAAGACCATCGTGAAGCCGGCTGCAACGACCTGAGCGACCAACTGGTCGAAGCCTCCGCCATAGAACAGTCCGCCACCTTCGCCATCGATCGGCAGCATCAGGAAGCCAATGGCGACGGTGCCGATCAAACCGGCGACCAAGTGCACGCCCACCACGTCGAGCGCGTCGTCATACCCGAACTTGTACTTCAGACCGATCGCGAGGGCAGACGCAGCACCGGCCACGATGCCGAGACCGATCGAGCCGACCGGGCTCAGGTTGGCGCAGGCCGGGGTGATCGCGACGAGCCCGGCGACCACGCCTGAGGCGGCACCGACCGCAGTGGGGCGTCCGTCGCGGATGCGCTCGACCAGTAACCAGCCGAGCATCGCGGCGGCCGGGGCAACCATCGTGTTCACCCAGATCAGGCCGGCCTCTTCGCTAGTCCCTGCAGCGCCGCCATTGAAGCCGAACCAGCCAAACCACAGCAGCGCTGCGCCCAGCATGACCAGCGGCACGTTGTGCGGCTTGTGAAAGCCCATCTTCCCGAAGCCAGCCCGCTGGCCGATGATGTACACCAGCACCAGGGCAGCCAGCCCGGCGTTGATGTGCACCACGGTGCCACCGGCAAAGTCGATGGCCACGCCGAAGGTCTCACCGATCCATCCAGAGTCGCTGAGCAACCCGCCGCCCCAGACCATGAAGGCCAGCGGGCAGTACACGAGGGTGACCCAGATCGGAACGAACACGGTCCATGCGCTGAACTTGGTGCGGTCAGCGACGGCGCCGCTGATCAGCGCCACCGTAATGATCGCGAAGGTCGCTCCGAAGCCCGCGCCAATGAGATCGGAGGTGCCTACGAGGTTCGACAGGCCGAAGGAGGCGGTCGGGTCACCGAAGAGGCCGCCGAGGACTGAATCACCTCCGCTCATCGAGTAGCCCCACAGCACCCAGATCACACCTGTGATCCCGATGGACACGAAGCTCATCATCAGCATGTTCACGGATGCTTTGGCGCGGGTCAGCCCGCCGTAGAAGAAGGCCAAGCCGGGGGTCATCAGCAACACCAGGGCGGCTGAAACCATCACCCATACATCGCTCGAGGTCAGTTCCATCGATGTCTCCATCACGATTGGAGGTATGCCCCAGGTGGCATACCGATATGAGGAGAATGCGCGGGCTGTGTTTCCGATGTGGGCCTGTCATGTTTCGGCCGTGTTCCGGACGTTTCCGCCGGGTTAATTCCCCGCCTGCGCGGGGTTGTGCACCCACATCAGCAGAAGGCGCAGCCCTGGGCGATGCGTAACCGTGCCCAGGTGGTTAGAGCAGCGACCAGCAGCGCGAGAGCCGATCTCGCCACCAGCGGGTGCGTTCGGCGTCAGCCAGGACGTTCGAGCCCAGGACCCCTATCGAGGCCAAGCTCGACCGAGCCTGCGCCCTGGTCAGCGCCCCGTCCACCGGCAGCAAAGGTTCCGGCGCCACGTCGCGGGCCAGCAACGTCACGGTGCCCAGGCCGCAGGCATGCGAGAGGTCGGGCAGCGCACACGCCAGAGCAAGCCCCGCCGAGATCCCTACGGAGGTGTCCAACGCGGAGGAGACCACTGCAGGGAGCCCACAATCGTCGACGACCTCGAGTACCCGCGCCACGCCGCCCAATGGAGCCACTTTGACCACGATCACATCCGCCGCCTCCTTGCGAGCGACCTCCATGGGATCCGCGGCGCGACGAATCGACTCATCGGCAGCGATCGGCACCGAGATACCTACTGCAGCCAGCCGCACCCGCAACCGGGCAAGGTCATCAACCTCCGCGACGGGCTGCTCGGCATACTCAAGGTCGTATGCCGACAGGCGGGTGATGGCATCGGTGGCCTGGTCCAGATCCCAGGCTGCGTTGGCATCGACGCGGATGGCGGCCTCAGGCCCGAGAACGTCGCGAACAGCGCTGACCCGCGCGATGTCATCGCTTAACCGCTGACCGGCCTGCGCCACCTTAACTTTGGCGGTCTGGCATCCGGCAAACCGCGCCAGGATCGGCGCCACCTGCTTGGCGCTCACCGCGGGAACCGTGGCGTTGACCGACACCCAGTCGCGCACCGGCGGCGGCACGCTCCCCCACCCGGCCTCCAAGCCTGCCGCCAGCCACCAAGCCGCTTCGCGGTCGTCGTACTCCACGAAGGGCGCGAACTCTGACCACCCCTGCGGGCCCCGCATCAGCACCGCTTCACGATGATCGAGGCCCCGGAACCTCACCCGCAGTGGCAGCCGCACCACCTTCGTGACCTCAAGAATCTCCCCGATATCGGGCCAGGCTGCTGCACTCACGGGCACGGGCCGTCATCGGTGCACGCGTGCCGAGACGAAGTCATAGGCATAGTGTCGTCTCCCGTGAGCAGTAACCTCAACAGCGGTAACAACGGCGGCCCGCACCATGACGGCGTCGACACCGAGCAGGACGGTCGCGCCGTGTCGGAGACCTTCGACCCACAGAGCTGGGATGTAGTCGAGGGTTTCGACTTCACCGACGTCACCTATCACCGCGCGAAAAGGCTCGGATGCGTCCGGATCGCCTTTGACCGCCCGCATGTGCGCAACGCCTTCCGGCCGCACACTGTCGATGAGTTGTACCGCGCCCTCGACCACGCCCGGATGACCCCAGATGTAGGGGCCGTGTTGCTGACCGGAAACGGTCCCAGCGACAAGGACGGTGGCCGCGCCTTCTGCTCCGGCGGCGACCAACGGATCCGGGGGCGCTCGGGGTATCAATACGCCGGCGGCGAGGAGGCCGACACCGTCGACGCTGCCCGGGTCAAGGCGGCCGGTGGCCGACTGCATATTTTGGAGGTGCAGCGACTGATCCGCACGATGCCCAAGATCGTCATCGCCGTGGTCAACGGTTGGGCCGCTGGCGGAGGCCATTCCCTCCATGTTATTTGCGACCTGACCATCGCTTCGGCGGAGCACGCCCGGTTCAAGCAGACAGACGCCGATGTCGGCAGCTTCGACGGCGGGTACGGCTCGGCATACCTGGCCCGGATAGTGGGCCAAAAATTTGCTCGCGAAATCTTTTTCCTGGGTCGGATCTATACGGCCGAGGAGATGCAGGCGATGGGCGCGGTCAATACTGTCAGCCCTCACAATCGGCTGGAGATCGATGCGCTCGAGATGGCGGCCCAGGTCCTCGGCAAGTCACCGACCGCGCAAAGAATGCTCAAATTCGCGTTCAACCTCGTCGACGACGGCTTGGTGGGTCAGCAGGTATTCGCCGGCGAGAGTACCCGCTTGGCCTACATGACCGATGAGGCCGTGGAGGGACGAGACTCCTTCTTGGACAAGCGTCCGGCGGACTGGTCGCCCTACCCCTGGTATTTCTGAGCGGCAGTTCCGACCCGACTCCCAGGGAACCGTTGCGGTCTTGGCCTCGTCTCACCAGCTGCGCGCCCTGTAATCTGGGCGCGCAGCACATCCACCGCCACTTGGAAGGTCCCCACACATGCGACGCTCACTGATAGCGGCACTGGCAGCACCGGTGCTGTTCCTCTCGGCCTGCGGCTCCGACGATGATCCAGCCGTCGAGGAGGCCAGCGCCGAGGAAACGAGCGAAGAGGCCACCGAAGAGCCCACTGAAGAAACGACCGAAGAGACTGAAGAGCCGACCGAAGACACGGTTGAGGAGACGGAGGAGCCCACGCAGGGGGGTTCTGGTGAGGCCGAGGGCGGCGAGGAAGGCGCCGAGGTTGCGGCGGTGACCGAACAGTTCATGGTCGCGTTGGCCAACGCCGACCCCAGGATTTGCGACGTGATGCTGGATGCGTTTAACGGCAGCACCCAGCCGATGACGGCCTCGCAGGAGAGCATGCAGTTGTGCGAGCAGGTGATTCCAGCAAGCCTCGACGGTGTGATCACCGAGGAGCAGGCCCAGATCATCGAGTTGATCGAGGTCATGGGTGCCGATGTCCAAGGGGACACCGCCACGGTGGACAAGGACAACTTCTCCGAACTGTTCGCTCAGGGCTTCGGCGACGAGGCCATCCAGCTGAAGAAGGTGGACGGCGAGTGGTACGTCGACCTGGAGAACAGCTTCCAGGGTGCTGCAGCCACCGCAGAGCCCTGAGCCCGGCCAGACCACCATCGACCGTAACCAACTGAGTTCGGCTCAGTTGCTGTCCTGGGTTAGTAAGACGCTCGCTGCTGGCGAACCGTTTGTCGTGCCTACTTCGGGTTCGACGGGATCGCCTAAATCGGTGGTCCTTTCGGCGGAGGCGTTGCGGTTTTCGGCGAGAGCGGTCGCAGACCGGCTCGGGGGCCACGGGCATTGGCTGGTGGCGCTGTCACCCTCATACATCGGCGGCCTGGGTGTCTACGTTCGGTCGGTGCTGGCAGGAACCACCCCGGTGGTCCTGCCGGAGGGTCCGTTCAGGTGGCAAGCGTTCGCCGAAGCGGCGGCGGGTATGCGAACTGATCTGCCCCGCTACGTTTCGCTGGTGCCTACTCAGGTGAGCAGGCTCGTGGCTCAGCCTGAGGGTTTGGAGGCCTTACGCAGCTTCGATCGGGTCTTGATCGGAGGCGACCATCTCCCCCCGACGCTCGCCGCCGCGCTGACCCAGGCCAGCGTCGGGTGGACACATACGTACGGGATGAGCGAGACCAGCGGCGGGTGCCTGCACGACGGCATCGCACTGCGAGATGTCCAGGTTCGACTGGATGATCGCAAGACCGAGACCGAGACCCAGACCCAGACTCGCGGCGGCGTTGGCAGGCTGTTGCTGGCCGGCCCGATGTTGGCCGATGGCTACCTGGACCGCCCTGACCTCGACGCGCTGGCCTTCCGGCGCCACGGCGGTGAACGCTGGTTCGCCACCAGCGATGTAGGACGCCTCGACGCCGCGCACGGTCGCTGGGTCATCGTCGGCCGAGTCGATGATGTGATCATCACCGGCGGCCACAAGGTGGCACCCACGGCAGTGCAGGACGCCTTAGGCAACCTGCCCGGCATTGCCGAGGCTGCCGTGGTCGGCATCCCGGACTTACAGTGGGGTCAGGCAGTGGCGGCGCTGATCGTGCCTTCGTCGGAGTCTGCGAGCGCGCCACTGCACTCGGATCCGCGCCGCTGGGTTCGAGCCGAGCTGCGCGGGCATCTGCCCCGCCATGCGATCCCGTGGCAGGTCAGGGTCAGCGACCACCTTCCGCGACTGCCGGGGGGCAAGATCGATTACCGGGGGGTCAAAACAGCGTTCCTTCAGGAAGGTGGCAGAATATGAGACGTACTGTTTTCCCTTTCGCGAAGGACCCCCGTTGCTAAGAATCCTGGCAGCCATAGCGCTCTTGGCATTCACCGTGTACTGCGTCATCGACGTTGTGCGTACCGACGGGGACAAGGTGCGTAATCTGCCCAAACTGGCGTGGGTCGTGCTGGCGTTGGTGTTTACCCCCGTCGGCGGGATTGCGTGGTTGCTGGCGGGGCGTCCCAAGGGGATGCGCGAACTCGGTGGTGGCGGTCCTCGCGGACCGAAGGGGCCGGATGACGACCCCGACTTCTTGCGCGGCATCTAGCCCGATGGCCGAGGCAGCCCAGTGGTTCGCCGGTGCGCGACCGCGGACACTCCCGGCTGCGCTGGCCCCGGTTGCCGTCGGCACAGCCGCGGCCTACGCCCAAGGTTCGGCAAACTTCGGTATGGGGCTGCTTGCGCTGATCGTTGCGGTCGCCCTTCAGGTGGGCGTGAACTACGCCAACGACTACTCCGACGGTGTCCGGGGCACCGACGCGACCCGCGTCGGGCCAGTGCGACTGGTCGGTCAGGGGCTGGCCGATCCGAGCACCGTGAAGGCCGCGGCATTTCTGTTCTTCGGCATTGCAGCCGTGACCGGCTTGGCGCTGGTCGCGCTGGCTAATGCGTGGTTCTGGCTGATCGTGGGCGGGATCGCGATCGTGGCGGCCTGGCGCTACACCGGCGGTGGGAATCCGTACGGATACCGGGGCTTGGGCGAAGTCGCCGTCTTTGTCTTTTTCGGACTGGTCGCCGTCCTCGGCACCCAGTGGACGCAATCCGGATCGCTCAGCGTGGCCGGGGTAGCCGGTGCCGTTGGCGTGGGCTCATTGGCCTGCGCCATCCTGGTCGCCAACAATCTGCGTGACATTCCCGGCGATGAGCAGGTCGGCAAGCAGACGCTAGCCGTCAAATGGGGGGATGCTCGCACCCGCAAGCTCTACCTGGCGCTGTTCGCTGTTGCGTTCCTGATGGTGCCGTTGGCGGCGGCATCCGGGCCGTGGGCCCTGATCGCTCTGGCCGCTCTGCCGCTCGCATGGCCACCAGTGCGTACCGTGCGCAGTGGCGCCACCGGCAGCGACTTGGTCCCTGTGCTCGGCAGCACCGGCTTAGCGCAACTGGCCTACGCTTTGCTGCTCTCCGGCGGACTGATGATCTCGACCTAGCTCGCCGGACTGCGTCAGGGTGGGTCGATGCGTGCCGCACATACCTGGTTCGTTCTCGGCCTTGTGGACGTGCTTTGTCGCTACGAAATGGCGCTACACTTAAGCGATGGCAAGCCAAACAAGTACCATCAGAGTGGCGCGCTCGACGCGCGACTTGCTCGCTGCCCAGGCCCGCGAGCGCGGCATGTCGCTGGCCGCGCTGCTCTCAGAGATCGCCGAGGAACGGCGGCGCGAAGCTATCTGGCGTTCCGAGGCCACTGCGAGCCGAATCGACGTGCAGAATCCCGATGCGCAGCTCGAGATTCGGGACTGGGAGTCGACTCTCGCCGACGGCCTTGACTAGGACACCTCGCCGCCGAGAAGTGTGGCTCGTCGAGTTGGGTGCAGGACGATCTGGCGAGCCAGGCAAAACCCGTCCGGCGGTGGTGGTATCGGCCAACGAGCTCATCAACGGTGTATCGGATGAGTTGATCGTCGTAGTCCCGTTGTCGAGTTCGCTGGCCCCATCGGCACTTCGCATCGTGGTCACCCCGGACGCCGGGGTTGAACGACCGAGCCGTGCCGTATGCAGGGCGGTGCGAGCTATCGTCCGCTCGCGCTTTGTGCGCCGACTCGGCGAAGTCGACGAAGCGACCATGGATCAGGTCGACATGGCGCTAACAATGATTCTCGAACTGGACCGCAAACCAGTCGTCGAGTAGCAGACGAGCACGACGTGTCATCCTTCGCTCACCTCATCCGACGACCTACCTATACGCTCCACACTGGCCTCACGGGGCTCGGTTGCCCTCAACTTCGCCGTCTTCTTCGTCTTCGTCGGAGCGCTGCGCTGCGATTTTCTCGGCCCGCCTGCTCCGGCCTCGATCTATCCGGGCGACAACGTCCTGGGCCATTTGGTCTCGCTGCCGTCGAAGCAGGAACAGCGAGGTCACCATCGAGAACAGCGCGCCAAACACCACGGCCCACAGGCCTGGAACGCCCACCCACACAAAGGCCAAGGTGAAGACGAAGAAGACCAACAGCCGCAACACTGTGTAGCGCAACATCGGCCTAGAGCCCCGAGTAGGAATGCAAGCCGGCGAAATAGACGTTGACCACGGCGTAGTTCACCACGACGCATCCGAAGCCGGCAACAGCCAACCAGGTGGCTTTACGGGTCGTCCATCCGGTCGTGGCCCGTGCGTGCAGGTATGCCGCGTACACCACGAAGATCACGAAGGTCCAGACCTCCTTGGGGTCCCAGCCCCAATATCGCCCCCAGGCTTGCTCGGCCCAGATCGCGCCGGCGATCAGCGTGAAGGTCCACAGCGGGAAGGCCACCACGTGTATCCCGTACGTCAGCCGCTCTAGTACCTCGCCGCGCGGCAATGCTGCGAGCCAGGATCGACCCTGAACAGGCGCGCCAGCCTGATTTGCGCGTTGTTCCCGACGGTCCTGCAACAGGTAGAGCACGGCCACCGCGAAGCCGATCACGAACAGGCCCACGGTGAGCGTAGCCACGGTGACGTGAATGACGAGCCAGATGCTGTTCAGCGAGGGCAATAGTGCGCTGGCCTCGGTGTACCAAGCGCCCCGGGCGAAGCCGAGGATGAGCAGCACCGGCGCCACCACGAAAAGCCCCAGCCAGAGCAGGTCGCGCCGCAAGCTCCAGCCGGAGTAGATGACCAACGCGAAGCACGATGCGGCGAGCGCGAACTCATACATGTTTCCCAGCGGAGCACGCTGCACGGACAACCCGCGCATAGCGGTTGCGGTCACCAGCAGCACGGTCGCCACCAACGTCAGTTGCAGGCCGATCACGCCCCAGCGTCGCGACGGTGTCTCGCCAGCAGGAGCGGCGTCAGGAAAAACCGCAGCGGCGGCTCCATGGTCATCGGCCCGCCCACTATTCGCCGGCTCGGCTGCCCCCACGGCTACCGACACGGCGCGTGCCCGGGGCTTGGCGGCGGCGGTCTGCACGGCCAAATGAGCCGCGAACGCGACCATCGCCAGGGCGAGCACACCCATCGCCGCCCAGACGCCAATATCCGACGCGGCGGCCAGTGTCTCGTTCCTCATCGCTGCCTTCCTTCGACTTCGTCTTTGATCTGATCTGCGATGCGCTCGACCAACTCTTGCAACGCCGGGTCACTGCCCTTGACCAGACCCGCGACCTGCACTCCAGTATGCCGGTGCGCATCGTCGCCGAGACGCTCACCCTGCCCCTGGCGCTGGACTATCCGCACGAACACTCGGCGGCGGCGCACGGCCAGCATCATCACCAGACCTACCAGGACCGCGATCGAGCTGATCAACACCGGCAACCGGCCCGGGTCGTGACGCATCACCAGACCACTCCAGCGCACGACGCCCTCCAGGGTGACGCTGCCCCGCTCGCCAGGTAGCTCGATGGACTGTCCTGGTTGGAGCAACAGCCGGGTGGCTTCGCCATCGGCGTCGGGCACCGGCTCCATTCCAGCGGTGTCCAGGACGTAGACCGATTGAGGGGCCCCGCCAGGGAAGAGTTCACCCTCAAAGACTCCGATCGCCAACTGAGGGTTGACCAGATCGGGGAAATCGGAGGTCGGCCCACGGTCCTCGTCGAACCGGGCCGTCGGCAAGAAGGCGCCGTAGAGACCGAGTTCGGGGTCGGCACCGGAGATCTTGACCGCTCCGGTCGAGGTGTAGTTGTCATCCTGCGGCAAGAACGGCACCGCGTCGGAGAACAGCACCTCCCCGGCCGCGTCGCGCACCGTCACCACTGGGGCATAGCCATTGCCCAGCAGGTACACGGACACTCCGGACAAATGCACCGGGTCGTTGACGGCAAGGCGCTGCCGCTCCGGTTCTGTCCCTACCGGCTCGGCTGTCTCGACCTGGGCGGAGAACTCTCGCGGAGCCCCGAACTGGGCACCACCGGCTTCGGTCTCGAACGACACGGTCATCTCGTCCAGGCGCAGCGCGAACGGCTCGAGCGCGTTCTCGTCCACCCACGGGCCCGGTGCCAGGGTGTCGTACTGGGCAGCCGATGAGGTGAAGGTGGCCCCTTCGGGCAAGATCACCTCGCCGCGCCACCCCCAGAGATGGCCGACCGCGACCGAAATGATCACTGAGAGCAGAGCGACGTGGAAGATCAGATTGCCGGTCTCCTTGAGGTAGCCGGTCTCGGCGGCGATGTCGCCCTTCTGTCGCGAGGGCTCCGTGCGAACCCGGTAGCGATGGCTTCGCAGCACCGATCGGGCCACCTCGGCGACTCGGTCGCGTCCCGCCTGCTCATCCTCCTCCAGTGACCCGGCCTCGATCTCAACACTGGTGTATGCGGGCAGTCGGTCCAGCCGTGTCGGCGCGGCGGGCGGTTGGGCCCGCATCGCCGAGAGGTGTGAGCGACTGCGCGGCATCAAACACCCGATCAGCGAGACCATCAACAACAGGTAGATGGAGGCGAACCAGGGCGAGGAGAACACGTCGAACATCTGGAATCGGTCCAACCAAGGCCCGATGCCGGGGTTGTTGCGCAGGTATGCCGACACCAGCGCCGGATCGACACTGCGTTGCGGCCAGATCGAGCCAGGGACCGCCGCAACGGCCAAGAGCAGCAACAGCAGCAATGCCGTGCGCATACTCGTGAGTTGTCTCCACACCCACCGTGCCCAGCCGAGCGGGCCGAGCCGCGGCTGAGCAATCGGTGCCTGCACATCAACCTTGGTGTCAGTCGCCATCAGCGGGCCATCATCATCAGGGCCATCGTCATCACAGTGCCATCGTCATCACAGCGGCGTTTCGAACGAGGCAACCAGTTGCGTTTGGATCCAGGCGGTCAGCGTCTCCCACACTCCGCTGATCAGGAGCACACCGAGCACGACCAACACCACGCCGGAGACTCGCTGGATCGCGTCGTGATGCGAGCGCAGGCTGCGCGAGGCACCAGCGACCCAGCCCGCCCCCGCAGCGATGGCGATGAACGGCAATCCCAACCCCAGGCAGTACGCCAATGCCAACGCCAGCGCTCGCGACGAGACACCGTCTTGCGGAGCCAGCGTGGCGCCCAGCGTCTGGATCGCAGCCAACGCCGGGCCAGTGCATGCGGTGAAGCCCAGCCCGAAGACCACTCCGAGGGCGGGTGCTCCGGCCAGTCCGGCGGCAGGCCGCCATCGCGGTTGCCAGCCCTGCCCGCTGGTAGCGGTCAGCATGAACACGCCGAGCGCCAAGACCATCACTCCACCGATCCGCAACAGCAGTTGCTGGTGTTCGATCAGCGATGCCCCCAGCGAGGAGACCACGACACTCATGGCGATGAACACCACGCTGAACCCGGCAACGAAGCCGAACGCGCCGAGCACCATCCGTACCCTGCCGCTGCCGTTCTCATCGGGAGTCATACCGCTCACGTAGCCTAAAAACCCAGGCACCAACGGCAGCACACAGGGTGAGGCAAACGACACCACACCGGCCGTGAGTGCGATGGCCAAAGCCGCGAGCAGCGGGCCGTTGAGCACCAGTTCACTCACCCGGCTCGCCCCTACCGGCCGGGCTCATCGGCAGCGACGTCATTCATCAAGCACGTCCTGCACAAGGGTCCGCAACGTGCTCGCGTCAACCTGACCCAGCACCCGCGCTGCCACCATTCCGTCCCGGTCGAGCACCAGCGTGCTCGGTCGGGCGTTGGCCAAGCCCTGCAGATCGATCAGCGTGGCTCCGCCGTCATCTTCTAATGAGGGGTAGGGCACGTCTTTGGCCTTCTGAAAGGCGAGTGCGGTAGGGACGCTGTCGCGAACATTCACACCGATGAACTCGACCGGTTGGTCGGCCTCCTCGAAGTGTGCGTACACCTCGTTGAGGTCAGGCGCCTCGGCGATGCACGGCGCGCACCACGACCCCCATACGTTGATCACCAATACCTCGCCTATCGCGTCAGTCGAAGACCAGGGCTCTGCTTCTAGCGTTGTCCCGGTCAGCTCCATCTCGGTCTCACGTTGCCCAGGGCCGACCGCCGTCACCGTGCCGTCCCCGGCAATGTAGTTCTTCTCATTGCCTTCGCGGGCTTGTTCGGCAATCGTGTTGTCCCCGCTGCAACCGCTGAGCAGCACCGATGACAGCGAGACCGCCCCCAGCATCGCGACGACACCCTTCATGCCCCCGCCCCGGGCTGGGCCTGCGCCAGCAGGTGGCCGGCCGGCTCGGCATACGTCACCTCGACCGGATCATCGCCGTCATAGCGCACCGAGGTCACCGACGCCAGGCTGCACTCACGCTGACGCGGGTCGTGCCACAGACGTTTGCCCTCCAGGCGTTGACGCACGGTCCAGACCGGCAACTGGTGCGAAACCAGCACCGCCTCACCGCCGCGCGCATGTTGGCGTGCCGTGGTCAGCGCCGCCAACATCCGGGTCGCGATCTGGCGGTAGGGCTCGCCCCAGCTGGGTGCGAACGGATTGATGAGGTAGCGCCAATGCTCGGGTCGGCGGAGCACGCCGCCGCTGGCAATGGTGGTGCCTTCGAAGTGGTTTTCGGCCTCGATCAGCCGGACGTCCGTAGCCAACGGCACGTCATGACGTGCCACGATCGGTGCCGCGGTCTCTTGGGCCCGATCCAGCGGCGACGAGGCGATGTAGCGCACGTCGGCATCGGCCAGGTAGTCGGCGGTAAGCCCCGCCATCTCGACACCCAGGTCGGACAGATGGAAATCCGGCAGGCGCCCGTAAAGGACCCCGCCAGGGTTGTAGACCTCGCCGTGTCGCACGACGTGGACCATCGTGGTCGCAGCATCGGAAGTCATAGGCTCAAGTGTTTCACGGCTCACTGAGCGATCGCAGCGGCACTGGCATCAATGGCGTCAATGATGTGGTTGACCGCGGCATCGTCATGACTGGCGCTGACAAACCACGACTCATAGCAACTCGGCGGCAGGTGGACCCCGCGCTGCAGCATCTGGTGGAAGAACGCGGCATACCGGTCGGCATCCTGGGCGCTGGCATCGGCAAAATTGCGCACCTGACCCTGCCTGAAGAAGACGCTGAACATCGATCCGGCCCATTGGATTCGGTGCTCGATGCCGTGCTTGCCGAATGCGCGGTGCACCGCATCGGCCAACGCTTCGGCGACCGCAGTGATGCGCAGATAGACCTCGGGGGTGCAGTGCTGCAGGGTTGCCAGACCGGCCGCGCTCGCGATCGGATTGCCGGACAAGGTGCCCGCTTGATAGACCGGACCCTGCGGGGCAAGCATCGCCATCACCTCTTGTCGGCCACCGAACGCGGCCACCGGGAACCCGCCTCCCATCACCTTGCCGAACGTGAACAGGTCGGGACTGCCGTGCTCATATGGCCCCTCGAGGCCGTACCATCCCGCCGCGCTACACCTAAACCCGGTCATCACCTCATCGGAGATGACTAACGCTCCATGAGCATGGGCAACTCGCAGCAGCGCGTCGGTAAATCCGGGCTCCGGTGGCACCACGCCCATGTTGCCGGCCGCGGCCTCGGTGATCACCGCAGCGATCCGGTCTCCATGCTCAGCAAACGCCGCCTGGAGCGCATCGACATCGTTGTACGGCAGGACGATGGTCTCGGCTGCAGCCGACGGCGGCACCCCGGCAGAATCCGGCAAGGCGAACGTCGCCAGACCCGAGCCGGCCGCCGCCAGCAGAGCATCGACGTGGCCGTGGTAGCACCCGGCAAACTTCACGATGACCGACCGGCCGGTGTATCCCCGCGCCAACCGAACGGCGCTCATGGTGGCCTCGGTGCCGGAGTTGACCAACCTGACCTGCTCCACCGGATCAACCCGTCCCGCGATCTCCTGCGCCAGCGCCACCTCACGCTCTGTGGGGGTTCCAAACGAGAACCCAGCGCCCGCCGCCTCCCGCACGGCCTCGAGCACGCCCGGGTGGGCGTGGCCCAAGATCATCGGCCCCCACGAGCAGATCAGATCCACATACCGGTGCCCATCGACATCGGTCAGCCACGGCCCGTGCGCGTGGTCAATGAAGCGAGCAGTGCCCCCCACCGATCGGAAAGCTCTGACTGGAGAGTTGACCCCAGAGGGGATCACGCGCTCCGCTTGCTCCATCAGAGCCGCCGAACGCGGCGTCGAGGTGATGAGTGAAGAAGACATGCCCCCAAGTCTGACATCGACCCCAGCCGACGCTCCGCCCCGGTCACACGGCGTCAGACCCCTGCTCCGGGCGGGTCCGCAGCGTCACGATCAAACGCCGCATCCCCTCGCCCAAACTGAGCAACTCATCCCGCGACAACTGTCCTACGAAGGTGTCGCGCACCGTGCGGAGGTGCACCGGGGCCACACGCAGCACCAACTCATACCCCTGCGGCGTCAGGGCGACCTCCACCCCTCGTCCATCGCTGACGGACTTGGCCCGCCGCGCCAAGCCCATTGCCTCCAGTCGCTTCGCGGTATGGGTGAGCCGGCTCCGCGATTGCACGACGAGGTCCGCCAGCGCCGACATTCGCAGGACGTGGTCCGGGGCTTCACTGAGCATCGCCAGGATTTCGTATTCGCCCAGGCGCAGGCCGGTGCCGGACAAGCCGTCCTCCAGGGCCTGCATCACGAGCCGGTAGCCGCGCAGCCAGGCACGCCACGCCAACTGCTCGTCGTCATCGAGCCAGTCAACGGCCGCCCGCTCAGTCTCGATCTCCATGTTCACCAGTGTGGCCGATCTTCGACGCAGGACCGTGCTTATGACCGGCGCGCTGCCTGCCGACCCAGCAGTCGGGCGGCATAGTCGGCGTAATACGACAGAACGATGTCGGCTCCGGCACGCCGAATGGAGAGCAACGACTCCAGGACCGTCCCTTCCCGCTCCAACCATCCCCGGTCGACGGCAGCCTCGATCTGCGCGTACTCCCCGGAGACGTGGTAAGCCGCCACCGGCACGTCGCTGCGTGCGGAGACATCGGCCACGATGTCCAAACACGCCATGGCCGGCTTGACCATGACCATGTCCGCGCCTTCGGCCAAGTCCAAGGACAACTCCCGAGTGGCTTCGCGCCGATTGGCCACATCCTGCTGGTATGTCGCTCGGTCACCGACGAGGGTGGACTGCACCGCTTCTCGAAACGGGCCGTAGAACGCCGAGGCGTACTTGGCTGTGTAGGCCAAGATCGCCACATCGGACCGGTTGCCGGTGTCCAAGGCCGAACGAACCGCCGCGACCTGCCCGTCCATCATTCCGGAGAGAGCGACCACATGGGCTCCGGCGGCTGCCTGAGCCGACGCGATCTGCGCATACCGTGCAAGCGTGGCGTCATTGTCGATCTCACCTCGGCTGCCGAGCACGCCACAATGCCCGTGGTCGGTGAACTCATCGAGGCACAGATCAGCCATGATGACGGTGTCGTCGCCCACCTCTTCCCGCACGCTGATCAGGGCCTGGTTTAACACCCCGCCTTCGTCATCGGCTGCGCTGCCGACCGCGTCTTTGCGGGCTGGGACGCCGAAGAGCATCAGCCCACCGACCCCGACCCTGACCGCTTGCTCGGCTGCCCGCAACAGCGACTCCTGGGTGTGCCGATATACCCCCGGCATCGACGTGACCGGCACGGGTTCGGTCAACCCTTCGGCCACGAACATCGGCAAGACCAGATGAGCGGGGTCCAGACGGGTCTCGCGGACCAGTGAGCGCATGGCGGGAGTCGTGCGCAGCCGTCGAGGCCGAGGGATGGGATGGCCCCAGCTCACGCTCGAGCTTTCGCAACTCGTCGTGTTGCCCTCCCGCGACGTTGGCTCGGACGCGCCAAGGTTTGGCCATTGGCTGCGGCTGCCTCTGCCAGCCCGGCCACGTGGTCGGCCAACGCATCCACCAGAGCATCAACTGAAGGGCTTGGCGAGATGACGTCGACGTTCAGACCGTGCTCTTCGGCGGTGCGCGCAGTGGCCGGACCGATACAGCCGACCAGGGTGTTCGGATGTGGCTTGCCAGCGATCCCGATCAGGTTCCGCACTGTCGACGATGACGTGAAGCAGACCGCATCGAAGGCCCCACTTTTGATGGATTCGCGGACCTCTCGCGCCGGTGGAGCTGCGCGCACGGTGCGATAGGCCGTGACGTCGTCCACCTCCCAGCCCATCTCGATCAAGCCCGCGATCAGCGTGTCAGTGGCAATGTCTGCCCTCGGCAACAAGATTCGGTTGATCGGGTCGAGCACGTCGTCGTAGGGCGGCCAGGCCTCCAACAAACCGCGGGCGGACTGCTCGGAGCTGGGTACCAGATCTGGAACGAGGCCCCAATCCTGGAGCGCTTGGGCGGTCACCCCGCCGACGGCGGCGATCTTCAAACCGGAGAAAGATCGAGCATCCAGTCCGAGCGCGGTGAACTTCTCCCGCACTGCACGCACGGCGTTGACCGACGTGAACCCCACCCACTCATACCGGCCCGTGACCAAGCCGCGGATAGCCTTGTCCATCTGCTGCGGAGTGCGCGGCGGCTCCACACTGATCGTGGGCACGACCTGTGCGCAGGCGCCGTAGGTGGCCAACTGCTCAACCATGGTCCCAGCCTGATCTTTGGTGCGAGGCACCACGACTCGCCATCCGAACAACGGCTTGGTCTCATACCAGGACAGCTCGGTACGGAGGTCGACCTGGGAGCCGATAACCGCCAACGTGGCCTGCGGCAGAGTGGATTTGAGCACCCGTTCGGCGGCGTTCAACGCGGTGACCTCGGTGCGCTGATCGACCGTCGTTCCGTGCTCGGTGAGGGCGACCGGTGTCTCACCATCTCGCCCTGCCTTCAGCAACTCTGCCAACGCACCACGCACCTGCGCCGGCTCGCCCTGGACCACGACGGTCACCTGAGCAGAGGCCGATAGGGAGTAATCGACTCCTGCGTCCGAGCCATCAATCATGTGCAACTGACTGCCTCCTCGACCGCTGGTCAGCGGCACCCCGGCATACACGGGGACCGACCAGGCGGTGCTGACGCCCGGCACGATCTCGAACGCGACTCCGGCCCGGCGGCACGCCGCAGCCTCGGTGGCCAAGGAGGAGAAGGCCGCCGGGTCGCCGTCCATCAGCCGTAGGACTAGCTTGCTGTGGTCGGCCAAGGCGGTGGCACTGGTGACCACCAGCTTTGCCCGGGAAGCCGCCGCCAACTCTTTGCCGGTGCTGGCCGGTGACCCGTCGACAATCTCCACATCGGGTCGAGCGTAGGGACGGAACCGCTCGGCGTGGTCCATGGAGTCCAGAATGATGACATCGGCGCTCGCGACGTAGTCACGACCTCGGACGGTCAGCAGGCCCGGATCCCCCGGACCGGCGCCGACAAAGGCGACCCGGGCCATCGGGATCTGGTCTGGAACTGATGCTGTTTCGGTATGGGCGCTCACGACTCACACTCCAGTTTCGAGATTTGCTCGGGACCGTGCGCTGCGATCGCTCGCAGCAGCTTTTGCGCTACCTGCCGGCCCAGTTCGCTGGGATCTGGGCCGGTCGCCTTGATCCGGGGTGACACCCCGGCTTGCCTGACCCAACCGGTCAGTTCGTATTCATCGCCCGATCGGGTGGCTAGCGCCCCCACTGGTGCCGTGCAGCCAGCCTCCAGGGCCGACAACATGGCTCGTTCTGCCTCGACACACCCTCGGGTCAGTGGGTCGTCCAACGCAGCACACGCCGTTTTGATGCGAAAATCGCGGTCGCGGGCGTGTTCAGATGACGGCCCGTACTCGGGGTCACGACACTCCACCGCCAAGGCACCCTGGCCCGGGGCGGGCAACATCTCCTCCGGCGACAAGGTCTGCGTGACCTCGGCCGATCGGCCCAGTCGCGCCATCCCGGCCGCAGCAAGAACAAGTGCCTCCACCTGACCACTGCGCAATTTGGCGATCCGGGTGTTGACGTTGCCGCGAATGTCCACCACCTCGACGGCAGGAGCCAGGGCTGCAAGCTGTCCGGCGCGCCGCGGCGATCCGGTGCCTACTCGCGCAGATGATCCAAGTTCGTGCAACGGTTGACCGTTCGCCGTGATCACCACATCGCGGGGGTCTTCACGCACAGTGATGGCCGCAATGCTCAAGCCTGGGTAGTTTGCCACCGGCAGGTCTTTGAGCGAATGCACGGCAATGTCGATCTCACGGCGCAACAGGGCGGTGCGCAGGGCCGTGGCAAACACCCCAGTCCCACCGATCTCCGTCAGGGGGCGATCACTGACATCCCCCTCGGTCTTCACCGTGACGATGTCCACGTTGCTGCCCGCGGCTCGCAGTTGACCCCCGATGAGGTGGGCCTGGGTGGTGGCCAGCGCACTCCCGCGGGTTCCGAGCCTCATACGGCATCGCCTTCGCTGATCGCGGCGACGTCGTGCACGGACACGATCTGCTCGGGGTCGAGGTCGAAGAGTTCGCGCAGGACCCGTGCGTACTCGCCCGGCTCATCGGCGCTGCCCATTTCTTTGGCCCGGACCGTCGGCGTATGCAGCAACTTGTCCACGATCCGGCTCACGGTCTGGTGCACCTGAGCCCGGGCCGGATCATCGAGGGAAGGTAAGCGGTGATCCAGCCGGTCAAGCTCGGCCTCCACGACGCTGGCTGCACGGGCCCGCAACGCAGCGACGGTGGGGGCGACGTGTTGCACCCGACGACCGAGCTGGTATGCGGCCACTTCGCTAGTAATCAGATCCGCTACCTCGTCCAACACGGTGCGAAGCTGCGCCGAGTCGACGGTGTTCCGGGTGCCGGACTGAATCTGAGCTAGGTCCACCCGGTGAACGCCGGGCAGGTCACCCACTGCCCGCTCGACGTTGGCGGGCATGGCCAGGTCAATGAAGCCCATCGGCAACGGGTCAACGTCTTGACCGCTGGTGCCAGGCGTCTGCGTGTCGCGGGCCGGCGT
>JBARZG010000102.1:0-8829 GCA_049649785.1 Ornithinimicrobium sp. | reverse complement strand
GGGGCGAGCGGGGCTCGAGGCGACCTACGATGACGTGCTCCGCGGTGAACCGGAGCGCACTGTCGTCACGGTCGACCCACGCGGAGTGGTGACCGGTCAGGTCGAACACCGCCCCGCCGTGCCGGGGCTGGACCTGCGCACCCACCTGGATAGCGAGGTGCAGCTCCGCACCGAGGCCGTGCTGAAAGAGACCGTGCGGACGCAGCGCAGGGCTGGATTCCCGGCGCTTGGTGCTGCCGCGGTGGTGATCAAGGTCGATACCGGTGCGGTCATTGCGGCTGCTAGCTGGCCGACATACGACCCCAGCATCTGGAGCGAGGGCATCTCGCAGCGTGACTTCGACGCGCTGCTGGAGCCGGACGCTGGCCAGCCGTTGGTCAACCGCGTGCTCGCTCAGACCTACCCGCCAGCATCGACCTTCAAGGCGATGTCGTTGCCGGCGGCGTTGGCTTCGGGCATAGACCCTGAGGCTGACTACGACTGTCCCGGGTCGGTGGACATCGCAGGGCAGCGCTTCGACAACTTCGAGTCACGCGACTACGGCCCCATCGATCTGCAGCAGATCATGGAAGTTTCCTGCGACACGGTCTTCTATCAGTGGGCCTACGACTCATGGCTCGAGCTCGGCGGGTTGAGTCAGGACTCTGATCTGCGTGACCCCTACGTCCTCCTGGCCGAGGACTTCGGGTTCGGCCAGCTGACCGGGATCGACGTTCCTGGCGAAGTGGCCGGCTCGATCCCGGGTCGGGAGACCTCGCGGCGACAGTGGGAGCAGAACAGGGACGACATCTGCGCCCGCGCCGACCTCGGCTATCCCGACGTCGAAGACCGGGAGCGTCGCCTCTTTCTGGAACGGTCGGCCAAGGAAAACTGTGTGGACGGGTGGCAATACCGACCCGGGGACGCGGTGAACTTCGCGATCGGCCAGGGAGAGCTTGCTGTCACACCCGTGCAGTTGGCGACGTCGTATGCCGCGATCGCCAACGGTGGGACGCTTTGGCGCCCGCAGATCGCGGCCGGCACTCAACGCCCCGATGGCACAGAAGTCACCGACTTCGCGCCGGAACAGACTGGCCGGGTGTTCATCGAGCCGGAGTCGCTGCAGATCGTGCGGGACGGCCTGGCCGGGGTCAATACCAATGGCACGGGCGCGCAAGCGTTTACCGGGTTCGACCTGGACAATTACCCCGTGGCGGGCAAGACCGGATCGGCCGAGGCCTTCGATGCACGCTCCACCGCCTGGTATGCCTCATACGGCCCAACCACCACACCTGAGTATGCCGTGGCAGTCGTGGTCGACCAGGGCGGCATTGGCGGTGAGGTCGCGGCCCCCGCAGCCCGCCAGATCTGGGAGGTGCTGCGCGAGGTGTCGCCGCTAAGGTCTCCGCCTGCGCCAAGCCGCTGAGCAGGGCTGGTCAGATCTAGCCTCGGGGCGTTTCGACGACGTCGATGACGTCTCACTCGACGACTTCGTCGAGCACCTCGGTGTTCGCGCGGCAAGACTCAGTCATCGGGCTGATGACGAGGTGTCGCCTCACCGATTCCGCGCAGGCTGACATCATCTCCATTCCGGCCTGGACGCACGACCAGTTCGGAGCGGGAGGCACGCAAGCGCCACGAGGCACTGATCCTCACAGCCACACGAGTTAGGTGTTCGGGCAAGCGCTGGAGACCCTACGGACGAGGCTTAGGCGGGTTCGCGGCGAGACCGCGGTCGATCCACAACCGCAGGGCGCGTTCCTCGATCAGGGCTTGGTCGCCGACGTAGACCCAGGAGTCCGAGACCGTGTCGCCCATTGTCATCGGCTCGACATGCTCGAGCTCGACCATCTCGGGAAACGCATCACGCCCGACCTTAACCAGCAACCCACTCTGGCCGCTCACGCAGCAGGCCATCCGGCCCCCCACCATGAAGGCCAAGCCGCCGAACATCTTCTTCTCCGCGTCGATCCGGCCGCTGAGCAGGTCGCGGACCCGTTCTGCCAAGTGCTCGTCATATGCCATGCACTGATTCTGTACCGTGCTGCCGACATGTGGCTGGCCAGGTCAGCGCACCGCTCCGAGAGTGGGGCGGGACAGCCCCTATCCCACCTCCCCAAGACGGGGACGAACCGCACCGCGACAGCACGATGCATGACCGCTTCACAGCGCAGCAAAGCCCCGATGGACAAGTAGTCGATGTTGTCCGACACAGGACATGAGCGGGGACTGCGTCGAGGTCAGCGGGTATCGCCACGACCGGGATGGCTCACCGGCGACGGTTCCCACTAGGGAGCGCTGAGTCAAGGGCCTTCTCGGCGCCAGACATGTATGGGTTACTTGTATCTCAACAGGAGGTGATGGACATGGCGCGGTGGATCCGGCTCACACCAGGGGATGAGGAACGACTCGTGCAGTTGGCCCGCCGTACCGGTCGGTCCAGACGTTCTACGTCCCCGAAGCGATCCCCGAGCACCTCAGCGATTTGGAAGACCGGTTCTGGGCGGACGCCGTCGTACGCGAGTGGGAGGAGACCGGAAGGCAAAGTCACCCTGCCCAGGACTTGTGGGATAAGCTGGACGTTTGACGCACTGACAGCTGCGCACGTCCCCGCAGTTCGACAAGGCTGTCCGTCGCCTTGACCGCGCGATGTTGGGTCGGGTGAAGGCATACCTCGAAACGGTCTGTCAGCTCGATGCCCCGAGAAGCCGGACGGCAGCCCACAGCCTGTAACCTCAGCGCCCACCCGTTCCAGGTGAGGGATGCTGGTTCGATTCCAACCCGGGAGCAACGAGCCACCATGCAGCGCTGGGTGCTCGACCACGGCGATGCCTCAGAGTGAGTCCATGACCTCCCCGCGCTTCACCTTAAGCTCCTCGTCGCTGATCAGGCCACGTTGATGCAGGTCTTCCAGCTCGCTGAGACGTCGCCAGGCAGACGGTGCGGCCTCGGGCACCGATCCCCTCTCGCCCAGGGCTTGCGCCATGGCAGCCGCATCACGGTGGGAGTCGGACTGTGCGTCGGCTTCCATCTGCCCAAAGATGATCGTGCGGACATTGGCCGGGTGCGAGATGTTCTCGAAGACCGAGTCACCGGTCTCGCCGGCGGACTCGATGGTGACGATGCCGTTGTCCAGCAACCGGGCCAGCAGCGACTGCTCGAAGTTCACGTTGTTGATCCGGTTCAACGGAATCGAGACACCTCGGCGGCGCACCACCCCAGTGGTGTAGGCAACGCGGCGGTCAGTGATCGCGAAATGAGTGGTTCGCCACTGGATGAACACCATGGCGAGAGCTACTAGCAGGGCCGTCAGGGCCAGCGCAGCGACCCACCACAGTAGGGTTGACAACCAGGCGATGTCGAAAGCCCAGGCGAGGACTCCCATCACAATCACCACGGCGGCAGCCAGCGCGTGCTTCCAGAAGTAGAACCAGTGCGGGTTGGCGGACAGGACCATGGTCTCGCCGGGCATCAACTCGACCTGAGAGCTAGCCATGAAGACATGATAGACGTCCACACGCCAGGCACGGTTCGGATTGAACGGGACTCAACGGCGGAAGCGAGAGTGTCGCCGACATCAATGGCGAGATTGCCCCGAGATCCAGCGGAGCAACCCAGAGGTAGGACGTTCCCCTTCAACGAGGTTCCAACGGGTATCGCCGAAGCCCTTCTGGGAATCCCTATCGGGGCGCTTGGCAGGTTCCAAAGGTGCCCCCAGATCGCCGACGTCTGTCCGGACCCGGCCGTCGTCGCTGATACCCGCAGGCTGCGTGCACAGGCTCGGCACCCTCCCGCCTACACATTTGCGCACAATCCCAGCCATCACACTGCAGGCAGTTCGGGCAGCGCCCGACGCGCGTCATAGGGGGAACCCTCACGGTCAGCCATACCTCTCAACGACAGCCTGCTGGTCACAGGTCTAGGACGCAGCGCAGCGCCTGGTCGATGGCGATCATCTGATCGGGGACGATCAATCCTCGACGGGATGACAACCTTGCGGTCGAGATCACGCGCAGCTGGTCGCAGCGCGCATAGGAGGTGTGGCCAATGCCGCTGATTCCCGGGTCGACCTCGACGTGGCTGCGCAGTCCGTAGGCAGCTGAGGTGATCGGCACGGCCATCACCAACTGCCCGGAGCTGTCGTTCAAGATGTCGACCGAGACCACCACGGCGGGCCGCCGGAAGGCTGGCTCGTGTCCGACCGGTTGGCCCACGTCGACGTCATAGACCTCGCCTCGCCAGATCACGCGAGGGCGTCCCACTCCTGCCGCTCAGCCAAGTACTGCTTCCAGCGCTCGGGGTCATCGCGCAGCCGCTGGTAGTCCTGGCCAAGCCCGCGAAGAAAGTCTTGCCGCTCCAGGGCATCGATGGCCGAGTGCAGCACATCGATGACCGCGGTCTGCCGGTCCTTGGCGAGAAATTGGAGGCGCTCGGAGTCTGGCCGACGAACACGAACGGTGTGGTGCGGCGGTGGGCCCTTGCCGTGGATTCGCGGTACAGCATGTCACGCGTCTCATCTACGCAGACGGTGGTGCGGGCGGTCGTGCAATTTCTGGGCCTGTCTCGACAGTCATCCCCCCGCAGGTGAGCCACTGCTCACTGGGGCAGAGCGCAGACAACCCCAGTTTGGGCGCGTCGTGCAACGTCGGGGAAACACGAGGCTGGATAGGGTTCGCAGTGTGACCCATGACCCGATTAGCCCAGAACTGCGCGCGGATGTGCGGCGCGTGTCGACCTTGCTTGGACAGTCGCTGGTTCGCCACAACGGCCAAGGTCTTCTGGACCAAGTCGAGCGGGTGCGGATGCAGACTAAGGAGAGCAAGGCTGGCAATGAATCGGCCGCCTCAGCCGTCCGCGAATCGTTGGCCGATCTGCCACTGGCCGAAGCCACCGCCCTCGTCCGCGCGTTCGCCGCATACTTCCATCTGGCGAACGCAGCCGAACAGGTGCACCGCGTCCGCACACTCGCTGCCCGACCCGCAACCGAGGGCTGGCTGTCTTCGGCCGTCGCGGACATCGTCGAAGCAGAGGGGCCGAAGGCGCTCGCGGAATTCGTGGCACAACTCGACGTGCGCCCGGTCTTCACCGCACATCCGACCGAAGCAAGCCGACGTTCAGTGTTGACCAAGATTCGGCACTTGTGTGACCAGCTGGCGGTGCCCACCGAGCCGAACAGCGTGGCGCGGCGACGTCAGGACCGGCAGTTGGCCGAATACATCGACCTTATTTGGCAGACCGACGAGTTGCGCACCCACCGGCCCACCCCCATGGACGAAGCGCGCAACGCGATGTACTACCTCGGCGAAGTGTTGACGGACACCATGCCCGACCTACTTGGGGAACTGGCCGACCTCCTCGGGCAGCACGGCGTCACGATGGACGCCAGCGTCACGCCGCTCAGGTTTGGCTCGTGGATCGGCGGTGACCGCGACGGCAACCCGTTCGTCACCCCAGAGGTGACCGCCTCCGTGCTGCGATTGCATCATCAACACGCCATCACCGTTGCCCTTTCGATGATGGATGTCTTAGCTTCCCAGATCTCCAGTTCGACGGTCATCGTCGAGGTGCAGGATGAGCTTCTGGCGTCGCTGGAGCAGGATTTGGCACACCTGCCGGGCCTGGACCCCCGGGTCAAGGAGCTCAACGCCGCCGAGCCGTATCGCCTGAAGTTGACCTGTATCAAGGCCAAACTGATGAACACCCGTCGACGGGTCAAGGCCGGGTCCGTGCACGAGCCAGGCCGCGACTACAGCCGCGCCGGAGAGCTCGTTGCCGATCTGAGCATCGTTGCGGACTCGTTGCGCGAACATGGCGGTGAACTGGTCGCGGGTGGGCAGATCGCGCGGACCATTCAGACCCTGGCTGGCAGCGGGTTGCACTTGGCCACGTTGGACGTTCGCGAGCACGCCGAGAAGCACCACGAGTTTCTCGCCGAGGTGCTCGACGCATCGGGCGACCTCGACACGGCCTACGGCAACCTGAACAAGGCCGAACGGTGCAAAGTACTCGCCCGTGAGCTCGCCTCTCGGCGACCGTTGCTGACCCGCGCGGCGGACCGGCCGAAAACACTGGCTGTGTTCGACGAGATCCGTCACGCGTTGGGGACCTATGGCCCAGATGTGATCGAGACCTACATCATCTCTATGACGCAAGGACCGGACGATGTCTTAGCGGCTGCGGTAATGGGTCGCGAAGCCGGATTGATCGATCTGCATGGGGACGCTGAGGGCAACGGGCGGTTCGCTTCCATTGGTTTCGCCCCTTTGTTGGAGACAATCGACGAGCTGCGCGAGGCTGCCGCCCTGGTGGACTCATTGCTGCGCGATCCCTCATACCGCGAGTTGGTGCGGCTGCGTGGTGACGTCCAAGAAGTGATGCTCGGCTATTCAGATTCGAACAAGCAGGCGGGTGTGTTGACCAGCCAGTGGGGCATCCACCAGGCTCAACGCGCTTTGCGCGATGTCGCTGCCGAGCATGGCGTGCGACTGCGCCTGTTCCACGGCCGGGGCGGCTCGGTGGGCCGGGGTGGCGGACCAACGTATGAGGCAATCCTGGCCCAACCCTTCGGCGTGCTCGAGGGTGACATCAAGTTCACCGAGCAGGGAGAGGTCATCTCCGACAAGTACTCGCTGTCGGCATTGGCTCACGAGAACCTTGAGTTGTCCTTGGCCGCGGCGCTCCGCGCGAGTGCCCTGCACCAACAGCCGCGGTCGGCTCCCGAACTGATCGCGCATTGGGACGAAGTGATGGATGTGACCAGCGACGCGGCATACGCCCGGTATCGCTCGCTGATTGACGACGCTGACTTGCCCGCATACTTCGTCGCCGCTACCCCAGTTGACCAATTGGGGTCCTTGAACATCGGGTCTCGTCCCAGTAAGAGGCCGGACACCGGACAGGGACTCGACGGTCTTCGGGCCATTCCGTGGGTCTTCGGGTGGACCCAGACGCGCCAGATCGTGCCCGGATGGTTCGGTGTCGGGTCGGGGTTGAAGGCTGCCCGCGAGGCCGGTCACGAAGAGAGCCTGCGGCAGATGCTGGATGAGTGGCACTTCTTTGCGACCGTGATCTCGAACGTGGAGATGACGGTAGCCAAGACCGACCTCGTGATCGCCGCCCACTACGTCGACACCTTGGTGCCGAGTGAGTTGAGGCACATCTTTGAGGAGATCCAAGCCGAGTTCGAGTTGACGTTGGCTGAGCTGCGGCGCTTGACGTCGCTGGAGGACGTCTTGGAAGATCAGCCAGTGCTGCAGCGCTCGCTGGCCGTGCGCGACCAATACCTCGACCCCATCTCCTACCTGCAAGTGGAGTTGCTCCGTCGACTGCGCACCGAGAACGTCGAGGACGAGGCTGGTCTGCAGCGCGCGTTGTTGATCACTGTCAACGGGGTTGCCGCCGGTCTGCGCAACACCGGCTAACCCCGTTGAGCACGAAGTTGCGCAGGTATTCGCGTTTTGAGCACAAGATTGTCGTATCCCAACGGTCCTTGAGCGCGAAGTTGTCGCCCATCGAGACGTTGTCGGCCGTCGAGACCGTTGAGGGTGACGTTGCGGTTGATCCTGACCGGCTGAGCATGAAGTTCCGCTGTCCCTGACCGGGATGCGCGTGACGTTGCGCCGCCTACCCCTCCGGCCGTATGCCGTCACCAGGAGCCAGGCAGGATAGGTGCATGCCCGAAGGTCACACGATTCATCGTCTCGCCCAAGACCTCGGTGGAGCCTTCGTCGGCACGACGCCGATGGTGAGTAGTCCGCAGTTGCGTTTTGCCGAAGGTGCGGCATGGCTCGACGGGCACCGGGTCGAGAAGGCCGATGCCTGGGGCAAGCATCTGTTTGTGGACTTCGCGGGGGAGCGTCGGCTGCACGTTCACCTGGGGTTGATCGGCAAATTCTTGGTGTCCTCCATCCCGGAGGGCACCGATGTGCCACCGGTGAGGGGCCAAGTGCGACTGCGGATCGAGACCGAGCAGCACCTCGCCGACCTGCGCGGCCCGATCATCTGCGCCACCGTCACACCGGAGGAAGTGGCCGCGGTCATCGCCCGCCAAGGGCCTGACCCGTTGCGTCCCAAGGAGGCCGATCCGGACCGGGCGTGGTCGATGGTGCACCGGTCCAAGCGCACGATTGCCGAGTTGCTGATGGACCAAAAGGTGCTGGCTGGGGTCGGCAACGTCTACCGCAGCGAAGTGCTCTTCCGACACCGCGTCGGGCCGAAGTTCGCTGGCACGCGGATCAAACGGCATACCTGGGAGGCGATCTGGGATGACCTGGTCACGCTGATGCCGCTGGGGGTCGCGACGGGGCGGATCTTGACCGAGGAGGCACAAGTCGCCAAGGTGGTCGGTCAACGCGAGCGCGGTGTGGCGTTGCGGCCAGGACGTCGGCGGTACTACGTCTACAAGCGCCAGGGGCAGGTATGCGTGCGCTGCGGCTCGGTCATCCGGACCACGATCGTGGCTGGGCGCAACCTGTTTTGGTGCGCCAACTGTCAACGTCGCACGTGACACGACCCCTATAGTGACAAGGGCCGTGCGCAGCGTTCCGGGACGGTTGTCCTTGCTGCTGGAATCGCCCGCGGCGTCGATGCAATCGAGCCGGATTTGGTCCAGCAACTGCTGATCGCCACTGGTCCGCGGCGCCGTCACCGACATTGAACCTACTGCCGATGTGTCGAGCACGGTGCCGTCGCTGTTGACGAAGTCACTGAGGGGGCACCGAAACCTTGCGCCACCCAGCCTGCTCGTCCGTGAAGGAAGCGCTGAGTGCCTTCGGCTGCTACTCGCCATCGAACTCCCAGATGATCTCACCTGGCTTCCACTCAACCGCATACTCATGCTCGCACGCGGCG
>JBARZG010000101.1:0-12302 GCA_049649785.1 Ornithinimicrobium sp. | reverse complement strand
GCAGAGCGAGCAGTTCCTGATCCGATCATCGCAGCGGCACTGGACGCAGCGATTCGTGCTCCCTCGGCCGGATTCACGCAGGGGTGGGACTTTGTGGTGCTCAGGACCGCCAGCGAGCGGAGTGTGTTCTGGAAGGCCACGGTTGGTGACGTGGGCAAGACAGCGCCGGATCGATGGCTGCGCGGGGTGAGTTCAGCGCCCTGCCTGATTGTCTGCTGCTCCGACCCCGAGGCATACCGTCGAAGGTATGCCGAGCCAGACAAGGCCGGTGACGAGCCCCACCCTTGGCCCATTCCCTACTGGGACGTAGACACCGGGATGGCCGCGATGTTGATGCTGCTCACGGCAGTAGACAACGAGCTTGGAGGCCTGTTCTTCGGAGTGCCCGCTCACGCGATGGATGGGGTCAAAGGAGCTCTGTCAATACCTGATGATCGCCGGCTCGTCGCAGTGGTAGCCCTGGGGTATCCGGCACCTACCGATATGCGGTCACCGAGCCTTGCCCGAGGGCGCCGACCGGTCAGCGAGGTGGCTCACGCCGGACGTTTCGGGGTTCCGTTCGGCGAGTCGGCGCCGGGGAACACTCACCACTCCTAGCCCACAGGCGCGCGCGCAGCACTCGCGGGTGAGGCAGTCAACGCGTCAGCGAGCGTAACGGCTGCGGCCGCGAGTGGATCCGGCTGGCCGTCCTCGCCCTTGGTTCTGGCCTCCGGATCGTGAACCACCAGTTCGGCGGCCGTCGGATCGCTGACGATCATTACGTTGACCACCAGAGCGTCGATTTCCCGAGGGCCGGCCACCTGATCGCTGCCCAGCAGAGCGCAGTGTCGGTGAAGCCGAATGCGGCTGTGCACCTGGCGCCGTGGTGCTCGGTGAACCGACCGGCTCAAGGGCTGGGCTGCCGTCAGGCCGGGGCGCAAGTTCGCGGAGCATCGGGTGCCCCACCCGAACCCGGGTGGTGGTCGCAGTGACCCCGGCTGCCTTCGTCAGGGCCTTGACATCCCGGACCTGCTCATCGGTCATCAGTGTCACCACCCGGCCCGAGGCACCAGCCCGCGCGGTACGACCCGAACGGTGCAGGTACGCCTTGTGCTCCGCCGGGGGGTCGGCATGGATCACCAGTGCGACATCGTCCACATGTATGCCGCGGGCAGCGATGTCGGTGGCGACCAGGGTGGGAGCCCTACCGGAGTGAAAGGCCTCTAAATTGCGGGTCCGGGCGTTCTGCGCCAGGTTTCCGTGCAGTTCCACCGAGGGCACGCCTCGGTCGTTCAGCTGTTTGGCCATCTTCTTGGCCCCGTGCTTGGTCCGGCTAAAGACCAAGCTGCGTCCGCTGGCGAAGGTTAGGTCCGCCAGTATGTCGATCCGATCGGCTCGGGCGATGTGCAGCACGTGGTGCTCCATCGTCGACACGGGCGATTGCGGCGAGTCGGCGCTGTGCCGCACCGGATTGCTTAAGTACCGCTTGACGAGCACGTCGATGCCGCGGTCGAGGGTGGCGGAAAACAGCATGCGCTGACCGCGCTTGGGGGTGCGATCCATCAGCCGCTTCACGCTGGGCAAGAAACCCAAATCGGCCATGTGGTCGGCCTCGTCCAGCACGGTGATCTCAATGCCATCCAAGTTCACCTGCCCACCCTGAAGAAGGTCCTCGAGGCGACCAGGACACGCGATGAGCAGGTCCACCCCGGCATTCAGACCACGGATCTGCGGTTGCTTGCCCACTCCCCCGAAGACGGTGAGCACGCGCAGATTGGCCGTGCGCGCCAAGGGCTCAATGGCGGCAGCGATCTGGCTAGCGAGCTCACGGGTCGGCGCCAAAATCAACGCTCGGGGCCGACGCGGCTTGCGCGCGAGTGACGACATCTGCAGCCGGGCGATGACCGGCAGCGCGAAAGCGTAAGTCTTACCTGACCCCGTGCTACCTCGCCCCAGCACATCGCGTCCGGCAAGAGAGTCGGGCAACGTTGCGGCCTGGATGGGTGTCGGGGAACTGATCCCCTGAGAGCCCAGATAGGACACGAGGGCTGAGGGCACGCCGAGATCGGCGAAGGACTGGGAAGGCAAGGGCAGGGTCTCCAAAAGTTGAGTGGGCCGCAGCCCGATGCCAGGCGAGGAATCAGCGTGGCGTTAACCCCACGATATGCCACCACCTCGCTCAGCCCGTCACCTGGCCCCGTCTTCGCGACGTGAGGTCGCTCACACCACGTCGCTCGTGACGCTCCTACGCGAGCCCGCGACCATCAACACGCCACCGAGGGCGAGCCAAGAGCACAGCACCAACACCGGGAAACCGGCCCCTCCCCCCTCGAAGTAGCTCGTCGAACGCAGCAGCGACGCCGACGCACCGGGCGGAAGCAGCTGACCCATCAACCCCCACCCGGCAGGCAACAGCTCCGGCGCTGACGTCGCACCGGAGAACGGGTTCCCCAAGAACATGACGAGTAGGGCCCCGACACCGATGCCGGCTACGCCCATCAGCCGGCAAAGGCCCAGGCTTAACACACTGATGGAGCCGATCGCCAGCGCGAAGCTCCCCCACAGCAGCAGGAACGAGCCCGGCAGTGCGTCCAACCAGGTGCTCAGGATCAAACTCACGCCGAACCCCACACTGATCGCGGTGGCCGCAGCCGCGACCAGTTGAAGCCGGGTGCCTTCGACGCGCAGGAAGATGAGGGCAGCACTACCGACCCCAGCGACGATGAGCGGTAGTAACGATGCGGCGATGGCAGTCCCCCGGGGATCGGCCTGGGGCAACTCGACAACGTCGGTCACCTGCAGCGGTCCGCCCGCCTCGACTGGTATGCCGGCCGCCACACCAGCCAAGAGCTGCGCCACCGCCGGGCTGGCCGCCGATGCGACGAGCATCTCGCCACCTTGTGGCCCCACAACAATGGCGCCATAGATCTCCCGACGGTCCACCGCGCTCCGAGCGGCGTCGCGGTCGGTGAGCGTTTGAACCTCGAACGCATCCCCGTCACCTTGCCGAGCGAGCCTGGTTGAGAGCTCGAGGACGGCTGGCTCCGGCCCGACGACAGCGATAGGTATGTTGTTGGCCTCAGCGTGCGTTGCCGGGTAGGCAAAGGCCGTAAGGATCACCATCACCAGCGCGGTCAGGCCGAGGGCGATGCCGACCACGGCCGGCATCGATGAACGACTTTTCGTGTCTGGCCGAGAGGCGTTCGGTGTCGCATCTGCTGAGGTCTCCATGACCCCTCCTTAGAGAACGTACGTTCGGTTTATCAACTCTGACTCACGATGGCAGACTTGTCAAGAACGGACGTTCGTTTTACAGTCAGGTATGCCGAAGGTCACCGAGGAGCACCGCGCCGCCCGACGGGCCGAGATCGTTGACGCAGCGATGCGCCGGGTAGCCATCGACGGCTATCACAAGATGACGATGGCCGACGTCATCGCCGAGTCAGGCCTGTCTGCCGGAGCGGTCTACGGCTATTTTCGCAGCAAGCAGGACCTCATCGCCGCAATCGCCGTGACCGTCAGCAGCCTGGCTCGTGAGGTCGTCAGGGCGACGGCGCAGTTGGACCCGATGCCCGCGCCACCTGAGGTTGTGCGGGTGCTAACCCAGACGCTCGTCACCAAGATCGAATCGAGTCAGATCGACCTGACCCGGGTAGCCGTCAACACCTGGGCCGAGTCGGTTCGGCACGAAGCGGTGCACGACATTGTGCGCACCGAATTCACCGGTGTCCGGTCGGACTTCGTCACGCTGCTGACCAAGGTCCGCGACGCCGGACACCTGCGCCAAGACGCCGACATCGACGCAGCGGCCAAGGCCATGTTTGGTCTGCTACCCGGTTTCATCCTGCAGCGTCTTGTGCTCGGCGACGTAGACCCTGACTCCTACAGCGCGGGTCTCGCGGCGCTGACCACTCTCCCGAAGGACTAGAACTTCGCTCCGGTGGCGTGAGGCATACCGGTTGGTGGGTCGCCTTCGACGGCGAGGGGCGCCTTGTATGCCGCACTTCAGCGCTGAACCCGCCCCACGTGGGCCGCAAGGACGACTGTTTCTGCGTGTTGGCAACCGGGCCTACCGCGGCCAACCGTGCATGCGGCATACCATCATGGCGGCGCGCTCCCCCGCTGCCACCTGACACCGCCCCCTTCCAGGAAGCACGCGCATGCCCCGCAAGTCCCGCCCCGCCGATGACGCCAGAGACTTCGACGAGAAGATCATCGACATCGACGTCCAAAGCGAGATGCAGGACGCCTTCCTGGAGTACGCCTACTCGGTCATCTACTCCCGCGCCCTACCGGACGCGCGCGATGGCCTCAAGCCGGTGCAACGCCGCATCCTGTTCGGCATGTCCGAGCTCGGGCTGCGACCCGACCGAGCGCACGTCAAGTGTTCACGCGTCGTCGGCGAAGTCATGGGTAAGTACCACCCGCATGGCGACCTGGCGATCTACGAAGCCATGGTGCGGATGGCCCAGTCGTTCACGATGCGGCTGCCCGTCGTCGATGGCCACGGCAACTTCGGCTCCCTGGACGACGGCCCGGCCGCCTCGCGATACACCGAAGCACGGATGTCGCTGGCGGCCCTGCTCATGGTGACCTCGATGGACGAGAACACGGTCGACTTCGTCCCCAACTACGACGACCAACTCACGCAGCCCGACGTGCTGCCCGCCGCCTACCCCAACCTGCTGGTCAACGGTGCTTCCGGGATCGCCGTCGGAATGGCCACCAACATGGCCCCGCACAACCTCGTCGAGGTCATCGGCGCCGCCCGCCACCTCATCTCCAACCCGCAGGCAACCCTGGATGACCTGATGCGATTCGTGCCGGGACCCGACCTCCCCTGCGGCGGAACCATCGTCGGGCTGGACGGCATACGCGATGCGTATGAGGGCGGGCGCGGATCGTTCAAGACCCGCGCCACCGTGCGGATCGAGAACGTGACACCCCGGCGCAAAGGCATCGTCGTCACCGAACTGCCCTATCTGATCGGCCCGGAGAAGGTCATCGAGAAGGTCAAGCAACTCGTGCAGTCCAAGAAGCTCCAAGGCATCTCGGGCATCAACGACCTGACCGACCGCGCCACCGGCATGCAACTGGCCATTGAGATCAAGAACGGTTTCAACCCCGAGGCCGTGCTGGAACGCCTGTATGTGTTGACCCCGATGCAGGAGTCGTTCGGGATCAACAATGTGGCGTTGGTCGACGGACGACCGCACACCCTCGGACTCCGCGACCTGCTCAAGGTGTACGTCGACTTCCGGGTCGATGTGGTCCGGCGGCGCACGGCATACCGGGTGGCCCGCAAAGAAGAACGCCTGCACCTCGTGCTCGGTCTGTTGATTGCGATCGCCGACATCGACGAAGTGATCCAGGTGATCAGGTCCAGCGACGACGCGACCATCGCGAAGGACCGTCTGATCGCGATCTTCGACCTGAGCGACACCCAGGCTCGCTACATCCTCGACCTGCAACTGCGCCGGCTGACTAAGTTTTCTCGCATCGAGCTAGACACCGAACGCGAAGACCTCGAACGCGACCTGGCAGCCCTGCGCGCCATCCTGGACGACGAGACCCTGCTGCTGCAGACCACCTCCGACGAGCTCGGCGAGGTCGCCCGCGAGCACGGCACGCCGCGTCGTACCGTGCTGTTGGAGTCCTCCGGCGCGGCAACAACATCGCTGGCCGCCGGCGCAGGCAAGGCCGGAAGCGCGCCGATGGAGGTGCCCGACGACCCGTGCACTGTGTTGCTGTCCAGCACCGGGCTGCTGGCCCGTACGACGACAGATGAGCCGCTCGGCACGGGCGGCGAGCGCCGCAAGAACGACGTATTGTCTTCGACCGTGCCGGCGACAGGGCGCGGAAGTGTTGGCGTGGTGACCTCCGTCGGCAAGGTTCACAGCATCTCGGTGATGGAGCTGCCGACCCTGCCGCCCACCAATGATGCGCCGAGCCTGTCCGGTGGGGTGCCGTTGGCGGCCTTCGTCGACCTGGCCGTCGGTGAGCAACCCCTTGCCCTGTGTTTGCTGACCGGCGCCGCAGACCGGCCGGGCCTGGTGCTCGGCACCCGCAGCGGCGTCATCAAACGGGTCAACCCGGACTATCCGGCCAAGGACGTGTTCGAGGTGATCGGCCTCAAGGACGGGGACGCGGTGGTCGGTGCGACCGAGTTGACCAGCGCCGAGGACCACGTCGCCTTCTTCACCAGCGACGCCAACCTGCTGATGTATGCGGCCTCCCTGGTCCGACCGCAAGGACGCGCCGGGGGCGGCATGGCCGGCATCAAACTGAGCCCGCGGGCCCACGTCGTCGCCTTCCACACCGTGACTCCCGACCCGGAGGCAGTGGTGGTGACCGTTTCCGGGGCCTCCGGAGCGCTGCCAGGCACCGAAGCAGGCTCGGTCAAGGTCAGCCCGCTGCGCGACTACCCCACCAAGGGACGCGCTACCTCGGGGGTGCGCTGTCACCGGTTCCTACGCGGCGAGGATGCACTCGTGCTGGGCTGGGTCGGCGAAGGCCCCGCCAAAGCCGCCTCAGCCGGTGGGGCACCAATACAGCTCCCGCGCACCATGGGCAGGCGCGACGGCTCCGGGGAGAGCGTCGGAGCCCCAGTTTCCGCCGTGGGGTGAGCCGGGGTGACAGGCTGGCGAATAGTTAGCGGTTACCGAATAGTTGCCGGTCACCTAGGCCTTGACGTCTTGGTGTAGTCGCGGCCGGTTTTGAGCAGCCACGCGCTCATCACAATGACGGCCAACGCGCTGAATCCGAGTGTGGGTTCCTGGTCGCTCACAGCTCCACCAGCCAAAATGACCGTCACGCACACGGCCGCGCCGATTGCTGTGGCTGCCCACACTCGCCGCCGCTGCGGCGGCCGACCCCACCAGCGGATAGTCGAAACCATGATCAGAGCCACGGCCACAGAGAGCAGGATGGTGTGCAGCATGATGGCCGAATCTACCCTCTATCCGGCAGTGGCCCACCCGGGCCGGCCGATAGTTCCACACGAGTTAGCCCGCGAGGAGCGCTGCGACGGCCAACAAGGCGATGCCTATTGCCGCCCGAAACGGCCACTTCCCCTTGCTTGTCCCGGCGACCACCGCCAAGACTAACGCCGCAGCGGTAATCCCCCCTCCCCACCACGACACCGGCCCAGCCGGGACAACAACCGCCGTCACCGCCCCGACCAGCAGCAAGGCTGGGGCAATCAGCTGCACCAGGGCTGCCCCGAGCCGGTGCGGCAACCCGTGTATGCCGTGTGCTTGGTCCTGCTGCAGGTCGGGCAGAGCATTGAGCAAGTGCGCCCCGACGCCGAGCAAGGCGCCAACGACGAGCATCCATGCCGGCGGGGCACCCTCGACCGGTGCGGAAGCTGCGGGCTGGCCCTGCACGGCATACCAGCCGACGGCGGGCAGCGCACCGAACGCCAGCGCATACGGGACAAAGGACAAGACAGTTGCCTTGAGCCCGAGGTTGTACGCCAGGCCGGAGCCGACCACCAACACCAGATGCAACAAGCCGGCGACCGCGCCCAACGTCAGGGATGACACCACGGTCAGCACTGCAGCGGCGCCGAGCGCGATGCCGACGAACCGTCGGGTCAGGACCCCGGTGGCGAGTGGTTTGTCGCCTCGCGCATCGCGGGCGTCTCGGTCAGCATCGATGAGGTCGTTGGACCAGCCGATCACCAGTTGGCCGCTCAGCACCGCCACGATGACCCCCAGGACCAACGCTGCGTTGCCCCCGTATGCCGAGGTCAGCAAGGCAGCGAGCGTTGTCACGGCCAGGCTCGGACCCGGGTGCGCGGTGGCTGCGAGCGCCGCCGCTTTTCGCTGGCCCATGAGGTGGAGCCTAATCCCGCAGGGACTTCACCGACGGTTGCCCAGGGTGTCTGGACGCGCGGCCACAGTTGTTACGTAGTCTTCGGGGGTGTCGATGATTGCTGCGGTCAGTGGTGTGGTGCCTGACCATCGCTACCTCCAGGGTGAGTTGACCGCATCGCTGGCCGAGTTGGCCGGTCTGCCCGCCTCCAAGATCGACACCTTGCACCGTATCCACGCCAACGCCGGGGTCGAACAGCGCCATCTGGCGCTACCGATCGAAGAGTATGCCGAGGCCACGAGCAGTTTCACCGCCGCCAACGATGCCTTCATCGCCGTGGGCACCGACCTCGCCGAGCAGGCTGTCCAGCAGGCCATCCTCGCTGCCGGCATCACCCCCGCCGACGTTGACCTGATCGTCTCGACCACGGTGACTGGCGTCGCGGTGCCATCGCTGGACGCCCGGCTGATGGCCCGGATGCCGTTTCGCAGCGACGTCAAGCGCATCCCCATCATCGGTCTGGGGTGCGTTGGTGGAGCGGCCGGGATCGCGCGCGCCCACGATTACCTCGTCGGCCACCCCGATCATATTGCGGTCCTGCTCTCGGTTGAGCTCTGCTCGCTGACCTTGCAACGCGATGACGTCTCCATGGCCAACCTGATCTCTAGTGGGTTGTTCGGCGACGGTGCGGCAGCCGTCGTACTGTTCGGCAACGAAGCTGCGCCCGCCCAACGACCCGCGCCCGAGGCGGAGCGGCAGGGGCCCCGCCAGCCGACCGTGGTGGCCAGTCGGAGCCGGATGTACCCGGGCACCGAACGGGCCATGGGATGGGATGTCGGCACCGGTGGTCTACGCATCGTGCTCGGCGCCGAGGTGCCTGACCTGGTCCGGCACAACGTGCGCACCGACGTCGACGACTTCTTGGCCCCGCACGGTCTGACCCGAGCCGACATCAGTTGGTGGGTTGCTCATCCCGGCGGCCCCAAGGTCCTCGACGCGTTGGCGCAGGCACTGCAGATCCCGCCTGCGGCGCTCGGTGTCACCTGGCGATCCTTGTCCCGCATCGGCAACTTGTCCTCCTCGTCGGTCTTGCATGTCCTTGCCGACACACTTCGCGACCATTCCCCGGCACCGGGCACACTTGGTGTATTGATGGCGATGGGGCCAGGTTTTTGCCTCGAGACGGTCCTGTTGCGCGCCGGGAGCGAGTGACCAGATGGGCTCGGTGAGTTGGTATGTCGTCCTGATCGTTGCGATCGCCCTCGAGCGTCTTGCCGAGCTGGTGCTGTCCAAGCGGCACGCGGCGTGGGCTTTCGACCGGGGAGGGATCGAGTACGGGCGCGGTCACTACCCGCCGATGGTCGTGCTTCATACCGGGTTGCTCATCGGTTGCCTTCTCGAAGTCGTGGTGGCAGACCGCCCCTTCAATCCCGTTCTCGGCTGGTCGATGGTGGCTGTGGTGCTGGCTGCTCAGGCGCTGCGCTGGTGGTGCATCCTCACCCTCGGCCCGTTGTGGAACACCCGCGTGATCGTCACTCCAGGCATACCACTGGTGCAGCGCGGGCCCTATCGGTGGATTAGTCATCCGAACTATGTGGCGGTGGTCGCTGAAGGCATCGCGCTCCCGCTGGTTCACTCAGCGTGGATCACCGCGTCGGTCTTCACCGCGGCCAACGCGTGGCTGCTCGCCGTTCGGATTCGGACGGAGAACACAGCCCTGGACACCGTGCGATGAGGTGCGGATGATCGGCGACGCGGGCGTGGACGTTGTTATCGTCGGTGGTGGTCCGGTGGGCCTGTCGACGGCAATACACGCGCGCATGGCGGGACTGAGCGTCGTCGTTCTGGAGCCACGGCCGGGAGCGATCGATAAGGCCTGCGGTGAGGGCCTCATGCCTGGAGCGGTTGCATCGCTGGCCCGCATCGGGATCGATCCGGTGGGGATGAGGATGCGCGGCATCACGTACACCGATGGCACCAGGTATGCGAGCGCTGACTTCGCCGCAGGGGCTGGCCGCGGCGTTCGCCGCACAGAACTTCATCGGGACCTGCGTGAGTGTGCTGAGCAGAGGGGCGTTACTGTCCTGCCCGCCGCCATGGCGTCGCTGCGTCAGCATGTTGACCACGTTGACGTTGATCTGCGGGGGCCGGGTGGGCAAGCTGTCCGGGCCCGTTACGTCATCGGTGCCGATGGTCTGCACTCGCGCACCCGGCGGATGGTGGGTGCCTCCACTTCAACCTCACGACGTCGCCGGTTCGGATTCCGGCAGCATTTCGGGCTCGCGCCGTGGACGGATCGGGTCGAGGTGCACTGGGGCCCGGACGCCGAGGTGTACATCACCCCGATCAGCTCAGATTCGATCGGTATAGCGCTACTGACGTCCCGGCCGGGATCTTTCGCCGAGCACCTCACCGAATTCCCGGTCGTGACCAGCCGGATCGACGGTACGGCTGCCGCCAGCTCGGTGCGGGCGGCCGGACCGTTGCGGCAGCGAGTGCGCAACCGAAGACACGGCCGTGTGCTGTTGGTGGGGGATGCCGGCGGCTACGTCGATGCGTTGACCGGGGAGGGCTTGTCGGTGGGCTTGGCTCAGGGCGAGGCAGCAATCCGGGCGCTCCGCGTCGACGCACCGTCGAGGTATGAGGGCCTGGCCCGAGGCGTGAGTTGGCGTAGCACAGCGTTGACCACCGTGCTAATGCAGGCCACCAGAGCGCCGATCGTGCGCCGGGCAATCGTGCCGGCGGCGCAGCGCGTGCCGTCGGTGTTCCAGCGCGCCGTGAACGAACTCGCCGCCACCGGCCCAGCACGGTCCGGCTCAGCCTAGGAACCCGCGCAGTAGCGCGGCCGTGCCGTCGAGGTGGTCTTCCATGTGAGTGCGCGCAGCCTGCGCGTCACCCGCCAGAATGGCATCCACGAGCAAGTCGTGCTGCTGTGCTGAGTGCTCCACGTTGGTCTCCAGCAGCGGTATGCAGTCCAGCAGGGAATTCACTCCGGCGCGCGTCTCGGTGACCGCGGCCCGGAGGCGCGGACTGCCGGAGAGTTCCGCGATCAGCACATGCAACCGCGAATCCAACGGGCGATATTGCGCCGGATCGGCCTGCTGACACTCGTGGTGCACCTGGATCAGGTTCGCACGCTCTTCAGTGTCGAGCTCGCGCCCGGCGGCAAGCGCTGCCGCGGCCGGCTCCACAATGTAACGCATGGTCAGCAGGTCGAAGACCTCGGCCTGATCCAGTGTGCCGACGTGGCCGCGGTCGATCGGTGGCAGCGACTCGCAGACATATGCGCCGCCATACCGGCCACGCCGAATCGTGACGTAACCACTGCGTCCCAACTGAGCCAACGCCTCACGCAGGGTGGTCCGGGAGACGCGCAGCGCTTCGGCCAGATCGCGCTCTGGGAGCAGTTTGGAACCGGCCGGAAATTGACCGAGCCGAATCGCCTGCAACAGCGCCTCCATCGTCTCCTCGAAGACGTTGCCGGAGCGCACCGGAGCGACAGCGGGCACCGTTGCTCCCTGCGTTCGTGCAGACATTGCAACACCGTACGCCCCACCGCTTGACGCCAGGAGTGACCGGGGCCAGACTGCCAACTGCACGCTAATGGTCTACATCTGATCCAATGAACGGCGGAGCCTGATGAGCAAGGCAAGCGAGAGCAAGAAGTCCGGCGACGACTACATGGAGCACCGGCAACTCAAAGCCGGTGCCGCGGGGTGGGTGTTGCTGGCCGGTCTCGGTGTCAGTTACGTGATTTCCGGAGACTTCGCTGGCTGGAACGTCGGCATCTCCGAGGGCGGTTGGGGCGGCCTGCTGATCGCCACCATCTTGATGGGCCTGATGTACACCTGCATGGTCTTCGGTCTGGCCGAAATGGCGGCCACGTTGCCCACATCGGGCGCTGGGTATGGGTTCGCGCGTCGCGCGCTTGGCCCGCTCGGCGGATATGCCACCGGGATCGCGGTGCTGATCGAGTATGCCGTTGCCCCCGCGGCCATTGCGGTCTTCATCGGCGGTTATATCGAAGCGCTCGGGCTCTTCGGCATCACCAACGGCTGGTGGATCTATCTGGTGATGTACGCGATCTTCGTCGGAGTTCACCTGTATGGCGTCGGCGAGGCGCTGAAGGTGATGTTCGCTATCACCGCGATCGCCATGCTGGCACTGATCGCCACGGTTGTCGGTCTGATCCCGCAGTTCGATGCCGCCAACCTGACGAACATCGACCCTGACGGTTCAGCAATGTCCAGCGCACTGCTGCCGTTCGGCATCACCGGGGTCCTCGCCGCCTTCGTCTACGGCATCTGGTTCTTCCTCGCCGTCGAGGGAGTCCCACTGGCTGCCGAAGAGACCAGCGACCCGAAGAAGGACATGCCCCGGGGCATCATCGTGGCAATGATGATCCTGCTGGTCACTGCGGCGCTGATGTTGGTGCTCGTTCCGGGCGCCGGTGGAGCGGAGGCGATCGGGGCTTCGGACAACCCGCTCCCGGAGGCGCTGCGCACGGC
>JBARZG010000100.1:0-9277 GCA_049649785.1 Ornithinimicrobium sp. | reverse complement strand
AGCCCGGTCCCTGGCAACCCCTTGACGGCTGAGGCCGCCAGTGCCAGCGGTGCTCAGCTATCGGTAGCGATGGAGACTGAGGCCGGGCTCGTCACGACCCCTGCCATCGCGGAGATTGCGAGCACGTCTGCGGGTCGCGCCCTACCCGAGTCAGGAGAGTCACTGAGGGTGACTGTCCCGGCCGGCACGCAGACGGTCCAGATTCGCTTTTCCTCGGATTCACCGGAAAGGGCCCAGCAAGGAGCTCAGTCGTTCGCGGATGCATACCTGCAGTACCGCGGTGATCGAGCGGAGGAAAGCCAGACGGCTCGACTCGATCGGCTCCAAGCCCAAGCCGAGAACGCGGATGAAAACCTTCGCCGAGCCGTGAGCGAGGCCTCTGAGACCGACGCCGCCACCTTCGCCGGTCAAGAAGTGCAACTCTACGCCGACCGGTTAGCGCAAGTCAATGAGAGCATCAGCGTTACAGAGGTCGTGTCCACCGATCCCGGACGCGTCCTCAACCCCGCCACAACGCCTGAAAGCGCGGACGGAATACGCCCCTCATGGGTACTGCTCGCCGCCGGTGTCTTAGGTCTGGTGCTAGGCGCTCTGGTCGCGATCCTGCGAGAATGGCGGGCCGACCTGATCCGCGAGAATGAAGATACTGACGTTCACGGTGTGCCGATCTTCGCCAGGATCACTCCAGTGGCCGGGGGGTCTGCATTCTTTGGTGAGGGCAACGACGACAACCGCGAGGAGTACAGGCGGCTCCGAGCGGGTGTGGTCGCTAATGGGCCTCGCCCGCATGTCCTCGGAGTTGCTGCTGTCGATTCTGCGGAGCACGCATCGGTGGTCACGGCGAATCTTGCAGCGGCACTCGCGGAGGCAGGGTTCTCGGTACTTGCCGTGGCGGCAGATCCCTTCGATTCGGGGTTGGAGAACTCCTTCGGAGTCCCGGCCGCCCCTGGGCTGTCCGACGTCGTAGCCGGAGACAGTTCGATGAGTGAGGCATTCTGCGCCGCCGCTGGGGGTGTGACCGTTTTGGCCACAGGATCGGACCCAGAGGGGGCCCGTGAGACGTATGCTGGCCCAGTCTTCCGGGAGATGGTGAGTCAGGTGAGGCGGGAGTTCGACTACGTTCTACTCGCCGCGGCTGGTGCGGGCACCGCTGATGGGGACGCGGTCATCGGTGCCGCTGATTCTGTCCTACTCGTGTTGTCCTCAAGCCGGACCACGCATGCTCGCGTGGCCGCTGCGCTCGACCGTTCCAGGCGTCTCGGCATATCCACCCTCGGGGCGGTGCTCGCGCCCGGGGCCGCTCTCGATCATCGCGTTGAGCTGACCGACGTCAACGAGCCGACCAACAAACGTGCCAATGGCTCGGTACCAGGAAAGACGTCGTCGCCCCGTCCGGTCGCCGACGAAGTCAATGTGCGCTCCTAGTAGCCCAACGCCGTGGTATGCCGCGTTGCGCGCCCTGTGGCCCGAGCCCCATCAGATTACGCACGGACCTCGGCGCACGGGGCGATCAGCACAGGCTTTCCTCCTGTTGCCTCGGCCATCTCGGGCGACGCTGCTCGTCCCCGATCGGCCACGCAAGGCCACAGCGGCCGCGTTGAAGAACTACAAGTCACCCAGTACGCGGCGAGGACGCCTGCAGGCACGAGTTTTGGAGGTCTTGGGCCAGACGGGCGCCGCGGCACTGAGCCCGTCGCGAGCCACGGTCCGTATCGTCACAGGGCACGACAGCCTGCCAGCGCATTTTGGCCGGTTACTGGGGGAAGACATCGTCATCGGTATGCACCTGGGTCCCCCTCGGGCAAACCAAAAGCCCGTCGTGCAGATCATGCGCCGCAATGGTGATTTGGTGGCGTTCGCCAAGGTGGGAGTTAACGACCTCACGCGACAGCGCGTGGCGGGAGAAGCAGCAGCCTTGACCGAGTTGTCACGTCGGAATCTGATCCACCTGTCAGTTCCGCGGGTGCTGCACCACGGGTCATGGGGTGACTGCGTCTACGTCGTGCTCGCCCCCGTGCCCACCTGGACCGCCGGCCGCATCGACACCCCGGCGCGGGTCAGGGCCATGCGCGAGCTCGTCCAGACAGCCCCCACGAGCCGTCAGCCCCTGTCGAGTCTGCCTTGGTGGCATCGCACGAAGGCGGCCCTTGAGTGCGTCGCAGGTTCGGCGGAGGCAGACCAACTCATAGTTCACAGTCGATGGATGCAACACCAGTGGGGAGACCTGGAATTGGAGGTTGGGGCCGCACACGGTGACTGGACCCCCTGGAACATGGCGACTCCCGGCGGCCAAGTGGTGGTTTGGGACTGGGAGCGTTTCGCCCGCGACGTGCCGGTTGGCTTCGACGCTCTTCACTACGGGCTCGCGACTGCCGTGCGCCTTGATGGCGTGAGTCCACGAGAGGCCGTCGAGGATGTGACCGGCCGGATGGGCACCATCGTGGCGGAGAACGGTGCCAACCCTGAGAAGGCACTCCCGATTTTCGCGCTTTACCTTCTTGGTCTGGGCGAGCGGTTCATCACCGATGGGCAACGTGAGGCTGGAGCCTCCAAGGGTGGGCTCTCGTTGTGGCTGTTGCCAGGCTTGGAGCGGCTGGTCGAGCGAGCATCTCGGGGCACTGGTGAGCACTGAGCGAGGGATCGCCGCGCCACCGAGTACCTCCTTGGATCGTGCTGCTCGCGGCAGCGTCCTCAATTTCGCCGGATCCGGAGTAGCCGCCGTTGCCACCTTGCTCACCACGGTCGTCGTCACGCAACTGACTTCGCAGACCCAGGCCGGGATCTTCTTCGTAGCCACATCCTTCTTCCTGCTGGCGAGCGCCCTCGGTCAGCTCGGGACCAACACAGGTTTGGTGTACTTCCTGTCGGGTTCGCGCGCGCGGGGGGAACTCGACAAAGCCTCCGGATATATGCGTATCGCGTCCCGGCCGGTGTTGGTGGTGGCGGTATTGATGGCGATCGTCGTGGCTATTGCAGCGCAGCCTATCGCGGAGGTGTTCAGTGCTGAACGTTCCGAGGAGTTCGCTCGGCACGTGCGTGTTATGGCCATCTTCATCCCCTGCGCGGCGGTCCTCTACCTCGCGTTGGCAGGCACGCGTGGCCTGGGAACCATGAAGGTCAACGCCAGCGTCGATCAGATGGCTCGTCCGCTCCTGCAGCTCGGGCTCGTCGCTCTTGGCATTGTGGTGCTTGGACCGCAGGCCGCTCCGGGAGCTTGGGCCGCAGCGTACTTACCGCTGGCTATCGTCGGATGGTGGTGGTGGCGGCGACTCAGCGCGCGGGCAGCCCCCCAATCCCACAGCTCGCGGTTGCGCGAAGCCCGGCCATTCTGGGCCTTCACTGCTCCGCGAGCGCTAGCTGGCCTGGCCCAAGTTGCGATGCAGCGCCTGGACATCATCTTGGTTGGGAGTCTCGCTGGCCTGCCGGCAGCCGCGATCTACGCTGCGGCGACGCGGTTTCTTTCGCTCGGGCAGATGGCGGCGCGGGCGGTATCGCTGAGTGCGCAGCCCTTACTGGGAGAGGCGCTAGCGCGGGGCGACAGGAGGGACGCTCAGCAGTTATACCAGGCCTCAACGGTGTGGCTCATCTTGGTTGCTTGGCCGTTGTACCTGGTGCTCATTGTGTTCGGCTCAGAGGTGCTGACCGTGTTCGGTCCGGGATACTCCGCCGGGGATACCGCTCTGCTCATCCTGTGCTCCGCAATGTTGATAGCGACAAGTTGCGGGATGGTCGACATGGTCCTGACTATGGCTGGGAAGTCGCTGTGGAACCTCGGCAACGTGTTGCTAGCTTTCACTGTGAACCTGGGGTTGGATCTGATCCTCATCCCTCAGATCGGTATCGTGGGGGCTGCTATCGGATGGGCCAGCGCCATCGTGGCCGCCAATCTGGTGCCACTGACCCAGATCGCGCTGGCCTTCAAGCTGCACCCCTTCGGCGCTCCAACGCTGGTTTCGATGACCCTCGCCGCAGGATGCTTCGTGGGAGTTCCGCTCGCGTTCGACGCACTGGTAGATACCCGGGCCACGGCTATCTCGGTGGGGTTGGGAAGTTCCGTGCTGCTCTACCTGGTGGTGCTGTTCCTGCTGCGCCGCTTCCTGGCCCTCGACGTTTTGGCCAGGGCGATCCGGCGGCGGGGCAAAGGAAAGGGGGCCGATGCGCTTTCCTAGTTGTTGGCCGAAGCCTTAGGTCGAGATGCCAGAGATCTCGCGCAGCAGTTTTTCAGCATGGCGTTCATGGCAGACGATGAGATCGGGTAGCCATGGGTTCTCGTTGTTGTACAGCAGGGGTGATCCGTCGAGACGGCTGGTGTACAGTCCCGCGGCTCGGGCCACCGCAACCGGCGCCGCGGAATCCCACTCATACTGCCCGCCACCGTGAATGTAGGCGTCGCTCAGCCCTGCCACCACCGACATGGCCTTGACTCCCGCTGAACCCATCGGCACCAGCGTGGCCGATAGCCGCTGCGCCAATGCGGTCACGAACTCCGGTGGCCTCGACCTGCTGACCGCTAGGCGGAGGCCCAACCCATTGGTCGAGGGCTCGGGTGCGTACGCATCGGCAGAGCCATAGGTCACCCCACGAGCCGGCAGAGCGACGGCACCCGCAGTGAGTTCGCCGTGTTGCCACAGGGCTACGTGGACGGCCCAGTCGTCCCGCTCGAACTCGCTGAACTCGCGTGTGCCGTCCAGCGGATCGATGATCCAGACTCGTTCAGCTTCCAGACGTCCCCGGTCGTCCGTGGCCTCCTCGGAGAGCACTGCATCTTGCGGGAAACGCTCGGCCAGCGCGGCTGCCAAAACCTCTTGGGAGGCTGCATCGCCAATGTCCTTGGCCTCACGGCCAGTGATGCCTTGTCGCTGCACTTCGTGGCGGACCTGTAACAGGCGCTCACCAGCCAAGTCAGCCAACGCGACGGCGGCTACATGATCCTCAGTCGTAGTCACGGGACACAGTGTAGGCGGCCGGGTCTACGGCGGTCCGTGCGCCAAGGACCTGGCGGCATTGCCTCACTGAGCGGAGAATCACCTCATTGCCTCAGCTCCGGCCACATCTGACGCTGGACGCCGAGGCGCAGGATGCGCTGGGTGAGCTCGTCAATGTCTTGGCCCGTCGTGTCTAGCCGCAGGGCGGGACTCGCCGGTTCTTCGTAAGGTGATGAGATGCCGGTGAAATCTGGGATCTCTCCCCTGCGCGCGCGGGCATAGAGGCCCTTGCGGTCTCTACGCTCGCATTCTTTCAGGGGTGTGGCGACGTGCACGAGCATGAACTGGCCACCTGCGCGCGTTGTCATATCGTGCACAGCCCGGCGGGTCGTCTCAAAGGGAGCGATCGGACTGCAAATAGCCAACCCACCATGCTCGGCTATTTGAGCAGCCACCCAGCCGATCCGGCGAACGTTTACGTCTCGGTCGGCCATGCCAAATCCCAACCCGGCAGACAGATGGCGACGGACAACATCGCCGTCCAAGAGTGTCACCGATTGATTGCTTTGCTCCAGGAGCCGGTTTCGGAGCGCGCGAGCCAACGTAGATTTTCCTGATCCAGACAACCCACTGAAGAACAGGACGGCCCCTGAACTGCGGCGGGGCTTACTGATCGTGGAGATCGCGGTCAGGTCAATCACCTCACCGCCCCGCGCATAGGCTTGGGCGCATGTGCTGAGGCGCTGCATTCGCTCGGGGTGGTCCCGGCTGATAGGGGCTACGACGCACTCCACTCGGCCCAATCCGATAGCGGCGGATCGAAGTTCGGCGCTCAAAGTGCGCACGTTCCGACAGAGGTCTACATCGTTCGGCTCAGCGCTGCCCTCGCGCTCCACAGCCGCGGCGACGAGCAGCAGAACAGACTTTCCGGGTCCAACACGCTCGACGATGACGCTCGTTTCGACAGCGTGATCAAGGAGCACTGTCACATCTGTGGTCTCCACCTCAAGCGTGCTGCGATGCCACATCTCGAATGGTCGCTCCGGTCGAGTGGAGAGCCACGTGGGCGTGCCTGAGGCCACTGCGGATGGGCCCAAGCTATCGGTGAGGGTCAGGCGGGCGATGGGCACCCCCTCGGGCTCGAGAAGAACGACGCTGGGCCCGTGACCGAGGGTCGGAGGAACCGAGATCCGTAGATCGACCGGAACACCCTGCCGCACAAGTTCCAGGTCGTCCAGTTCGTGCGGTGCGGGAACCATCTCCGGATCCGAAACGGACATGGGTGGCATGGCGCCCATTGTCGGACATGGTAGAAGAGATCCAAAATCTCGCCGACGTGGCTCGACCCCTTGCCAGTCGCCCTCCGTCAGCGCTTGACCAACTCAGACCATGCGGTGCGCGAGGGCTCGTCGTCGAGGCGCCAGTTGATGTGGCGGTCGGACTGAAAGTAGGCCACGAATAGGCTTCCATTCGCTTCCAGGTAAGCCCCGACTTCACGTAACCACTGCGCGCGGCGAGAGCCATCGTCGTCGGAGAGCAATCTCGTGCCCGTCTCCGGGACGGCGAATGGGCGGCCCTCACGCTTGGCTATGGCGACGATGTTCCCGTACATCTCTTCGGGGGAGGCGTAGTAGTTGCGATACGGATCGTGCACCCCATTGTAGGAGTCGAAGGCGAGCACATCGATCACGGCTGGCCCCGCATCGTAGTCCCGGTAGTCCTGTCCGGAGGCGGGCTTGGCTGTCCAACCCGTCAGGATGAGTGTGGCGTACATGTTTGGCTTGCATACCTCGTCAGCGATCTGCACGATGTGCTCCCAGGCCTCCCGATATTCGGAGGCACCAAATCGCCCTGCCTTAATCTCGCCCTCTGGTTCGTGATAGTAGGACCAGTAGATGTCCTGGTTGTCGGGAGCGGTCGCAAACCATCTGCGGAGATAGTCATCGTGCTTGCCCGAATTGACAGACTTGGGAAGCGCTTTGAAGGAGGTGACGACGGTTCGTCCGCTCATGCTTTGCATCTTGTGGCTGCCCCATGCCCGCGGTAGTCCGGAAGAGAATTGTCTCACAACCGGTACTCGGCCGAAGGCATTGTCTATGTTCGCCAGCGATTCGGCCGCGCGCTCACCCCCGTTCGACAGGCTGGATCCAAAAAGCGTCCCCTGCGGAGGGGTATTTTGGCATGATGTCCTTGGTGTCCCGCGGAGCTCGTCCAATACGGAGCGACCGACGGCCCCCGAACCGCCGAGCACGCGCACGGCCTTCGGGCGCAGATCCTCCAAGGCATCCGCAGTTTCGGGGCTAAGGTGTGACTCGGTGGTGAGCAGGACCGGCGCGCGGTTCTTCGCACCCAGCGCCGTACCCGCCAGCGCATCTGGGTAGTTACCGCCGGAGGCTACGTAAACCGTGTTGAGGCCGGTGTCGAAGTGTTCGGCGATCAACGCGGATGTCTCGTAACGGTCTGTCCCACCGACTCGAGAGTAGTTCGAGGTCTGCGTATAAGTGGCGGCTTCCTGGGCCACCCCATCGGGGACGACCGTGGAACCGCCAATCACGACGAGTTCGTCGGCATTCAATGCGCTAAGTCGCGCCGCAACGGCTGGCTCAAGGCCATTCGATGCGGTGAGAAGCAGTGGCACGCCTTGACGCCCGGCCAAGGCCGCTGCTGATAGGGCATCTGGGAAACTTTCGCCACTGGCTAGATAAACCTGAGGAGCGCCGCTTGCCTGACCGCGAAATAACTTGGCATTGGTGCGATATCTGTTCGACCCGGAGATGCGCTGGACGATGCCCTGTCGGGCGTACTTGACCAACGACTTCTTCACCTTCGTGCTGACAGCGGAGGGTCCACCAACGACCACGATCTTGCCCGGGCGAAGATGCTGGAGAGCGGCGCGAGTCTCGCTGGGCACGCGGTCGGGGTGGACGAGGACGACGGGTGCCTCATCGGCTCCCGCGCGGGCACCTGCAGACAAGGCGTCCGGGTAATTCTCCCCACTCACCACATACGCGACGTCGACCGGTCCAGACCACTGTCGGGCGATGGCTTCCGATGTCGCGTAGCGGTTTTCACCCGAAATGCGAGAAACATCCGCTGGGCCATCTCCCCAGATGTCCACTGCTCTGGTGGGCAGTGCCGAAGCGTGTGCCGAAGTGGCAAGAAGACTCAAGAACAATACGGAAATCAGGACGCGAAGAACTAACCGAAACACAACGAACCTTTCAATGAACGACAATCCATCATCACTTCCTATAGCTGCATAAAGTGACAAATTGTAAAAATGTGACCGCACCCAGAAGGAACCTTGACGTAAGCGCGCTCGGACATGATGTCGCTAGAGCTTTTACAGTCCTGCGGCATTCGAGGCCCAGCAAACCGTCGCGGTCGGCTCAGGTGGTTCTGTTCCAGGTCCGATACCGACCAGAACCCCGTCGTACAGAGTGGGATTTGGGCACGCGGCGGGGTAGGGTGCTCGGTTGTGTCAGCACACGCCAACTACACCCTCAGTCACCTTGATCATCTCGAGGCCGAGTCCATCCACATCTTCCGTGAAGTAGCGGCCGAGTTCGAGAAGCCAGTGCTCATGTTCTCCGGCGGCAAGGACTCGATCGTCATGTTGCGCCTCGCCGAGAAGGCCTTCTACCCGGCCAAGATCCCGTTCCCGGTGTTGCAGGTCGACACCGGCTACGACTTCCCCGAGGTGTTGGCCACCCGCGACCGGTGGGTCAACAGGCTCGGCGTCACCATGATTGTCGCCTCGGTCGAGCAGGCTATTGCCGACGGCGTCGTGGTCGACGATGGCAAGACCAGCCGCAACCGGTTGCAGATCGGCACCCTGTTGGAGGCGTTGGAGGCAGGCGGCTTCACGGCGGCCTTCGGTGGTGGGCGACGCGATGAGGAGAAGGCACGGGCCAAGGAGCGGGTGTACTCCCACCGCGACGAGTTCGGTCAATGGGACCCGAAGAATCAGCGCCCCGAGTTGTGGTCGTTGTACAACGGGCGGGTGCACGAGGGCGAGCACATGCGTATCTTCCCGCTGTCGAACTGGACCGAGCTCGACATCTGGGCCTATATCGGCAGCGAGAAGATCGACATACCGGGCATCTATTTCTCACACCAGCGCCGCGTCTTCGAGCGCGACGGCATGCTGCTAACCGAGAGTGAGCACAACCCCTGCCGTGCCGGCGAACTGGCCAGCGAGCGCACCGTCCGGTTCCGCACCGTGGGCGACCTGACGCTGACCGGCTGCGTGGAGAGCGACGCAGACACCATTGACACGATCATCGAGGAGGTTGCGATCGCCCGGGTCACCGAACGCGGAGCAACCCGAGGCGATGACCGATTCTCCGAAG
>JBARZG010000099.1:0-21928 GCA_049649785.1 Ornithinimicrobium sp. | reverse complement strand
CGACTCCGCGCCGTCGTTGGTTCGACGGGAGAGCCATTCCATGGCCGCGCGACGAAGTTCAAGATCCTCTTCGGCGCTCAGACCTCGGGTCACGCACTCAGCTTTTCACGTCGCAGCGCTCAACTTCCCGTATCGGCTCCGGGCGCCCTCCGGCCCGGTGAGTCGCCGGAAGGCTGGGTCGCCGATCCTTGCTGCAAGGTCGCGCCGATAGGGGACGGTGAGTTGCTCGATGTCGTAGATCCGGATCACAATCTGCTCGACCACGCGGCGGGCGTAGAACACGCAGGATCGCGGGTCAGTACGACCGTATGATTCGGCGCGACTCGCGTCGGCATACGTCTGGTCCCATTGTCCGGCGAGAAATCAAAGTTCGGGTTCATCCGGCCCCTTGACGATTGGCGATCGCCGCCAACCCTTCCCCGTAGCCGAGCACTGCCCCATACTGATGAACCTATCAAGAGCCTGCTCTGTGGAACCATATGTTTTGGTAAGCATGACGGAGAGTTCAGCAGCGATCATGCGTCGGTCCCGATGTAGTCGTAGTAGAAACCTCGGCCTCGCCGGCTCGGCCAAGCCGGGGCGAGAAGACCTTGTTTCTCCAAGCCCTTCAACACCACCCCCACATTGGTGCTACTGGCTCCTACGAGGCTTCCTAGTTCGGTGGAACTGATCCGACCGCGTGAACGCGAGTACGACACAGCCACCCGCTCCCGCGACGGCCACGAACGGGCATGACCTTCAGCCGCGTCGATCCGGGCGAGCACCGAGGCAGCGGCCTCCGTTAGGTGCCAAGCTGCTTCAGCGTTGGCCGGCACTCCGTTTGTCCGGGCGATGACGGGTACACCCTCCGTCCTCGCTTCGGCCAACTTGGTCAACACACCGCGGGCCTCCTCCACGGTCAATTGCAGTATCGGAGCGGCGGTGCCGACGTCAGTCCAGCCTTCGAGAAGGATCTGGTTGAGGACGATCAACGAGTTGACGTCTCGCCTCTCATCCCGAGGGGTTATCAACTGCAGCCAGGACATCCAGCCGGTGTCAACGTTGTCCCCAATCAAAGAAGTCCGCACGAAAGGGCCGGTGATCTCTCGGATCTGCGGACGTTGATGTCCGATCGCCAACATGTCGCGCACCATACGGTCGACTCCGATGCCCTCGCGCTCGGCCACGCGGAGGGCGGCGAGCAGATCAGTGAGTGATCGGTTGCGGGAAGTCGAGGGGTGAGTCAGCACGTTGTGTTCGTTGACGCCGCCAAAGAATCCGCCGGGACTCGTCACAGTCACCGTCCGACCGATGTGTTCCACCACCGTTGGAGCGGCCACTGCCCACTCACGGTGCGCGACGCCATTCACGATCGCTTCTCGAGCTGCGCTGGAGGGAAGTTCCCGGATCTGTCCGGCGGTCAAACCGGTTCGCACGTGTCTCACGCTGTTGTGTGCTTCAAGGGCTTGGAAGACCTCGGACAGATCCTCGAGAAGCGACCGTCCAGAGCGACGAATCCGCACCGTGCTGTCGCCGCCAGCGTGATCGCGGCGAATGTAGTCGACACTCGACTGCTGCCGGCCGACGAAAGCCAAAACCCCTGCGATCGTCAAGAAGCCCTGCCCACTGACCACGTTGAGACGGCGCAGGAGGTCAGCGGTCTCGACCCGCGACAACTCGCTGGAGTGGGACTCGCCCGAATCGTCGAGAAACCGGCGGGCAATCTCGATAGCCGACGGAGACACCTTCGATACGGCTACGGTCGATTCTTGTGCCGACCAGTCGTAGTTGAGGTGGGCCAAGCGCTTGGCATACCAGGTGTTGTGGTCGACCTCCACGCAGTTGGCAGCCACACGCCATCGGATCTTGCCGTCGTAGACGATCGGTTCGATCGCGCGGGGAACGGTCATGACCAAGATGCGCTCGTCAGTGACCACGTGCTCGCGCACGTCGACCGTCAGGGCACGTGAGGTCAGTTCGTAGATGCGATGGCGGAGCCACTCACAGTCCAGTTCTGTTCCGATGACACGGCCGTCGTCAGCAACACCGACGATGAGGGCACCTCCGCCTGGGGTGTTCGCCATGCAAGCGGCGGCCCCGGCAAGTTCTTTGGCTGCTGCCTGGTTCTGCGGATTGCTGGGGCCGACACGGCCGTCCCTGCCTCGACGTCCGTGCTCTTCTTTGAGGTCGACGATTTGTCGCTCGTCTTGGGAGTCCACAGTGCCGCCGGCCCGAAGACGGTCGATGACCGTCGCGACTGCGGTAGCCACAGGGTCGGGACCGAAAACTATGGACATCTGTCACCTCACCTCCTGGTCATAATTAACTTGGCTCATTAAGTATGAGGGAGGTCCAGGACGCCCGTCAATCACACTCAAGCGGTTCAGACGGTGTCGTCGTCGAGGTTGAAGTGCTTGCCAAGTAGGTCGAGGGTGAAGCGATCGCGCAGTTTGCAGGCCGTGAGTTGTTTGGCGAACATGCCCTTCTCGCGATACGCCTCCTCCCTGGGTCGGCTCTCGATCCACCGCACGGGAACCACGTACTCGGCGTTCTCGTCAGTCACGACCGCATCGCCGTGACGGTACGAACTCACAAGATCCTGTTCAGCGAGTCGCACCCGCTTGCCTTCGAAGGTGACCTCGGCTTGATCGAACCTTTCAGCCTCCGCGAGAGTCTCGCCGACAGCGACGTATCCGCGTTGCGGGATATGAGCATTCACGCGTGCGCCGACGGGCAGCTTGACCATGGGCCGCGAGTACCACGTGCCACCACCGCCTAACACGAATCCCTATCTGCGGCCATCCTCCCAGGAGCGGCTTTCCCCCACCCCGAAGGAGAAATACCAGTCTCTGCCGTTCCACTCTGCTCGTTTGCCCTGCTTGCCGGACAACTTCGAGCGATGATCCATCAACGGGTGTCGCCAGCCTCTCTTGAAAGAACAGTATCTCCTGCTTCTAGGCGTCCCCGCTTGGATCTATTCTCGTTCTCACTTTCGGTTACGAATCGAGAGTCTCTCCAATCCCAACCGCCCTTCGTGAGGTTTGAACTGCGTAGGCACCTGACACCCTCGATAGACCACTTCGGAGTCGAGTATGGGCAGTCATGCACGCCGTTTGTGGCCCCCAGCAGACTCATAGAGGTCCACATCGAGCCGTTCCGCTCCTTGCTTAGAGCTTGACCCATAAGCCTCGGAGGTAGCGACCCCATATCCGCGATCGATTCCCATGCGTTTGACACGGAGGGCGTCGGCCTGGTCCAAGATCGCCGCGATCCTCCGCCGCTCCTCAATCGGCGGCAGCGGGATCTGAAACCTGGCCAGCTCTGCAGGACTGAGCCGAGGAAGAATGGCACCTGATGCGCGCGAGGTCGCGAAATCAACTACTGACTGCTGAGAGAGGTAGTGAGCCAGGTAGTCACGATCGACGTTCCCAGTCGGCAAGACTGGCAGAGTGTCCGTGCTGCACAGACCTGACACACCTGCACCGCCTCGCGCCGCCCCAGGAAGACAACAGGGCGAACCCGGTGGGGGTTCACCCTGGTGCCGATGTCCTCAGACATCGTGTGGGTGCGCGAGGGGGGATTTGAACCCCCACGCCCTTTCGGACACTGGCACCTGAAGCCAGCGCGTCTGCCGTTCCGCCACTCGCGCGAGTGCCGAAGAAGATTAGCACGCACGGTACCGCCAACCCCACCACAGCAGTAGGTCGGATCGAGCTGGTGCGGCCAATCGATAGCACCGGTGCGGAGCCCACGCGGCATACACCCCGCCTCGCTTGCGCGGCGGTCACAGCCATGGCAGATAGCATCAGTCGGGGCTGACCGGCCCTGCCCTAGGTCATGATCGAGAGGAGCACGCGATGGGCATCTTCGACAACCTCGAACGCAACCTCGAACGCGCCGTCAAGGCACCCTTCGCGAAGGTTTTCAAGGCCGAAGTACAACCGGTGGAGATCGCCTCCAACATCCGCGGGGCGATGGATGAGCGGGCGGCTGTGCTTGGCCCTGGCCGCACCATGGTGCCCAATATGTTCACCGTTGAGCTGGCCAGCAGCGACTACGAGCGCTTGTCGTCCTTCGACACCGCGCTGACTAACGAACTGGTCGCTGCGGCCGAGGACCATGCCGACGCTCAGCGCTATACCGCGCCGGGCCCGATGCAGGTGCGCCTGACCAGCGGAAGCGACTTGGAGACCGGAATCTTCCGCGTCATACCCGCCTCTAAGCAGGGGGAACGCGCCGCACCACAAACGGCTCAACGCAGCCAACCGCGCGAGCCGGATCCGAAGCCGAAGGCAGGCCCGGGACCAAAACAAGGCCCCCAGCAGAGCGCGTCCCAACCAGCGCCCGGTTCCAACGACACGCGCGCCTTCCCCGCCACCCCGCCGCCGGGTCGAGCTCGTCAGCATCTGCGCGGCCCGCAGCCTTGGCTCGATATTGACGGCGACCGTCAACCGTTACAAACCGCCGTCACCAGTCTGGGGCGCGACACCAGCGCCGGCATCGTCATCGACGACCCCGGGGTGAGCCGAAGGCACGCCGAGATCCGGGTCAGCTACGACGGCCCGCACCTACAGGTCTTGATCCGCGACGCCGGCTCCACTAACGGCACGTACCTCAACGGAGACCAAATCGGCACTGAAGAGCTCACCGACGGCGATCGGATCACGATCGGACGCACCTCGATCACCTTCCACATGGACGGATCGCGATGAGCGAACTCACGCTCAATGTGGTCCGCCTCGGCTTGCTTGCCGTCCTCTGGGCTTTCGTCTTCTCCATCGTCGGCGCCCTGCGCACCGACCTCTACGGCACCCGTGTGCTCAGCCGCAGTGGTGCCCCCCGCAAGGAAACTAAGCCGCACAAGCGCAATCAAGCCAAATCGACCATGCCCACCCACCTCGCCGTGGTGGCCGGTTCGCTGCGCGGCACCACCGTGCCGCTCGGTGAGGCCGGTGTGCTGATCGGCCGCAACCCCGAGTGCAGCCTGGTGCTGACCGATGATTTCGCCTCCGGGCGACATCTGCGCGTATACCCAGGCAGCGACGCCTGGTATGCCGACGACCTGGAGTCCACCAACGGCACTTTCGTCAATCAACGTCGGATCGACACCGGCGCCAGGCTCGACCTCGGCGCCCAGATCCGCATCGGGCAGACCATCATCGAGCTGCGACGGTAGGGCGCGATGTCTATCGCCTTGGCGTATGCCGCTCGGTCCCACATCGGGCTCGGGACCAAGTTTCGCAATGAGGACTCGGCCTACGCCGGACCGGAACTGCTGGTGCTCTGCGACGGGATGGGCGGTCATGCTGCTGGCGACGTCGCCAGTTCACTGATCGTCGGCGAGCTGGTCCACCTCGACGGGGACGCCGACGGCGCGGACGACATGCTCGACGTCCTCAACAACAGCATCACCCAGGCCAACGAGCGCCTCGCTGAAGTGAGCCACGAGTCCGCTGACTCCTCCGGAATGGGCACCACCTGCATCGCGATGCTCCGCTCGGGCAGCAAGCTCGCTGTCGCCAACATCGGTGACTCCCGCGCCTATTTGCGCCGCGGGACCAGGGTCACCCAGATCACTCGAGACCACTCCTTCGTCCAGCAGTTGCTGGACGAAGGCCGGATCTCCGCGGAAGAGGCTGTTCACCACCCCCAACGCAGCCTCGTCACCCGAGTCCTCACCGGTCGCGACGACGACCACCCCGACCTCACCGTCCGCGAACTGCGCGCCGGTGACCGGCTTTTGCTGTGCTCCGATGGCCTCACCGACTACGTTGCCGAAGACACGGTGTCCGACATCCTTCGGGCCGACGGAAGCCCCGGCGACATTGCGGACCAACTCATCGCCATTTCGTTGCGCGCCGCCGCCCGCGACAACATCACCGTCGTCGTGGCCGACGCCATCGACTCCGATGGCAACACTGACCCGCAGATCGTCGGCGCCGCCAGCGAGCGCCGCGGTATGCAGATGCTCGCCAGTGACACCAACGCAGCAAGCCCCGCCGCCAAGGCGGCGGCGCTGTCTCGGCATACCAACGATGAACCCGAGGCCCCGATGCTCGCCGAAGAGCAACACTCGGGCGCCTTTGCCTGGCTACGTCGCGGCGTCGTCGCCCTCGCTGCCCTCGCCGTGATCGCTGCCGCCGGATACGGGACCTACCTTTGGAGCCAGCAGCAGTATTTTGTCGGGGAGTCACAAGGCGATGTCACGATCTACCGCGGCCTAGCCCAGGACCTCGGCCCCTGGGCGCTCTCCGAGCCTGAAGTGGTCACCGACGTCGCGGTGGCCGACCTGCCCGACTACTACCAGGAGCGGGTGGCCAACACGCTGTCCGCCGACGACCTGGAGGACGCCGAGAGCACTGTTGCCGAGTTGCGCGGGCTGATCCAGATCGACTGCACTCCGATCCCAGTGATACCGCCGGACATCGGCTCCTCCGGTGGGGTTTCCCTGCCGGTCCCCGAAGGCACAGTGCCGCCGGCCAGCCAACTCGAGACGGTCCTCCCGCCGGGGTGTGAACCGTGAGCGTCAGCACCGTCACCGACGTCCGTCCCAAGACAGGACGGACGACCGAGTTGTTGCTGACCGTCTTCGCGGTCGGCATTGTGGTGCTCGCCTACGTCAATGTCGGACTGGCCACCAGCGGCACGATCCCGGCCAATCTGCTCGCGCAGTCCATCGGATTTCTCGTGATCGCCCTCGCGTTGCACCTCGTGATCCGATTCAAAGCGCAGTATGCCGACCCACTGCTGCTCCCGATCGCCACGCTGCTCAACGGGTTGGGGCTGGTGATGATCCACCGGATCGATATCGGCGAAGGCCGCGAGGCCGCTGAGGGCGTGGCTACCCGGCAATTGATGTGGACTGCACTGGCGATTGTGCTCGCCGCGGCAGTGCTGTGGTTTCTCCGTGATCACCGCGTCCTGCGCCGCTACACCTACGTGGCGATGGCGACCGGATTCGTTCTGTTGCTGTTGCCGATGCTGCCGCTGATCGGCCACGAGGAGAACGGCTCGCGGCTGTGGGTCAAGATCGCCGGCTTCACCTTCCAACCCGGCGAGATCGCCAAGATCGCGCTGGCCGTGTTCTTCGCGGGATACCTGGTGCAAACCCGCGACGCGCTGTCCCTGGTGGGTCGGCGAGTGATGGGCATCCATCTGCCTCGCGGTCGAGACCTCGGCCCGATTCTGGCCGCGTGGGGCCTGTCGGCGTTGATCCTGGTCGCCCAGCGCGACCTCGGGTCTTCCTTGCTGTTCTTCGGGCTGTTCGTCGCCATGCTTTACCTGGCCACCGAACGCATCTCCTGGGTGATCATCGGGCTGTCCTTGTTTGCCGCGGGCTGCTACCTCGCGTGGTTGCTGTTCGCGCACGTGCAGACGCGGGTTGACTTGTGGCTCGACCCGTTCGCCCCCGGCCTGTCGGACCAGGTCGCCAAGGGCCTGATGGGTATGGGCCATGGCGGCATCTTCGGGACCGGGCTGGGGGAGGGCTACCCCTACGAGACGTACTTCGCCAACAGCGACTACATCGTCGCCAGCTTTGGCGAAGAGCTCGGCATGGTCGGCCTCTTCGCGATGATCATGCTGTACGCGCTCCTGGTCGAGCGCGGTCTGCGCACCGCTATCGGCGCTCGGGAAGGCTTCGGCAAACTGCTGGCCGCCGGATTGGCCTTCTCCATCGGGCTGCAGTGCTTCGTCGTCATCGGCGGCATCACCCGCGTCATCCCGCTCACCGGGCTCACCACACCGTTGCTCTCCGCGGGCGGTTCGTCCCTGATCGCCAACTGGATCATCATCGCTCTGCTGCTGCGGATCAGCGATCACGCCCGCCGCCCCGTGTCTGAGCGCATCCCCGAAGCTGCCCACCCGGCCGAACTCGAGTTGAAGGCGGCTCAGTGAACACGCCCATCCGCCGACTCGCGTTGCTGGTGTTTGCGATGTTCGCCGCCCTGCTCTTGGCCACGACGTACATCCAGTTCGTCCAAGCCGACGAACTCGCCGACCGCCCCAACAACCGGCGCACCCTGGTGGAGAACTACAACCGCGAGCGCGGGGCCATCCTGATCGACAGCGAGACGATCGCCCGCTCTGAGCAGACCGACGGCGACCTCGGGTGGATCCGGACCTACCCCGCTGGTAGCCAGTTCGCCCACATCACCGGCTACTACTCCTTCATCTACGGTCCCGGCGCCGGCTTGGAGCGCTCCGAGAACTCTCTGCTCGCCGGCACCGACGACTCGCTGTTCTATCGGCGCATCGTTGACATGATCACCGGCACCGAGCCCCGAGGCGCCACCCTCGAGCTGACGATCGACCCCGCGGTGCAGCAAGCCGCCGAAGATGCGCTCGGCGACCGCCAGGGCGCCGTCGTGGCGCTCGACCCGGAGACCGGCGCGATTCTGGCGTTGGTCAGCCGCCCCTCATACGATCCGAACGCGCTCTCCTCGCACAACCTCGGCGACGTGCAGGATTCCTACGAAGCACTCAACGAGGACCCCACTCAGCCGCTGGTCAACCGCGCGATCCAAGGCGACCTCTACCCCCCGGGGTCGGTCTTCAAATTGGTCGTCGCCGCGGCGGCACTGGAAAGTGGGGAGTACACCCCGGACTCCATCCTCCAGGGGCCGCAGCGCTATACCCTGCCGGGCACCAACACCGAGCTGCCGAACTTCGAGGGCGGAACCTGTGGTCCAACCGACGAGGTCAGCCTGGCCGACTCGATCCGGGTGTCGTGCAACACCTCGATGGCCTATCTGGCCGGTCAGTTGGGGGCCACGGTATTGCGTGACCAGTCCGAGGCTTTCGGCTTCTCCCAGTCCGTCAATGTCCCGATGCCGGTCACTCCGAGCGTGTACCCCGGCGACCCGGACCCGGCGCAGTTGGCGCTCACCGGCATCGGCCAGTATGAGGTGCGCGTCACGCCAATGCAGGTGGCGATGACCTCGGCGGCCATCGCCAACGATGGAGAGCAGATGAACCCGTTCCTGGTCCGCAATGCTCGCGATTCAGACCTCGATGTGATCGATGAGACCGACCCGGTCGAGTTCGCCAATCCGATCTCTAGCCAGACGGCGGGGGAGTTGAGCGACATGATGGTCCAAGTGGTCGAGAGCGGCTCAGGCACGGCGGCGGCTATCCCCGGGGTCTCGGTGGCCGGTAAGACCGGCACGGCCGAGTTCGGGACGCAGGGCGCGGCACACGCGTGGTTTACCGGCTTCGCCCCGGCGGATGACCCGCAGATCGCGATGGCTGTCATCGTTGAGGGCGCCAGCGGGGACTGGTCCGGTGAGAGTGGTGGCAGCATCGCAGCGCCGATCGGGCAAGCAGTGCTTCAGGCAGGGGTTGGTAATGAGTGACGACGACCGCGACGACACGTCGGTAGATCCGTCCGTTCCGTCTCAACGGGCCTCCGGCTCCTCCCCATCACAACCTTCGTCCGGGCCGGCCAAAGACTCCGGGTCCGCATCAGTGCAGGACTCCGGGTCCGGATCAGGCCCCACGTCCGGCTCGACCTCGGCATCGGGCTCGGGCTCGGGCTCGGGCTCGGGCTCGGGCTCGGGGCAATCGTCGGGGTCAACGGACGAGGACTTCGCCTCACCCCGGGTGCTCGGTGGAAGGTATGAGGTCGGCGAGTTGATCGGGCGCGGCGGGATGGCCGAGGTTCACGTCGGTCACGACCTGCGCCTGGGTCGCTCCGTGGCGATCAAGATCTTGCGCAACGACCTGGCCCGAGACACCTCATTCTTGGCTCGCTTTCGCCGTGAGGCACAATCTGCGGCGGGTCTGAACCATCCGGCGATCGTGGCCGTCTATGACTCCGGTGAGCAAGAGGTCAAAGAGTCCGGTGGCGCCCCGATGCAGGTGCCCTACATCGTGATGGAGCGGGTCGAGGGCCGCACGCTGCGTGAGGTGCTCAACGATGAGACCGTGCTTGACCCGGATGAGGCCGCACGGGTCACCGCCTCGGTGTTGTCGGGTCTGGACTATGCGCATGAAAAGGGCATCGTGCACCGCGACATCAAGCCGGCCAACGTGATGATCAGCCGAGGTGGTGCCGTCAAGGTGATGGACTTCGGCATCGCCCGCGCCTTGGCCGACACGGCCGCCACGATGACGCAGACCCAAGCAGTGCTAGGGACCGCGCGTTATCTCTCGCCGGAACAGGCGCAGGGCAACCCCGTCGATGCCCGGTCGGACCTGTACAGCGCCGGGTGTCTGCTGTTCGAACTGCTGTGTGGACGCACCCCGTTCCAGGGCGACCCGGTCGCCTTGGTCTACCAGCACATCAGCGACCCACCCAAGCGGCCCTCGACATACCAGAGCGATGTGCCGGAGCCGTTCGATGCGATCGCCCTGCACGCGCTGGCCAAGACGCCGCAAACTCGCTATCAAAGCGCTGCGGCCTTTCGTGATGACCTCACGGCGGCTCGCGCGGGCCGGCCGATCAGCACAGAAGCGAACGACACGTTGGCCCGCGCCAGCGGGGTCGCCTCAGGTGCAGCCGCAGGTATGGCGGCGGGGGCTGTTGCCGGCGGAGCAGCCGGGATGGTGGCCACGCGCGGCGACGGATCAAGCGCAGCGACCGAAGCGATCGGCGTTCGATCGCCGGCCAGCAGGCCAGCAGCGGGCCCCGCCAACGCGGCTGCTTCGGCTTCGCCAGGCGACGACTACGAGCAGACCGACGAGATCCCGGTCCGAGAAGAGCGACACCGCGGCGGCTATTGGTTGCTGGCGGCGTTCGGTCTGCTCGCGCTGGCCGCGGTTGCCTTCGTGGTGTTCCGGGTGCTCAATCCGGCCGCCGAAGACGTCGCGCAGGCACAGGTGCCCTTCCTGATCAACATGGACCGCGAGGAAGCCGAAGAAGCGCTCGACGACGCCAACCTGGACGGCGAGTTCATCCAGCGGACCAACGATGCCGCCGTCGACGAAGTGATCGACCAAAATCCCAGCGCAAACGAGCTGGTCGATGAGGGCGACACGGTTGAGGTCGTCGTCTCCAGCGGGCCGGATGCGATCACCATCCCCGACGTCGAGGGGTTCACCGAAGAGGCCGCCCGCAGCCGGCTGGAGACAGACAACATCAAGGTGGCCAGCAACACCGAAGAAGAGAACAACGTCGACTTTGCGGCCGGGGAGGTGACCAGCACCTCACCCGGTATCGGAGAGTCGATCAGCCCCGACGACGAGGTGACGTTGACCCTGGCCAGCGGCCTGGCCGAGGTGCCCAATGTGGTCGGTCAAGACTCCAGCGAGGCCTTCGCGACCCTGCGCGACTTGCGCTTGTCCCCAGCGACGACCTTTGAGGACTCGAATGAGTCCGCGCCCGGCACCGTCCTGGAGCAGTCGGTCGACGCAGGCGACGAGGTGGAGTACGGGACTCGGGTCACCCTGACGGTGGCCCGTGCACCCGTCCCGACAGTGACCCAGACCCAGACCCAAACCCAAACGCAGACTCAAACGCAGACTCAGACGGTCACTGCGACCACTGAGCCCACCGAGGAACCCACCGAGACCGCGGAACCCACCGAGACAACCGAGCCGGCTCAGACGACCGAGCCCGACCCGCCGGATGACGGCGAAGGCGATGAGTGAGTCGCCTCCACGTCAACGATCAAGGTTCGAGCGCTCTGAGTTTTTGCCCTGCTCCGGCGCGGCCTCACTTCCTAGGACGCTGACGAACTCAGGCGGTGGCGTGCCGGCGAAGGCGGGCATCTGGACCTCAGCGAGTCGCTCGACCGTGTAACCCAGTCCCAGTGTCTGGGACCAGCCGCGGTAGTTCTCGACGATCGGGTCCTGGTCCAACGAGGTCTGCAGCGCGTCGGTGTCCCCAATAGCAGTGATGGTGTAGGGCGGCGAATACACCCGACCCTGGAGGAACAGGGTGTTGCCGACGCATTGCACCGCGCTGCTGGCGATGATCCGTTGATCCTGGATCATCATCGCCTCTGCGCCACCGGCCCACAGCGCGTTGACGACGGCCTGCACGTCCTGTTGATGCACGACCACGTCATTGACATTGAAGCCTTCGGGGAGGGTCTCCAGCGAATACCCAGCGTCGTCCAAGCTCACCTGCAACGCCGGTCCCTGCACTGGCCCCAGGCCGATCGTGGGCGCCAGTTTGTCGGCCTGGCGACTAAGGTCGGTGGCGATCACCGAGTCGCCGCCTTCACGCTCCAACTTCTCAATCTCGATTGACAGTAGGCCGGCCCGGTCAGCAAGTCGTTCAACACTGTTGTTGCGCTGCTGAATCAGGCCGGCCAGGTCGGCCGGCTCCGACGAGCTCTGTGGCTGGGTGCGGGCAAGCGCGGCCGAGGTGCCAAACAGCAAGCCAGCCGCTAAGGCCATGACCGGGACGGCATACCGGTATCGCCCCGGTGACGGCGTATCACGGCCGGGAGCAGGAATCGGGGTTGGCGAAGTCATCAGTCTTCAGGATAGTTCTCGCCGACCCTCTATCCTGAAGCCGTACCGTCCGCCGAACCCTTGGGAGCACGCCGTGCCGGAGTCACCGGACCATCCTGGCCCGAAGAAGCCATCGTCATCGGGCAACCCAGCGACGCGGCGCGAGAAAATGGGTCGCCCGGAGCCGAGGAAGCAGCGGGTCGGCAACCCGGAGTGGTTCGTGCCCGTGATGTCCGCACTGATGATCGTCGGCGTGTTGTGGGTGGCGACGTTCTATATCTCGGCCGGATCACTGCCGTTGGGTGCTATCGGCTACTGGAACCTCGGAATCGGGATGGGCCTGATCATGGCCGGGTTCGCGATGTCTACCCGCTGGAAGTAGCTGGCCGCGCGGCCCTCACTCGCGAAGTGCACATCTCGGGTGACGACGGCGATCGATCCTCACTGCGTCGGTGCCCAACTGTGCTGGTGCCTCACTGTGCCGGTGCCTCGTCGACCACCGCTGCGTCGTCGGCCACAAGCACGATCTTGCCGACGTGGTTGGACGCCGCAAAGTCTTCTTGCGCTTGGCCGATATCCCGCAGCCGGTAACGGCCCGCGATCGGCGGCCTGACCAGGCCTTGCCGAGCCATCTGCACCAGCGCCGCGAAGTCCGCCGGGGTATGCATCGAGGAGCCCACCATCCGCACGCTGTGCAGATAGAGCCGGCGCAGGTCGAACTCAACCACGGGCCCGGCGATAGCTCCCGCGATGACCCAGCAGCCGTCATCGACCAGCAGCGGCAACAGCGCGGCCATGCCGGGACCGCCGACCACGTCGGCGACCACGTCGACCCCATCGGGTGCGATCTCGCGGATCCGGTCGGCCACCTCTCCCTCGTCCCGGCAGGCCGTATGGTGTGCCCCTGCCGAGGTCACGGCCTCTCGTTTGGCGGTGGTTGTCACACCGATCACCGTGGCGCCCAGGGCGGCCGCCAGTTGAACCAGTGCGATCCCGACGCCCCCAGATGCACCGGTCACCACCACCGTGGAGCGGCTGCCGACGTCGGCCCGACGCAGCATACGAGCAGCGGTGCCGTAGGCAACCGGGAGCGCAGCCAATTCTTCGTCACTCAGCGGCGAGTCAGTGACATCGTGGACATGGTCGGTGCGTGCCACGAGGTAGCCGGCAAAGCCGCCGTCGTACTCGCTGCCCTGGTAACCCACGGGCATCGCGTTGCTCGCGGCTGACCCGTAGGCGGCGGGGTCGACCAGCACGCGGCGGTTCACCCACTCGGCGTCCTGCGCGTTACCAGCCGTCACGACGACTCCACACGCATCGCCACCTTGGACCCGCGGAAAGTTGATCCGGCCGAGCGCACCGTACAAGGCATCCGGGTCGCCCGGGACGCCGTAGGCACCCTGGCGGGTCCATAGGTCCGTGTTGTTCACCCCGGCGGCGTGCACCCGGATCAGCACTTCCCCGGGATCGGGGTCCCGCACCTGCCACGTCTCGTCGATGACGAGGGCTTCGGGACCTCCGTGGTGGAGCAGGACGGCGGCGATCGTGGTCGGCATACGACGATCCTGGCAGTGGCTCCGCCGGCGAACAATCCAGGCCGACTCAAGTCTGGTGCGCTCTTGTCGATGTGGCGCTCGGTTGCAACGCAGCACCAGATAGACAAGCGCGCACCAGCCGAGGGGTTGCTCGACAGACCGGAGTCCTATTCACTGGCTCGGCCACCAGCAGCAGTGAATCGCGCACAGTCGGAGCGTGTTGAGGCTCCCGCGCACTCCTCCACACGTTATCCACAGGGTGGGGATAACTACAGGGGTGTAACTCGGCGTCTAGAAGCCTTGGACGACAGCGATGCGTGCCGCGGCCGCAGCGATGATGATGATGGTCACGAGTGCAAAACCTGGCCACATCAAGCGCCGTTTGCGCACCGCCGCAGCATCCCGTCCGGGGGCGGCGGTGAGGGCAAGGATTCCGGCGAGTGCCGCGCCGGTCAGCGCCCCGCCGAGGTGGGCCTGCCACGCGATGTTCGGCAAAATGAAGCCAAGGACCCCATTGATCACCAGCAGGGCGACGATCCCGCCGGTCTCTCGGCCAAGACGCCAATTGAGCACGAGCACAGCAGCAAACAGGCCGAACACCGCCCCGGAGGCACCGACCGTCGCGGTTAGCCAGCCCTCCGGCACTGTGGCCAGGATGACGACCCCGGCCGAGCCGCCCAGTGCGCTGATCAGATACAGCAGCACGAAACGCAGCTTGCCGAGCATCGGCTCGAGGTAGCCACCGATGATGTATAGGGCGAACATGTTGAACGCCAAATGGAACAGCGATGTCGGGGAATGCAAGAATGCCGCGGTCAGCGCCCGCCACGGCTCATCGGTGGCGAGCACCGGAACGAACTGCAGATCTGCAGTCAACCCGGGCACCGTGCGCTGACCGACGTACATCACCACACAGATCGCGATGAGGGTGAGGGTCGCTTGCGGACGGGCACCGGGAGCCACCGGGGCGGCTCCGAACCGAGAGGTGACCCGGGGCGCCTCCTTGGCTGCAGCCTTCACGCAGTCCACACACTGAATACCCACCGCTGCGGGCCGTTGACAGTCCGGACAGGTCGGACGGCCGCACCGTTGACAGCGCACATACGCCACTCGGTCCGGGTGCCGGGGGCAGGTGGGCTGCGCGTCGACCGACATGGCTAGTTCACGCCCCGTGGATCAGCTGTGCCACGGGCAAGCGCCGTCACTCGTCGTCAACACTCACGCTTTCGATCACGACCGGCTCCGAGGGCTTGTCCCCACGGCCGGTGGATACCGCCGCGATCGCATCGACCACAGCGCGGCTGTCGGCGTCGGCGGCCTCGCCGAAGATGGTGTGCTTGCCCTGCAACCAGGGCGTCGGCTCGACGGTGATGAAGAACTGCGAGCCGTTGGTGCCTTTGCCCATCCGCTTGCCGGCGTTGGCCATGGCCAAGATGTAGCCGTTCTTGAAGGTCTTGTCCGGGCTGATCTCGTCGTCGAACACGTAACCGGGACCGCCCACGCCCTCGCCCAGCGGGCAACCGCCCTGGATCATGAAGCCGGGAATGATCCGGTGAAAGGTCAAGCCGTCGTAGAACTTGTCGGGGTTGGAGCGTCCGGCGTCATCGGAGTACTCCTTGGTGCCACGGGCTAGTCCGACGAAGTTGGCCACCGTCTTCGGCGCGTGGTCCTCGAAAAGCTCCAGCGCAATGTCGCCATGGTTGGTATGCAGTGTCACGTTCATGGCGCCTATCCTCCCACGGTGCCGCGAGCCCACTGCGACACACCTTGCCTGTTGCGGTGTCCAGGTGGCCTAGCAGCCAGTGACAAGGCAAGATAAGCGGTGAGTACCACAACTTCAGGAGGATAATCCGTGTTTTTCCGCAGCAAGCCCGAGAAGGCCAAAGACAAAACTGTCAAGAAGGCCAAGAAGGCCAGGGATGTCGCCTCGGCGCGGGGCGCCAGTTTCACGACCACGATGCTCTCCTCGGCGGCGTCGGCGTTGAACTCGGCCTCGGACGCCGTCGCACCCACGGCCGCTTCGGCCGCGACCACGGCCAAGAAGAAGTCCGAAGCCGCGCGTGCGGCCGCGATGGATCGGACCGAGAGTGCCCGAGCCGCCGCCATGGAGCGCACGGCCGGGGCCCGTGAGGTGGCCCGCGAAAAGGCGGGGGATGCGCTGAGCAAGGCTGCCGTGGCTCGCGACTCGGCGGTGTCGAGTTTGGACAAGGGCATCGACTCTGCGGTGCCGGTGATGCAGCAGGGCGTGGCCAGCGCCGGTGACAAGGTCGACAGCGCACGGGACATGATCGTCGATGACGTGCTGCCCAAGCTGCAGGAGTTGCTCGGCAACGTCCAGGCGCAAAAGGACGAGGTTCTTGCCAAGCCGGAGGGCGCCGTTGCGGTAGCCACCGGCGCGCCCAAGAAAGAAGGCAAGAAGGGAGGGTTCCTGATCGCGCTCGGAGTGCTCGCGGCTATCGGTGCAGGCGTTTGCTACTACCTGAGCCAGCAAAAGAACACCGTCGAGGACGACGACACCGACCCGTGGGCCGGCACGACCGATGACGGTAGCGGCGCGCAGACCGGGGCCGCGGCAGTCTCCGCCGACAACGATGGGGCCACCGCGACATCCGCGCCGGGTGCCGATGGCCACGACGTCGATACAAGTGATCGCGGCGACCACAATCATGCCGATACCAGTGGCAGTGATTCCGAGCTCGGTGCGGCAGCGGCATCGGATAGCGAGGGTGACGCGAAGGAGTTCGATGGCACCGAGTCGGACCCCGAGGAACTGCCGCAGATGGTCGACGTGGACGACGTCGCCGCCCCCGAGGCTGAAGGCCAGGCCGGCTTCGGCACTGACTTCGGCGAGGATGACGAGGTCGCGGCTGGCGACGACAACCAGTCGTCCGAGGGTAAGCACCGCGCCTGATCTCGACCTAACCACCGGCTGGGCGCCGACGGTTGCTCGACGCCACGATCGCGGACCTGACCTCAGCGATCATCTGTGACAGGCTCGTGGGTGTGAACATCATCTTCGTCGAGCCCCACTTCCCGAAGAACCAGCGAGAGTTCGTGCGAGCCCTCAGCGAGGCAGGCGCCTTCGTCATCGGGGTGGGAGAAACTCCGGATGAGTATCTCGACGATGAGTTGAAGTCGTGGATGGGGCACTACGAGCAGGTTGGGTCGGTGACTCATGTCGACCAGATGACGGCCGTGGTCCAACACCTGCAGCAGTGGGTGTGGATCGACCGGCTGGAAGCAACCATCGAGTCGCACACGCTGCCTGCCGCCATCGTGCGCGAGGCGACCGGCATACCCGGCACGTCGGTGCACACCACGTGGTTGTGCCGGGACAAGCCCTCGATGAAGCACGCCCTGCGCGAGGTTGGCGTGCCAACCGCCGCCTCTACCGGGGCCGATACCGTGGACGAAGTACGCGACTTCGCCGCTGCCGTCGGCTATCCGCTGATCCTCAAGCCGCGCGATGGCGCCGGGGCCGCGGCCACCAGCCGGGTGGACAGCGACCACGACCTCGAAGCTGCCCTGGCGCAGTTCGGCGCAGACACTCAGTCGATTGCAGTCGAAGAGTTCGTCGAGGGTCACGAGGGCTTCTACGACACCATCAGCGTCGATGGCCAACCAGCGATGGACTTCACCTCGCACTACTTCCCCGGAGTCCTGGAGGGTATGCGTCACCGTTGGATCTCACCGCAGTACATCGCCACCAACCGGATCGACGGCGGTGGGCTGTATGACGAGATCCGCGAGATGGGTCAACGCGTCTGCGCGGCCCTGGGCATCGGCACCTCGGCCACCCACATGGAGTGGTTCCACGGGCCGAAGGGTTTGAAGTTCAGCGAGATCGGCGCGCGGCCACCGGGCGTGGGGTGCTGGGATCTGTATAGCGCCGGTAACGACGTCGATGTCTATTGCGCCTGGGCCGAAGCCGTGCTGTACGGCCACATGTCGATGACGCCGAGCCGCAGCCACAGCGCCGGCATCATCGCCCTGCGGCCGGACCAGGACGGGCAGATCAGCCACTACACCGGCCTCGAAGAGATCGAGAACCGCTATGGCCGGTGGATCATCGACGCCCACTTGCCTGGTGCCGGGACGCCGACGCAACCGATCGAGAATGGGTATATGGCCAACGCCTGGGTGCGCTTGCGCCACCCCGACTTCGACACGCTTCGCGGCATGATGGACGACGTCGGCCAGACGGTCGGCGTGCATGCCCACTGAGCGCCGGGACACCCATGGCTGTTGATGCCCACATCACGCTGCTCGGCCCGCAACGCCGACCCCGGTTGGCTCAGGTGGTTGCCGGGCTCGGCTTGGCCGACGCGCGTTTTGCCACGATCAACGCCGGCTGGCGGGAACGCGAGCCTGACGACGCCCTGCTCTCCGAGACGTTGGGGGGCAACACGCTCAATCCACGCCTTTGGCACCGGATGCAACAGGTATGGGACGAAGACCCCGAGTTGGCGGTGGCCGACCAGCGTCGACGTCGGGTGATCGAGGAAATGCAGGAGTTGTACCTGCAACGGCTCGACTATGCGCTCTCCGCGTTGAGCACACTGCTGCAACACACGCCGCGGCATACCGGCGTGCTCGACGAGGCGGTGCAGGACGCGGAGGAAAGCGTCCGGCGCATGGACAAGCGGCACTTGGCCCGGGTAGAGGAGGCATACGCCGAGTTCTGGGCGCAGTGGAAACCGCATGAGCGCGACTCCACCGCGCGAGCTCGAGAGCAGATCGCAGCCGATTTGGCGCAGGTGCAGGCGGTCATTCTGACCGGCGGGCACGTTGGGGTGCTGATGGGCGCGATGCACCTGTTCAACATCGCGCCGGCCTTAGAGGCGCCGATCATCGCCTGGGGTGCGGGCGCCATGGTGTTGACCGACCGGGTTGTCCTCTTCCACGATCGTGCCGCCCACGGACCAGCCATTGCCGAGGTGTACGGAAGTGGTCTGGGACTGGTGAAAAAGACCGTGGCGCTGCCCTCCCCGCGAGAGCGGTTGGACTTAGGCAACACAGCTCGCATGGGCCTGCTGGCCAGGCGTTTTGCTCCGGATAAGGCGCTGCTGTTGGACACCGGCGTGGCGGTTCACATCGGCTATGACGGCGCCCTACCGGCCGGCGTCCCGGTCTTGGCATCCACGGGGCATCAACAGTTGCTCAGTGCCCCGAACGAGAGTGCAGCATGACCATCACGACCGCTGTCCCGGTGCGGCCCCGGCGTCAAACGAAGTTGGCGATCAACCAACTCCGCGACGGCGGCGAGGTTGACGAGTCGGCCATCGATGCGTTCCTGGACCAACACGAGGTGCCGATCGTCGAAGGTGCAAAATGCACCTTCCTTTTTCGTGGGCAGGCCGACGATGTCCACGTCATGCACCGCATCGTCAATCAGCCGCAGCGGGTGCCGATGAAACGGCTACAGCAGACCTCGCTGTGGTGGGTGACCATCGAGCTGCCCGAGGGCTCGCGGGTTGAGTATCAGATCAGCCGTCGCCTCGGCGAGGACAGCGAACAGTTCAACGACCCACTCAACCCGCAGGTCGCGCATAGTCCCGTGGGCTCGTCGTCGGTCTGTTTCGCCGCTGGATACAGCACGCCGGAGTGGGTGCATCACGACCCGGACACTCGACCCGGCGAACTGCATACGGTGGAATTTCACTCCAAGGCGCTGCGGCGCAATACCGCCACCCGGGTCTACCTCCCCGCGCGCTACCGGGCCAGCTCGGCATACCCGCTATTGATCGTGCACGACGGCGATGACTACCTGAACTACGCTTCGATGCGCACCGTGCTGGACAACCTGATTGATCGGTTGGACATGGCGGAGACCATTGTTGCGTTCACCAATCCCGGCGACCGGCTGCGTGAATACCCCAATAGTGCCGCCCACGCCCGACATCTGTCCGCGGAGTTGTTGCCTTATCTGAGCCAGCGGTTGCCGTTGATCGATCGACCGCAGGCACGGTGTTTGATGGGGGCGAGCTTCGGGGCGGTGGCCTCATTGGCGACTGCCTACCGCAAACCGGATCTGGCCTCCTCGCTGCTGCTCCAGTCCGGGTCGTTCGTCTTTACCGATATCGGTGATGACCACGGCGGGGGTGAGGCTTTCGACCCAGTGGTGAAGTTTATGAATCGCTACCGCGCGGATCCCCGGAAGGTCGCCGACCAAATGTTCATCTCGTGCGGAGTCTATGAGCCGCTGATCGTGCATAACCGCTCGATGGTGCCGGTCTTCGAGACGACGGGGGCGACGGTGCGCTATGTCGAAGCCCGCGATGGCCACTCCTGGGAGAATTGGCGGGATCGGTTGCGCGACGGGTTGTCCTGGATCTTTCCCGGACCGCAAAAACTCGTCTACGAGTAAACTCGCGTCACATCGCAGCACCTGCAGGGGTGCAGCGCACGATAAGAAATTAAGGAAAACGCTATGGAGCCTCATTCAGCCTCCCCAGCCGCTGATCACCACCCGGACCGAGTGACCTACCTCTTGGTGGACGGTGAAAACATCGACGCCACCATCGGCAATTCGATCCTCAACCGGCGACCCAATCCGGAGGAACGGCCACGCTGGGATCGTCTGTTGACGTTCTCCGAAGCCACCTGGCAGCAGCCGGTTAAGGGATTGTTCTTCCTCAACGCCTCCTCTGGGCTGCCGATGGCGTTCGTACAGGCGCTACGTGCGATCGGGTACGCCACGGTCCCGCTGTCCGGAACCGCCGAGGAAAAGGTCGTTGACATGGCGATCATCGCGACCCTGGACGCGCTGCGCGACCGAGATGCCGACGTCATGTTGGTCAGCCATGACGGTGACTTCGTCGAGGCGACCACCGGCTTGGTCGATGGTGAACGCCGGGTTGGATTGATGGCGTTCGAGGAGTTCCGCAACCACGCCTACGGGGCGCTTGAGGCACGCGGGATGGAGTTCTTCGACCTGGAGCACGACGCCGGAGCCTTTAACACGAGGTTGCCGCGGCTGCGGATCATCGCGATCGAAGACTTCGACCCGCTGGACTTCTTGTAGGACCGATCGAGCGTGCCAACGTCGTGGCTTCGCAGATGGAACTCGACTGCCGCACCGGGCACTTCTGTGTATGACGCACAACGCGGGCAGCCGGGCAGGTGAGCGCGTGGGCCTGCGCACCGCCTCCGATGCCGAGTTGTGGCAGATCGCCGCACGCGAGGACCCCGAAGCCTTCGGGGTGATCTTCGATCGGCACGCCGATGCGGTACACCGCTACTGCGCACGACGGTCCGGATCGGCTGATGCCGCCGACGATATCGTCTCCGTCGTCTTCCTGGAGGCATGGCGCCGGCGGGCTGATGTTGTCCTGCAGCAGGATACGGCCTTGCCGTGGCTGCTCGGCGTAGCGCGGCATACCCTCTCCCACCTCACTCGCACGAAGCTGCGGCACCGGCGAGCTCTCGAACGCTTGCCGCGACTCTCGGTGCCCGATCACGCCGACGAGGTGGTGGCCCGGCTCGATGACCGCAACCGGCTCAGCGACGTCGAGCGTGCCTTCGCTCGGCTTCAGGGCTCCGATCAGGACGTGATCGTATTGTGCGTGTGGCAAGGGTTGGCGTATGCCGAGGCTGCCGTGGCCCTCGGGGTCCCGATCGGCACAGTGCGCTCCCGGCTCTCGCGCGCTCGGGCCCGACTTTCTGTCTTGGCAGAACCACGAGGCGCGGCCGACAGTCCGCAGCCTGGATCGAAGGACGCATGATGGCACCCGACGACCACGAACCCCTCGGCCACACACCCCACGATAGGGGCCCCACCAGTCCGGACAGCGCGAGTGGCAGTGACCTGGGCCCGCGGGTCCGGCCGATGAGCCCCGATGTGCGCGCGCAAACTCGAAGCGCCCTCTTGGCAGAAGTCTGCGCCACATCGCCGCACAGCGAGTTGGACACGGCCGAGGTGGTCACACGGGGCCGAGATGGCCTTGATGATGCCCCGGCGCCGGTGAAGAAGCGCTGGTTCGTGGTCGGCGCTGGCCTGGTTGCCGCCGCTGCTG
>JBARZG010000098.1:0-224591 GCA_049649785.1 Ornithinimicrobium sp. | reverse complement strand
GCAGCAGGCGCTGCCACCAGGAGAGGGGTTGCTCGCCTCGCGGGATGACCATCGGTCCTGAGGTTCCGTGGGGTCGCCCGCACTTGCTGCAGAAACGCAGGGCGGGGTCATGAGTTCGGCCGCAATCGGGGCATGCTGGCGCGGTCGCAACGGGCGACGGTTCTCGTGTCTCGTTAGTGAGCGCTGCCGCTGCTTCCGTATCCGCGCGCTGGGGCGGGCTTGGCTGAGGCGAGGATGAGCCGATGGCTTCATCCTGCGAGGCGAGCGGAGTTGAGACCGGCTTGTGGGCATCTTCGGCCGCTGGATCAGCCGCGTTCGAATGAGCTTCGTTGGGAGGCGGCTCCTGATCGACATCAGGCCCAACTTCTTCGGATTCGGCAGCCTCTACCCACCCGAGGTATTCCCCACAGAACAGGCAGAACTGCGTGCCTGCAGGATTGGGCTCGCCACAGGCTTCGCACGGGCCGTCGATAGGTCTCACCTCCCAGCCTCAGCAGGGCGGAGCGAAAAGAGGACCGCCCGGGCCTCCGAAACTGCTAAATCTAGTCGATAATGGGGTGATCGTGCGAGCCTTTGGAGCCAAATCATGACAAGCGTATGCAGTGCATGTGGTCAGGCACATGACGCCGGCGACACATTTTGCTCTGCATGCGGACAATTCCTGGAATGGGATGCCGAGCCAGCACTCCGCCAAGAGGACACGGGGCCACCAGCCCAGGCGGTGAGCCCCTCCCGGCCGAGCGCCAAGGGCGCGGCACCATCTGCTCAGGCACGACCCGCTGCCGCGGATCGGCGGGTCGCTGATCACAGTGCCGCCGAGTCACGGGGGCCGATGAGCACACCGCCATTGCAGGCCACCGAGAAGAGAAAATGGCGCTCGCCAACGGCGCAGGTTAGCAGCGCAATTGACAGCGGTCGAGCATTGGCGACTGCGCGAGATCGGTCCGATCTCACCGCCGCATTAGACCTGGCCGGTCAGACCCTCGTCCGTCGGTCGTTCACGGTTGTCGTGGTCGGAGAGTTCAAGCGAGGGAAATCGACGCTGATCAACGCCTTGCTGCAGACGGCCGTGTGCCCGGTGGACGCCGATGTCGTGACGGCAGTGCCGACCGTCGTGCGTTACGGCAAGCAGGCAGCTGTGATCTGCCGGTCGATGGGCGAGGGAAGCGAGGCTCCGGATGGCGAGCACCTGAGTGCGGTTGAGGTCGAAACCCGAGAGGCATCCTTGAGCGACATTGCCACGCTGGTCACTGAATCTGGCGACCCGAGCCGTCCATCCGGCCTGCGTTCAGTAGAGATATCGGTGCCGCATCGCATGTTGCGCTCGGGGATGTCGCTGGTCGATACACCGGGAGTGGGCGGGCTGGAGTCGGTGCACGGACAGCTCACGCTCGGAGCACTGACCTCAGCCGACGGTGTGCTCTTTGTGACCGATGCGTCGCAGGAACTGACCGGGCCCGAGTTGTCGTTCCTCAAGACCGCGGTCGAGAAGTGTCCACAGGCGGCGCTAGTGGTGACAAAGATCGATCTGCACGCGCAGTGGCGCCGCATCGTGGAGCTTAACGAGCAACATCTACGCACCGCAGGCCTAGACCTGCCCATCATGGCGCTCTCCTCGTTCTTGCGTCTGCGAGCAGCGAGCGATCCCTCGCTGTCGCCGGAGGCGGCCTTCGAGCCGCTAGTCCATTTCCTCGCCACCGAAGTGGTGGCGCCCCAAGTGCAACGCTGCACCGAAACGGCCGCCGCCGATGTGGCCTTCGTGACCGAGCAACTCAAACAGACCACTGAGGCGGAGCAGGAAGCGCTGGCTCGTCCGCAGGACAGCGGCGCGGTGCTCGAGAAGCTCACTGCCGCACGGCGTCAGGCCGCGTCGTTGTCGAGCGTCTCAGCAACCTGGCAGCAGACGTTGGCCGACGGTGTCCAGGATCTGGTCGCCGATGTGGAACACGATCTTCAGGGTCGGCTGCGCTGGGTTCTGCGTGAGGTGGAGACCGTAATTGAGGAAGGCGACCCCAAGGACGCCTGGCAGGACACCGAACTGTGGTTGCGCCGGCAGGTGGCGGAAGTGGCGGTAAAGAATCGCGATCTGCTGCTTCGACGGACAGACGAACTGGCATCGAGGGTCGCCACCGACTTCGATCTCGCTGCTGACACCGAACTCACGATCATCGGACGCGACACCCGAGACGCGATCGCCGACATTGCCATGGCGAACTCCTCAGCGATCTCCAGCAAGGCCGGGCGGCTTAGCATGATCATGGTGGCCGCCCGGAGCACGGCCTTCATGCCGATGCTGGTGTTCGGCGCATCCACGATCCTGGGCGCCTTCTTGCTCCCGATTGGACTGACAGCGGTGGCCCTGAGCGCCGGTTTGGGGGGCAAGGTGGTCAAGGATGAAGCCAAACGCCAGCGGACTCACCGCCAAGCGCAGGCCAAAGCTGCAGCCCGGCGTTTCATCGATGAGGTGGCGTTTGTGATGAACAAGGAGTCCCGTGATGGACTTCGGGACACACAGCGACTGCTCCGCGACGAGTTCGCGAACCGTGCCGGGATCCTGGCCACGTCAAGCCAAGCCTCACTCGATGCTGCGAGCAAAGCCGCCCAGATGACACCCGCCGATCGCAGTGCACGAGCACAGGCACTGAGCGAGGAGGCCGACCGGTTGGAGCAGGTCAGCGCCCGAGCCCGAGATGCACTCAGGGTCGGGCAGCGGGCGTGATGTCGGGCCGGGCGATGGATCGCGACGCGGGCAGCACGGTCGCCGCGATCATCCAGGATGCCGAGGCGCGCGCGAAGTCCGCTGAGTCGGCGCAGAGCCTTCGCGATATCCAGGTGCGGCTGGAAGGCCCCATCCGATTGGCGATCGCGGGCAAGGTCAAAGCCGGCAAATCCACCCTCCTGAATGCGCTCATCGGCGAGGAGTTGGCGCCGACCGACGCTGGTGAGTGCACCCAGATCGTGACCTGGTACATCTACGGCACCTCTCCCCGGGTGCGTCTGTTCCCGGTTGACGGTGCCGCCATCGAACGTCCATACCGGCGTGATCAGGGCGCGCTCGATATTGATCTCGGCGGCCTCCACCCAGATCAAGTGGACCATCTGGAAGTGACCTGGCCGGCCGGGCGTCTGCGTGAGACGACGCTGTTGGACACCCCGGGCCTCGCCTCGATTTCGGCGGATGTCTCCGCGCGGACCGAGGCCGTGCTGACGTCAACGACCGACGTGGTGCCGGTGGCCGACGCGGTGTTGTACCTGCTGCGGCACGCCCACTCCAGCGACCTGCGTTTCCTGGAGGCTTTCGAGTCTGAGGAGATGCTAGCCGGCACCTCCATCAATACCGTTGGTGTGCTGTCCCGCGCAGATGAGATCGGGTCCTGTCGCCTGGACGCGATGCGGGTTGCCGCCAGGGTCGCGACGAGGTATGCAAGTGATCCGCGGATCCGGCGGCTGTGCCCCACCGTCCTACCGGTGATCGGTCTGGTGGCCCACGCGGCAGCGACCCTTCGCGAATCGGAGTTTGCTGCGCTCGCAGCGATAGCCGGCGCCCCGGCACAGGAGAGCTCCCAGCTGCTGCTGACCGCAGATCGCTTCGCCGACCGCGAGTCTTCGATCAACGTCCCCACGTCGGTGCGCGCCAGGTTGCTCGAGCGACTGGGGCTTTTCGGTGTGCGGCTCAGCGTGGACCTGATCAGCAACGGAGCGTGCGCATCGGCCACTGAGTTGTCGCAGAGGTTGTCCCGGGAGTGCGGAATCGAGGGACTTCGGGAGGTGCTAGCGCAGCAGTTCACCGCCCGAAGCAGGGTGTTGCGCGTTCGCTCTGCGGTGGCCGCGGTGCGTGTGCTCCTCCAGGCTGACGCTTGCTCCGAGTCGTCGCCGCTGCTGGCCAGACTCGAGCAAGTCGTCGCCAGCGACCGCGACCTCGACGAGATTAGGCTGCTGGAGAGTGTGCGATCCGGGCATGTCGACCTGCCTGAGCCGAAGGCGCTGGAGTTGGATCGGCTGCTCGGCGGCGCCGGCACCGAGCCGGCGACCCGTCTTGGGGTGGCGCCCGGCGAGCCGGCGCAGGTGCGTGTTGCAGCCGTCGAAGCGCTAGGCCGGTGGCAGCGTCTGGCCGCTCACCCGCTCACGCCGCGAGCGACACAGCGAGCGGCACGAACCGTGATTCGGACGTTGGAGGCGATCTTGATGTCATCGGACGCCAGCGTGAGTCAGGCTTAGATCAGGCCCTCGCGCAACGCATACGCAACCGCATGCGAGCGATTGCGTAGTTGCAGCCTCGTGGTCAGGTCGTGCAGCACGTTCTTGACCGTTCGTTCGCTATAGCAGAGGCGTCCGGCGATCTCAGATGTGTCGTGGCCATCGGCGACCAGACGCAGGATCTCTGCCTCACGTGGCGCCAGGCCGCTGAACGTCAGCCCCCGCGGAGTCAAGACTTGGCGCTGCAACCGGCCCAGTTGGTCCATCAGTCGGCCGAGCATGTCACCCGGCACGTCGCCTTCACCCGCCGCTACTCGTAGGACCGCACGGACCAAGGCCTCTGGGGAGGCCTCACGTCGCCGTAGTAGCCCGGCCACTCCAGCTTCGGCTGCCACCACCAGAGTCGCATCGTCAATGACGGTTGCGACTAATACCAGGCGAGGAGAATCCCCGCGCTTCAGGGCCCGTAGCACCTGGGTGGTCTTCTCATCGAGCTGGTCTGCGACCACGACGGCCACCTCCGCATCGTCGACAGCGGACTCGGCGACAATACGGATCTCGGGTCGAGTGCGTAGCTGACTGATCACGCCCGCCTCGGAGATGGGGTCTTGACCATGCACAAACGTCAAAATCGGCTCGTTCATTGATCTACTCCTGGCGGGCGTACGGCGGGTGTAGTGCCAGCATCCTCAGCTCACTCAACAAGCGCTCAACAAGCGCTCAACGTCGAGGCGAGGCGCGGACGGCACCGGAGGACACTCCTCGTGGCTCTCACTGCCCACTTGACCCGCTGTGGGAAGAGTCGGACACTTGTGGTATAGGAAAGGAGTAACCATGACCAACTATCTGATCGTGGCAAACCAGACCTTGGGCGGGGAGAAACTCGAGCGCGAGGTCACGGAGCGCATCGAAGGAGGTGAAGCCACTTTTCACGTCGTGGTGCCTGCGACAGAGGTCCGGCACCATAGCGATGGATGGGGTGGTGGATACGAAGCGCAATTCACCGACGCGGACAAATCCCACGAGATAGCCGAGCGACGGCTCGCCCAGATGATCGACAAGCTGAAATCTTTGGGTGCCGAGGCCGACGGCGAGGTCGGCGATCCCAGTCCGAAGGTGGCCGTCAAGAACGTGCTCGACCACGCCAGTTATGACGAGGTCATCGTCTCGACCTTGCCCCAGGGATTGTCCGGCTGGCTCAAGGCCGACGTGCCCAGCCAGGTAGCGGCCGTCACCGGCGGTCTGGTGACGACGATCGAGGCTGAATAGCGGCGCGCGGGTTCCGGAGGGTCAGCCGGACCGACCGGCGAGGGTTCCAGACGCGGATAAGGTGGGCAAATCCACTTCACGCCGATCCGTATGAGGAGTCTTGCTGTGTCCGATCAGGTCACCGTGCATGTCGACAGCAACGAAGCGCGGGTCGCCACTGGCACGCCGGTCGGTGATCTGTTCATCGACGACAAGCGAGTCGTCGTCGCTCGAGTGGATGGTGAGTTGCGGGATCTGAGCCATCCCTTGACCGGTGGCGAGCAGATCGAGCCGGTAGTGATCGACTCACCCGATGGTCTGAACGTGCTGCGACACTCGTGTGCTCACGTGCTCGCTCAGGCCGTCCAACAGACCCACCCCGACGCCAAACTTGGCATCGGGCCCCCCATTCGGGACGGCTTCTACTACGACTTCGACGTCGAGCAGCCGTTCACCCCAGATGACCTCAAGCGGCTCGAGAAGGCCATGCAGAAGATCATCAACACCGGCCAAACCTTCGCGCGCCGCCTGGTGAGCGACGAGGAAGCGGCACTCGAACTCGCCGATGAGCCGTACAAGCTGGAACTGGTCGGTCTCAAAGGCGGGGCTGGCGAAGGGGAGCAGGCCGGCCAGGACATTGCGGGCGCCGAGGTCGAGGTCGGTGACGCAGAGTTGACGATGTACGACAACCTCGACCGCACCGGCACCGCCGTCTGGGGCGACCTATGTCGCGGGCCGCACCTGCCACATACCAAACTGATCGGCAACGCATTCAAGATCATGCGCAGCGCGGCCGCATACTGGCGCGGCAGTGAGGAGAATCCGCAACTGCAACGCATCTACGGCACGGCCTGGCCGGACAAGACCGGGATGAACGCCTATCTGGAGCGCCTGGCCGAGGCCGAGCGCCGCGATCACCGCAAACTCGGCACTGAGCTCGACTTGTTCTCCTTCCCTGAGGAACTCGGCTCCGGGCTCCCGGTTTTCCATCCCAAGGGCGGCGTGCTCAAACGCGAAATGGAGGACTTCGTCCGCCGCCGGCACATCGAAGAAGGCTTTGAGTATGTGGGCACACCCCATATCTCCAAGGAGGCGTTGTTCCACACCTCCGGGCATCTGCCCTACTACAAAGACACGATGTTCCCGCCGATGTCTTTTGAGGGAAGTGACTACTACCTCAAAGCCATGAATTGCCCGATGCACAACCTGATCTACCGCTCTCGGGGCCGGTCCTACCGCGAGTTGCCGCTGCGCCTTTTCGAGTTCGGCGCCTGTTATCGCTTCGAGAAGTCCGGCGTCGTGCATGGCCTGACCAGGGTGCGCGGGCTCACGATGGATGATTCGCACTCATATGTCACTCGTGAGCAAGCCCCGGGGGAGATCCGTCACTTGTTGGAGTTCGTGCTGGGCATCCTGCGCGACTTTGGGCTGACCGACTACTACCTAGAGCTCTCGACGCGTGGCACTGGCGACAAGTTTATCGGCAGCGACGAAGACTGGGACGCCGCGACGGCGATGCTGGCCGACGTGGCGGCCGGGTCCGGGCTGGAATTGATCGCCGACCCCGGCGGCGCCGCGTTCTACGGCCCGAAAGTCTCGGTGCAGGCACGCGATGCCATTGGCCGCACCTGGCAGATGTCGACGGTACAGGTAGATTTCAATCAACCCGAGCGCTTTGACTTGGAGTACCAGGCAGCCGACGGATCCCGGCAGCGGCCGGTGATGATCCACTCGGCCAAGTTCGGCTCCATTGAGCGCTTTGTCGGGGTGCTGACCGAGCACTATGCCGGGGCGTTCCCGCCGTGGCTCTCGCCCGTGCAGGTGACCGCCATCCCGGTGGCCGAGGTATTCGAGGACTACCTGCACGGCGTCGCCGCCACGCTCCGCGCCGAGGGCATCCGGGTGGAGGTGGATGCCGGCGACGACCGGTTCGGCAAGAAGATCCGCACCGCTCAGAAGTCCAAAGTTCCCTTCATGTTGATCGCCGGCGAAGAGGATCAAGCCGCCGGTGCGGTCTCGTTCCGCTACCGCGACGGCACCCAGAAGAACCGCGTTCCCATTGCCGACGCGGTTACCGAGATCGTGGACGCCGTACGCGAGCGCCGCCAGGTCTGATTCCGAGGGTGGGACCACGCTTCACGGCAGCCACGAGGCATACCCGACGGCGTTCCGTCCCGCGACACGCCCGGGCACGAGCGGCTCACGGGTGCATGTGCACCCGTGAGCCGTTTTTGGCGGGCGTGTCGTCGGCACATGAGCGCCGATGGGGGAAATACCCTGACGTGGCCGAGGGTGGCCCACGCTTCACGGCGGCCACTGCAGCCCATTCCATCGACCTCGCGAGGCCCGCGTGCGGTTGCGAGTGCGAATGTCGGCGACGAGCTGATCCAATCTGGCCTGATCGCCGAAGTGTCGCTCGACCACCGGGTGCCACCAGGTGCTGTCGGCCGGATGGGAGATGTAGAGGTCCACGGCGTTCAGCACTGGCGCCATCTCCGGGGGTGTCGTCCCGCTGGATTGGGCGAAATAACGGCCCTCGGCTTCGGCCGCGCTTGCGCCACTGTCCGCCAGTTCGGCGGCTCTACGATCACGGCGTCGGCGGTCCTCGGGGTCGAGATGTGGCCGGTCTGCGGCGTGCGAGATCCGCGTGTCCGCAGTGGAACCCCCGGACCACGCCCCTTCCATCAACGAGACCATGTGTCGATCGGCTTCGATCGCCAGGTCCCGGTGCAGGTCGAAGAAGGCGGATTCAAGGCTCGCTCCGTGGACGTGGCCCTGACCCGGCTCGGCGTCCTCTGCGCCGGATTCGCGATGGTCGGGATGGTCTTTTGACACCTCGGAGTGCGACGGCGGCAACGCCCCCGACGGCAGCCGCGCCGAACGCTCAGCCTCGGGTATCTGCAGGTCCCCGGTCGACAGTTGATGCTCCAAGGCTGTCGCGTGAGAGCGTGACTCGGTCCCGTGCTGCACCGCCGCCAACCACTCCTCCAGGTGAGCTCGCTTGGAAGCCGGGATGTCGTCGAGGCCCAGCAACTTCTCGACGGTGTCCATCAGGTAGCTCCGCATCTGCTGTTTCAGTTGCTGGGTGTAACTACTGACCAAGTCCCCGAGGTCCTGGGCAAGCACCGAGGCTGCGGCGACGAGCTGATTGCGCAGTATTCGCAGGCCGCCCAGTCCGGCCGTCATCCAGGCTGGCATTCCGTCGATCAGCCGAACCACTGCCCGCAGCATCATCCGGATTTCCTCTCGGTGCTCCCATATCTGTTTGCCGTCGGCGTACAACTGGACGTAGGAGGGAACCGCCGCCGAAGGCGGTAAGGACAACGGGGTGACCCCGGTCGCCAACCAGCGTCCTTCCAAGCCGTTCTCCACAGCATCGGGAAGGATGTCGGGCAGATCAGGAACTTGCCACTTCTCCAGCCTCGCAGACGGCAACTCCATCCCCGCTGCGTCCATGCCGTCCAACAGATGCACGAAGGTCGCACCCGCACGGTCGGTGGCCAGTTGCTCCTTGATGTCCGCCCAGGAGGAACCCTCCTTTTCCAACGCCAGCATCGTCCGATCGATGGCGCGATCGACGCTGGTGAACAAGGTGGGCAGCTTGGGAAGTAGGACGTGGGCGATGCTGATCTGCGTGTCTAGGGCCGTGAACGTACCGGTGGTGACCGCCTGACGCCGCGACCGCCCCGTCCCGACGCTCTCATCGAAGAGCGTGTCGACCACCGGTCCACCCACCGGAGCCCCAGGTATCGCTCCACGTGTCGCAGCATGCCGACGTTTCCCTAGCAGGCTATTGAGCGCGACCTCGATGAAGTTCGAGTGCGAGAAGTAGTCTTCCACCCCGTGTAACCCGGCACCAAGTTGCATCCGACCCTCCGGGCTGGGGCCCAGGGAATGCGCCTGGATCAACCGGAACTTCACCGACTCGGTCGTGTTGTAGATGTGCTGGGACAGTCCTTGCGCGCCGATCTGGAACAAGGCTGGATTGTGGACCTGAGGTCCAGGCACCGCCGACCCAGCCAGCGTGGGATCTATCCGGTCAGCCATACCCGCCGGTCGAAGCGCCCCCCCAGTTCCCCGCACCAACACATCTCCGCCCAGACTCATCCCCGCCGGGTGATCCATGTGCTCCTCAGGGCGATACATCCCGATGTTCGGGCCACTCATCAACCGTCCGGTGATCTCCGGCCCGAACTCCAGTGACGCCAAGGCGCGCAGAATCCCCTGAATGAGGCTCTCGGCTCCTCTGTTGCCGATCCCTGCGCCGCCGGAGTGGGGCCGCTGTGGCACAGTCGCCAGCGCCGCCAAGCCGGCCGGAACCAAAAACTGGGAGTAGTCGCGCATCCAGTTGCCCGCATACATCTCCATCGCCCGTTGCTGGTCCGGCGTCAAATCGATGGCGGTGTCCAGGCCTTTGTGGAGGTGGGCAGGGCGATCAACGCCCGTCGCCGTCAACTCGATGTCCTGGTGAACTCCGGCCTCACCACGTTGCACCGTCGGGGCCGCCGTCGTGCGTGTGCTGCCGCCAGCGCGCCGGATATGTGCAGTCGTGGCGGCATTGCCCGCCTGACGTTGCAGGACCATGGCGTTCCGAGTCGAGAGCGGTAGAGCTGGCTGACGTCGGGCAAGCGTGGTCGGCTCGGGCGGGCGCGGAGCGGGCCCCCGGGGCGTGCCGGGGGGTCTCGTCCTGTGACGATGCTCGGCCACCTACCCATAGTCATCCGTTCAGGGCCGAAGGTAAACGGCTGCGTCCAACTGTGCCCGATCGGGCATCGAACGGTAGCTATGAGTCGATCGCTGAATAGCATGGCGCGATGACTCACCAGGCCACGGCCTCAGTGCACGCTGCCGATCAACACGACATCATCCGGGTGCAAGGCGCCCGCGAGAACAATCTGAAGGACATCAGCCTGGAGATCTCCAAACGCCGGCTCACAGTGCTGACCGGGGTGTCCGGATCGGGTAAGAGCTCTTTGGTGTTCGGCACTGTGGCTGCGGAGTCGCAGCGCATGATCAACGAGACCTACAGCACCTTCGTCCAAGGGTTCATGCCAACTTTGGCTCGACCCGATGTCGATGTCCTCGAAGGCTTGACCACGGTCATCATCGTGGACCAGCAACGGATGGGTGCCGATGCGCGGTCGACCGTCGGCACTGCGACCGACACAGGCGCGATGCTGCGCATCTTGTTCAGCAGGCTGGGGCAGCCATACATTGGCTCCGCGAAGGCGTTCTCGTTCAACGTCGCCTCGATCAGCGGTGCTGGAGCCGTGACCATCGAGCGCGGCGGCGAGCAGGTCAAAGAGAAACGCAGCTTCAACATTACCGGCGGGATGTGCATGCCGTGCGAAGGCCGGGGCACGGTGAGCGGCTTCGACATGAGCGCGGTGTATGACGAGTCCAAGTCATTGGAGCAGGGCGCCATCCTGGTGCCCGGGTACAGCGCAGACGGCTGGTATGGCCGCATTTTCAGTGCAGTCGTCCCCGGCAACAAGCCGATCGCGACGTTCACCACGAAGCAACTCGACGACTTCCTCTACGGTAAACCGCGCAAGATCAAGGTTGAAACGATCAACTTGACCTTCGAAGGCTTGATCCCGCGGATCGAGAAGTCGATGTTGGCCAAGGACCGCGACTCGATGCAACCGCACATCCGCGCTTTCGTGGACCGGGCGATCACGTTTACGCCCTGCCCGGAGTGCGAGGGCACTCGGCTCAGCGAGACCGCCCGATCATCACTGATCCACGGGGTCAGCATTGCCGATGTCAACGCGATGCAAATCAGCGACCTGGCACGGTGGGTTGCCGACCTCAAGGAGCCCTCGGTCGCTCCGCTCATCGGCAAGCTGCGCCATACTCTCGACTCGTTCGTGCAGATCGGTCTGGGTTACCTGTCCTTGGAGCGAGCCGCGGGGTCGCTATCCGGTGGAGAGTCGCAGCGGGTCAAGATGATCCGGCACCTCGGCTCGTCGCTGACCGACATCACCTACGTCTTCGATGAGCCCACCATCGGGTTGCATCCACACGACATCGAAGCGATGAACGGGCTGCTGCTGCGGTTGCGGGACAACGGCAACACCGTCTTGGTCGTCGAGCACAAGCCGGAGACGATTGCGATCGCGGATGAGGTGGTTGACCTCGGGCCGGGCGCGGGTGCCGACGGCGGCGCGATCTGCTATCAGGGCGATCTGAACGGTTTACGAGCCAGCGACACGGTCACCGGTCGCCATCTCGATGACCGAGCCGCCTTGAAGGCCGAGACCAGGGCAGCCAGGGGTGCCATCGAGATTCGCGGAGCCTCGATGCACAACCTGACCGATGTCGACGTCGACATCCCGCTCGGGATGCTTGTGGTCATTACCGGGGTCGCCGGGTCGGGCAAGAGCTCGCTGATTCATTCATCTGTGGTTGGCCGCGAGGGCGTTATCACCATTGACCAAACGGCGATCCGTGGGTCTCGGCGGAGCAATCCGGCGACCTACACCGGAATGCTGGAGCCGATCCGCAAAGCCTTCGCGAAGGCCAACGGTGTCAAGCCCGCCCTCTTCAGCGCGAACTCCGAAGGTGCTTGCCCGAACTGCAAGGGTGCCGGCGTGATCTACACCGATCTGGCGATGATGGCCGGGGTTGCTTCGCCGTGTGAGGAGTGCGAGGGCAAGCGGTTCAGCGCAGGCGTGTTGGAGTACACGTTCGCCGGATCGGACATCAGCGAGGTACTGGCGATGCCGGCGGCCCGAGCTTGCGACTTTTTCGGACACGGTGCGGGGCGCACACCCGCTGCTCACACAATCCTGCAGCGGTTGGTCGACGTGGGCCTGGGGTACGTGAGTCTCGGGCAGCCGTTGACCACCCTGTCCGGAGGTGAGCGGCAGCGCCTGAAGTTGGCCACGCAGATGGGCGACAAGGGCGATGTGTTCATCCTTGATGAGCCCACCACCGGGTTGCATCTCGCCGACGTCGATCAACTCCTCGGTCTGCTGGACCGGCTCGTCGACAACGGGAAGTCTGTGATCGTGATCGAGCATCACCAGGCGGTCATGGCACACGCCGACTGGATCATCGACCTCGGGCCGGGAGCCGGGCATGAGGGCGGCAAGGTCGTCTTCCAGGGAACTCCGAGCGATCTGGTTGCGGATGCCTCAACGCTCACGGGTCAACATCTCGGTGAGTACTTAGCCGAGTAGTCAGGTACGTGCTCGCTGCGGGCTTGCTACCGTGCCCTGGCCCGGGGCTTTACGGCGTGAGCATGGCGCCCGGTTGGGCCTCGGCTATTCACCCGAACATTCGTGGGTTTGAGCCTCGCCGAACTCGCCTACTTCACCGCGTTCGGGCTAACGGTATACGCATTGCCGCTCTACGTCACCGGCCCGGTCGGCTCGGGCAGGGCCGGCTCGGGCAGGGCCGGCGCGGGACTTGCCTTCCGCGCGTTCGCGGTGTCAGCTCTGATCGCCAGACCGTATGCCGGGCGACTCAGCGATCGGTGGGGGAGGCGTTGAGCTACAACTCACTGGGGCTGTTTCTGGGTATCGCAGGTGGCCCGTTATTGGGTGAAGTCCTCATCGGGTGGGGAGGGTTTACGTTCGCGTGGCTCGGTGCCGCCGCGCTGAACGCCATCGCGGCCATCATCGTGGTGTTCATCGCTGAACCCGCTCGCCCCCGGGTCAGGACGATTCGGAGCCGTTGATCTTCCGTCATTGCCTTGATGGGTGCGGCCTGGACCGCGCATCTCACCCGGAGGTCTCCGCGGGTGTCCGCATCGCCCTGACCGCGCCGCTGGGGCAGGCTGGGGCGACTACTCGACAGGCTCTAGCAGAAAGACCGGGATCTCGCGGTCGGTGCCGGCTTGGTAATCGGCGTAGGTGGGGAAGGCCTCCACGCACCGCGGCCACCAATGCTCGCGCTCGGAGCCTTCGATCATCCGCGCACGAGTCTGGGTATGCGTGGTGCCGTCGTGCAGTTCGACCCACGGGTCCGCGGTCAAGTTGAAGTACCAGTCCGGGTGATCGGGTGCGCCACCCTTGCTGGCGACCGCGGCATACACCCCGTCGTGCTCGACCCGCATCAAGGGAACGCGGCGTAACGCGCCACTGCGCCGGCCGCGCATCGTCAACACGACCACCGGCCGGCCCTGGATGTCGACGGCGCCAGTGTCGCCTGCTGCGTCGATCGCGGTGAGTTGATCGCGCACCCATTGCGTTGCTGGCGGCAAGTAGTTCGACCCGGCTGACGCACTGTCGATACTGCTCTCGTTGTCCATGTCTGCCACAACGCACACAAAGCTGCGCGACTTCCCGCCGCAGCGCCTTAGGATCGTTGCCATGCATGAGCGCCGACCCGCCGCCGAGGGGCACGGGACCGACCCCGAGCGCTCCGCCGTTGCCGACGCCGCCGAATTCGCCGGGTCACCCGATGGCTTCGAGCGACTGTGGACCCCGCACCGGATGGCGTATGTGCAAGGTGAGAAGCCGAACAAGGAAGCCGGCAGCGGGTGTCCGTTCTGCTCGGCCCCGGGGCGCAACGACGCCGAGGCACTGATCGTCCACCGTGGGCAGCACTGCTACGTGGTGCTCAATCTCTTTCCCTACAACCCAGGCCACATGCTGATCTGTCCCTACCGACACGTGCCGCTCTACCTCGACCTGAGAGATGAGGAGACGGCCGAGTTCACTGCGCTGACCAAGTCAGCGCTGCGGGCGCTGAACGCCTCCAGCCAACCCGCCGGGGTCAACATCGGGATGAATCAGGGTGAGGTGGCTGGCGCCGGGGTGGCCGCTCATCTGCACCAACACATCGTTCCTCGGTGGGGTGGCGACATGAACTTCCTGCCGATCATCGCTCATACCAAGGCGTTGCCCGTGCTCTTGGAAGACGTGCGCACCCAGTTGACTGCGGCTTGGCCCACGGCGGCTAGCAGCTGATGCTGAACCGTTACGCACGCGCGTTTTTCGCCGCACTGTTCACTCCGTTGGCCGCAGCATTGCTCAAACGAGGGATCAGCCCCGACGCCGTCACGGTCTTCGGCACCCTCGGGATGCTGGTTGGCGGCCTCGTGCTCTACCCGCTGGGCGAGTTGTTTTGGGGCAGTTTCGTGATGGGCATCTTCGCCTTTACCGACATGCTCGACGGCAACATGGCCAGGCAGGCCGGTTCCTCAAGCCCATGGGGGGCGTTCCTGGATTCTTCGATGGACCGGCTCGGTGACGCCGCGATCTTCGGCGGTCTCATCCTGTACTTCGCCGGGCGAGGGGACGACTTCTTGAATGCCTACCTCGCGCTCGTCTGTCTGGTGCTCGGATTCATCACGAGCTACGTCAAGGCCCGGGCTGAGAGTTTAGGTATGCGGTGTGAAGGCGGCATCGCCGAGCGGGCCGATCGAGTCCTGGTGATTTTGGTTGCCGCGGGCCTCGTTGGGTTGTTCTTGCCGCTATGGGTCTTGACAGCTGTGATGGCGTTGTTGGCGATGGCCAGCGCGTTCACCATCGCCCAGCGGGTCGCCATGGTGCACGCGCAGTCCAAAGGCGCTGCGTGAAGGGCTCCTGGGCCGAACGCATCGCCTTGGTCCTGTTCCGCACGGGTTGGCGTGGCACCCGGCTGCTGCCGGAGCCAGTGGCATACGGACTTTTCGACGCGGTTGCCCTGCTCACCTACCGGCGACAGACTCGCGACGTGCAGGCGATGCGCGCCAACTACCGGCGTGTCCGTCCAGGGCTGTCGACCGGCGATCTGGATGACCTGGTGCGCTCAGGGATGCGCTCCTATATGAGGTATTGGTGCGACGCCTTCCGGCTGCCCGACCGCAGCATGAGCGACCTGGCGGCTGCTGTGCGCTGCACCGGGGATGAGCCGGTACGTGCCGACGTCGCCGCAGGCCGCGGTCAGGTGCTCTTCCTCGGCCACCTCGGCAATTGGGACACCGCCGGTGCTTGGGCCACTGGTCACCTCGCTCCGGTGACAACGGTGGCCGAACGGCTCAAACCCGAGCAGTTGTATGCCGAGTTCACCCACTTCCGTGAGCGCCTCGGTATGACGATCCTCCCGCTGACCGGAGAGGCCGGCGTGTTCGGCCGATTGGTGCGAGCGGTGCGCGGCGGTGCCTTCGTGCCGTTGTTGGCAGATCGGGACCTCAGCGATACCGGCGTGCTGGTCGACTTCTGCGGCTACCGGGCCGCGATGGCCGCCGGGCCGGCCGCACTCGCGGTAGCCACCGGAGCCCCCCTTCGACCGGTGGCGGTGCACTACGAGCCGATGCCAGGTCGTGGACGCGGGCCGCGGGCACAGCGAATTGTGATCGCGTTCGGGCCAGCGGTGACCGATCCGCAGACCGGCAGCACCGGCGAGCGCGCGGCGGCGATGACCCAAGCGTGCGCGGACTATCTCGCCGAAGCGGTGCGGGCGCATACCCAGGACTGGCACATGATGCAGCGGGTCTTCATCGACCGCAGCCTTGATCAGGAGCGGACGTCGTCGGCGTCCGTATGGTCACCGACGTCGTCACCCTCAACGACGTCGTCAGCGACACCGGCACTCGACGCAGGTCTATGAGGATCGGGCTGGTCAACCCGTATTCGTTGGACGTTCCGGGTGGTGTGCAGGCGCACGTGATCGAGCTCAGCGACTACCTGATCCGAACAGGTCACGACGTCAGTGTGCTGACCCCGGCCGAGCCGGAGACCCCGCTGCCGGAGTATGCGGTCAACGCGGGTCGCGCCGTGCCGGTGCGCTACAACGGCTCAGTGGCCCGGCTCGCCTTCGGCCCAGCCGTAGCTGCCCGCGTGAACAGTTGGCTCGAAGGGGGGGCCTTCGACGTGATCCACATCCACGAACCGGCCAGCCCCAGTACGTCACTGTTGGCACTGTGGGCCGCCCACGGACCGATCGTGGCCACCTTTCATTCCTCTCAGGTCAAGTCGCGTTCGTTGCGCCTGGCCGCACCCATGTTGCAGCCGGGGCTGGACAAGATCTCCGGCCGGATCGCGGTCTCGGCGCAAGCCCAGCGGACCGTCCGCGAACAGTTGGGCGGGGAGTGCGTGGTCATTCCGAATGGCGTCGACGTTGGCCGTTATACCGTTGCCCCGCCGATCGACTCTGGGTCCGCGAGGGCTTCTTCGCGCTGGCCAACGATCGTCTTCCTGGGCAGGTATGACGAGCCGCGCAAGGGCCTGCGGGTGCTGTTGGACGCCCTTGAGACCATTGCCGGCGTCCATCCGAGCCTGCGGGTGCTGATCGCCGGCCCCGGCAACCCGCGGGAGGCGTTGCGGCATACATCCTCAGCCGCGCGGTCTCACTGCGAATTCCTCGGGTCGCTGAGCGAGGAGCAGAAGGTGGCGATCCTGCGCGAAGCCGACCTGTATGTGGCGCCTAACACAGGAGGAGAAAGCTTCGGAATTGTCCTGATCGAGGCGATGGCATCGGGGGTGCCGGTGGCCGCCAGCAATCTGCCGGCCTTCGCAGCCGTCCTGGACGACGGAAACGCCGGGGCGCTCTTTGAGGCTGGCGATGCGGCTGACTGTGCCCGCGTGGTGACCTCGGTGCTCTCCGATGCAGCGCTGGCGTCGCGGCTTCGGGCCGCCGGGCCTCGACGCGCAGGACGGTATGACTGGTCGTCGGTTGGCCCCCAGATACTCGCCGTCTACGACTCCGTGCGTCCTAGCGGGAGCGTCGTGGGTCGGCACCGCCTGCCGCGACGAACGCCATCGACGCGACGAGGGCTTCGAGCCCGGCGAGGGCACGGAGCATGATGGCGGGCGAACACACACCGCTACTGATCACGGCGGCCGTCGGTCTCCTGTTGGCCGTGCTGCTCGCGATCGGGTGGTACGTGTCGTACACCGCGGTCCGTCTGGACCGGCTGCATACACGGCTGGACGCCACTGCTGCCGCCCTGGACGCTCAACTGGTGCGCCGGGCTCACGGTGCCGCCGATCTGGCCTACGAGGGTGTGCTTGACCCGGCGAGTGCGGCGCTGGTACTCGATGCGGCCCACGAAACGTTGCAGCACAGCGGGCCCTGGACGAAGCGGCGCGCCGAGGCAGAGTCCGCGCTCACCCAGACGTTGGGTCTAGTAGCGGTTGACCTGCCTGCAGAGCAGCGATGCGAGGTTGAAGAGCGTGCCATGCGGGTGCGGCTCGCGCGGACTTTCCACAACGAAGCCGTGGCGATCACGCGTTCGGTGCGGGAGCAATCGTTGGTGCGCTGGTTGCATCTCGCGGGGCACACTGACCTGCCACAACGGGTGGAGTTCATCGACCGCTCGGCGACGTCCGACGGGCCGTCCGCGACGTAGCCAGCGGGCAGTAGAATGATAGGTCGGCACGCGGCGTACCGCGTGTGTTCTGCCGCTCGTCCAGGAAGGCCCTTTGATGTCGTTAACCGAGTCCGCCCCCGAGCAGCGCAGCGGGACTACGCGAGTCAAGCGCGGGATGGCCGACATGCTCAAGGGAGGTGTGATCATGGACGTGGTCACCCCCGAGCAGGCCAAGATCGCCGAGGATGCCGGCGCTGTGGCGGTGATGGCTCTGGAGCGGGTGCCCGCTGACATCCGCGCTCAAGGCGGAGTGGCCCGGATGAGCGACCCGGACATGATCGCCGGCATCATCGAGGCCGTGTCCATCCCGGTGATGGCCAAGGCCCGTATCGGGCACTTCGTCGAGGCCCAGATCCTGGAGTCGATGGGCGTCGACTACATCGATGAGTCCGAGGTGCTGACCCCGGCCGACTATGCCAACCACATCGACAAGTGGAAGTTCACCGTGCCCTTCGTCTGTGGTGCCACCAACTTGGGGGAGGCGCTGCGGCGGTTGACCGAGGGTGCCGCGATGATCCGCTCCAAGGGCGAGGCGGGCACCGGTGATGTCTCGAACGCCACGATGCACATGCGCAAGATCGGCGGCGAGATCCGCCGGCTGCAGAGCATGTCCGCGGACGAGTTGTATGTCGCGGCCAAGGAGTTGCAGGCGCCCTACGACCTGGTCAAGGAAGTTGCCGAGGCTGGCGCCTTGCCCGTTGTGATGTTCACCGCGGGCGGCATCGCCACCCCGGCAGACGCTGCGATGATGATGCAGCTCGGCGCCCACGGGGTATTCGTCGGTTCGGGCATCTTCAAGTCCGGCAATCCACAGGCGCGCGCCGAGGCCATCGTCAAGGCGACGACCTTCTTCGACGACCCAGCGACCTTAGCCACCGTCTCGCGCGGCTTGGGCGAAGCGATGGTCGGCATCAACGTGGACGATATCCCCGAGCCGCACCGGTTGGCCGAACGCGGGTGGTGACGCCGCTCGTCGGTGTCCTCGCGCTGCAAGGTGACGTGCGCGAGCACATCGACGCGCTGGCCTTCGCCGGTGCCGAGCCGATGTCGGTGCGCCGGCCGAGTGAGTTGGCGCTGGTCGACGGCTTGGTCATCCCCGGTGGTGAGTCGACGACTATTGACCGGCTGACCCGGATCTTCGGGATCCGCGACCCGCTGATGGCCCAGATGGCGGACGGGTTGCCGGTGTATGGCTCGTGCGCCGGGATGATCATGCTCGCCGACCAGGTGCTCGACGGGCATCGTAACCAGCAAAGTCTGGGCGGGTTGGACATCACGGTCCGTCGCAACGCCTTCGGCCGCCAGGTGGACTCCTTCGAATGCGACCTGGACATGATCGGGTTCGCTGACGACACGGCATACCCGGTTCGGCCGTTTCGTGCTGTGTTTATCCGGGCCCCGTGGGTTGAGCGGGTTGGGCCCGACGTCGAGGTGTTGGCGAGCGTCACCTACGAGAACGACGAGCATGTGGTTGCCGTAAGGCAGGGCAATCTGTTGGCAACGTCCTTTCACCCCGAGGTGACCGGTGACCATCGGGTTCATGGTCTGTTTGTCGACATGGTGCGCCGCGCTGCCGGTAACATCGTCGATCGACCCATTGACGACCATGAGGGGCAGCAAACATGAGTGGGCACTCCAAGTGGGCGACGACCAAGCACAAGAAGGCGGCTATCGACGCCAAGCGTGCTAAGTCGTTCGCCAAACTGATCAAGAACATCGAAGTGGCCGCGCGCACCGGTGGTGGCGATATGGCGGGGAATCCGACCCTGTACGACGCGGTGCAAAAGGCCAAGAAGACCTCTGTTCCGAACGACAACATCGAGCGGGCTCTGAAACGTGGCTCCGGGGCCGAATCCGGAGGAGCCGACTACGAGGCGCTGACGTATGAGGGGTACGCACCCGGGGGAGTGGCGTTGCTGATCGAGTGCCTGACGGACAACAAGAATCGCGCGGTGATGGAGGTGCGCACCTCGCTGACCCGCAACGGTGGCCAGATGGCCGACTCCGGGTCCGTGGCTTACCTATTCAACCGCAAGGGCGTCGTCGTGGTGGCTGAAGAGGGACACTCTGAGGACCAAATCCTCGAGGTAGTGCTCGATGCCGGTGCCGAGGATGTGATCCGACACCATGGTGGGTTCGAGATCGTCAGCGAAGCCGGGGACATGGTGGGTGTGCGGACCGCGTTGCAGGACGCTGGCCTCGACTACGACTCGGCCGACGTTTCTTTTCTGCCGAGTGTCGAGGTTCCGTTGGATGCCGATGGTGCGCGCAAGGTGATCCGGGTGGTCGATGCCCTCGAAGACTGCGACGACGTGCAGAACGTCTACAGCAACGCCGACATCCCAGATGACGTCCTCGCGGCGCTGGAGGAGGACGACTGACCGCTCGTGGCGGTGATTGGCGGGTAGGCGGGCAAGGGGGTGGCAAGGCACGGAATGCGCATGGCGCTGAGCGGGGAGTGCGCGTGGCGCTGAGCGGGGAGTGCGCCTGGGGTCTGTCAGTGCTCACTCGTACACTTGTTCGTATGGATGGAACGTGGGAGCGGCAGTTAGGGCAGACCGTTGGTGTCTTGACCGAGCTGGTCGATCTTGCGCAGGGGTCAACGGTCGGCGTGCGTACCGGGGATTTGCTGGCGGACGTGGGCCAACTGCAGCGGGTGATCTCCGCTGCCTCTGCGGTGCAGACTCTTCGCCTGGCGCAGTTCGCCGCTCGGGACGAGGTCCGGGATGAGCATGGCGCGTTTGCCGAAGTTGATCGAGGGTTAGGTCACGTGGCCGACTTTCGGTCCGATGACGCGGCGCCGGTGCTGGCGTTGCCTCCATCCATGGCTGAGCGTCGGGTTCATACAGCGGCCAGGCTCGCGTCCGTCTTGCCGGCCACCCTCCGTGCCGTAGCTACCGGGATGATGGACCCCTATCGCGCTCAGATCGTGGCGGAGGAGACGGTGTGCGCGTCTCAAGAGACGTGTGCGCTGGTCGAGGACCGGGTGTATCCGGCGCCTGCCGAGATCACCCCAGGTGCCTTGCGTCGCCGGGTGCGTCGGGCGCTCGCTGAGGTGGATCCTGAGGCCGTCAAGACCGATGCTGCTCGCAGCCGAAAGCAGCTCTTCGTTCAGGTGCGGGCCAGCGATGTGCCGGGTGTCAGTGAGTGGTTCGCCCGGCTGAGTGCCGAGGACTCGGTGCTGTGTTGGGCCGCGATCGACGAAGCGGCGCATCAAGCCAAGGCCGAGGATCCCACCCGCTCCATCAATCAGTGCCGAGCCGAGGCACTCGCCGATCTCATCTTGGGGCGCGCCGAGGTCACGGCCAACGTCGTCATTCCGGTGCCCGTATGCCGTGATCCGGCACCCGCCGGCAACCCTGGTGGGTTCGGCCACCCTGCTGACTGTGGCCACCCTGCTGACTGTGGCCACACTGCTGACTCTGGTGACCCTGCTGACTGTGGTGACCCTGCTGACTGTGGCCACGCTGCTGACTCTGGTGACCCTGCTGACTGTGGCCACCCTGCTGACTGTGGCCACGCTGCTGACTGTGGCCACCCTGCTGACTGTGGCCACGCTGCTGACTCGGGCTACCTAGCTCGCGGGAGTGCATTCATTCGGCCAGTTGAAGCCGGGGCAGGTGGAGTCACGCCACGTACGACGGATAATGAGCGCGTCGTCGGTAGCGTGACAGGTACACAGACAACCGACGTTCACCCCTCTGAAGGTCACGCCGCCTATGTTCGGGCCGCGGCGGACGAGGCCTTTCGGCGATATGCGAGCGGCGTTGAGGTCGAAGGCGTCGGCATCATCCAAGCCGAGGTGGTGCGCCGGTTGCTTGATCGGTTCGACGTCACTTTGGCCGGCATGCTGATTGATGCGGAAACGGGTGCCACCGTGGCGACGACCTCGATTGCCTATCGTCCACCTGCCCGGATCAAGAACTTCGTCAGGTTGCGTGATGGCACGTGTCGGTTCCCAGGGTGTGGGGTTGCCGCCCGCCGATGCGATCTGGACCACGTTGTCCCTTGGCCTGCGGCAGGTGGTCTCGGTCGAGCAGGTCGCACCGAGCCGAACAATCTCATCTGCCTCTGCAGGCGACATCACCGACTCAAGACCCAGACGCGGTGGACGCCGGTCCTTGACCCGGTAGCCGCGGAGGTTACCTGGACAGATCCCTATGGCGATCAATGGCGGACAAGGCCTGTCGATCACCGCGAACAAGCGGTCGCCTAGCCTCATCTCGGCTGCCAATCTAACGCGCTGCTGAGTGCCCCCGTCGGCTACCTGCCAACTACCGTCACTCCAGCCGTCACATGCGCCGGTTGAGCGCCCATGTCGTTAACCTCACCTTGGCTGCCAGGCGAGCCCACCGGGTACTCACCGGACCTTGACCGCAGGCTCAACTGAAGCCGTAGCGACATGATCGAGTCGGGCTGGCTGAACTCTACTGGAGTGTACGAGGACCGCTACCAGGTCCATAGCGGTCAATGGTTGATGGTGCGGCGGGGTGGGACAGTCCACCTCACGCATCGAATGGCAGCGTCGCCATCGAAGTGAGACAGGATCGGTCGACCACGGCGGCGAGTCGATCATGGGCTGCGGGGTGGCTTACCCGTAGCGTGATGACGAACACTTGTTCGCACCATCAGTTCATCGCACCATCTAGCCGATCAGGGTAGGTGCCTAGCCACTGGACAGGCCACCGTCTGCTCGACCGATGGTGACCGATATCGGATCGAGGAGGCCAGACATGCGCGTGCTCGGTGTTGACCCTGGACTGACGAGATGCGGGCTAGGTGTGGTCGAAGGTGAACGAGGCAGATCCCTCAAGATGGTCGCCGTAGGTGTGGTGCGTACCCCGGTAGCCGACGACCCTGCTGAGCGGCTGCTCACGCTTCAAACCGAGATCGACCAGTGGTTGTCTGATTACGAGCCCGACGCGGTGGCCGTCGAGCGGGTGTTCGCCAAGGCCAACATCAAAGGCATCATGGGCACGGCGCAGGCCTCGGCCGTGCCTATGCTCGCGGCTGCCCGCCTCGGATTGCCGCTGGCGCTGCATACCCCCACCGAGGTGAAGGCCGCGGTCAGTGGCAACGGGCGCGCCGACAAGGCTCAGGTCACCCACATGATCACCCGCATCCTGCAGTTGCCGGTGGCCCCCAAGCCCGCTGACGCTGCCGACGCCTTGGCCCTAGCGATCTGTCACCTCTGGAGGTCCGGGGGTAGAGATCAGCGTGCCGCGGCCGAAGTCAGCGATCGAATGGAGCGGGCCCAGGCCGCGGCGGCCCAGGCGGCCCCCAATCGACTCCTGCAGCTCCACCGGCAAGCCTCGACAAGCCCTCAGCCAGCATCGGCACAATGGGCGGCACGGGTTGGCCAGGTGCGTCGGAAAGGAAATCAATGATCGCCTCGGTTCGCGGCATTGTCGGCAAGGTCGGGCTAGATCATCTGATCGTCGAGGTCGGTGGGGTGGGACTGCGGATTCACGCGACCCCCGCGACAGCGGCTAGCTACAGCACCGGGGCAGATGCGTTCATGCATACCTCGCTCGTCGTTCGCGAAGAGTCATTGACCCTCTACGGGTTCGGCGACGAAAATGCCCGGCTGCTCTTCGAGCAGGTGCAGACTGTCTCAGGTGTTGGTCCGCGACTTGCTCAGGCGATGTTGTCGGTGCACGAGCCGGACGTGGTGCGTCGCGCGATCGCCGGGGGGGACTTGGTTTCGTTGACCAAGGTGCCCGGCATCGGGCGTAAGGGCGCCGAGCGCATCGTGCTGGAGCTCAAGGACAAGATGGCGGTTGTGCCTGCAGACGGGCGGGGGTCTGCGGTGGCATCGACTTCGGCCGATGCCGTGGGGACGGCCGATCCTGACAGTGGACAGGTCGTCGAGGCCTTGGTGGGCTTGGGGTGGAGTAGCAAGCAAGCTGAGGGGGCGGTGCGCACCGCCAGGCAGGCTGCTCGTGGCTCCGATCACCCCGGTGGCTCCGATCACATCGGTGGCTCTGGTGGCCAGAGCGCCACGCCGGCTGGGGTCGCGGCGTTGCTGCGCGCAGCATTGCGCGAGTTAGGCCGATGAGTATGCCGAACGAGCAAGAGGCGAGCTGGGCGCAGGACGGCGATGAGGGGGATGAGCTCAGCCGCCTGGTCGCCACCGGAGCCGCAGACGAGGAACGGCAGGTCGAAGCCGCCCTGCGACCCAAGCGGTTGGCCGACTTCCCCGGGCAGACGCGTGTCCGCGACCAACTAGGCCTACTGTTAGAGGCCGCTCGACGCAGGGGCTCGCCGCCGGATCACGTGCTGCTATCCGGGCCACCGGGACTGGGCAAGACGACCTTGGCCATGATTGTCGCGGCCGAGTTGGAGCAGCCGATAAGGATTACGAGCGGCCCGGCCATTCAGCACGCCGGTGACCTCGCCGCAATACTGTCATCGCTGGCCGAAGGTGAAGTACTTTTCCTGGACGAGATTCACCGGATGTCGCGCCCGGCCGAAGAAATGCTCTACCTGGCCATGGAGGATTTCAGAGTCGATGTGATTGTCGGCAAGGGACCGGGCGCTACCGCCATACCGCTGGAATTGCCGCCCTTCACGGTGGTCGGCGCCACGACACGTTCCGGTCTGTTGCCAGCACCCCTTCGCGACCGGTTCGGATTCACCGGGCACTTGGACTTCTACCTTGTTGCCGACCTGGTCACTATTCTGCGGCGAAATGCGCAACTGCTGGATATCGCTGCGGATGAGTCCGGTATCCACGAAATCGCCTCACGCTCTCGGGGCACGCCACGGATCGCCAATCGCTTGCTGCGACGGGTGCGGGACTGGGCCCAGGTGCACGGGCGGCAAGTGGTCGATGAACAAGCAGCGCTGGCCGCATTGGAGTTGTTTGACGTCGACGCGCTGGGCTTGGACCGACTCGACCGCGCCGTGTTGCAAGCGCTGTGTGTCCGTTTCGCCGGTGGCCCGGTCGGTCTCAGCACCCTGGCGGTGGCCGTCGGTGAGGAGCCGGACACTGTCGAAACCGTTGCCGAGCCGTTCCTGGTCCGCGAGGGTTTCATGATGCGCACCCCCCGCGGCCGAGCTGCCTCAGCGAGCGCTTGGCATCACCTGGGTTTGACGCCACCGGCGGCTGCCTCACCGTTGGCTCAGCAGACCTTGCCGTTAGGGACTGACCCCACTCGGCTGGGGTGATCAGCCGGCCGACGGTGCGGAGTCTTTGGCAGCCGCCCCTGCCTCACTTAGACTGCCTCGGACCCCGCCGAGACAGGCCCGCGCCAAAGACGTCTCGGCTTCAAGCACCATCACGATCTAACCCTTGAGAGGGAACGTCATGCCCTTTGTTGCCTCCGCTGCCTCTGGCGGCGAGAGTGGCTCGCTGTCCCTTCTCATTCTCGCCGTGCCACTGGCCCTTTTTGGCTACCTGATCTTTGCCCAACGTCGTCGCGCCAAGCAGCAAGCAAAAGCGCAGGACCTGCTCCAGCTCGGTGACGCCGTGATGACTCGGGCGGGCATGTTCGGAGTCATCACTTCTCTTGATGGTCCCACCGTCAATCTGCGGATAGCACCGGGCGTCGAAGTCACCTTCGACCGCCGCGCGGTTGTCCCGACCGAGTCACCAACGTCAGGTGAGGCCGAGCGTCCGGACGCTGCTGATTCAGGGCAGGACTGATCCATTGATGGCCGTCAAGGCACGTAATCGATCTGCTGTTCGCACGCTGTGGGCGTTGGTGACCGTTATTGTGCTGCTTTTCGGTGGGCTCGTGGCAGCCACCCAATGGGCAGACCCGAAAGCGCAGTTCACACCACTGCTCGGACTGGACCTTGCCGGGGGGAGACAGATCGTGATACAGCCGGTCGTGACCGGCACGAACGAAGTCTCGGAGGAACAGGTTCAACAAGCGATCGACATCATCCGACGTCGGATCGACGGCAGCGGTACTGCCGAGGCTGAAGTATCACGCTTGGGCTCGGACAATATTGCTGTCGCCATCCCGGGCAATCCCTCGGCGGCCCAACTTGAAGCGCTCAGCCGGTCCTCTCAGTTGCAGTTCCGATCCGTCTTGGTCTCGCAGGTCAGCGGGCCAGATATCGAGCCTCCAGAGCCGGTCCCGGTGTTGCCGTTGCCGGACAGTTTCGAGCCAGCTGAGCCCACCGGCGAGGAGGGCGAAGGGTCGGACACCTCCGTGGATGACCCCGCCCTTGATGATCCGGCCGAGACTGACCCGGCCGACGGAGACGTTGACAACGCTGCGATCCCCGAAGGACTACGAGCCCAAGACGACGCCCAGCAGACCGGGGACGAGGAGCCCGCGCCGGCGGACCCGGCTGACCCCGAGGGCGATGTTCCTGGCCTTGACGACCCGGCCCTGACCGAACTGCCGCCTGTGCCCGACGATCTGCTGCCTGCAGATGCCGGTCCCAGCGACCTCGGCCAGATCACCGAAGAGTTGCAGGTGGAGTTCACCGAGCTCAACTGCCTGGAGGACCTCGACGCCCAAGCAGAGCGGGTGGCCGAGCAACCCGAGGATGTCCCGGTCGTCGCCTGCGCGACGGATGGCACGGAAAAGTACATCCTGGGTCCGGTCGAATTGACCGGAGCTTCCGTCGAGGATGCCACCGCAGGTTTGGAGGAGCGCCAGGGTGGCGTCACCGGACGTGTGCAGGTCTCCCTGGACCTTGACGATGAGGGCGGCGCCGACTTCGCCGAAATCACCGCCCGCCTCTTCGGCTTCCCACAAGACAGCGACCAGAACCGGTTCGCCATCGTCCTGGACGGCAGCGCCATCACCGCACCGGGAATCAATGAACCGATCTCCGGTGGGCAAGCCAGCATCAGCGGGAACTTCACGATGGAATCCGCTGAAGTGCTGGCCAACCAGATCAAGTTCGGTGCCCTACCGATCTCGTTTGACACATTGACCAGCGAGCAGATCAGTCCCACGTTAGGTGGGGAACAACTGCGTCTCGGCGTGATCGCTGGCATCATCGGCTTGCTGCTTGTCTTCGGCTACTCACTCGTGCAATACCGAGCCCTGGGACTGGTCACGATCGGATCCCTGGCAGTGGCGGCGTTGCTTGCCTACCTGAGCGTCACTTTGCTCGGCTGGGCAACGAACTTCCGCCTCACCATGGCCGGCGTGACCGGACTGATCGTGGCGATCGGTATCACCGCCGACTCGTTCATCGTGTACTTCGAGCGCGTCCGGGACGAAGTACGGGCGGGCCGGCCGCTCCGGTATGCCGTGGACACCGGGTGGGCGCGCGCTCGCCGCACGATCTTGATCTCGGACGCCGTGAACCTGATCGCCGCCGGGGTGCTGTTCTGGCTCTCTGAATCCAGTGTTAAAGCGTTCGCGTTCACCCTCGGGATGATCACCGTCATCGACCTGATCGTGATCTTCATGTTCACACACCCTGTGGTGAGCGTGCTGGCGAACACGAAGTTCTTCGGTGAAGGTCACAAGTGGTCCGGTATGGACCCGGAGCGACTCGGAGCCAAGCGCTCGACATACCTAGGCCGTGGTCAGTTCAATCTGCCGCCGGTGAAGGCCAAACGCTCCCGCGCGGAAATCGAAGGAGGCACGGTTTAAATGGCACGCTTCGCTCAACTCGGCAACGACCTGTACACCGGAAAACGCTCCTTCGACATCGTCGGTCGCCGCAAACTCTGGTACACGATCTCCGCGATTTTGATCGCGGTGTCCCTCGTGGGGCTGGTGGGGCGCGGGCTGAACTTCGGGATCGAGTTCCGTGGTGGCTCCGAGTTGCGGATCAGCAGCGTGGCCGACACGTCCCAGTATGAGGACGCCGCCGCTGCAGCCGTGGAGATAGCCGCGCCGGAGGCCGAAGCCACGGTCACGCTGATCGGCGATGACACGGTCCGGGTGCAGACCGGCCAGCTGGAAAGTGCCCAGTCCGAGGAGGTTCGCGCTGACCTCGCCGAAGCGTTCGGAGTGTCGACCGATGAGGTGACCAGTTCCTTCGTCGGGCCGTCCTGGGGCGACACGGTGACGACCAAGGCGATCCAAGCCCTGGTGGTCTTCTTGCTGCTGGTTTCATTGGTGCTCGCGTTGTACTTCCGAACATGGAAGATGGCAGCAGCCGCGCTGGTCGCGTTGTTGCACGATGTGGTGTTCACCGTCGGCGTCTATGCCCTGCTCGGGATCGAGGTCTCGCCGGCTTCGATGATCGGCTTCCTGACGATCCTGGGCTACTCGATCTACGACACGATCGTAGTGTTCGACAAAGTGCGGGAGAGTACCGAGCAGGCGATGGACACCGGCCGGATGACGTACGCCCAGGCCGCGAACCTCGCCGTGAACCAGACGCTGGTGCGCTCGATCAACACTTCAGTCGTTGCGCTGCTGCCGGTGGCCACCATCTTGGTCGTGGGGGTGGCCTTTATCGGCCCAGGGACCCTGCTCGATCTCGCCGTGGCGCTGTTCGTCGGGATCGCGGTCGGAACGTTCTCTTCAATCTTCATCGCAACGCCGCTGCTCGTGCAGTTGCGACTCGGTGATGAGGAGGTCGTGGCGCTGGACAAGCGGGTGGAACGCAAAGAAACCCGGAGCGAGGCGCGGCAGGGGGTAGCGGCCAAGGGAGCCGAGGCCGTCGAATCGGACGAGATGGACGACGCTGCGGGGCCATCGCAAGCACGCGACAGCGTCGTGGGACGATCCGTGCACCCGTACGCCCAGCGCGGCCCCCGCAACCAACCGAAGCGACCACCGAAGTCGCGGCGATGATCGAGCCGCAGCTACCGCCAGGGGCTACGCGCGCAGAGATGGAGTCCCGAGCCATCCTTGCCCGGGACGTCGAAGCGATCCTTCGGGATGTGCCTGACTTCCCCGAGCCCGGGATCGTTTTCAAGGACTTCACGCCACTGTTGGCCGATCCACTTCTCAGCGCAAGGGTCGTTGCCGATGTCGCCGAGCGGCACGTTGGCGCAGTAGACGTCATTGCTGGTATCGAGGCACGCGGGTTTCTCTTTGGTGCGGTCATCGCGCACAACCTCGCGGTGCCGTTTGTGCCGATCCGCAAGGCCGGCAAGTTGCCCCGGCAGACGCATCGTGTCGACTACGACTTGGAGTATGGGAGGGCCAGCCTCGAAATGCACGTCGACGCTGTTAGCCAGGGCCAACGGGTACTGGTGGTCGACGATGTGCTCGCGACTGGCGGAACAGGTGCTGCAACCCTGGAGTTGCTGCGCAGAGCCGGAGCGCAGGTGACGGCAGTCGAGGTAGTGCTGGAGATAACCGCGCTGGACGGGCGGAGAGCCATGCCCGACATTGCTGTTCACGCCTTACTCCAGACCTGATATCGGGGACTTGACGCGCTACACCCCTGCGGCCCTGGGTTCTGGATGACCAGGAGTGGGCGCATACACTGGTCGGATGAGCGAGGACGTCGCGACGCCGGCCCCCTCGGTGGCGGGACAGGCAGTGCCCTCACCGGAGTCTTCGCAGCCCAACTCCCGTAGCCGGTGGGCTATCTTAACCGGGACGCGCACGAGCGACCACCCGGAGTTGGAGCCGTTGCTGCGTGCAGTACGGGCCACGCATCCGCGCAGCGACATCTCCGTCATACAACGCGCCTATCGTGTTGCCGAGTCCGCCCACCGTGGTCAGTTGCGCAAGAGCGGCGACGCATACATCACTCATCCGCTAGCCGTAGCCACCATCCTGGCTGAGTTGGGAATGACTCCGTCGACGATCGCGGCGGCCCTGATGCACGACACCGTCGAAGACACCGACTATTCGCTGGAGCAGCTGCGGGCCGAATTCGGTGACGAGATCGCCATGCTGGTCGACGGAGTGACCAAACTGGACAAGGTGGTCTACGGGGAGGCTGCCCAGTCCGAGACCGTGCGCAAGATGGTCGTCGCGATGTCCCGCGACATTCGCGTATTGGTCATCAAGTTAGCTGACCGATTGCACAATGCCCGCACCTGGCGGTACGTCTCCGCGGCCTCGGCCGCGCGCAAAGCCGAAGAGACCCTAGAGATCTATGCCCCGCTGGCACACCGGCTGGGGATGAACACCATCAAGTGGGAGTTGGAGGATCTGTCCTTCGCCTACCTCTATCCCAAGGTGTACGACGAAATCGTCCGGATGGTCGCAGAGCGTTCGCCTGCCCGCGAGGAGTACCTGACCCGGGTGCGAGCGCAGATCAGCGCCGACCTCAAGGGCTCCAAGGTGCGAGCCACCGTCACTGGTCGACCCAAGCACTACTACTCGGTCTACCAAAAGATGATCGTTCGGGGACACCACTTCGAGCAGATCTATGACCTGGTGGCGGTGCGCGTCCTGGTCGATTCGATTGGTGACTGCTACGCGGTGCTGGGGGCGCTACACGCCCGGTGGAACCCGGTGCCGGGGCGATTCAAGGACTACATCGCGGTGCCGAAGTTCAACATGTACCAGTCGCTGCACACCACTGTGATGGGCCCCGAGGGCAAGCCGGTGGAGATCCAGATCCGCACCCACCACATGCACCGCCGTGCCGAGTATGGCGTCGCTGCGCACTGGAAGTACAAAGAGACCGCCAAGTCCAAGGCTTCCGGGCATGAGGGCGGCAACAGCGACATGCCATGGTTGCGGCAGTTGGTCGATTGGCAACGCGACACCGCCGATCCCGAGGAGTTTCTGGAGTCACTGCGGTATGAGATCCACGCCGCCGAGGTCTACGTCTATACCCCCGCCGGGGACGTCATCGCGTTGCCCGCGGGTTCCACCACGGTCGACTTCGCCTATTCGGTGCACACCGAAGTGGGGCACCACTGTGTGGGAGGGCGGGTCAACGGAAAACTCGTGTCGTTGGACAACGAACTGATCAGTGGCGACGTGGTGGAGATCATTACGTCGCGTGCCCGCGACGCCGCGCCGAGTCGGGATTGGCTGAAGTTCGTCAAGAGCGGGCGGGCGCGGAACAAGATCCGCCAGTGGTTCTCCAAGGAACGACGCGAGGAGGCCATTGAGTCCGGCCGTGACCAGATCGCGAAGGTGCTACGCAAGCGGAATCAACCATTACAACGCTTGATGTCCCATGATTCGCTGATGGCTGTCGCCGGCGACCTGCGCTACCAGAGTATCGAGGCGCTCTTCGCGGCTGTGGGGGAGTCGCATGTCTCACCCGAGCACGTGGTCAAGCAGTTGGTGGCGACGCTGGGCGGAGAGATCGGGGCGACCGAGGACCTGGCCGAAGCCGTAATGCCGCACCGTGGTAAGTCCCGGGCAACTGACCCGGGGGTGACGGTCGTCGGGGCCGACGACGTATGGGTCAAGGTCGCCAAGTGCTGCACGCCGGTGCCCGGTGATGACATTCTCGGCTTCGTCACTCACGGCAAGGGCGTCTCGGTCCATCGCAGCGACTGCAACAATGTCGAGATGCTTCGGCGCCATCCCGACCGGTTCGTCGATGTTGCGTGGTCGTTGACCGAGGCAAGCATCTTCATGGTCAACATGCAGGTGGAGGCCCTGGACCGCCCCGGCCTGCTGACCGATATCACCCGGACCTTGGCCGAGCAACGGGTCAACATCACGATGGCCTCAGTGCAGACCGGACGCGACCGTATTGCACTGTCCCGGTTCACCTTCGAGATGGCCGATCCGGCGCACTTGGTGAGCGTGATCCGCGCCGTCAAGCGCGTGGATTCGGTGCTGGACGCCTACCGCGTGACGGGAACGTCAAGCACCGACCCGCACCGACGCCAACACGAGTCCTCGACCCGCTGAGCCTCGTCCCGAACGTCACGGTGGGGTCAGTGGCGTCAGGAAGGCGCCGAGCGCATCCTGGTAGGCACGTCGATCGCTGACCCCGCAGACCTCGCGCGAGGAGTGCATCGACAGGGTCGGCGCGCCGACATCGACGGTGCTTGCCCCGGTTGCAGCGGCGATCATCGGGCCAACGGTGGAGCCGCACGGCAGGTCGGTGCGATGTAGGTACGTTTGGAACGGGACCCGCGCCTGCTCGCAGGCCAGCACGAAGGCGGCGTGGCCTGGAGGGTCGGTGGCGTAGCGCGCTTGGGCGTTGACCTTGATCACCGGGCCACCGTTCATCGCCACCTGATGGAGCGCGTCGTGGCGCTCGGCATAATTGGGATGGGTTGCGTGGGTCATGTCGGCCGAGGCGATGAGCGTCCCGGCCATCGACCGTAGATAGTCTTCGCGGCTCCCGCCACGTCCACCCACGATGCGTTCGGTCCACCCGGTCAGGAAGGTCGACTGGGCTCCGCTGGAGGTCGTGCTGCCGACTTCTTCATGGTCGAACATGACAATGGCAGGGATCGGTGGCGTGAGTGCGGCGCTGGGGTCTGACCCATCGACCGCCGCGATCGCCACCATGGCCGCGGTAGCAGCGTGAGCAGACGCGAGATTGTCCAACCGCGCCGACGCGATCAGGTCGTGGTCGCGGCCAATAACCCGGGCCGGCGTGAGGTCGTGAACCATCGCCTCCCAGGCCAACACATCGCTCGGGCGCACATCGAGGTACTCAGCCAACGCGTCGACGAAATGGCCGGGCTGCTGACCGACTCCCCAGTGCGGGACGAGGTGCCGCGCTGGGTTCAGTTTCAGGCCCTCGCGTGTCACGTCACGGTCCTGGTGAATCGCAAGGCTAGAGATCCGAAGCCATGGCTCGCCGATGATGAAGGGCTGCGTGATCGTGCCCGCTTCGCCGCGGATGACGGCTCGCCCGGACACACCCAAGTCACGATCGAGCCAGGTGTGCAGTAGCGGACCGCCGTAGACCTCGACCCCAAGCATCTGCCAGCCGGCCTTGAGGTGATCGGGGCGCGGCTTGATCCGTAGGGTGGGGGAGTCGGTGTGGGTAGCAACGAGACGAAACGGTCGTGCCGGGTCAGCTTGGCCGTCCAGCGTCGGGGGGTCGATCCATGCGATGAGCGATCCGCCCCGGGTGGCGAAGAAGCGGCCACCGGTGGGCGTCGGGTCCATTTCATTGACTCTGGTGAAGCCTGCGGCTTCGAGCATTGCGGCGCTACTGGCCACTGCGTGAAACGGCGACGGGCTGGCGTCAAGGTAGTCGCAAAGGTCGCTGGCGCCGTTTTCGGCTGCCCATCCATCCGTGGGGTTCACCCTTGCTCAGCCGCCGGTCTCCGCGAGTCCCGCCTTGGCTGACTCCAACCACTCCCGCCGCGCCGAGAGCGCCTGCTCAGCAGTGCGAATGGCTGCCTCGTCTCCCGCGGCCTGGGCAGCCTGTACCTCTGCCTGCAGACCTTTTACAGCGGCTTCCAACTGTTCCACCATGGAGCGCGCTCGGGCGTTCAGCTCCGGATTGACGCGTTTCCACTTGTGGTCTTCGCGATCGCGAACCGTCTGCTCGACCCTGCGTAGCCGGCCCTCGATGCGTTGCATGTCGGAGCGCGGCACTTTGCCCACCGCATCCCATCGATCTTGGATGGACCGTAAAGCCTGCTTTGCCGCTGCGAGGTCTGTCATCGGGCGCAGAGCCTCGGCCTCGACCAGCAGGGCCTCCTTGGCGAGGAGGTTGGCCTCGAACTCTTGCCGCTCGGCCGCCATCACTTCGTCCTTGGCGCCGAAGAACTGGTTCTGCGCTGCCTTGAACCGAGCCCAGAGGGCGTCGTCGGTGGACCGCTGCGCACGACCCGCCCGTCGCCACGACTCCATCAGGCGTTTGAACTCCGTCGCTGTCGGTCCCCAGTCCTTGCTGGTCGCCAACGTTTCGGCCGCCGCGACCAGTCGCTCCTTCTCTCGGCGGGCGGTGTCGTGCTCCTCGTCCAAGGCGGCAAAAAAGGTGCGACGGGTGGATTCGAACTGTGCACGTGCCGAGCTAAATCGCTGCCACAGCGCCTCCTCGGCTGGCTTGTCCAGCCGTGGCCCCTCGTGCTGCTGGGATTTCCAGGTGTCGAAGAGCTCCCGCATACGGGCGCTGGCCGACTTCCACTGCACTTTGGCCGGATCGGCGGCCGCCAGTTTCTCGGCAGACTTCACCACCTTCTCACGTGCTCGGGCGGCGCTGACCTTGGCTGCGGCCCGCTGCTTGGCTTCCTGTTCCCCGCGCGCCGCGACCGCTGCCTCGACCTGCTCCACGCGCGCCTGCAGGGCGACGAGGTCACCCACCACGTTGGCTTCGCCGATATGCTCCTTTAACGTATGCAGCGCCTCACGGGCTTCGTGGGCAGATAGGTCCGTCTGCTGCAAACGCTGGGCCAGCAAGGCCGCGGCGGCCAGCAGATCCTCGTACTTGCGCGCAAAGTAACTCAATGCCTCCGCATCGGTCGACCCCGGATACGAGCCGACCGCACGCTCCCCATCTATGGTCTTGACGTAGACGGTGCCATCCGTATCAACCCGACCACAAGCCATCGACTCCGCGCTGGCGCCCGCCGCCGGTGCCGCCGGCACCACAGGACGCACGGAGGCCTTGCGGCCGGCGAATGCTGCGGGGGAGGGGATTTCGGGGTTAGGTCCCTTGGGTTTCGCGGTCTCGCTCACGATGATGTCGTCTCTTCCTCGGCTCGGACGTCGAGAATGCTGATCAGCTGTGCCGGCATACCCTCGATGCCGCCACCGTCCACACCCTGGTCAGCGATGTGGTCCACGATCTCCATTCCGCCCGTGACTTTACCGAAGATGGTGTAACCGCCCCCCTCCAGCGGCAAACTGGTGTCGCCGAAGACGATGAAGAACTGGCTGCCGTTGCTGTTCGGGTCTTGGCTTCGGGCCATCGCAATCGTGCCCCGTGGGTAGAAGCCATCGCTGGGGGCGTTCTCGATGCCGAAGGTGTATCCGGGGCCGCCTCGTCCCGTACCGGTGGGGTCGCCGCACTGCAGCACCTGAGTGCCGCCATCCACCAACCGGTGGCAGGGGCTGTCGACATAGAAACCCCCCTCGGTCAAGAGCAAGAACGAGGCCACCGTTTGGGGTGCCTGCACGCCGTCCAATTCAAGGGTGATCGGACCGCAAGTGGTATCGAGCTGAACCACGGCGACATCAGGTGCCGTGGCGGCGGGTGCCTGAGTCAAGGCGAAGCTGGGCACCTCCTCCGGAATCGGCGGGGGCTCGCTGCAATCAACGCGTGCACCGGTGGTGCGGTCAGCGTCGTCCGGGCTTGCCGAGTCGGCCGGTTCGCGCGGCACCTCGGCGGTGACATCTGAGGAGCAGGCACTCACCGCACCAACCAGCAGAATGGTCAACAGGCTTGCGGCGCAGCGTCGGCGAAGCGAACGCTCGCCAAGGCGCCTGGGCAGCATGAAGACCTCCGGTGATCCGGTTCAGGGGGCGGCGGCCAGTCTAGGTGTGTCCTTCACCGACCTCGGTCACGGCTCGACAACAGTTTGGACACGATGCCGTCCGGGACCCCACGGGCTCGCCCGTGGCTAGGCTAAGGCAATGATCGTGCACAGGATCGAGGCCGCTGCGTTCGGTACGAACTGCTATCTGGTGGCTCGGGCAGCGGGGGAAGAATGCGTGATCGTCGATCCCGGCATCGGGGTGGCTGATCGGGTCGCCGCGTTGTTGGGCAGCGAGGGTCTGCGGCCAGTGGCGGTGCTGCTCACCCACGGACACCTCGACCATGTCTACGACGTGCCGGATCTGAGCGAGCGCTTTGCACCCTCATCGGCGCCGGACGCGACGCTCCCTAGCTATATCCACACCTCCGATCGCTATCGGTTGGCCAACCCGCTGGACGACCTGGACGCCAGTTTTCTGGCGATGATGGAAGCGCAGTTCGGCCAGCGCGCTCAGTGGACGCAACCGGGAGACATCGTCGAGATCGACGTGGGCACCACCGGGGCCGGGTCAGGGCAGGGTGGCACTGACTCGGTGTCACTGTCGGTCGCCGGACTTCACCTCATGGTCCACCACGCACCGGGACATACGGAGGGGTCCGTGCTGTTCGCTCTAGCGGATGTTCCCGAAGGATTGTCGGTTGAGCGCACACTGGAGAGCACGGTGCTCTCTGGCGATGTGTTGTTTGCCGGGTCGATCGGACGATGCGACCTCCCCGGTGGAGACGCTTCCGCGATGACCCGCTCGTTGCGAGATGTCGTTCTACCATTGCCGGACGCGACCCTGGTCCTGCCCGGGCACGGCCCGTCAACCAGCATGGCGGTCGAACGCACCAACAACCCCTTCCTGCGGTCCCTGCTCGTCTAGACTCCCGACCGTGATCACACCACGCACCCCGTCCGGGGTTCTGGAGTTGCTCCCCGCCGAGCAAATTGCCTTTCAGCGCATGCTCGACAGCATCCGCTCAGGGTTCGAGCGGTTCGGTTTCCTGCCGATCGAGACGCCCGTCTTCGAGGTCAGCGACGTCCTGCTGACCAAGACCGGGGGAGAGACTGAGCGACAGGTCTACTTCGTGCAGTCCACCGGCGCGCTAGACAAGGCGGTCGAGAGCCATGGCAGTGCGCCGCGACCTGAGATGGCCCTGCGCTTCGACCTGACGGTCCCGCTGGCGCGATACGTCGCCGAGCACGAGCACAACCTGACGTTCCCGTTCCGTCGCTATCAGATGCAACGCGTCTATCGGGGGGAGCGCAGTCAGCGCGGACGCTTCCGTGAGTTCTATCAGTGCGACATCGACATCGTCGGCAAGGACACGTTGAGTGTGAAGCACGACGCGGAATGCCCGGCGGTCATCCACGCGCTGTTCACTGACATCGGGATCGGTTCGTTCACCATCGGCATCAACAACCGCCGGCTGATGCGCGGCTATTTCGAGGAGCGAGGCCTGGGCGATGCCGGCCAGCAGGCCGCCGTGCTGCGAGAGATCGACAAACTCGACAAGCGCGGCGCGGAGGCGGTGCGGGCGACGCTGACCGGGAACAGCTACGAGCTCAACCCTGCTGTCGTTGATGATCTGTTGGCCTTCGTCGGTGCTCGTAGCGATTCCCATGACGACGCCCTGGCCCGGTTGGCTGCCCTCGAAGCAACCAGCGGTGGCAGCGCCGAGCTGAGTCGGGGTATCGCCGAGCTGCGAGAAGTTCTGGGCTTGGTGAGAGCCCTCGGCGTGCCCGAGGACGACTATCAGTTGAACTTTGCGATCGCCCGGGGCCTGGACTACTACACCGGAACGGTCTACGAGACGACTCTCGATAACCACCCAGAGCTCGGATCGATCTGCTCCGGCGGTCGGTATGACGACCTGGCCTCTCACTACAGCAAGTCCTCGCTGCCGGGGGTCGGCATCTCTATCGGCCTGACTCGGCTTTTTTGGCAACTGCGCGAGGCCGGCCTGCTCGATGTCGCCAGCAGCACCGTGCAGGTCTTGGTCCCGCTGATGGACGAGGCGCTGCTCAGCGACAGCCTGACGCTGACCACGCTGCTGCGCCGCGGCGGCATCAACACCGAGTCCGTACTGGAGTCCGGCAAGCTGGGTAAACAGATGAAGTATGCCGACCGTGCCGGGATCCGCTTCGTCGCCATTCTCGGATCCCAGGAAGCAGAGGCGGGCACCGTGAGCATCCGGGACTTGTGGCGGCAAGATCAATTTTCCGTCCCGATCGACGACGCCGTCCCGGCGCTGCGTGTCGAGCTGGCTCAGCCTTTGGACGTTCAGGCATCACCGGTCTCACATCAGCCATGAGCATCCGTCGCTCGCCTGGGCCACCAACCGGCAGGGGCGACGGCACGATCACCGACGACGGCTGCCCGGTCGAGATCTACTCCCGCATTCCGCCGGCGGGGGAAGCCGCGATCATCGACCGTGCCATCGCTGCGCGGTCCTCGATCCTGGAGTTGGGCTGCGGCACGGGACGAATTGCCGACCTGCTGGCCAAACGGGGCCACCGCGTCGTCGGCGTCGATATTTCTGCGGAGATGCTCTCCTACCTCACCCATGCGGTCGGGGCCCACGGCGCTATCGAGACCCTGGATCTGGCTGAGCGCTTCGACGTTGTCGTTGTGGCGAGTCACCTGGTCAACTCATGGGACCGTCAGCAGGCGGGGCAGTTCTTGTCGGTGGCGCACCGCCACCTGGTGCCCGGCGGGCAGGTCGTGTTGCAGCGCCACCGACCCGGGCAACCGCTCGCGGCTACGTCGTTCGTGTTGGGTGAGGTTCGCTTGTCGCTGGTGGATGTCGTCGACCACGGAGATGCGATGTACTCAGCGACGTTGCGGCACGAGTGGAATGACGTGAGCGCCGAGCAGGACTTCAGCACTCGTATCTTGACCGACGCTGAGCTGCAGGGTCTGCTGGGTGCGGCCGGCTTCGAAGGGACCCGTGTGTTGACCAAGGACCGCACCTGGGTCGTGGCCACCCGCCGCATTGAGCCTTGACCACAACCCAGCGACGTGATATAACCCCGGGCCGTGACCACTGCCAAGGGCTGTGACCGATGCGGCACGGCGGGTATAGATGCGTGAGACTGGACTGGATCGTAGAGGGAGGCCGAGGTGTCGGAGACACCGCACGTCGCGTGGTCGAGCGATGTTGGCCAAGCTGACTGGATCCGCGAGCGGCTCAGCCCGTTCGATTCGGGAGTGGTGACCTCGGTCGTGCCGGGTGGCTTCGAGGCATACGCACGCATCTTGCACCCCGCGCGAGATGATGCTGGACGCCTTCTTGGGTGGGACGAAGTGGCTCAGCGGCGTGGCGTCGAGATGAGGCACAATGCGCAGTTCCACCAGATTGCCCTGGGGCCCGGTCCGGCCGATCCAGACGTGCCCATACTCATTCATGGCCCGGAGGAAGGGTCGCTGGATCCTGGCTATGCGTCCGCCCTGTGTCAGCTCCTCCGGCACTACACCCCTGAGCCGGACGACTGTTGGTTCGCGTTGTGGACCGGTTACGGATGGGAGCCTGGCGCTCGTGCGGTTCTCACGTTCGATGACGGTGGGGCCGACGAGTGCCTAACCGACAATGATCTTGGCGGCGTTGATGGCGGGGCAGATGACGATGCCCGTGAGCCCGTGCCGCCAGAGGTGCGGGACGGTCCGGTCATACATCTGCCGAGCCGCGAGTACTTCTTGTACCGCGGACCCGTCGAGCAGGCGCTGGCATTCGTCGACAGCGAAGAGCAGACGGCAAATCTATGGTGGCCGCTCGACCGATCGTGGTGCGTGGCAACCTAGCTCGATCTAGACTTCACGTATGTTGGGGGATCTGCTGACCTGATCCAGCGACTGCTGGACTCTCCGGAGGTGGAGTCGGTACGAGCCATGCCCCAGGATCGACACCACCAGATAGTCCCTGACTGGCTTCAGACAGCGATCGAAGACGCGACGACCGCTCTATTGGCTGATGGGAGCGCCAGCATCGACACCGACTGCGGGACGGTCACGGCCTCGTTGAGACGTCCGCGACGACTGCGTGACGGTGTACTTGAGACCGAGAGCGTGGGTCGAAATGGCTCCAAAAGCAGCGGCCGGTCACGGTTGTCGCGGCGCAGGGGTGAGGCTCACTTGCGCAAAGAAGTCTCGTCCGACCTGGAGCACGCCGTGATGGACTTGATCAACTGATGGTCGGTGCCCTCTGACCCACATCACGCGCGGCACAGGCGACAACATCATGCTCAACCGGGGCTGGGAGGCAACAACATCATGCTCAACCGGGGCTGGGAGGCGACAACATCATGCTCAAGCGGAAGTGTGTTAGTGTACTAGCGCGCTAGGACACCCAGTAGTCCCACGCGCGATGACCTTCTCTACACACGTTGGACCAGTCGGACACACAAAGGAGCCTATGAAGGACAGGACGCCGTGGCGTCAGGAGAGTCTCAGCGAACTCTCCCGTGTGGTGTCCACGTTGAGCGACCCCGACGACGTCAGCAACTTTCTGGTCGACCTGTGCACGCCTGCGGAGTTGGAGGCACTGACCGATCGGTGGGCTGTGGTGCCGTTGCTCAGCGAGGGCCTGTCCTACCGAGCAATTCATGACCGGACCGGCGTCAGCGTCACGACGATCGGTCGGGTCGCGCGCTGCCTGGAGTACGGAAGCGGCTACCGAGCAGCACTGGAGCGGCATACCGCCCCCACCGTCTAACCCGCGCCGAGCCGCCGGGGACAGTAGAGGTGATGAGGCCGTCACTGCTCTGCCTGCCCTTCGGTGCCACGCCCGCCCTCTTCTGAGGGCTGTTCACCCTCACTTCGGAAGGTCACCATGGCCCCCTCTGCTCCACCGCGCGATCGACTGCGCGTCGCGATCCAACGATCGGGCCGCCTCGCAGCACCTGCCCGCGACCTGCTGGCCTCGTGCGGACTGACCTGGCGCGAGAGCCGTGACAAGCTGTTTTGCTACGGCGAGTCGCTTGCCGTGGACCTGCTGCTTGTTCGCGACGACGATATCCCGGGCCTGATCGCCGACGGGGTCTGTGACCTGGGCATTGTGGGCCGAAACGTCGTGATCGAGCACGATCTTGCGCGGTCGCAGCCCGCTGGTCTCGGCCAGCCTGGGGACGATGGGCAGAAGGCGGTTGACCAGCGCTCAGACCTGCGCGAGCTACGTGAGCTCGGCTGGGGACGCTGTCGCCTCGACATCGCCATTGATGCCGGGGAGGAGTGGCGCGGACCGAGCCAACTCGAAGGGCAACGGATCGCCACCTCATACCCCCAGGTGCTGAGCACCTGGTTGGCCGAGCACAACGTGAACGCTCGGGTCGTCACGCTCAGTGGGTCGGTGGAGATCGCTCCTCGTCTCGGGCAAGCCGACGTCGTCTGTGACTTGGTCTCCAGCGGCGCGACGTTGAGCGCCAATCATCTCAAGCCGGTGGCGACGTTGTTGCACTCTGAAGCCGTGGTTGTCGGCCCCGCACACCTGTTGACCGAGAGCCGGGGCGACTTAGCCGAGTTGCTGCTGCGGCGGATAGACGGGGCGCTTCGCCTCAAGGAGACCAGGCTGTTGATGTTGCGCACTGCTCGAGCCGATCTGCCCCAGGTGTTGAACCACCTGCCGGAAGGTCACGAACCCACGATTCTTGCCCTCGACGGCGATCCCGCCGCGCTCGCCTCGTCCGCATCCGTCGCCGCCCAGGCCTCGGCGGAGGTCAGCGTTCAGATGCTGGTGCACGGCGCGGTGACGTGGCAGCGATTGGAAGACCTCAAGACTGCCGGCGCGCGCCAACTCATGGTGCTGCCGGTCGAAGGGATGTTGGCATGAATGTCGTGTCCTGGGCCGAACTGAGCACCGAACAACGGCGGGAAGCTATCGCTCGCGGCACCGTCGCGGCCGGGCCCGAAGTCACCACCTCGGTGGCCCACATCGTGACCTCCGTGCGCAGCGGTGGCGACGCCGCAGTCATCGCCGCGACCAGCCGCTTCGACGACGTCGACCTCGCCGATGTCCGGGTGAGCGCTGAGATGATCGAAGCGGCCGTGGGCCGAATCGAGCCGCACCTGCGCGAAGCGATCAGCGAAGCGGCCACCCGCATTCGTGCGTTTCACCGCGCCGGGATGACCGCCGACTACGCCGTCGAAACGGCGCCGGGAGTCATCTGTCGGCGGGTGGTCCGGCCGATCAACCGGGTTGGCCTGTATGTGCCGGCTGGCTCGGCCCCGCTGCCCTCCACGGCTCTGATGTTGGGCGTGCCCGCCGAACTTGCGGGCTGCGAACACGTCGTGCTGATCACCCCGCCGGGACCCACCGGTCTGCCCGACGACGCTGTGCTCGCTGCGGCCGCAGAGTGTGGGATTAGCGAGATCTTCGTCGCCGGGGGAGCTCAAGCGATTGCCGCGTTGGCCTATGGCACCGAGTCGATCCCGGCGTGCGACAAGATCTTCGGTCCTGGCAACGCCTGGGTCACCGAGGCCAAACGTCAGGTCAGCGCGGCCGAAGGTGGCCCAGGCATCGACCTCCCGGCCGGGCCATCGGAAGTCGTAGTCATTGCCGACGCCGGCGCCACCGCCGAGTTCGTCGCGGCCGACCTGCTGTCCCAAGCCGAACACGGCCCGGACTCCCAGGTGGTGTTGCTGACCGACGACGAAGCATTGGGGCGCGATGTGGTGAACCAGATCGAGCGCCAAGTCGAGGAGTTGCCGCGGGCCGACATTGCCCGCAAGGCGCTGGCCAGCAGCCGGGTGATCGTCACCGCGGATCTGGCGCAGGCCTGCGAGGTCAGCAACGACTACGCGCCCGAGCACCTGATCATGGCCCTGCGAGATCCCGAAGCATGGCTGCCGTCGATCTCCCGAGCTGGCTCGGTCTTCCTCGGCGACTGGGCACCGGAGACCCTGGGGGACTACTGCAGCGGCACCAATCACGTCTTGCCGACGGCTGGAGCGGCACGCTTCACCGGCGGGGTGAATGTTGCCAGTTTCCAGATCGCGATGACCGTTCAGTCAGTCACCCGTGATGGCTTGGAGGTAGTTGGGCCATGCGCGGTGATCCTGTCCGAGGCTGAGCAGCTGCACGCCCACCAGCGGGCCGTCACACGTCGACTCGCTGCCGACCGCCCTACAACCGATGAAGCAGCGCTCCAATGAGTCAGTTTCCGCAGCAGCTCATCCGACCCGACCTACGCTCGTTCGCCGGATACTCCTCGGCGCGGACCAGCTTCGAGGGGCCGCCGGCACGGATCTGGCTCAACGCCAACGAAGCCGCCGAGGCCAACCACGTCGACCCGGAGGGCCAGGCCAGGCGCTACCCGGCGCCGCAGCCAGCCGCATTGCGCGACGCTCTGGCCAGCTACCTCGGGGCCCCCTCGGGCAACATCTTGCTGGCTCGTGGCAGCGACGAGACGATCGACGTGTTGGTCCGCGGGCTGTGTCCGCCAGGAGGGAACAACGGGATCGTGATCTGCTCGCCGACCTTCGGTATGTATGCCGTGGCCGCCGCGCTGCTGGGTGTGCCCGTCCACGATGTGCCGCAGGTCGACACCGGCAGGTCATTCGCCCACGATCTCGGCCGGGTAGCCCAGACGGCACGCGATACCAACGCACGGATCGTCTTCCTGGCCTCACCGGACAACCCCACCGGTGCCAGCATCGACCTAGCCTCGATCGCCGCCCTAGCGAGTGAATTGTCCAGCCAAGCACTCGTAGTGATCGACGAGGCGTATGCCGAGTTCGCCGGCAACGCTGCTGCTCGGCCCAGGGGCGCTGACAGGAATCACCGGGCCGTTGGGAGCGGCGGTGAGGACAGGTACCACGGTGCCGTTGGGAGCGCTGGTGATGGTGGCTCTGCGATTGCGCTGATCGATGAGCACCCCAATCTGGCAGTGCTGCGCACCATGTCCAAGGCGCATGCGCTAGCCGGGGCGCGGGTCGGCGCGCTGGTGGCGCACCCTGAACTGATCGCCGTGCTGCGCCGGGTGCAGGCTCCATACCCGATGCCCACGCCGGTGGTCGATCTGGCGCTGGCTGCCCTGTCGCCGGAGGCGATTGAAAACACTCGACAACGGGTAGCCGCAACCATCGCGCTGCGCCCCCGGCTGCACGAGGTCGTGGCAGATCACCCCGGCGTGAGGTCTGTCTACTGCGGTGAAGGCAACTTCGTGCTGGCTCGGTGCCACGCCGCCGCCAGTGACCTAGACACAGCCTCCAACACAGACCCGAACGCAGAGTCAGATGGAGCCGATAGCGTGCTCGCGGATGCGGCACGTAGCGGGATCGCGGTGCGCGACATGCGGCACCTGCCCGGCCTGGCCGATGCCGTCCGGGTCAGTGTTGGCACCGCGGAGGAGATCGAAGCCCTGGCTCTGGCGATCAGCTTGTCCGCCACCCAGTCCTCAGACGGGCAGCCGCCCACGTCTACTCCCGGATCCACGTTTGAGCCCACGCCTGCATCCCACGACGAAGGACGTTCATGAGCGCCACCCCCAGCCCGGTGCTGTTCGTCGACCGCGACGGCACGCTGATCATCGAACCGCCGGATCGGCAGATCGACTCCTACGCCAAACTCGCGCTGATCGAGGGCGTCATCCCGGCCTTGCTCCGGCTGCGGGACGCCGGATGGGCGTTCGTCATGGTCAGCAACCAGGACGGCCTAGGCACGAGTGCGTTCCCGCGCGAGGACTTCGAGGGGCCGCACGCCCTGCTCCTGCAGATTCTGGCCAGCCAGGGCATCACCTTCCGGGACATCCTGATCGATGAAAGCCTGCCGGCCGACGGCGCGCCGACCCGCAAACCCGGCACCGCGTTGATGACCGGACTGCTGAAAGACCGCAGCATCGACTGGGGGGCCAGCGTGATGGTGGGCGATCGGGAAAGCGACGCTACCTTTGCCGCCAACCTCGGCATCCCGGCATACCTGCTGCCTGATCCCGACCGCACCCCGCCCGCCACGGGTCACGCCGCCACGGATCACAACGCTACGGGTCACGCCGCCACTGATTACGTTGAGGCCGACTGGGCAGGCATCGCGCATGCTCTGGTCACCCGACCGCGCACGGCCACGGTGCGCCGAGACACCTCCGAGACCGCGATCACCGTGTGGGTCGACCTGGACCGTCCAGGCCAGGGCACGATCTCCACCGGCGTTGGGTTCTTGGATCACATGCTGGAGCAACTCGCCAAGCACGGAGGCTTCTCGCTGTCGGTGACGTGTGCGGGCGACCTGCACATCGACGAGCACCACAGCGTTGAGGACATTGCGCTAGCCGTCGGCGAGGCGATCCGCACCGCACTCGGCGACAAGCGGGGGATCGGCCGGTATGGCTTTACTCTGCCGATGGACGAGGCCCAGGCAAGCGCCGTCATCGACCTCTCCGGGCGGCCCTATTTCTCGTTCCAGGCCACCTTCGACCGTGAGCAGGTCGGGGACCTGCCGACCGAGATGGTGCACCATTTCTGGCGCTCTTTCGCCGACGCGATGCGGTGCACGCTGCACCTCAGCATCTCGCCCGGCAACGCCCATCACCAGATCGAGGTCGGCTTCAAGGCGGTGGCTCGCGGGCTGCGGATGGCGCTGCGAGCAGAAGGCACCGACTTGCCCAGCACCAAGGGCGTGCTCTAGACATGGCGACTGCCGGGCACCCACCGCGAGTCGTCCTGGTCGACTCCGGAGGCACCAACATCGCCTCGGTGAAATTCGCCCTGGAACGACTGGGCGTGTCGTGTGAGTTGACCGCCGATGCGGCGACGATCCAGGCCGCAGATCGGGTCATCCTGCCCGGAGTCGGCGCGGCCGGAGCCGGTATGCGCCGGCTAGGAGTTGCCGGTCTGGTGCCGGTATTGCAGGGCTTGACCCAGCCGTTGCTGGGCGTCTGCCTGGGGATGCAGTTGCTGTTCGAGGCAAGCGCCGAGGACGGGGGAGTGCAGTGCTTGGCGCTGATCCCCGGTGAGGTCGAGCCGATCACGCCGGGCCCGGGATTGCGGGTTCCGCATATGGGCTGGAACACGCTGCAGGTCATCCGCGAAGATCCGCTGACCAGCACCCTCAAGCCAGGGGACCGCGGCTACTTCGTGCACAGTTACGCCGCACCAATTACCGAGCACACCGTGGCCAGCACCTGGCACGGTCGCGACTACGCGGCGGTCGTCCGACGCGGCAATCGGTGGGGCGCGCAGTTCCACCCGGAGCGATCTGCCAGCGTAGGCGCGGCGATCCTGGCACACTTCGTGTGGGAGGCAAGCCATGAGTGAACGCACGTTGGAATTCGATATCTACCCGGCCCTAGACATTTTGGCTGGCTCGGTCGTCCGATTGCACAGAGGGGACTACGACAAGCAGACCCGCTATCGCGACGATCCCCTCGAGCTGGCATCGGCCTACGCCGCCGCGGGAGCGCGGTGGCTGCATCTCGTCGATCTCGACGCTGCTCGCGCCGGCGGGTATACCCTGACGCGGCTGTTGCGCAAGATCGTGGACGCAACGGGTTTGCAGGTCCAAACCGGTGGCGGTGTCCGCGATGCCGACGACGTGCAACGGTTGCTCGATGCCGGTGCCGCGCGAGTGGTGATCGGCTCCATGGCCGTTCAGGAGCCAGAGACAGTGTTGGGTTGGGTAGAGCGGTTCGGGCCGGACCGGATCACCGTTGCACTGGACACCCGCACCTCCGAAGATGGCGTATGGGTGCTGCCGGTCTCGGGCTGGACCTCCGTGGCCCAGACTGATCTGCCGACGATGCTGCACCGCTATGCCGACTCGGGTCTTAAGCACGTCTTGTGCACCGATATCGGCCGAGACGGCACGCTGTCCGGGCCTAACCTGCACCTCTACACCTTCATGACCCGATCATCGCCAGGGCTGCACGTGCAGGCATCCGGCGGGGTCCGCGACGCCGCCGACCTGCGCAGTGCCGACAAGACGGGCTGCGCCGGAATCGTCCTCGGCAAAGCGCTCCTGGAAGGCCGCGTGACCATTGCCGACGCCATCGCGCAAGAACGTCGAGTCGCCACCACCGACGACGACACCACGAAGGTACATCCGTGAGTGTGGCCCGGCGGATCATTCCGTGCCTGGACGTGCGCGAGGGGCGGGTAGTCAAGGGGACGCGTTTTCGCGACCACATCGACATGGGGGACATCGTCGAGTTGGCCTCCCGCTATCGCGGGGAAGGCGCCGATGAGTTGGTGTTCTACGACATCACCGCCAGCCCACAGCGACGGCGAGTCGACGCCGGATGGGTCACCCGGGTAGCCCGCGCCATCGACATACCGTTCTGTGTGGCCGGCGGCATCACCTCGGTCGATGATGCCCGGGCCGTCCTGCACGCCGGGGCAGACAAGGTCTCGATCAACACCCCAGCGACCCAGCGACCGGAACTGATCAGCGAGCTGGCGGGTGCCTTCGGTGTGCAGTGCGTTGTGGTGGGCATCGACAGCCTGCGCGACGACGACGGTCAATGGCGGATTAGGCAAATGACCGGTGACCCGGACGCTACGACGGCGCTTGCGACGACGACCCTGGACTGGGTAGCCACCGCGCAAGAGCTCGGGGCCGGCGAAATCGTGCTCAACTGCATGGGCAGCGACGGGGTCCGCGACGGGTACGACATCGCGCAACTGCAGGCGGTACGCGCGATCACCCGGGTCCCGCTGATCGCCTCCGGCGGCGCCGGCGAGATCGAGCACTTCGCCGAGGTTTTCGTCCGCGCCGATGTCGACGGCGCGCTCGCGGCCAGTGTCTTCCACTCCAGAGCTATCCCGATACGCGTGCTCAAGGACGCATTGGCGGCCGGCGGCCTCGTCATCCGGCGAACACCGTCCGAGGCGCTCGCGTGAGCCTGGCCCTCCCGGCGCCCTACCGGGTGGAGGATTTGGCGTTCGATGCTCGCACAGGGCTCATTCCGGCCGTGGTGCAAGACGCCCGAACGTCGACCGTATTGATGCTCGGCTACTGTGATGCCGGGGCGGTGCAGGCGATGTTGTCGAGCGGGCTGGCTACGTTCTACAGCCGCAGTCGGCAGCAACGATGGGTCAAGGGTGAGACCAGCGGCAACACGCTGAGGGTTACCCGGATTGAGGTTGACTGCGATCAGGACACGCTGCTGGTGCATGCCGAGCCGGCCGGACCCACCTGCCACACTGGCCAAACGTCGTGCTTCACCGACGCTCCCGCCGCGGGCCCTGGCTTCCTTCCTATCCTCGATGCCTTGGTCGCGGCGCGTGATGAAGCTCGTCCACCGGGCTCGTACACCACCGCGTTGTTGGACGCAGGGGTGCGACGGGTCGCTCAGAAGGTCGGCGAAGAAGGCGTCGAGACTGCGCTGGCGGCCGTGGCCCAAGACGACGAACACCTTGTCGGGGAGTCCGCGGACCTGATGTACCACCTGTTGGTGCTGCTACGCAGTCGAGGTCTGGGTTTGGGCGACGTCGAGGCCGTGTTGCGCTCCCGGCACAGCTGAGCGGCAGGACAGGTGAGCGAGACGCTGCGTCGAGAGCGCGATCGCTGGCTCGACCACCTCAGCGTCGAGCGCGGGCTGGCGACGTTGACGGTCAACGCCTACCGGCGTGACTCCAGCCGCTATCTGGACTTCCTGACCCTCAAGGGTTACGCAGTCCCCGCCGACGTCGATCCCGAGGCGGTCAAAGCCTTCCTCGGTGAACTGACCACCGGCACCCCGCAGCGACCGGCGCTCGCTGCGACGTCGGTGGCGCGCTCGTTGGCTGCCGTCCGAAGCCTGCACGCCTTCTGGGAACAGGAGTCGATCGCCCCCGCCGATCCCGCCGCCGGGGTTGTTCGCTCGGCACCGAGACGCTCGCTGCCCGCTACCTTGAACGTGAGCGAGGTCACCGCGTTGTTGGACGCGGCCGGTACGGGGCACGGGGGGGCCCGACTGCGAGACCGCGCGTTGCTCGAACTGCTCTACGGTTGCGGCGCCCGAGTCAGCGAGGCGGTCGGGCTCGACCTCGACGACATCGACTTCGGCAACCGTGACCTCGGCGACCCGGTGGATGGTGAGGGCAAGGAGGGGGACGGCGAGGTGGGGGCAATTGCTAGCGTGCGGTTGTTCGGAAAGGGCTCCAAGCCCCGCATCGTCCCGCTGGGGTCCTATGCGGTCAGCGCGCTTGAGGCCTACCTGATCCGAGCCCGCCCAGGCTTCGCCGCAGCCGGCACCGGCACCCCGGCCCTGTTCCTCAACCGCTCCGGAGGACGGTTGAGTCGGCAGAGTGTCTTTACCGCCACCCGTGCAGCAGCGCAGCGAGCCGGGATCGGCGCCCCGATCAGTCCGCATACTCTGCGGCACTGTTTCGCCACGCATCTGCTGGACGGCGGGGCGGACATCAGAGTGGTGCAGGAACTGCTGGGGCATGCCTCGGTCACCACGACACAGATCTATACCCATGTTTCTACGGAGCACCTACGAGAGGTGTATGCCGGCGCTCACCCACGCGCGAGGTAGCACGAGGTGGCCTAGGGCCGGAGCGCCGGTTAGGGTCGCTGGGTGAGCATTGAGCCGAGCACGCCGGTTGGGCAGGGGCGGGCAGCCGCGGAGCACGATCGCCTGCCGGGTACCGAGGCGGCAGGCTCTGGACAATCTGGACCGACCGGGCGAGCCCTGCCCGACTTCGGAACGCCGGCTGCGCTGGCCTCGCACGGCCCAGCCCGGGTGATTGCGATGTGCAACCAAAAGGGGGGTGTCGGCAAGACCACGACTACCATCAATCTCGGCGCAGCTCTGGCTGAGTACGGACGCAGAGTCTTGCTGGTCGACTTCGACCCCCAGGGTGCCTTGTCGGTAGGACTGGGCATCCGGACGCACGAACTCGATGTCACGATCTACAACCTGCTCACCGAGCGCGGCCATGCTCTTCCCGAGGTGATCCAGCCGACCCGGGTGCAGGACGTGGACGTGGTGCCGGCCAATATCGACCTGTCTGCCGCCGAGGTGCAGTTAGTTGGCGAAGTGGCCCGGGAGCAGGTGCTGTCGCGTGTGTTGCGACCGGTGATCGATGACTACGACGTCATCTTGATCGACTGCCAGCCCTCGCTGGGGTTGCTGACTGTCAACGCGTTGACGGCGGCGCACGGGGTGATGATCCCGCTGGAATGCGAGTTCTTTGCGATGCGCGGGGTAGCGCTGCTGGTCGAAACCATCGAGAAGATCACCGATCGTCTCAATCCGGGGTTGGGAGTGGATGGGATCTTGGCGACGATGTATGACGGTCGCACTCTGCACTCCCGAGAGGTGGTCCGCAGCGTCGTCGACCACTTCGGCGACGTGGTCTTTCACACGGTGATCTCCCGGACGGTGAAGTTTCCGGACGCCACCCTGGCTGCCGAGCCGATTACCTCCTACGCCAGCACCCACAGCGGCGCCGAGGCATACCGGCAGTTGGCACGCGAGCTGATCAGTCGCGGCGGCTCGCCGTGACCATCCGGCGTCGGCGCCCGAGCCCTGCCTGCCCACGCGCGATGCCGGCGGGCTGACGTTGTCCCTCACGTGAGCACCAAGCCGGTACCTGGTGGGGTTTTGACCCGCCGGTCCAGCGCCTTCGAAGTCCACTTGGACGTCTTCTCGGGGCCGTTCGAGTTGCTCTTGGGGCTGATTGCCAAACACACGTTGGACGTCACCGAGATTGCCTTGGCCACGGTGACCGATGAGTTCGTCGACCATCTGCGTGCCGCTCCGGACACCTGGGACCTCTCCCAAGCGTCCGAATTCTTGCTGATCGCTGCAACGCTGCTTGATCTCAAGGCCTCCCGGTTGTTGCCGAGCAGCGGCGAGGAAAGCGAGGAGGATCTCGAACTGATCGAAGCCCGCGACCTGCTGTTTGCCCGGTTGCTGCAATACCGGGCCTTCAAGGATGTCGCCGGCAGCTTCGAAACGCAGATGGCATCCCGCGGCAGGGTGTGGCCGCGCGACGTCGGAGTCGAGGAGCGGTTCGCAGCCTTGTTGCCGGAGCTGATCATGACGACCACGCCCGAGCAGTTGGCCGCTGCTGCCGGCGCGGCCCTGACGCCAACGCCGGAGCCGCAGGTGGGCCTGAGCCACCTGCATACCCCGGTCGTCTCGGTCAGCGAGCAAGCCGAGATCGTGATGCAACGGTTGGAAGGCGCCATCCAGATCACCTTTGCTGAACTGATCGATGACGCGCCGACCCGTAGCGTGGTGGTGGCGCGGTTCCTGGCGTTGCTCGAGTTGTTCCGGGACGGTGCGATTCGTCTGGACCAGAGTGAACCGCTGGCCGTCCTGCACGTGCACGGCTTCGATCGCAGCGGGCAGCAGCCACCGATCGAGCGATCGGCCCGCAGCGAGTTCGACGAACCACAGGAGGTCGCCGATGTCTGATCTGGACAATCCGAGCCAGGGCACTGATCCCGTGCCGGAAGCAGGTCTCGACGTGCACGCCCTGCCGGGTGGCCTTCGGGCCGGTGTCGAGTCGGTCTTGATGGTGATTGACGAACCCGTCGCGGCGTCTGTGCTGGCGGCCGCACTCGAGGTGCCCACCTCCGAGGTGGACCAGGTTTTGGCACAGTTGAGCCAGGAGTTCGATGACCAGCAGCGCGGTTTCATGGTGCGTTGCTACGCCGGGGGGTGGCGCATCTACTCACGATCGGAATGTGCGCCCGCAGTGGAACGCTTCTTGCTCGGCGGCCAACAAGCTCGGCTCAGCCAAGCGGCCCTGGAGACCCTCGCGGTGGTCGCCTACCGTCAACCGATCTCGCGAGCCAGGATCAGCGCGGTGCGGGGAGTGAGCGTCGACGGTGTGGTGCGTACCCTGATGGCCAGAGGCCTGATCCGCGAGGTAGTCAGTAACGAACCACGTGCCGCGACCCTCTTCGCGACTACCGACGTGTTCCTGCAGCGGATGGGCATCAACGATCTGGACGAACTGCCGGCGTTGGCTCCCTACCTGCCGACCAGTGACGTGTTGGATGACTTAGCAGCGGAAGGACTGGCGTGAGCGATAGGCGCGGAGGCAGCAAGGCCGGCGGTGACAAACGCGGCGGTGGCGATTCAGGATCTGGCAGGTCGGGATCGGGCAGGTCGGGATCGGGCAGGTCCGGATCGGGCAAGTACGGATCGGGACCTGCCGCTGCCCGGCAGCATCAGCCGAATCGAAAGCCGTCCGCACCCCAGCGCAGCCGGCCACGTGCGGACAACACCGCGCGGGGGCCAGCCCCCGATGTGCACCAACCGGACGGTGTTCGTCTGCAAAAGGTCCTCGCCGGGGCGGGGTGGGGCAGCCGGCGGGCATGTGAGCAGCTGATCTCGGCCGGTCGGGTGCAGGTCGATGACGTCATCGTGCGCGAATTGGGCGTCCGGGTCGATCCCCGCAGCCAAGTGATTCACGTCGACGGCACCCGCGTCGTGCTCGATGACACGTTGGTCTACCTCGCCTTCAACAAGCCACTCGGCGTCGTCTCCACGATGAGCGATGAGTTGGGTCGGCCCTGCCTGGGCGACTACGTCGGCAACCGCAGCGAACGACTCTTCCACGTCGGCCGCCTGGACGCCGATACCGAAGGTTTGTTGTTGCTGACCAACGATGGAGACCTGTCCCACCGGCTACAACACCCCTCATACGAGGTGCCCAAGACGTATGTGGCTCAGGTGCCGGGCCCAGTGGCCCGTGATGTTGGCCGCCGGCTGCGCGAAGGCCTCGAGCTGGAGGACGGCCACGTCAAGGTCGACAGTTTCCGGATCATCGACTCGCTGCCCGGCAAGGCCATCGTCGAGGTGATCCTGCACGAGGGCAAGAAACATGTGGTGCGGCGCATGCTCGGCGGAGTGGGTCATCCGGTGATCGCACTGACCCGAGTGCAAGTTGGACCGATCCGTCTCGGTGAGACCAAACCCGGGCGGTGGCGGGCCTTGACCCGCGAAGAAGTCGGTAGTCTGCACCGCGCGGCACAGATGTGAGCCATCCGAGCAGGGTGCGGCTTACAGCGTCGCTGAGCCACCGATGCGTGCCTGCCGCGGCGGTAGGCTTGAGTGGTGCCACTATTGACGTCGTCCGGGTCTGGCCCGATTACCGTAGCCATCGACGGTCCTAGCGGCTCAGGCAAGTCGAGTGTGTCGCGGGCGGTGGCCACTGAGTTGTCGCTGCGATATCTCGACACTGGTGCCATGTTCCGCGCATTGACCCTGTGGTGTCTGCGCCGAGGAATCGATGTCGCCGACCAGGCCCCCGTCCTCGACGAAGCCGAACGTATGCCGTTGCGGATCGGCACCGACCCCGCCGACCCGGCGGTGTGGTTGGCCGAAGAGCGAGTCGATGACGAGATCCGCACCGCTGCGATCAGCGCCCAGGTGTCCGCGGTGGCGACCAATCCCGGTGTGCGGACCATCCTGGCCGACAAACAACGGCAGATCATCGCCAGTGCTCGACGGGAGGTCGGCGGAATCGTTGTGGAGGGCCGCGACATCACCACCGTGGTTGCGCCCGAGGCCGAGCACCGCATTCTGCTCAGTGCCAACGAGCAGGCACGCCTTCACCGGCGCGGCGCTGAGTTGGCCGCCCGAGGCGAACAGGGCGAGGCGAACTCGGTGCGGGATCAGGTGGTTCGCCGAGACCGCGATGACTCCACCGTCTCGCAGTTTATGACGCCGGCCGACGGTGTAGATGGAATCGACACCTCATTGCTGACGTTCACCGAGTCGGTTGCCGCTGTCCTACAGGTCGTCGGCAGCCGCGCGCCAGATACCCACGCACGAGGAGAATCTCGATGACTGTCCCGCAGGATCCTTCAGCCAAGATCGCCGACTACGCCCACCCGGAGCGGCTGGTGAGCGTGCCGTGGCTCCTCGAGCACCTCGACGACGCGAACGTCGTGATCCTGGAGTCCGACGAAGACGTCTTGCTGTACGAGACCGGGCACATTCCCGGGGCTCAGAAGCTCGACTGGCATCTGGACCTGAACGACCCGTTGACCCGCGACTACGTCGATGGTCAACGCTTCGCCGAGGTGATGGGGCTGCGGGGAGTGAGCCGCTCTTCCACGGTGGTGATCTACGGCGACAAGAGCAACTGGTGGGCGGCCTACGCGCTGTGGGTGATGTCGTTGTTTGGTCACCCCGACGTGCGACTGCTTGATGGGGGACGGGCCGCGTGGCTCGCCGCCGGCCAGGAGATGACCGAGGACAAGGTCACCCCTGAGCCGGTGGACTACCCAGTCGTGCAACGTGACGACAGCATCATCCGCGCCTTCAAGGAGGACGTGCTGACTCACCTGGGCAAGCCGCTGGTGGACGTTCGCTCACCCGGTGAGTTCTCCGGGGAGTTGCTGCACATGCCCGACTACCCGCAGGAAGGCGCCATGCGCGGCGGTCACATCCCCGGCGCAGCCTCGGTGCCATGGGCGCGCGCCGCGGCCGAAGATGGGACCTTTCGCCCTCGCGGCGAGCTGGAGGACATCTACCTGCAGGAGCAGGGCCTGCGCCCGGGCGACGATGTGGTGGCGTACTGCCGGATCGGGGAGCGCAGCTCGCACACCTGGTTTGTGCTGACCCACCTGCTTGGCTTCGACTCGGTACGTAACTACGACGGGTCGTGGACCGAGTGGGGCAACGCCGTCCGGGTCCCGGTGGAGCGTTGAGCGTGCAGAGCGAGGAGGCTCAGCTGCCTGCAGCGATGGCCGAACTGGTCGATGACTTCGCCGCTGTCAGCGAACCTGACCGGTTGCAGCTGCTGCTGGAGTTGAGCAAGGAGCTGCCGGCGCTACCGCAGCGGTATGCCGATCGTCTCGAATCCATGGAGCGTGTCCACGAGTGCCAATCCCCGCTGTTCCTCGCCGTTGAAGTGCAGGCTCTCGGCGACGGTGTGGATTTAGCGAACCAGCAGGTGCACGTGTTTTTCGATGCGCCACCGGAGGCTCCGACCACGCGCGGCTTCGCCGGCATCCTGCACGAATCCTTGGATGGTCTGACTGCGCAGGAGGTGTTGGCGGTGCCCGACGACGCGCCATACCGTTTCGGTCTGGCGGGGGCAGTGTCACCATTACGCATGCGCGGGATGATCGCGATGCTCTCCCGCATCAAACGGCACGTTCGGGCCGTCGTGGGGCCGACATGAGCGCTGGCAGCCCACCATCTCCCAGCGCTGTGAACTCGCCGGGAGACGCTGCCGTTGAGCAGGTCGAGGGCGCGTTGCGCGCTGGCCTGGAGAAGTTCGACTTGAGCGACGAGGACCTCAATCTCGTCGACGCAGATGCAGCCGGTGACGCCTCCGCTGGACAGCCAGCGCCCCCGGTGCCGGTCGTGGCCGTGGTGGGACGGCCGAACGTGGGCAAGTCGACGTTGGTCAACCGGGTCTTGGGCCGGCGCGAAGCCGTGGTCGAAGACGTGCCGGGGGTGACTCGTGACCGGGTCTCCTACGCAGCAGACTGGTCCGGCCAGGACTTCACGTTGGTCGACACGGGTGGATGGGAGGTGGATGCCACCGGGATCCACCTCCGGGTCGCCGAGCAGGCCGAAGTGGCGGTCGAACTCGCGGATGCGGTGATGTTTGTGGTCGATGCGACGGTCGGGGCCACCGACACCGATGAAGCCGTCGTTAAGTTGTTGCGTCGTTCCGGCAAACCGGTGGTGTTGGTGGCCAACAAGGTGGACGACGCCCGCACCGAGGCCGATGCAGCGATGTTGTGGTCCTTGGGTTTGGGCCAACCGTGGCCGGTGTCGGCCCTGCACGGCCGCGGCAGCGGGGACGTGCTCGATGCTCTGCTCGACGCGCTGCCCCAGGTGTCTTCGGCGGACCCAGACGGGGCTGCCGGTGGGCCTCGCAGGGTAGCGCTGGTCGGGCGGCCGAACGTCGGTAAGTCGAGCCTGCTGAACAAGCTGGCCGGCACCGAGCGGGTGGTCGTGGATGAGGTTGCCGGCACCACCCGGGACCCGGTGGATGAGCTGATTGAACTCGGTGATGAGGTGTGGCGGTTCGTTGACACTGCGGGCATCCGCCGGCGGGTGCATCAAACTCGCGGTGCCGATTTCTACTCCTCGCTGCGTACCCAGGCCGCCCTGGAAAAGGCCGAGGTCGCGGTGGTGCTGATCGACGTGTCGGAGTCCATCGCCGAGCAGGACATACGGGTGATCCAACAGGTGATCGACTCGGGCCGGGCTCTAGTGGTGGCCTACAACAAGTGGGACACCCTCGATGAGGAGCGTCAGCACTACCTTGAGCGCGAGATCGAACGAGAGCTGGTCCAGATTACCTGGGCTCCTCGGGTCAACATTTCCGCTTCGACCGGCCGGCACGTGGCCAAGCTGGAGCCGGCGCTGCGGCAAGCGCTGGCGTCGTGGGATTCGCGGATCCCGACCGGCAAGCTCAACGCCTTTCTGGGCGAGATCGTTGCGGGCCATCCGCACCCGGTTCGGTCCGGCAAGCAACCCCGGATCCTGTTCGCTACCCAGGCGGACACCCGCCCACCACGTTTTGTGTTGTTTGCGAGCGGATTCATCGAGGCCGGCTATCGACGGTTCCTGGAGCGGCGGCTACGAGAGGAGTACGGCTTTCACGGGACGCCGATCGAGATCTCGGTCCGAGTACGCGAGAAGCGCCGTCGGTGAGAAGCGCCAGCTCAAGAATGCGATTCGTAGCTCGGCGCGAGCATGAGATACGGTTCTCTTCGCCTTGATCGAGGCTTCGGGATGTGGCGCAGCTTGGTAGCGCACCTGACTGGGGGTCAGGGGGTCGCAGGTTCAAATCCTGTCATCCCGACGTTTACTCCGCGGTGGCGGAATGTGTTTGGTGAGCGCTGGGGATGCCACGCCAGCCTCTGAGGATGCCTATCCTGTGGTGGTGGACGGGGAGGCTGAGAAGGCGCGCGCGGCGGGCAAGGGCAGCAAGCGGGTGCCACAGATCATGCCCCGCAAGAACGAATGGTTCACCGTGCCCAACATCATCTCGGGTTTACGCCTGGTCGGGGTTCCGGTCTTTCTCTGGTTGTTGTTGATCGAGGCCGACGGATGGGCCGTGCTGCTGTTGATGGTCTCGGGTATCAGCGACTATCTCGATGGCAAGATTGCCCGGCACTACGGGCTCACCTCGAAAGTCGGGGCTTACCTCGATCCCATCGCGGACCGCTTGTATATCGCCTCCACGCTGCTCGGCTTCGGGTTGCGCGACGTCATACCGTGGTGGTTCGTCCTGCTCTTGGTTGCCCGCGATCTGTTCACTGCGGGGATGTATCCGGTGGCACGGTCCTATCGCCTGCCCGCGCCGCCGGTGCACTTCGTCGGCAAAGCGGCAACGTTCAATCTGTTGTATGCCTTTCCGTTGCTTTTGCTGGCTCAACAAGATTCTCTGCTTGGCACGATCGCGGAGCCGGTCGGTTGGGCCTTCGTCTGGTGGGGCACCGGGTTGTATTGGTTGGCCGCGCTGATCTATGCCGTGCAAGTGGCGGATATGGTGCGACAACGGCGAAGACAGTGGCAGGCGGTGCGCAGATGAAGTGGCGCAGACAGCGAGAGGCTTCCGAGCCGATCGATCCAGCCGCTTCGATGGCTCTGCTGACCGAGGTGTTGAATCGCCGGCTCGATCCGGGATACCACACGGCGGCTGCGACCCGGCTTAGCCAAGGCCAGAACGCGCAAACCAGCAAGCACAGTCCCCTCTTTGTGTGTTCGGTGCTGCTGTTGGGCTTCTTGTTCAGCGTCGCGGCCATTGACCTGCGTGCCCCCGATCCTCAAGACTCTGCCGAGCGCAGCGAACTCGCTGACCGGATCGAGGCCCAGTCGCGCGCCGGAGACGCCGACGCCGTCGTCATCGAGGACTTGCGAATGCAGATCGCCGACCTTCGAGCGGAGCAGTCCGGTGGTCCCGGCGCGAATACCGCTGATCTCATCGCCTCGGCTGCGCAGGAGGCCGGCGGGGTGGCTATGCAGGGACCGGGACTCATCATCACCGTGGACGATGCCCCCAGAGACGACCTCGAGCCGGTCTCCGAGCCCGGTGCGAACTCTGACCGCGTGCTTGCAGCCGACCTGCAGACCTTGGTCAACGGCTTGTGGGCCCACGATGCCGAAGCAATCAGCATTAACGATCAGCGACTCACCACCACGTCGTCCATTCGGTTCGCCGGCGAGGCAATTATCGTGGACTTTCGAGGACTGACCCGGCCCTACGTCATCCGCGCCATCGGGGACCAGCAAGCACTGGCGAGTGAGTTGCAATCAGGCTCAACGGGCCAATACTTCGATGACGTCTCCAGTGAATACGGGATTGTGATCGAGTGGGAAGAAGATGAGAACGTGACGACACCGGCAGCAGAACGCTTGAGCACCCGCGTCGCCACCCCGAACGAGGAGAACCAGAGCCAATGATCCCCCTGATCGGTCTGGTGGTCGGCGTCGGCCTAGGGCTCCTGTTGCAGCCAGAAGTTCCGATGTGGCTGGAGCCATACCTGGCAATAGCCGTCATCGCTGCCTTGGACGCCGTTTTCGGCGGCATCCGAGCAGCCCTGGAGGGCGTATTCAACGATCAGATCTTCGTGATTTCGATCGCGTCCAATGTGGTGGTCGCCGCCCTCATCGTCTTCCTGGGGATCCAACTCGGCGTGGGCGCCCAACTGTCGACCGGTGTCGTTGTCGTGCTCGGTCTACGCATCTTTTCGAACGTGGCCGCGATTCGCCGCCAATTGCTGGGGGCTTGAGTGGCCGCAGCCGAGGACAGCACAACAGCAGAGTTGGGCTCGTCGCAGCCACCCCGCGGCCCTGCGGGTGCAGCCAGACGCAAACGTCTGGCAGCCTGGCGACGGTTGGGTCATCTCAGTCGATTGAGGCTGACCCGTGGTCGGTTGCTGGCCGGCGGGATCGCCGTGCTGCTGGGGTTGGCCCTGGTCGCTCAGGTCCAGAGCACTCAGGCCGGGGATCTCGAGGAGTTACGAGAGGAAGACCTCATCGCGCTGTTGGACGATGTCACGGTGCGGGCCGACAACCTCCAAGCCGAGGTGAGCCGTCTGGAACTGGACCGGGATCGGCTCACCGAGGGGGATGACGCCGCGGCCGCGCAGGCGGCTCGGAGCAGGCTGGAGAGCTATCAAATCCTCGCCGGCACCGTGCCCGTGATCGGCCCGGGGGTGGAGATGGTGGTGCGTGATCCCGAGGATGGCCTGAGCACGACGGCTGTCATCGACATGATTCAAGAACTGCGCGACGGCGGCGCCGAAGCTGTGCAGATCGGCGATGTTCGAGTGGTTGCCAGCACCTGGGTCGAGTTGCGGCGAGATGCCCTAGTGGTGGATGGGATGACGGTGCCGGAGCCCTACCGCGTGCTGGCTATCGGAGACTCGCACACACTTGCCGGTGCCTTGGCCATACCGGGCGGCTTCACCGACAACGTCCGGCGCGGGGGTGGTTCGATCGACGTTGCAGAACGGAACGAGGTACGCATCGATGCGTTGCACGAGCCAACGCCCCATCAGTACGCTCAGCCTGTGCCGTAGGCAAAATGCAGATAGGTTGGCCGACCAACCCGGTGATCATGGCCGGGGCGAAAACTAAAGGAGATTCATGAGCGAGTTGGAGTACCCCGAGGACCTTCGCTACAGCACCGAACACGAGTGGGTCCGTGAGCAGGGCGAGGGTGTGGTTCGCGTCGGCATTACCTCCTACGCTCAGGACGCCCTGGGAGATGTGGTGTACGTGAATTTGCCCGAGGTAGGCGAAACGCTTGCCACGGGAGACGCGTGCGGTGAGGTGGAGTCCACCAAGTCCGTCAGCGACTTGTATGCGCCCCTGGCTGGGGAGATCACAGGGGTAAACGGCGCTCTCGATGACACCCCCGAGGTCATCAACACCGATCCCTACGGCGAGGGCTGGATGTATGAGCTAAAGCTGGCGGACGTTAGCGCACTGGAGGGGCTGATGGATGTCGAGGGCTATCGCGAGCACGTCAACTAGGCTGTCCCACGACGACGGTATGTAGCCGAGAAGGAGGTGCTCGCGTGAGTGAGCGAGAGCGAGAACACCACGCCCATGGGGCCGACCCCACCACGGCGCGAATTCCCCCGGGGTCTGACGTCACCGCCACCGAGCACTCGTTCGAGGAGGACGCACCACGCCTGTCGGCGGAGGACCAGGAAACGGTCGATGCCCTGCGGCCCGGCACCGCATTGCTGATGGTGTTGCGTGGCCCCAACTCGGGGGCACGATTCCTGCTCGATGACAGGGAGGTCGGCTCGGGACGCCACCCGCAGAGCGACATCTTCTTGGACGACGTCACGGTGTCTCGTCGCCATGCCGTCTTCCTACGCGATGAGGGAGGGTACAGGGTGCGTGACGTCGGGTCACTGAACGGGACGTACGTCAATCGAGAGCGGATCGACGAAGCCGCGCTTGTCGCCGGGGATGAGGTCCAAATCGGAAAATTTCGCTTGATGTACTTCCTCGGGCGGCAGTGACCCACCACACTCACGCGGGCGGCCCAGTCAGGCGCAGGGGTATGCCGATCGGCCAGGTGGTCCAGGTCCTGGCAGATGAGTTCGATGGCGTCACGGTCAGCAAGATTCGCTTCCTGGAGACGCAAGGCCTTGTCAATCCTGAACGTAGCGACAGTGGTATTCGCATCTTCGCGGACGACGACCTTGAGCGGCTGCGCTACATCCTGCGGGCCCAACGCGATCGGTTCTGGCCGCTGCGGGTGATCAAGGCACATCTCGAGCACATTGAGCGCGCCACCATCAACCCTGCGGCAACCGATTCGCTACCGAACCCCGGGGCTCCGGATGGCGAGGTTGCGACGCAGCCCGGCGCCGAGCGGGCTGCTGCGCCGCAGGCACCACCGGCCGGTACTCCTCCCCGGCGCCGGGCAATTCGAGTGACACCGGCGGTTTTGCGTGAGCGCACCGGGCTCGACACCGCTACCTACGCAGCGTTGAAGTCCTTTGGCTTGTTGCGAGTCGACACCACCGGCCGGCACGGGGTGGAAGATATCGAGATCGCCGAACAGGCCGCTGCGCTCGCCGGTTACGGCATCGAGGCTCGGCATCTGCGACTTTTTCGGGTGGCTGCCGATCGCGAGGTAGGGCTGGCCGAGCAGGTGTTGGAGCCGCTACGCAGACGACGCGCGCGGGGAGCGCCGGGTCCAGACCCGGAGCACGTTCAGGCAGACATTGTGACGCGCTCGCTCGCGCTGCACACCGCGCTGGTGCGGGCCGGATTGCGCGCACACCGTTAGCGACCCGTGACGGCAAACGCAGGCCTATCGTCAGGATGTTTCTCTATGTCGGGGGTACGGTGGATGGGTGAAAGAACTGGATGTGCTGGGTGTGCGCGTGGAGATGCCGGGCAATAGCCCGATTGTGTTGCTGCGTGAGCGTGAGGGTCAGCGATACTTGCCGATCTGGATCGGCGCGCCTGAGGCCACGGCGATCGCCTATGCACAGCAGGGGGTCGAGCCGCCACGCCCGCTGACTCACGATCTGATGGTCGCCATGATCAGCGAACTCGGGCACGAGTTGGAGCAGGTTCACATCACCTCGATGAAGGACGGCGTCTTCTATGCGCGGTTGGTGTTCGACAGCGGGCAGCGCGTGATCGAGTCCCGGCCCTCCGATGCCATCGCGCTGGCGTTGCGTGCCTCTACCCCGATCTGGGCTGCCGAGGATCTGCTTGATGCTGCGGGGATCACGATGGCAATCGAGGATGAGGACGAGGTAGAGAAGTTCAAAGAGTTTCTCGACTCAGTCTCACCGGAAGACTTCGAAGGTTCCAGCGGGGGGGAAGCCGGTGGGGGCGAGGCCGACTCGGGCCAAGACGCCTGAGTCTGCTCGGCGCGTCAGCGTTGACCGACCTGCCTCGTCGGCCTACCGTGGCACTACGTTCCACGCCGGCCTGAGACCAATGGTGGCGTTGCCCGGAGGAATTCGCTCAATGATACGGAGGATGCCGTGGTAGCTGGAGCGTATCTGCCTGGCGACGCGGAGGCCGGCCCGAGGCAGGGCGTGCTCTTCCAGCACGACCCACACGCCGTGGATGTCGACGCTGGCTATCGGGGACCCACCGCCTGCGGCGCCGCCGGGGTGACCTACCGGCAGCTGGACTACTGGGCTCGGACCGGTCTGCTCGAGCCCTCGGTGCGCAATGCCAGCGGGTCAGGCACCCAACGGCTCTACAGTTTCCGCGACATTCTGGTGCTTAAGATCATCAAGCGCTTGCTGGAGACCGGGGTTTCGCTGCAACAGATCCGCGTCGCCGTGATGCAACTACGCGAGCAGGGCATCGAAGACTTGGCGAACATCACCTTGATGAGTGATGGGGCCAGTGTGTATGCCTGCACCTCCGACGACGAGGTCATCGACTTGGTCCGCGGTGGCCAAGGAGTCTTCGGGATCGCGGTCGGCAGCGTATGGCGAGAGGTGGAGGGCCAACTGGCCCAGTTGCCCAAAGAGCGCGGCGATGCTCCGGTGTCTTCACCAGGAGACGAGCTGTCGGCTCGTCGCGCGGCCCGCACCACTGGCTAGCTGCCGGCGACCTGTTACTTTAGGGACCGCTGACGACGTCGTGCGGGGAGGCATCGCCTGGGCCCGCGAAGGAGCCTGATGACTGCATCTACCCCCACTTCTGCCGGCAACATCGAGGTGGCCGCCGAGTTCGTGTCCCGCCATATCGGGCCGCGCGACAGCGACATCGCGGCCATGGCACAGACGCTGGGCTATGACACGCTGGACGACGTGATCGATCGGGTGGTCCCGGCCGACATCCGCAGCGAGACGGCACTACAGATCGAGCCCGCGCCGAGTGAGGGTGCGGTTTCGGCACAGTTGCGCAGTTTCGGCTCGCGCAACACCGTGCTGACCTCGATGATCGGGCTGGGCTACTACAACACCGCCACGCCACCGGTGGTGCGTCGAAACCTGTTGAAGAACCCGGCCTGGTACACCTCGTACACGCCCTACCAGGCCGAAATCTCACAAGGTCGGCTCGAGGCGCTGCTCAACTTCCAGACCATGTGCAGCGATCTCACCGGACTGCAGACCTCGGGCGCCTCACTACTCGATGAGGCCACGGCCGCAGCCGAGGCGATGACCGTGATGCGGCGCAGCAGCAAAGTTGCCCGCGACGCCGTGCTGCTGGTCGATGAGCACCTCCTTCCGCAAACTCACGCGGTGCTAGCGACTCGGGCCGAGCCGATGGGAATCGAGATCGTGCGCGCCGACCTGAGCTCGGTCACCGATCAATCCTCGCTGCAGCAGGTGTGCGGGCAGCGCGCCTGCTTCGGCATCATCGTGCAGTATCCCGGCGCCGACGGGTTGATTCGTGATTTTCGGGCGCTGACGCAGGCCGCCCACGAGGCCGGGGCCTTGGTGAGCGCCGCTGCGGACTTGCTCGCGCTGAGCTTGCTGACTCCACCGGGGGAGTGGGGTGCCGATATCGCGGTGGGCTCGGCTCAACGCTTCGGGGTGCCGATGAGTTTCGGTGGGCCGCACGCCGGCTATATGAGCGTTCGGGGCGGTCTGGAACGGATGCTGCCGGGCCGACTCGTCGGGGTCAGCAAGGACGCCGACGGAGCGCCGGCATACCGTCTGGCGTTGCAGACCCGAGAGCAGCACATCCGACGGGAAAAGGCGACGTCCAACATCTGCACCGCCCAGGTGCTCCTTGCCGTCATCTCCAGCATGTATGCCGTCTGGCATGGACCCGAAGGCATCAAGGCGAACGCGATGCGCACCTATCACCGGTCTCATGTGCTGGCCGGCGCGTTGCGCGCGGGTGGCTATGGGGTCAGCGAAGAGGACTTTTTCGACACCTTGAAGGTGACCGCGGTTGGTCGCGCCCGGCGGATCGTGCAGCGTGCCGAGGGCAGGGGAGTCAACCTGTGGTGCAGCGATGAGGACACCGTCTTGCTGAGCACCGATGAGACGACGATCCCCGCTCATCTGTTCGTCGTGTGCGACGCATTCAACGTGGCGCGGCCTCAGTTCCAGGACATCATGGACCAGGTCGACGACGTGGACTGGGCACCGGAGCATCGGCGCACCTCGACATACCTGGAGCACCCGGTCTTTCACCGGTACCGCAGCGAGACCTCGATGCTGCGTTACATCCGCAAACTGGCGGACAAGGACTTTGCCCTCGACCGTGGAATGATCCCGCTCGGCTCGTGCACGATGAAGCTGAACGGGACCACGGAGATGGAGACGATCACGTGGCCGGAGTTCGCGGCCATCCACCCCTTTGCGCCCGCCAACCAGTCGATGGGCTATCACGAACTCATCGATGAGTTGAGCCTGTGGATGTGTGAGATCACCGGCTATGACCAGGTGAGCTTGCAACCCAACGCCGGGTCGCAGGGGGAGTTCGCTGGGCTGCTCGCGATCCGCGGTTACCACAAAGCAAACGGAGACGACCAGCGCACGATCTGCTTGATTCCGCAGAGCGCCCACGGCACGAACGCCGCCAGCGCGATCATGGCCGGGATGAAAGTCGTTGTCGTCAAGACCACGGAGTCCGGTGACATTGACCTGGCTGATCTCGACAGCAAGATCGACAAGCACGGCAACGAACTCGCAGCGGTCATGGTCACCTATCCCTCCACCTACGGTGTCTTCGAGGCGACCATCACCGAGCTCTGTGACCGAGTGCACCGAGCAGGGGGGCAGGTGTACGTCGACGGGGCGAACCTCAATGCGCTGATGGGCCTGGCCAAGCCCGGCCAGTTCGGCGGGGATGTGTCGCACCTGAATCTGCACAAGACGTTCTGCATCCCGCACGGCGGCGGAGGGCCCGGCGTTGGACCGGTGGCGGTCAGGCAACACCTGGCACCACACCTGCCGAACCACCCGCTGGACTCCACAGCCGGCCCGGACAACGGCATCGGCGCCATCTCCGCTGCACCGTTCGGCTCCGCGGGCATCTTGCCGATCAGCTGGGCTTACGTACGGTTGATGGGAGGGGAGGGGCTGGCGAAGTCGGCCAAGGTCGCAGTCCTGTCGGCCAACTACATCGCACACCGGCTGCGTGAGCACTACCCGATCCTCTACAGCGGGGCCGGCGGCCTCGTGGCGCACGAGTGCATCTTGGACTTGCGCGGGTTGACCAAGTCAACCGGGGTCACGGTTGACGACGTGGCCAAACGGCTCATCGACTACGGCTTCCACGCTCCCACCATGTCTTTTCCCGTGGCAGGCACGTTGATGGTGGAGCCCACCGAAAGCGAAGATCTGGCCGAGATCGACCGATTCTGCGACGCCATGATCGCCATTCGGCGTGAGATCGACGAGGCGGCCGACTCCGACGTCGCCCGCAGTGTGTTGCGAGGCGCCCCACATACTGCACTATCGATCGCCTCCGAGTGGTCGAACGACTATGACCGGATGACCGCGGTCTATCCGGTGACCGCTGACCCCTCCGGTAAGTATTGGCCACCGGTTCGCCGTGTCGATGGGGCGTGGGGGGACCGTAATCTGCAGTGCAGTTGCCCCCCGTTGGCCGAACTCGCGCAGGAGTAGCGAGCCCCACTAGCCCAACGCGGCGCGTTGTGGTTAGGTCAGCGCATGGGTGTTGAAGTGAGTTCGGCAGAGTTTACTCGCGAGCAGCGAGTTAACTTCCGGCAGAAGGTGTTGCTCGACCTGGACGTCTTCGAGCGGATGCTGGAAGAGTCACGGTTTGACTTCACTCGCCCCCAGATGGGCTTGGAAGTCGAGTTGAGTCTGGTCGACGAAGCAACCCTGGACCCGGCTCTGATCAACGACGCCGTCTTAGCAGACCTTGAGGAACGCCAGGACGGTGACTTCACTGCCGAGGTTGGCCGGTACAACATCGAGATCAATGTTCCGCCTCGCCCTATGGCCGGGGATCAGGCGGTGCGGTTGGAGCGGTGGTTGTCGCAGTCGCTACGCCACGCCGGGGATTCGGCGCGGGAACACGGCGCTCGCGTTGTCGCCACCGGGATTATTCCGACACTGCAGGCCGAGGTTTTCGAGGGGGATTGGCTCAGCACCGGGGTGCGATACATGGCGTTGAACGACTCGGTGCTCAACGAGCGGGGCGAGGGCATGCAGTTGGATATTCAGGGCCCCACGGGGGAGGAGGTCGTGAGCTATTTCGAGACGATCGGACCACTGTCGGGGTGCACGTCGATCCAGTTGCATCAGCAGGTCACACCGCAGGATTTCCCGACGTACTGGAATGCGGCCTCGGTCATTTCCGGGGTGCAGATCGCGATCGGGGCCAACTCTCCCTACCTGTTTGGACGCAGGCTGTGGGCCGAGACGCGGGTGCCGCTGTTCTCCCAGATGACCGACACCCGCAGCGAAGAGCTGAAGCATCAAGGCGTGCGTCCCCGCGCCTACTTCGGGCGGCACTGGATCACGTCGATCTTCGACTTGTTCGAGGAGAACGTGAACTGTTTCCCGGCGCTTTTGCCAGAGGTCAGCGACGAAGACCCGGTGCAGGTCTTGCAGGACGGTGCCACCCCTGAGCTGTATGAACTGAAACTGCACAACGGCACGGTATGGCGGTGGAATCGGCCGATCTACGACACGTCTCAGGGCGTGCCGCACCTGCGGGTCGAGAACAGGGTTCTAGCGGCCGGTCCCAGCGCCATCGACATGGTGGCCAACGCCTGCTTCTACTACGGACTGCTCGAACGCCTGACCTCGAGCGGGCGGCCGCTATGGACCAAGATGGCCTTCAACGATGCGGAGAAGAACTTCTTCGACGCCTCCCGGCACGGCATCGACACCACCATGACCTGGCCTGGGCTGGGCAAGGTCGCGGCCACCGATCTGATCGCGGATCACCTTCTCGAAGAGGCCGACGAAGGGCTCGCCGCGCTCGGACTTCGCAGACAGGTGCGCGAACACTATCTGTCGGTGATCGAAGGCCGATGCAAGGCCCACCAGAACGGTGCGAGCTGGCAGGTCGCGGTGACCGAAAAGTACGAAGCCGTCGGCCACGACCGCGGCGAGGCGCTTCGTCTGATGTTCGAGCACTACGTCGAGCACATGGAGCAAAACCAGCCGGTGCACTCTTGGCCGATCCCGGACGTCGAGGCCAAGGACACCTCAGCTACGTAGTCCCATGACGTAGCTCAACGACGCCGGTTCCAGGCCTCGATCACGCGGTCTTCGTGGTGATGGCCCAACACGGCAACCGCACCGGTCTCAAACGTGACGCGGCGTCCCCAGCGTGGGTTCTGCCGAAGGTAGACCCCGGCCAAGATGCGCAGTGCATGCCCATGGCCGACCAAGGCGACATTCCCGTGTTGGGTATGCGGATAGACCTCCTCCAAGACCCGAGAGGCGCGGCCGGCAACCTCTTCAACGGTCTCGCCGGGCGTATCTCCGGGGATGACTCCGTGCTCGAAGACAGTCCACAGGGACCCGGTCCGCTCGCGAATCTCCGCGGTGGTGACTCCCTCGTAGCCGCCGTAGTCCCACTCCTTCAGATTGTCATCGAAGACATCTGGGGTCAGGCCGACCAACTCAGCGGTATGCCTTGCCCGGCCCAGCGGTGAACAGCGGACGTGCACGAAGGAAAACTCCTCCAGCACTGGTCGGACCTCCTTGGCTGCCTCGATGCCCTCGGGCAACAGAGGGAGGTCGGTGAGCCCGGTGTGCTGGCCCGAGCGCGACCACTCGGTCTCCCCATGCCGGACCAAAATAAGGCGGCCTTGGGGGATGATCGGATTGCCGTTGTCATCGAAGTCCATGGGGGGACGGTAGCGGACTTCGGCCACCGGGGCACGCCTGGTGAGCCACCGTTTGTTGGCCGACGCGCCACCTGCTCGCAACGTCACAGTGCCAGGATTAACGGATGCCCTCGAATGCGGATGCCTCGTCCTCGATGCGCCGCACCCTGGGTCTGAGTCAAGCGGTCACGATCGGCATTGCGTCGATGATCGGTGCCGGTGTCTTTGTCGTCTGGGCGCCTGCCGCGCAACGTGCTGGTGGGTGGCTGCTGTTGAGTTTGATGCTGGTGGCCGTAGTGGCTGCCTGCAATGCCTACACCTCCGCGATCCTCGCGGTGCGATACCCGGCCGCCGGTGGAACCTACGTCTACGGGACCCGGTGCCTTGGGCCCTTCGCGGGCTACCTCGCCGGGTGGTGCTTCGTAGTGGGCAAGATCGCATCTTGTGCCGCGATGGCCTTGACCATCGGGGTCTACCTGGTGCCCGACCACGAACGAATCGCAGCGGTGCTCGCCGTCCTGGTGTTGAGCGCCGCAAACGCGTTCGGGGCGCATCGGTCTGCCAGCCTGTCGAAGGTGCTGGTCAGCGTGGTCCTCAGCGTCCTGGCCGGCTTGGCCATCAGCACACTTTGGGCAGCAGTGACGGGAAGCCCGTCGCTTGCTTCTGCCGCTAGTTCCGAGGCGATGGAGCCGACGGCCTACGGGGTGTTCCAGGCCGCCGGACTCCTCTTCTTTGCCTTTGCCGGGTATGCGCGGATCGCCACGTTGGCCGAGGAAGTCAAGAACCCGGAACGCACCCTGACCCAGGCGGTCGGGATCACGTTCTGCGTCGTCGTTTCGGTCTATGTTCTGGTCGCGATGGTGGTGTTGGCGACCATCGGCGTTGACGGTGCGGCCGCCAGCGTGGCTCCCGTCGCCGCGGTCGCGGACGTGCTGTGGGGTGGTGACTTCGGGTGGGTGGTACAGGTTGCTGTGTTGTGCGCTGCCGGTGGCGCGCTCCTGAACATGCTTCTCGGTGTTTCCCGGATGATGCTGGCGATGGCACGAGACCAGCACTTTCCGCGCGCGTTGGCATTCGTGGGTGGTCCGCATCAGTTGCCGTGGTTGGCCGAGGCGGCGGTGACGGTGGTGGTGCTCGCGGTGGTGCTCAGCCTCGACGTGCGGGGCGCCATCGGCTTCTCCAGTTTCGGGGTGCTGCTGTACTACGCAGTGACGAACCTGAGTGCCTGGACGGTCCGGGGCTCGTCATGGTGGCGGCACGGGATACCTGTCATCGGTCTCATCGGCTGTTTGACGTTGGTGGCCACCCTCCCCCTGCCGTCCGTCATTGGGGGAGTGGTCGTGATCGCAGCGGGAATCGGGTGGTATCGGATCACCTCAATGGCGACAATGCGTCAGTGAGCGACGCGACGACATCCCGATGGAGTCGACTCGGCCCAGATGACGTTCAGGCGTGGGCCAATCTGGTGAACACCCTGGCCCGGGCCGATGGGGGTCGGGTTCGTCGGTGACAAGACCATTGCCGCTATGCACCGGCCCGGTCCCCTGGCTACCTGAACCTCGGCGACCGTCGCGGTTGCGCGTGCGAGCATCTGCCCGCAGGCTTAACGGATGAGCCAAGACAACACCCCAACCATCGCGTTCCTCGTCGCCTCCGAAGGCATCGAGCGGGTCGAACTGACGCAGCCACGCGACTCGGTGATCGATGCCGGAATGGCAGCCCAGGTGCTCAGCCCGCAAACGGGAACCGTGCAGATGTATGACCACCTGGACAAGGCTGAGGAGGTTGCTGTCGACCGGGCCGTCGCGGCGGCCTCGGTGGACGACTACGCCGCCCTGGTGCTCCCCGGCGGAGTCGCCAATCCCGACGCGCTGCGGATGGACACAGACGCTGTGGCCTTCATCAAGGAGTTCGTGGCCAGCGGCAAGCCGGTCGCCGCCATCTGCCACGCACCCTGGACATTGATCGAGGCCGATGTCGTGCGCGACCGCAAGATCACGTCCTTCCCCAGTCTGGCCACCGACCTGAAGAACGCCGGTGCCACCTGGGTCGATGAGCGGGTAGTTGTCGATGGCAATCTGATCACTAGCCGCAATCCCGACGACCTGCCGGCGTTTACCTCCGCCCTCCTTGAGGCGGTACAACACGGGCCCGATGCGGCTCGATCGGCGCAACGTTGAGCCAGTGAGTTGTGCCGTCGCAGCGGTGCAGCTCTGGATCGGCCGTTCGGTTAGACCGCTGAGATAGCGTGCGAGTACTGTCCGCTAACGATCGGGTGTGCCATGGAAGCTCTCCTTGTTGCCCTAGCGGTCATCGTGGGCATCGCCGTGCTGCAGATCCGAGCTCTACGCCAGTCGGTTACTGAGCTGCGGCAACGTCTCGACGTCCTGAACCACGAGTTTCACGCGGACGGGCCCACAGCCGGTGCACCAGGGCAGAAAGACGCGCCGTCCCAGGCGGAAGCGCAGGTTGCCACTGGTCTAGCTGTGCGCGCAGAGGCCGGCCCTGACTCCGCATACCGGAGTCCGCCGCTTCGAGCGCCCGGCGAGTCGGCGCCCGCGTCGCAGCCACCACCACCGGGTATGAGTCGGCTCGCGCCGCAGCCACCACAGCAACAGGCACCTGGTACGCCTGCCCGGCCGTCGCTCGCGGCCCCGGGTCAGGCGCCTCGGGGCCCAGAGCAGCAGCCACCTATCGGTGAGCCGCTGTGGCAGGCTGCGCCCACGCCACCAGTGGAGCCGAAGGGCCCCACGGATATCCAGCGTGCCGGGCGAGCGATTCTGGGGTATTTCACCGGTGGCAACGTGGTGGTCCGGGTCGGGGCCATCGTGCTCTTCTTCGGTGTCGCGTTCCTGTTGCGGTATGCCAGTGAGCAGGGCCTGCTGACCGTCCCCATCACCGTGCGCTTGGCAGGTGTTGCGGCCGCCGGGCTCGGCCTGCTAGCCATCGGCTGGCGGTTGCGGCACCGGCGTCGCGGATATGCACTTGTCCTTCAAGGCACCGGTGTGGGCATCGTCTACATCACGGTCTTCGCGGCGCTGCAGCTCTTCAATGTGCTGCCTGGCGGTATCAGTTTTGTGCTGATGATCGTGATGGTCGCGCTGACAGCCGTGTTGGCTGTCGCGCAGGACAGCGTGTCTTTGGCCGTGGTAGCGGTGATCGGCGGCTTCCTGGCTCCGATCCTGGCCGCCACCGGCGGGGGCGGGCTGGCCAGCCTGTTCGGCTACTACTTCGTGCTCAACATCGGCATCCTCGCTATCGCCTGGTTCCGCTCGTGGCGGGCGCTGAACCTGCTCGGATTCGCGTTCACCTTCGTAATCGCCGCCATGTGGGGCGGCCTGGAATACCAACCCAGCGACCGACCGGTCGCGCAATGGTTCCTGATCGCGTTCTTGGTGCTCTACGTGGTGATCACCGTGCTCTTCGCGGACCGGCAACCCTCGGGGCGGCGGGGGTTGGTCGACGCAACACTGGTGTTCGGCGTCCCGGTGGTTGCCTTTGGTCTACAAGCGTCCTTGGTCGCCGGCACCGAGTACGGCCTGGCGATCGCGGCGGGGTCGTTGGGGGTGTTCTACGGCGTGCTGCGGCTGGCATGTCGACTGCTCGGCGGACCAGCATACCTGCGGCTAGGCAGGGCCTTCCTGGCGCTCGGGCTGGTGTTTGGCTCGATCTGCGTGCCGCTCGCGGTGGACGGACAGTGGGTAGCCACCATCTGGGCCCTGGAGGGCGCAGCGGTGTTGTGGGTGGCGATCGCCCAACGTTCGTGGCTGTCCATGCTCTTCGCGCTGACGTTGCAGGTCGTGGCCGGGGTGCTCTATCTGCCCGAGGCATTTACCTGGCGCGAAGGAGAAACTGCGGTCCTCAATTCCGTGTTCCTCGGTGGAGTGATGCTGGCTATTGCCGCCCTGGTGTCGAGTTGGCTGCTACGCCGAGCGGTCCAGCGAGACGGCTATCGGAAGGAGTGGATGGCAGCATCGTGGGCGATGGCAGCATGGGGACTGCTGTGGTGGTTGTTCACCGGGGTCAACGAGATCGGCCTCCACGTGCAAGAACCTTATGCCGTAGTGATCTGGTTGCTCTTCTTCGCCGCGACGGCTCTCGCCCTGGGAGCCCTGGAGATCTATCTCAAATGGGAGGAGTGGCGATTCACCGCGGTGGGTCTGCTGGTGATCATCTTCGGCGTCGTGGTGCCGGTGTCGCTGCTGCGAGAACACCCCTTCGGCGATGGCTATATCGGCGGCTGGTTCGCGATCTTTGGTGCCTTCTACGCCTTGATGTGGTTGTGCGAGCGCCGTTCCGGGGTGCCCCTATGGGCCCTTGATGCACTGCATACCGGCGCGTGGTGGCTAGCGGCGCTCTTGCTTTCCGCCGAAGCCGTGTATCTCGCCGGTACCTACGAACCGGGCGTCTCCTTGGACGGCACTGTGGTTGCCGGGCCGCTGGTCTTGGCCGCGATGGTGTGGGTGGCAAGGAAGGCCCCGATATGGCCCTGGCGTCCTCGGCGCCAGAGCTACCTTCGGTGGGGCAGCGGGCTCCTCGCCGTCTTCCTGGTGGCCTGGTCACTCGTCGTGGCACCGACTCGTCCTCCTGGATCTGCGGACGTCGCCTACCTGCCGTTGCTCAACCCGGTCGACGTGGCACAGATCGCGGTGTTGGTAACGTTGGTGACGTGGTGGCGCCAGGTGAGCGAAGCCGGCACGGGGCGAGTTCCGCGCCGATACGGCTGGTGGGTGCTGTGCGGAGTGAGTTTCGTGTGGCTGAGCACGGTGGTCCTGCGCACGCTCAGCGCCTGGGCTGACATCGCTTACGACCTCGAGGTCCTCTGGAGCTCCGACCTCGCTCAGGCCAGTGTGTCTATCTTGTGGACGCTTATCGCGTTGACGGCCATGGTGCTGGCCAACCGCCACCAGTGGCGACGAGTATGGGGAGCAGCGGCGAGCGTACTCGGCGTGGTGGTGGCGAAGCTGTTCCTGGTCGACATGCGCGGTTCGGACACCCTGGGCACTGTTATCGCGTTCCTCGCCGTCGGTGTCCTGTTGTTGATCGCCGGGTATGTCTCTCCACTGCCTCCGAAACGATCTGCGCAAGATGCCCAACCGCAGGATGCCGAACCGCAAAGCCCACGGAAGTGAAATGTCCTCGCTCGATGCTGTGCCGGACTACGCTGAACCATGGCCCGTTTCTACGACATTCATCCACAGGATCCGCAGCCGCGTCTGATCAGCCAGGTAGCCCACATTTTGGCCGAGGGGGGCCTTGTCGCCTATCCAACGGACGCCTGTTATGCGCTCGGTGCCCAACTCGGCAACGCCGATGCCAAACAGCGAATCATCGACATACGCAAGCTGGATGACAAGCACCACTTTACCCTGATCTGCGCAAACTTCGCCCAACTCGGACAGTTCGTGCAGTTGGACAATGCTGTGTTCCGCTCTGTCAAAGCGGCGACCCCGGGGCGGTACACGTTCATCCTTCCGGCAACTCCGGAGGTTCCCAAGAAGGTGCTGCATCCGAAGAAGAAGACGATCGGAGTGCGTATCCCAGACCACCACATCACCCAGGCTTTGGTGGCCGAGTTGGGGGAGCCGATGCTGTCCAGCACGCTGTTGTTGCCGGGCCACGACGAACCGTTGTCGATGGGTTGGGAGATCAAAGAAGAGCTGGACAACCTCGTCGATGCCATCATTGACGGCGATGAGACCGGTGGTGACCCCACCACGGTCGTCGACTTCTCGGCCGGGTATCCCGAGATCACCAGAGTCGGCTCAGGTGACCCCTCACCCTTTCAGTGAAGGGTCAGCACCGATGAGCGAGGACCGCGACGCGCTACCCGCCGGCGCAGAGGTGCGTATCGTCCGAGCCGGCGCCGGAGAGCGCATCGTGGCCGCTGGGGGTCGAGCACGTCTTTGCGCTCGGACCGGACCCTGAGGCGCCCCGGCTGGGTGCAGCGGCATAGCGACGCTGGCTGAAGTGGCCCGCTTGCCAATGCTGGGTGGCCGGGGCCGTATCGGCGGTGAGCGCCGTTCACCGTCCCGGCGAGCGGGCGACCCACCGCTATACCGTGCTTACGTCTTTGATCTGCACCGAAGGACCTGCACCGATTGAGTGGTCAAGAACGGTGTGCATCGTCGACGTGGGGCGTCCCCGCGACGAGGTATGACCCGGAAAGGGAGATGAACGTTTCGCTAGGGAGCACCGATGGACCGTCGGCGGCGGATCGGGGAGTGCGGTTGCCTGTTGTGGTCATGGCGTGGCTCGGATGGCAGACAGGAGTCGGCGTAGGTCGTGCCATGCTTCGTCGAGCGCGGTTTCGTGCGTTTGGGATGCCGCCCAGAGCGCCGCTTCGTTCATCGCACCGGAGAGCAGTGCGGTGGTAGCGGGCACGGAGGCAACGTCGACCAGCCCGGCATCGATCAGTTCTCCGAGTGCCTCGGCGAGATGTCGCCCCGATGTTGCGGCGTCTTGTTCCCGCCAGGTGCCCCAGCCGAGCACGGCGGGCGCGTCGATCAACATGATCCGGCGCACCGGGGTAGCGAGGCTGTGCTCGAGGAAGATCCGGCAACCAACCTCGAACGCAGCCCACGGGTCGGCGATGGCATCGGCGGCGGTGGCGACGTGGTCGCCGACGGACTGCTGGGTGCGCGCGAGGACCTGCTCGAACAGCCGACGCTTGGTGCCGAAGTGGTGGGCCACCGCGCCGCGTGTCACCCCGGCACCGGAGGCGACGTCCTCGATCGACACGGCGGCGTAGCCGCGCTCGGCGAACTGCAGCGTGGCCTCGTCCAACAGCGCCGCCGCTGTGGCGTCGCTTTCAGCCTTGGTTCTTCGCATCTACCTCTGGCCCTCTTGTTTACGTGTGACTCATATGTATAGCATGCGTCATATACATTCACCACACACGTAAGGAGTGTTCGATGAACCTCACCAGCAGCTACCCGGTCCTGATGACTCGCGACGTCGCTTCTACCAGCGCGTTCTACCGCGAACACCTCGGCTTCGAGTCGACCTTCGAGACGTCCTGGTACGTCAGCCTGCGCAGCGACGTATCGGAACTCGCGATCCTGGACGCCGACCACCCGACCGTCCCCGTTGGCTACGGCACCCCCAGCGCCGGTGTCCTCATCAACCTTGAGGTCGACGATGTGGACGCCGTTCACCAACGGCTGGTAGTCGATGGCCACTTCGAAACCGTCCGGTCGTTACGGTCGGAGGACTTCGGCCAACGGCATTTCATCTTTGCCGGTCCTGACGACGTGCTGATCGATGTCATCACTCCCATCGAGCCCTCGGCTGAGTACGCCACCGCCTACGATATGCCGACTACCTGACTCAGAAAGCTTCGAGCAGATCGGGCCCAGAGACAAGCCTCACCCGGAGCAGCTTCGCTGGCTACCGAGGTTGCGGAGAGCGATGGTTGCGCACGTGAGCCGGCGGGGAGGGCTCCGCATCTCATCAGCAGTGTGTGACGGCGAATCACCCTGGAGCCTAACTTGTCATAATGTTCCTTATCGGCGTTTACCGCGGGCTTCGGCCGCGAGTCCTCGGTAGCGGGCGTGGCTCCCCACGTCAGTTGCTGCGCCCTGGCCTAGAGTCTGGGTATGGCTGCCTTTACTCCGCGGACACTCATGGCCGGCGAGGGTGTGCTCACGGCTTACGATCACGGCGCACACGTCGCGAGCTGGACGATCAACGATGTGCCGGTCGTGTGGGTCAGTGGGCGGTCGCAGTATGTCGCAGATGCTGCGATTCGTGGTGGGGTCCCGATCTGCTGGCCGTGGTTTGCGGGCGGTCCCTCTGGAGATCGAAAGCCATCACACGGGTTAGCGCGGACCGCCACCTGGGACCTGGTCGAGCAGGACGTCGACGCCGCCAGGTGGCGACTGACGTCAGCGATGCTCGGTAAGGCCGGCGAGGACCTCGACGCCGAGGTGGCGTGTGAGATGCACGTCATGGTTACCTCCGAGGCGCTGCAACTGCGGCACACCGTGACCAATGTCGGGCAGAACCCGATGAGTTATGAGGTGGCTCTGCATACCTACCTGCATGTCGGCGATGTGCGTCACGTAGAGGTAGTCGGGCTCGGCGACGCCGCCTACTACGACAAGGTGAAGGGCCAGAATGCCCACCAAACCGTGCCGCTGCGGATCACCGACGAGGTCGATCGGATCTACCACTCCCCCGGGCCGGTCCACCTTGTGGACCCCATCCTCGACCGACAACTCAGCGTCCGCAGTGAGGGCGCAAGCAACACGGTGATCTGGAATCCTGGTCCTGCCGGCGCTGCCGACATGGGCGACTTCGGCGACACCGAATGGACCCACATGCTGTGTGTCGAGACGGCCAACATCGACCATCACGCGATCAGCCTGGAGCCCGGACGCAGTCACACGACCACGGCCTTGATAACGGTGTCGCCGTCACACAGCGTCGAGGCCGCCGGGACCCCTGACCTCGACCCCAAGGCGCGCTGACGGCGTGAGTGTCGGCAACCGGCGCCCTCGCGGCAGGGTGCCTTACAGCGCGGGCATGGCTTCGTGGGCACTGCTGCGATGACCACACCTGCAGAGGTTGATCCACCATCGATCGACCGCGGTGCTGTCATTGCCCGATCGCTGCGCCGCAGCAGTGTCTGGGCCGTGCGCTTCTTGATCCTGGTGGCGGCTGGCGCTGTTGCGCTCTGGCTGATCGCCCAGGCCTGGGTCGGTGTCTTCCCGCTGATCATGGCCTTGCTGCTGTCGAGCGTGCTGTGGCCGCCGACGCGCTGGCTGCGCGCTCGAGGATGGCCGGCAGGCCTGGCCGCATTCACCACCCTGCTCATAGCCTTCATCGCCTTTCTGGGCATCTTGAGCACCATCGCACCCTCGATCGTCGAGGAGACCGCCGAGGTCGTGGACCGTGCTGGCGATGGCATTATCGAACTGCAGAAGTGGATCGCCGGGCCCCCACTGAACCTGGATAATAGCGAATTGCTTGACTACGCAGGTCAGTTGCGTTCGGCGCTACAGGAACGCGCTGCAGCAATCGCCGCCGGAGTGTTCACTGGCGTTGCAGCAGTTGGCAGTTTCTTCGTCACCACCTTCTTGGTGCTGGTATTGACGTTCTTCTTCCTCAAAGACGGAAAGAACTTCTTGCCCGCCCTCCACTCATGGACCGGGCGGTATGCAGGACAGCACCTGGTCGAGGTCAGCCAACGGGTGTGGACCACCGTCAGTGGGTTCATTCGCACCCAGGCGTTGGTCGGTCTGATCGACGCTGTGATTATCGGGTCGGGGTTGTTTTTCGCCGGTGTCCCCTTGGCCGTTGCATTGGCGGTGTTGACTTTCTTCGCCGCGTTCGTGCCGGTCGTTGGGGCTTTCGTGGCTGGCGGCTTCGCCGTCCTGGTGGCCTTGGTGTCCAACGGATTCGGCTCGGCGGCCTTTGTGTTGGTTCTCGTCCTTGTTGTTCAACAACTGGAAGGCAACGTGTTGTTGCCTATCCTGCAGAGCAAAACGATGAACCTGCATCCAGGCGTTGTACTGATAGCCATCGTGGGTGGAAGCACCCTGTTTGGCATCGCCGGAGCCTTCCTTGCGGTGCCGGTCGTGGCATCGCTGGTTGTGGCGCTGCGGTACTACAGCGAACAAGTCGACATAGCCGCAGGTCTACTGCAGGCGGGCGAAGGCGACGCGGCAACCGCGGAAGGAAAGGTCGTCGCCCGCCGCGAAGAGTCCCGGGGGCGCGAGCTTCGGCGCAGGATTCGGGCTGAAGAGCCCGCTGTGGACGGTCGCCGACACACGGGTCAGCATCCGGCGACACCCATCTGGCGTCGAATGCTCACCCGTGTGCGACGCCTGTTGAGGCGCGAGTGAGGCGAGCGAGACAGACAGCTACTTCGTCACGTCGTTCCACGCGTCCTTCACGTGCTCACCACTCTGCTTGACGTTCGCCTCTGTCTGCTCCGCGGTGCCCTCAGCCTGCATCTGTTCGTTGTCTGTTGCGTCGCCAGTCGCTTCCTTGGCTTTTCCTTTGGCTTCGCTGGCTGCGTTGCTGATCTTGTCGCCGATACCCATCTCGTTGCTCCTTCTGGGTGGATGGTGGTGACTCTACTTTCGGCCGTCAGCTAGGTTCTCGCAACCGGGACTGTCCGTGAGCTCGGGGACACGACCTCGACGCGCCCCCAGGCCACCTCCGCGTGTGGCACTGTGTGGCTCATGAGCCAGCACCCCGCGATGGCCAACGTTGCCAGTGAGCGAACCAAGAGCCACCAACGCTCCTGGTCCTGGTATGACTGGGCGAACTCGGCATACGTCACGACCACCGGGACAGTGCTGATCGCGCCCTATCTGACCGCACTTGCCCGAGCGGACGCCTGCCCGGACCTCGCCGACGGTGAGACGTGTCGGCAGAGTTTGTCCATCCTCGGGGTGCCGATTGCCGTCGGCTCACTAGCCCCGTACACGATCACGGTCGCCACCATTGTCTCGGCCGTCTTCCTCCTCATCGTTGGGGCCGCTGCGGACCGGGCGCCGCGACCGACGTGGCTGCTCGGCGGTTTCGCCTGGGTGGGATCCCTAGCAGCCATGGGCATGTTCTTTCTGTCCGGCACGAATTGGCAGTTGGGCGTGGTGCTGCTGATCATCGGCAACCTGTGTTTGGGGGCCTCAGTTGTGGTGTATGACGCACTCTTGGTCCGCATCGCACACCCCGATGATCGCGACAAGGTGTCTTCGCGAGGTTGGGCACTCGGTTACCTCGGTGGCGGACTGCTCCTAGCCCTCAACCTGGGGTTGTTGCAACTACACGACAGCGTGGGCATGAGCTATGAGATGGCGATTCGGGTGAGCCTGTTCTCCGCCGGCGCATGGTGGGCGATCTTCACGATTATCCCGGTATGGGGGCTGCGCCGGGTGATCGGCACCACCCGTGTCCCGGTGGCCAGCGATGCCGGATCGCTGAAAGGGACGTTCGTCCAATTGCAGACCACGTTCCGCGAGATCCGACTCTTCCCGCAAACGTTGCTCTTCCTCCTCGCTTATCTATTTTTCAACGACGGCATTCAAACCGTGATCTATTCGGCCAGCCTTTACGGCTCAGAGGAGTTGGGCTTCGAAGCGGGTCAGTTGATCCTGACGATCCTGCTCGTTCAGTTTGTCGCCTTCGGCGGTGCTTTACTTTTCGGGCGCTTAGCTGGAACCTTTGGCGCCAAGCGGGTGGTGCTCGGCGGCCTCGTGATGTGGATCGGAGTCGTGGCCTTCGCCTTTGTCGTCCCAGCAGGTGCCTTCAGGCTGTGGTTGGCATGTGCATTCTGCATCGGGCTGGTGCTTGGTGGCACCCAGGCCCTGTCGCGCTCCATGTACAGCCAGCTGGTTCCCGCCGGCCGCGAATCAGAGTTCTTCAGCTTCTACCAGGCGATGGAACGGGGTACGAGCTGGTTGGGCACACTTGCGTTCGGTCTCATGTTCCAGTTCACCGGCTCCTACCGTCTCTCGATCATCGTCCTCGTGGCGTTCTTTGTCGTCGGAGGTCTGCTGCTGCTGCGTGTCGACATGCGGCGGGGCATCGCCGATGCGGGCAACGAGCAACCCGCTGTGGTCTGAGATTTGCCAAGGTAGAGCGGCCAGGACGGTAAGGCCGTGAGGCCGGTCGTGAGACGCGGCACAGCGGACGGGGTGCGAATGGCGCTCCGGGTCCGACTAGCGGTACTGTTTAACGCTGGCTTTGTGTGATCCAGTCGCAGGCCCGTACGCCTCCGCCGCGCTTCACGGGATGCCGATGAACAACGGGTGCGATTCATCCCAAGTCTCGGGCCGCCCGATGAAAATCACCGGTTGTTCCCATCCGGAACACTGAGCGGCAACGAAGCGTTCGTAGAGAAGTACCACTCGTCTGACACCGTGTCTTGGACACGAGGGGAGATATTTATTATGGCTGAGCGATCCTTACGCGGCACCAACCTGAGTTGGTTGTCGTTCGAGAGCGACGAGGGTGTGACCTTCAGTGACCGAACGATCACCAGTTACACCTGCCCTGACGGACACGTCAGCGAGCTCCCGTTTTCGGTCGAGGCCGAGGTTCCCAGCGTTTGGGAATGCCGGTGCGGTTTGATCGCCAAGCTCAACGATGGTCCTGAGCCTGAAATGAAGGCCGTCAAGCCTCAGCGAACTCACTGGGACATGTTGTTGGAACGCCGCTCCATCCCCGAGCTCGAGGAGTTGTTGGAGGAGCGCCTGACCCTTCTGCGCCAACGCCGAGGCGAAAAGCCAGGCCGCAAGCGCACTGCCTGAGATTCGTCGTGCGCCTAGTCTTGGCGTTCCTGGTGGGGGTCTTGGACAATTTCACCCTCGATGACCTCCTGGCCGGCCGCGGAACGACCTGAACTCCTGCGTCCACCTCCCGGCCGCTGCGGGTTAAACGTGCCCAGAAGCCGACTGGACACGACGATCTGCAGCCATGCCCGGGTGATAGGGCGGGTGAACGGCAGCACCAGGAAGAATCCGAGGGCATCGGTCAAGAAGCCGGGGGTCAACAGGAGTGCTCCGCCAATGAGCACCAGACCCGCGTCCGTCAGTTCTTTGGCCGGCGTAGCACCTCGGCGCAGGGCCTCTCGCAATCGGTTCCAGGTGCGCCTACCCTCCCGGTGCACCACGGCGGCACCGACGATGCTCAGCGCGATCAGCGCTCCGAAGGTCCACCACGGTCCCACCGCTTGCCCGACCGCGATGATGGTCAGGATCTCCAACAGCGGAACGGCCAGCAACACCAGCAGGATCCACCGCCCACGACGGCCGCGACGCGGGGTAGCCCCGGGCGGAGTTGCCCCGGCCTGTGTGCTCATCCGTCGTGTCCTTGTCTCGTGGGTATCCGCGCGGCCTGGTCCGCTGTCAGGGCTGTGAGCGCTAGCCGCAACTGTCGCACTCGCCGCTGAACGCCCCAAGCGCTCACTCTGACCAACGCTTCGGCCACAATGCTTGTGCCCATTTTGGACACACCCTGGACCCTCTCCACAAACTCGATCGGTACCTCGCGGACGGTCAAGTTGCGATCGACGGCACGCAGCGTCAGATCGACCTGGAAGCAGTAACCGGCAGAGGCCACGGCGTCCACGCCCATCGCCCGCAGGGCGTCGACTCGGTAGACGCGAAATCCCGCCGTGGCGTCCCGTACCGGAATGCCCAAGGCGATCCGAACAAAGAGGTTGCCGCCCAGGCTCAGGGCCTTGCGGTGTAGCGGCCAGTTGCGCACCGAGCCCCCGCGCACCCATCGTGAGCCGATCACGACGTCAGCCCTGGCTGCGGCTTTGATCAGTGAGGGCAGCTGTTCGGGTTGATGGGAGCCGTCTGCGTCGATTTGCACGACGGCCGTGAACCGCTCAGACATGGCCCACCCGAATCCCGCTGCGTAGGCGCGCCCCAGCCCCTCCTTTACTGGTCGGTGCAATACATGCACCAGGTCATCCCCGCCCGCCATCTCCTGGGCGATCTCACCGGTCCCATCCGGCGAGGCGTCGTCGATGATCAGCAGGTGTGCCTGTGGCACCGTAACTCGGAGTCGAGGGACCATCGAGGGCAATGACTCGCGCTCGTTGTAGGTAGGAAGAAGAATGCACAACTCGTCGTGAGCAAGAGGCGGCCAGGAGCGGTCGGTCACGGCTTTTCGGTGTCCTTCGCCCGACGTCGCCTGACAAATGCCGTACCCAACGTGAGCAACAGCAACCCAACCGCCACCGGCTCCAGATAGGGACCCAGGCGCACCGCCATCGTCGTCTCGGTGCGGCGCACCACGTCGCTGCTGATGATCGCCTCGGTGAAGAGCTCGGTCTGCTCGGTCACCGAAGCATCAGGGGCGACGAACCCACTGACGCCGACGGTGCTGATGTGCACGATGGAGCGGCCGAGTTCTACCGCCTTGACCCTCGATGCTGCCAACTGCTGCTCTGACTCATCGGTGAATCCGAACGTGGCGTTGTTCGTCGGAACCAGGATGACTTCGGCTCCTGAGCGCACCGTCTGGGCCATCAGATCGTCGATCACCACTTCGAAGCAGATGGCGACTCCGACCGGAAGCGTGTCGGGCGACTCTTGAGCGTCATCCCCCGAGGAGTTGGAGTCCGCTGCACCGGGTGCCAACGGGACCTGCAGCAGGCCGACGCCGTCGCCTGCGACGAAATCGGTGCTAACCAAGTCCACTTTGTCGGAGAACTGGCGGAAGAAGTCGCGATAGGGGATGTACTCGGCAAACGGAACGGGACGCTGCTTGACGTAGGACTGCACCGGCCCCTCCCCCGGCAGATACAGCAGCGCGGTGTTGGCCAACTCCTCGCCCGGTGGCGCCAGCACGGCGCCGACGATCACGGGGGTCTGGATTTCGGCGACCGCAGCCTGGATGACGTCAGCCGCGTCGGGATTGCGTAGCGGGTCGATGTCGGAGGAGTTCTCCGGCCAGACTACGAGGTCGGGGGCCGGAATCTCTCCAGCTGCGATGAGTTCTGCAGCCTGGCGGGTTGCGCCCGCATGGTTGTCCAGCACTGCACGACGCTGTGCGTTGAACTCCAGTGTCATCTCTGGGACGTTGCCCTGAATGGCGGTGATCTGTGCCGGGTCGCCATTGATCGGGCGCTCGATCAGGCTGGGCGCGAGTAACACGGCCACCGCGAGGACGCCGGCCCCTACCGTTGCCACGCTCCGCCCGAGCCAGCCCCGGTCAACCTCGCGACCCGCGATCTGGTGAATGCCGTAAGCGAGCAAACCGCCGCTGAGCACGACCACGAAACCGAGCCCTGGGACGCCGAGGTAGCGCACTACACCAAGGACGGGGCTGTCCGCCTGAGAAAAGCCGATGCGACCCCAGGGAAAGCCGCCGAAAGGCGTCGTGGATCGGGCGTACTCGGCCACCAGCCAGGCCAGAGAGACTGCGAACGGACGTACCCGCGAGGTCGGGTCTGGGCCTTGCAGGTATGCGGCAACTGCCCCGAACGCTGCGAGGTAGAGAGCGGAGAGCGTCGCCAAGGCGAGCCACGGCAGCCAGCCGACGAAAATTCCCGACCAGGACAGCAGCGGAACGAAGTACCCCCACCCCGCGAATAGACCCAGCACGAACCCCAGGCGGGCCCGCACTCCGCGGAGCGCGAGGATGAGAACCGCGACACCCACCGGCGCGAGGAACCACAGATCGAATGAGGGGAAGGCGAGCCAGATCGCTAGGCCCCCGAGTGCTGCAGAGGCGAGTCGGAGCAGCAGCACTAGGCCACCTTAAGGTACGCCGCCGTGAGTTGCCGCTGCCCGAGGGCCGCCAGACCTCAGGCCGGCCGCGCGAAGGTCCAGTGGTCGCCAGACGCAGGGCCGCCAGACGCAGGGTCGCCAGACGCACCCGCCACCGAAGGTGAAGCCAGGGCCCCCGGGCCGTTGGGGCCAAGGGACCACGACACCGCATGCGGCAGCGGATCCCCTGTTGTCTACTGGGCCCAGCGGGCCCTGGCTAGCCCATCTCGGCGAGACAATCTCACCGAGCAATGCTCCACCTGCTTGCGCTGGGAACATCGGGCGTGCCCTCAATCTAGTTGCCTTAGGCGTCCTGTCAACTGGGCGGTGACCAGCGCAAACACCGAGGAGTCGCAGGTCAGCGGGGTGGCGACCGATCAGCCTAATTGTCGATCAGATGGCATCGTTGGGCGTGTCGGCCACGACACGCCGAACCTACCTGCGCGACGAACGGACCAAATCTCCCTATGACCACAGACGAGCACTACCCCCGGGTCAGTCCGGCTCCGGCCCCGCAACCCCGGCGCCGCACCGATGATGCCCGCCGCAGACTCCGTCGCGCATTCGCGCCGTTCTGGGTGGTTCCGACCCTGTCCTGTGTCCTCGCCCTCGGGCTGGGCATCGTGGCACCGGAGGTAGACCAACGCGTCGCCGAGTTCGTCCCGTTTCTGTTCCCAGCAGGCACAGACGGCGCTCGGACCATGCTTTCCACCATCGCCGGGGCGATGATCTCGCTGACGGGTTTGGTCTTCTCGATCACCATCGTGGTGCTGCAGCTCGCAAGTTCGCAGTTCTCCCCCCGGGTGCTGCGAACGTTCTTGGACGAGCGAATCCCGCAATTCACCCTCGGCGTCTTTGCTGCGTCCTTCATCTACGCCCTGACTGTGTTGCGAAGCGTCAGTGGAACAGTTGAGGGCGAATCGACTGATGTCCCGCAGATCGCGGTCACCCTAGCGTTTCTGCTGGTATTGGCATCGGTGGCCATGTTCTTGGCCTTCATCCACCACATCACCCAGTCGATTTCGGTCGAGGTCATCATCCAGTCTGTGGGTCAGGAGACCAGAGACCTGCTGCAAGCAAGCCGCGCGGAGGCGGGTCGCGCAAGAGGGGGCAGCCGCGGTGAGGATCGGCTGTCCGGCTCGGAGCGGGCACCGAGGTCAGCGGGCGGGCTAACCGGCGAGACCGACGTAGACACCACGCGCACGGTCGTCGTCTGCGCGAAGGACAACGGATATCTGAACTATGTCGACGCGCCATCGCTTGTCGAGGCGGGAGCTCGGCACCAGACGCGGATCGAGATGGTCCACACGATAGGCACCTTCGTGGTGATCGACCAGCCGCTGGCGATGCTGCGGCCGGTGGGTCAGCCAGAACAACCCTCGCTCGAAGAGTGTCAGGATGACGTCCGATCGGCACTATCTCTGACGTCGCGCAGGTCGATGGAGCAGGACGTGACGTTTGGGCTGCGGCAACTCGTTGATATTGCCGAACGGGCGTTGTCCCCTGGTGTCAACGACCCGACGACGGCGGTCCAAGTGCTCAACGAACTACATACGATCCTGCGGCTGATCGCCACTGCGCCAAGCGTGCCAACAACCCACGACGACAAGGAGGGGGTGCTGAGGCTGATCACCAGCGAATGGACGTTCGATAGGTACCTCGACATGTGCGTCGATGAGATCGCGCACTGGGGCGCCTCCAGCATTCAGGTGCCACATCACATCGAGGCCATGCTGACCCAACTAGCGGTCATTGCCCACCCGGATCACACAGAGAGCATCGTCGCTAAGGCCGCACAGGTCAGGGCGAGGATGCAGGAACAACGATGACCCCGGTGGCCGAGGTGGCCAACAGTGGTGGGTCCAGGACATCGGCGGCCGAGGCAGCACGCACTGGATTGCCGCGTGCGGTCACCCATAGCTGGAACTCCATCTCACGGCTACGCCGGCCAACCCGCACCAGCGTCGCTCGTGCCTCAATGCAGTCCCCCGCAGCGATGGCCGAGCGGAACTGCACGTCACTGTAGGAAGCAAACAAGCCCTCGTCCCCATCGGTGCGTACGCACAACTCGGTGGCAACGTCGCCAAAGAGCGCGAGGCCATAGGCTCCATCGACCAGGTTTCCCGCGTAGTGCGCGTGGTCGTAGGAGACATAACGACGATGGGTCACGCGCATCCCGACGGTTGCTGGGCTCGAGGCTGTCAGGGCAGTCGTTGCCGTCCATACGCCTGTCGTCGCTGTGCCTGTCGTCGCTGTGCGTGTCGTTGTCACGTCTGACGTAGCTGCGTCTGACGTGGTTGCGTTCGAGCTGTTCGGATCGGTCATGCGTTCATCTTCGCGGTCATCGCGTGCACGAGGTATGAAGCAACGTCGCCGGGCGTGGTGCCGCGAGCGAAAACTCGGTCCACCCCGAGCTCGGCGGCGTCCCGTTCATCGAACCGGGGTCCGCCCACCACCAACAGCGGCACGCTGCCCTCGGGGTAGGCCTCGCGGAACGCCGCAGACATCTCCCGGATGTTGTGCAGGTGAGCATCGCGTTGAGTGACGACCTGGCTGACCAACACGGCGTCGGCTCCGCTGGCCTGGGCGCGTTCGACGAGCTCTGGCACGAGCACCTGGGCGCCGAGGTTCATCACCACCAACTCGGAGTAGTACTCCAAACCTTTGTCCCCGGCGAAACCTTTGATGTTCAAGATCGCGTCAATGCCGACGGTGTGGGCATCTGTGCCGATGCAGGCCCCGATCACCACCAGCGGGCGCCGTAGCCCCTCCTTAATAGCCAGGTTGACGTCCCGCGGCGACAACAACGGATAGTCGCGCTCGACGACCTCCACCGCCTCTAGATCGACAAGATGGGTGACCGACCCGTACACCACGCAGAACGTATGTGCCGGCCCCATCGCAGCGGCATGCACCAACATGGCCGGCTGCATGCCCATTCTCGCGGCGAGTTGGAGTGCGGCGCCCTCGGCAACTTTGTCGTGCGCGACCGGCAAGGTGAAAGACATCTGCACCATGCCATCACCCGTCGTGTCGCCGTAGGGGCGAATGACGCCGCTCATGGGGTGCCACCCCAACCGTCGGCCTCGAGCAGCTCCACGGCGGGGTTGTAATAGTCGTCGGCTGCCACGGCGACCCCATCGCCGCCCTTGCCTCGATCTGCGGGGCGTTTCATCGAGCCAAAGGTTCCTCGCCCGATTGCCTCGAGCAAAGCGCAGTTGGGTCCCGACTGGGGGGCTTGCTCGATCTGCTCCAGCAACGCGATGGTCTCGGTGAGCACGTGGCGGGAGCGGTTTTGAATGAAGCCATCCCGTGGTGGGTGAAAGTCCTCGGTGAGTCCGCCTGCAGCACCCAGGACGTAGCGAACATTGGACAGCGCCAGCCCGCGATCGGACAGGAACGGAGTGACGACGGCCTCGGTCATCATGCCGACCAACAGGATCGATTGGCCGCTCATCGCCCCGGCTAGATTGAAGAATCCATCCAGCAGGTAGCCCTTGAAGATGTCCCCGGTCATATGTTTGGTCGGCGGCATCCATTTCAACGGGGCGTCCGGGAACAGATGCCGTGCCAGGAGGGCATGGGCGAGCTCGAGGCGGAAGGATTGAGGGACATCGGGGTTGATTTCAAAGGCGTGCCCCAGACCCAACTGCCAGTCCTCCAGCCCCGCCTCCTTGCCGAAGAACTCGTTCATCAGCTGCGATGCCGTCACGGTATGAGCCGCCTCTACCGCGTCAGCTGTTGTCAGGTAGTTGTCCTCGCCGGTGTTGATCACGATCCCGGCGCGCGCATGGATCTGCCGGGAGAAGCGCTGGTCGACAAAGGTGCGGATCGGATTGATGTCTCGGAACAAGATGCCGTACATCGAGTCGTTCAGCATCATGTCCAGGCGCTCCATCCCGGCCAACGCGGCGATCTCCGGCATACACAGTCCCGAGGCGTAGTTCGTCAACCGGATGTAGCGGCCCAACTCCGCGGAGACGTCGTCCAACGCTGCCCGCATCAGGGCGAAGTTCTCTTGGGTAGCGTAGGTGCCGGCGAAACCCTCCCGGGTCGCGCCCTCGGGTACGTAGTCCAGCAGCGACTGACCCGTGCTGCGGATCACGGCGATGATGTCGGCGCCGTCCCGCGCCGCCGCCACTGCCTGCGGGATGTCTTCGTAGATGTCTCCGGTCGCGACGATCAGGTAGATCCATGGGCGCTGCACCGGGTCTCCGTGGCGTTCGATGAGGTGTTGCCGAGTTCGACGCTGCTCATCGATCCGGTCCATCCCGATGGCAACGGCCGCTCGTGATGCCGCACGTGCCTCATTGGCCGCGCTACCCGAGGGCATCTCAAACTCGACGGCGCCGCTGCTCGCCCGCTGCGCCAACCCCACCAGGTCGGCTGCCTGACCGCGAGCCAGCGCACCCCATACCGGCAAAGCCACACCATGGCCCAGCCCCACCTGGTGGCGCACCGCGTCGATGAGGTGATTCACCCACGGAATCCTCTCGTGGTCGGCTCCGGAAAGACCGGCCAGGCGTAACGTGGCACGTTCGAGCGACACGGTGGTGTGGCTGCGGGCGATATCGACGACCGGCTGGCCCAACCGTGCGGTCAGTTCGCGGGCCAACGCCACCTGATGCGGGTCGATGTCCAACACCGATTGACCCGTGACGCCGTCGGTCCGGCTGGCCGCAGTGGCTTCGGCGGACGCTGTATCGAGGCTCATCTTGACTCTCCTATCGGTGCTCGCTCGAAGGCTACGGCCCCGCGGATGACTGTCCGTCGAGCGATCGGCGCTGATGTCTGTGCTTCGTCGAGTGCCGGTAACCCGCTCCGGTGACGGGGTGTGCGACCCGCCGCCGGGTCCTCCCACACCACGTAGCTGGCCGGTCCGCCAACGCCCAGGGACCCACCGGCTTCACCTGCGAGCTCATATCCGGCGGCACAGTGGGCGTGAAAGGCCTCCTCGACCCCCAGGCGTTGCCGAGGATTGTTGTGCCGCAGCGCAGCCCTGATGGTGGCCCACGGATCAAACGGTGTGACCGGGCTGTCGGACCCGAAGGCCAACGGGATACCGGCATCCAGCATCGATCGCAGCGGCATGGCCGCCAGTGCCCGATCGACGCCCAGACGCGCTGCATACATACCATCGGCGCCGCCCCAGGCCGCATCGAATGCTGGCTGAACGCTGGCCCACACGCCGAGGTCTGCCATGGTCGCCATGACGTCTTCGTCCGGCAGTTCGACGTGCTCCCAGCGGTGCTTGGCCGCTCGCATCGCGTCAACGCCGACGATCGCCGCGGCCGCGCTGAAACCCTCGGCCATCGTCGTCAAGGCAGCGTCACCGATCACGTGTCCGCCGGCCTGGATTCCCGCGCGGGTGCAGGCGACGACGTGATCCCGGATCTGGGCCGCGTTCAAGTAGCCATAGCCGTAGCTGTGCGAGGAGCCCCCCTCTGCTTCGCTGGCGAGGTAGGGCTCACGCAGGTGAGCCGTGCGCGAACCGAAGGAGCCATCGGCGCACAAGTCGCCGGCCAGTCCCAGTACCCTCAAGTGGCGATGCAACTCCCGGGCCTGTTCTGCCTCGTCGACCAACAATCCCCAGTAGGCCACAGTCTTGGGGCGGCCCCCTCGGTTGCCCGCCTCCAGGACGTGATGCACATCGTCGAAGGAAGTGAGGTGCTCGGCACCGGTCTCGTGGATCAGGCCGATCCCGCGTTCGGCCGCTGCGCGCAGGGCCAGGTCCAGGTAGAGCTCGCGATCTTGCGGTGTCATCGCCGAGGTGAACGCGTTGCTGACGGCCGCGAACGCTTCCCGGGTGACGACCCCGTGACCGTCCCAGCCGTCCAGGCCGTCCACCCGGGCAGCGGCAGCCATGGCCGAGGAGACGCTGGCGGAGTGAGCATCGATGCGCGGCATGTAGACCACGCCCCCATAGGTAGCGCGGTCTAACTCGCGAGCGGTCACCGCTCGGTGCTCCACCCACCGCCGCTCGTCCCAGGAGTGAGCATAGATCGGACGTCCACGGGTATGCCGTGCCGCAGATTCGATCAGGCGCAGCGCCTCGCCCACGGATTCGGTGGCGGATAGGTCAATGCCGTCGAGGCCCTGGCCGGTCATGGTCAGATGGACATGGGCGTCACAGAACGCGGGCGTCAGGAGAGCACCTTCGCAGTCGATGACCTCATCGCCTCGTGCTTCGTCCATACCCTGAACAGTTGTCTCGAACTCGCCCTCCCCAGCGATCGATACGATGTCGGCGCCTTGGGTCAGCAGACAACCGAGCTCGGCGGTGGGCCAATGCCCATCCGTTGAGCGCCGCCCGGAATAGATACGTGCGTTGTGCAGCAGGGTGCGCGGCGGTGTGCTCATGAGGTCATAGTCTGCGCTGTGGTCAGCCGCGAATCGAAGACGGCTCGCACCGCAGGGGTGGTGCGAAGCAAGTCCAAGGCGAGATCTGCGTGGCCGGGGATATACCCGTTACCCACCAGCATGGTGACGTCGGCCGCCAAACCTTCGGCGCCCAGCGCCGCGGCGGCGAACTGGGTCGCCATGGAGAAGAAGATGACCGTCCCGCGATCAGCGGTTGCCATGATGGCGGGTTGTTCGCAGCCCGGCACGTCCACGCAGACGACGGTGATGTCCGCGCCGGCCTCGGTGTCGGGATCGGTATCGGCAACGGCGCGGGCAAGGTCGACAGGATGGGTGGCATCGGCAATCACGATGTGCTCGGCGATGTCGAGACCGGTCAGCAGGTCAGCCTCTCGTTGATCGCGGACGATCGCGATGCGCTCGCCTGCACCGGCGCGCCCGGCAGCGGCCAGGGAGAGCACCCCAGACTTGCCAGCGCCGCCTAACACGCATACCCGCGGAACCCGTTTCGCGCCGCGCTGTGCGGCGTAGGAGGCAACCACCCGAGACACCAAGGCCGGAGCGCCGCAGACGTCCATCACCAGCAGCGCAAGCTCGGGTGGCAGATCGGTGGGCAACACGGCAGCGATGGATCGGCCGAACAGAATTGCATGGCCACGTGCTGGAGCCTGCTCGCTCAGTCCGTCCCAATCGCGCAGACCGTCGGTGATCGCCAACGGTGTCAGGGCCAGCGAGACCAACGTCGCCACCGCCTGACCGACCTGCAGACCCAGCGGTGAGGCCGGACCGACCTGCGCCACGCGACCGATCAGCATTCCCCCCGAGCCGGTGACCGGGTTCTGCATCTTGCCGCGCTCGGCAATGATCTCGAGCACTTCGGCGCGCAGAGACTCACCGTCGACCCGGCTCTGCGGGCCTGCCGGGTCGCCGCCACGGACCGTATGGGCTCCGCTCAACTGGCGATAGGAGGCGGCATCGAGGTGCAGCGCCTCGACATCGATGCGGACCTCGTCGTCGCTCAGCAAGTCGGCGGTGGCATCCAAGCGCCACGCCTGCTGAGGCAACACGTGGGCCTTGTCGTCTCGCACGCGGTGCACCCCAAACGGCGATCCGGTGGGCATGATCGTCCTTTCCCTACACGAAATTGCAGCAAAACGTCCGGTGAGTCTTTCCTTTGGCAGGAGAATATCCGTAGCATGGCAGGCATGGCCGCAAATATCGAGCAACCCTACCTCTACCAACAGCGCCAGTTGGTGGAGCCGGACTGGACCCGGTTCCCGGGGTGGGTGGGCGTGAGTGAGGCGCAATGGCGCGATGTGCAGTGGCAACGGTCGCATTGCATCAAGAACGTCAAGCAGTTGCGTGAGTTGATGGGGTCACTGCTCACGGACGCGTTCTACGAGGATCTGGAGCGTGACCAGCGCGAGCGAGCAACGATGTCGATGTTGCTGCCGCCGCAGATGTTGAACACCATGGTCAGTGAGATGACGTGGGGGCGCCATGGTGATGTCGATCGGATGCCTGCCGCAGGGGCAGCGTTCACCGCGGCGTTCTACGCCGACCCGATCCGGCGGTACATGTTGCCGGTTTTCACCGATCGCCGCACCGATTGGCCCTCACACCCCAACGCAACCCGTGACTCGCTGCACGAGCACGATATGTGGGCCACCGAAGGCCTGACGCACCGCTACCCCACCAAGGTGCTCGCCGAGTTGCTGCCCACCTGTCCGCAGTACTGCGGACACTGCACCCGGATGGATCTCGTCGGCAATTCGACTCCGACGGTCATCAAACTGAAACTCGCCGGCAAGCCGATGGACCGCCAAGAGGCCATGCTTGACTACATCCGCCGGACCCCGACCGTGCGCGACGTCGTGGTCTCCGGCGGGGACGTGGCGAACATGCCGTGGAAAAACCTTGAGACCTTCCTCGACAAGGTGCTCGACATCGACACCATTCGGGACATCCGCCTGGCGACGAAGGCCCTGATGGGACTGCCGCAACACTGGCTGGCACCGGACACCGTCGAGGGGGTGGCTCGGGTAGCAGGTAGGGCCCGCAGTCGCGGAGTGGGTCTGGCGATCCACACTCACGTCAACAGTGCCGCCTCGGTGACACCCTTGGTCGCCGAGGCGAGTTTCGCCATGTTGGATGCCGGCGTGCGCGACGTGCGCAACCAAGGCGTCCTCATGCGCGGCGTCAACGACACCAGCGAGGAACTACTAGACCTCTGCTTCGCACTCAGCGACGGTGCCTCGATCACCCCGTATTACTTCTATATGTGCGACATGATCCCGTATGCCGAGCACTGGCGCGTGTCCCTGGCGCATGCCCAGCATCTGCAGCACTCGATCATGGGCTACCTGCCCGGCTTCGCAACCCCCCGGATCGTGTGCGACGTGCCGTTCGTCGGCAAGCGGTGGGTCCATCAGGTGGACGAATACGACACCGAGCGGGGCATCTCCTACTGGCGCAAGAACTACCGGACGTCGATCGAAGCTGAGGACGTCGACGTCACCAGTGCGGAGTATGCCTACTACGACCCGATTGACATCCTGCCGCGGTCGGGGCAAGAGTGGTGGCACGCCTACGCCGATGTTGAGAGCAGCGATGCCCAAGCCTTCGTCGCAGCGCAAGCCTCCCGGGAGGCATCGCTGACGCAACTCGCCTGAACCGGCGTCGGCGCTACAACACCCCCAACCGCAGCGAGGAGTTCGTCCATGTCAGACGCCAGACCTCCGCTGCCGCCCTTCGACGAGGCGTCGGCACGAGCAAAAGTACTGGCTGCAGAAGCGGCCTGGAATACGCGCGATCCGGAGCGCGTCGCCAGCGCCTACTCGCCGGACAGCGAGTGGCGCAACCGAGACGTCTTCCTTCGCGGCCGCGAAGAGATTCGCCAGTTCTTGGAGCGCAAGTGGGCCCGAGAGCTGGACTACGCGCTGCGTAAAGATCTGTGGGCTTTCGTCGGCAACCGGATCGCCGTGCGCTTCCAGTATGAATCCCTCGATAAGTCCGGCCAATGGTGGCGCTCCTACGGCAACGAGAACTGGGAGTTCGATGACCAGGGCTACATGCGCAGACGTGAGGCATCCATCAACGACATCGCCATTGCCGAAGCCGACCGGCGAATTCTGGGGCCGCGTGCCGACGGCGACACCGACGGCATACCGCTGCAGTGAGATAAGGCTGCACTGACGTGAGTATGAAGAGAGCCTCAGCCAGCACTCCGGCGACGAAGGCCTTGCGGGCTGCAGGGGTGGCATTCGAAGTGCGCGCCTATGACCATGATCCCGCGTCGACGTCCTTCGGTGCTGAGGCGGCGGCGGCCTTGGATGTGGCGCAGGAGCGTGTGTTCAAAACGCTGCTGGCCCGGACCGACCAGTCCGACTTGGTGGTCGCCATTGTGCCCGTCAGCGCGATGTTGGATCTGAGGGCCCTTGCGGCAGTCAGCGGGGCGAAGAAGGCCGAAATGGCCGACCCAACGCAGGCACAACGCAGCACGGGCTACGTCGTGGGCGGCATCAGTCCGATCGGTCAGCGTCGAGCGCTGCCGACGATCCTGGATGAGTCTGCGCGGGGCTTCGAGACAGTACTTGTCTCGGGTGGGCGCCGTGGCCTCGATGTAGAACTCTCCCCCGCCGACCTGGCCACTGTGACCGGTGCTCAGTACGCTGCCATCTCGCGGGGCCCGTAAGCGGTCCGCGTTAGGGGTCCGGAGTCAGTTCCGGCAGCAGCGCAGCCCGGCCTTCCCAGGGCGTCGACAGCACAACGGTGGTGTTGGTGCTGCATTGTCCCTGAGCTCGGATACGCGCCAGCAACTCCTCCAGATCCTGGGGCCGTCCCACGCGGATCAACAGCACGTAATTCTCGTCGCCCGCCACTGACCAACATGAGGCGATTTGCGGCATGTCAGCGAGTCGGTCCGGAATGTCGTCCGGTGCTGATGCATCAAATGGCGCGACCGAAATCAACGCCGTCAAGGGCAGTCCAACCGCCGCATGGTCAATGGTGGCGCGATAGCCACTGATGACGCCCGCCTTCTCCAGTCGCTTGACCCGTTGGTGCACGGCGGAGGTGGAAAGCCCGACCGCTTTGCCCAAGTCGGTGAAACTCATTCGGGCGTCCTTCGCCAACAGGGTCACAATGTGGCGGTCCAACGGCTCCATGACGCCCTAGCCTAGTGATGCATGAGCCCCTCTTTGAAGACTGCCACCGCTCAGCGGCTCCTGCTGTTGGACACGGCATCGCTGTACTTCCGCGCCTTCTATGGCGTCAAGGAGCCGCAGCCAGGTCCCGACGGGACGCCGACGAACGCGGTCCGCGGCTTGCTGGACATGATCGCGACCCTGGTCAACCGGTGTGAGCCGACCCACCTGGTGGCCTGTTGGGACAACGATTGGCGGCCCGAATTCAGGGTGGCGGCGATTCCCACCTACAAGGCTCACCGCCTCGCGGAGGGCAGCGAGGATGAAGAAGAAGGGCCGGAGGAACTCGGCGTGCAGGTGCCGATACTGCGCCGAGTGATGGAGTCCATGGGGTTGCCGGTGCTCGGCGTCGACGGGTTCGAAGCCGACGACGTGATCGGAACGTTGACCCACCGGCACCGTGGGCGGATGCCGGTCGACATCGTGACCGGTGATCGAGACCTCTTCCAGTTGATCGATGACGAAGCGCAGGTGTGCGTGCTCTACACCGCCCGCGGCGGAGTGCGGAACGCCGAGGTGCTGACCCAAATCGACCTCCAGGACCGGTATGGAGTGCCCACCGGGCAGGCGTACGCGGACATGGCCGCCCTTCGCGGCGACAGCAGCGACGGCCTGCCAGGGGTCAAAGGGATTGGCGACAAAACGGCGGCCCAACTCATCGACACCTATGGGTCCCTGACAGCGGTACGCCGGGCTGTCACCGATGGTGACCCTGCGCTCAAGGGTGCACGACGAGCAAACCTAGAAGCTGCCAGCGACTATCTCGACGTGGCCCCACTGGTCGTGCAGGTTGCTCGCGACCTTTCGCTGCCGGATCGGCCGCTCACCCTGCCCCGCGAGATCGCCGACCCAGAAACCCTTGGCCATGACATCGAGGCCTACGGCATCGGCAACTCCGTGGGGCGCCTCCTCACCGCCTTATCGCTCAAGGCTTGATCTTTAGCGAGGTGCAGGATCGCACTTCGGTGTCATGTGGGGGAATTCCGTGAGGGGCTGCGCACCATCTACCAATTTGTGGATGTGAAGGCATACCACCGCAGTGGCTGACATGATTGCGTAATGGCGACTATTGACACGGCACAGGGGAGCGATGCCGAAAAGACATTCTTCGGCCAGCCACGAATGCTGCTCAACCTGTTTAGCGTCGAGATGTGGGAGCGGTTCTCCTTCTATGGGATGCAGGGGATCCTGCTCTTCTACATGTATTTCAGCGCTGCCAATGGCGGACTGGGGATCGATCAGACCACGGCCACCGGTCTGATTGGCGCATACGGGGGCGGCGTCTACCTTGCGACCATCCTGGGGGGCTGGCTGGCTGACCGGGTGCTCGGTGCGGAAAGAACGCTGTTTTACAGCGCGCTGATCATCATGCTCGGGCACATCTCGCTCGCCGTCCTACACGGAGTGGTTGGCCTTGCCGTGGGACTGGTCCTTATTGCGCTGGGATCTGGCGGGGTCAAGGCCAACGTGACCGCCATGATCGGGCAGTTGTACGCCGAGGGGGATGAGCGCCGCGACGCAGGCTTCTCGATCTTCTACATGGGCATCAACACCGGCGCCCTGATCGGTCCTCTGGTGACCGGACTCCTGCAGCAGGAATGGGGGTTTCACGCCGGCTTCGCCGCGGCCTCCGTGGGGATGGCGATCGGCCTCACCCAGTACGCCCTCACGCGCAAGAATCTGCCGGCCTCGACATCCGTCCCCGCCAACCCGCTGCCCCGGGGTCAGCTGATGCGGTATGCCGGGCCGGCGCTCGGCGCGGTGATCCTGCTCGTGCTCGCCGTGTGGACGGGACTGCTTAATGCCACTGACCTACCGACGGTGATGGCAGTTGCCGCCGCGGCGGCTGCCGTTGCCCTGTTCGCGGTGCTGCTTCGCAGCGAAAAGGTGAGCGCCATCGAACGCAGCAGAGTGCTCTCGTTCATCCCGCTCTTTATCGCATCGGCAGCGTTCTGGGCGCTCTACCAGCAGCAGTTCACGGTCGTCACCCTCTACGCCGAGCAATCTCTGAACCGCGACATCTTTGGCTGGACAATGCCGGCCAGTTTCGTCTTGTCGATCAACCCCGTCTTCATCGTCATTTTCGCCGGGGTGTTCGCCGGGTTGTGGACACGGCTGGGCTCCCGGCAACCGTCTTCGCCGATGAAAATGGCGCTGGGGTTGGTTGTCATGGGTCTCGCCTTCCTGGCGTTCCTTCCGTTCGTCGGCGACGCTTTGCACGGCACCCCACTGGTAGCACTGGTAGGCATCTTGCTGCTGTTCACCTTCGCCGAGCTGCTGATGTCGCCGATCGGTTTATCGCTATCGACCAAGCTGGCCCCCATCGCGTTTCGTAGCCAAATGGTCGCCTTGTTGTTCCTGTCGGTCTCCATCGGGACGACACTGTCCGGCGTCTTGGCCGGCTACTACACCCAGGGCAACCAGGTTCCTTACTTCAGCATCATCGGCGTCACCGCGATCATTCTCGGTCTCATGCTCATCCTGTGCGTGCCCACACTGAAGCGCACCATGCGCGGAGTGCGCTAAGTCTCGACGGAGCGACCGAGCGCCGGAGGGTCACGAGTGACAAGAAGAGGGTGCAACCGCGGATGCGGGTATGAGCAGGTCAATCGATGCGATCGGCGGCTACCACCCCGCGCAGCATGGCCGTCGCGGCACCTGAGGCCATCGTGGACACCTGCGTGTCCTGAGCGCGTGCGGCGGCGACCCGGATCTGACCGAGCAGATCGATCACTTGGCGACAACGCCGCACAAAATCACCGGCCGACAGGTCGCTGCCACGAAGCACCTGTTCCAACCCTTGACCACTGGCCCACCGGTGCACCATCAGCGCGATCCCCGCATCCAACTCCCGAGCGCTCGGCAGTCGGTGAGTGGCCTCCTGTGTCTGCAGTTGCGTCCAGATCGCCAGCATCTCGTGGAATGCTTCGCTGCTCTCCGCATTGGGAAGCAGTGCCTCCGATGTCTCCTCGGTGCGAGGCTCGTGAATCAGAGTGGACGCGAGCGCCGCGAGTGAGGGACCGTCAAGGCGAAGCCAGGTGCCCGCCCGAAGACACTGTGCCGCGACCAAGTCGTGAACGGTGTAGATCTTGCGCAGTTGCTGGCCCTGGTCAGTCACCCGGTGACCGTCCTTGCTGAGGTATCCCAGCTCGGTCAACAAATCGCAGATCCGCTCGAACGAGCGGGCCACGGTGTTGGTGCGGGTGCCGATGCGCCGCTGAAGGTCATCCGCTTCTCGCCGCAATGACCACCACCGCTGGGACCACCGTGCGTGATCCTCGCGTTCCGGGCACGCGTGGCACGGATGACGCCGCAGAGCGATGTTCAACCGCTCAACCTCCGCTATAGCCGCCGGATCACCCTCGACCTCTACCTGAGGTCGAGACTCCGAGCGCCGCGCGGTACTAGCAGGCACCTGCGCTCGTAAGGTGGCCGCAAGATCGCGCCGTGCTGAGGCGTTGCGGGCGTTGAAATGCTTGGGTATGCGCACCGTCGCTAAGGCTTGCAGCGGCTCCTCCAACTCGGCGACCCCGATCCTGCGGACCTGACCATCGGTAGTCAACACCGACGGCTCGGGCGCGTACTGCTGCTTCTTCGGGCTGCGCAGGACGACGGCGAGTCCACGCCGCCGACCACTGGTCAAGTGCACTACCTCGCCCGGCTTCAACTCCTGCAGCGAAGTCGCGATCGCCGAGCGTCGCCCGGCACTGCGCCGACGAGAGGCCGCCTTCTCCGTTTGCGAGATCTCGTGACGGATCCGTGCGTACTCAGCGAAGTCGCCACGGTCGCACTCCATCGCCTGGGCATACCCGGCGAGACCCTCGGAGTGCTTGCGCAGCTGGGTGCTCAACCCCACTACGGCTCGATCGGCCTGGAACTGCGCGAAGGATGCCTGCAACAGCTCATGAGCACGATCTCGACCAAACTGAGCGACCAGGTTGACCGCCATGTTGTAGCTGGGTCGAAAGCTCGACCGCAGCGGGTAGGTACGGGTCGAGGCCAACCCGGCAACATCTACTGGGTCGATGCCACGTCGATGAAGCACCACCGCGTGTCCCTCGATGTCGATTCCCCGTCGCCCCGCTCGTCCGGTCAGCTGGGTGTACTCCGAGGGTGTGATCGGCGCGTGCTGCTCACCGTTGAACTTGACCAACTTCTCCAGCACCACGGTGCGAGCGGGCATGTTGATGCCTAGCGCCAACGTCTCTGTCGCGAACACGGCCCGGACCAGACCGGCAGAGAACAACTCCTCCACAATTTCGCGGAAGAGCGGCAGCATGCCAGCGTGGTGCGCCGCGAACCCGCGACTCAGACCCTCGGCAAACTCGGCATACCCCAAGACCGCTAGGTCGCTCTGGCTCAGGCCGCCCGCACGCTCAGCGGCGATCTGCCGGATGTGGGTGCTGACATCGTCCGGCACAAGTCGTGTGCCACGCGAGAGCAACTGGGAAACCGCAGCATCGCACCCAGTCCTGCTGAAAATGAACGTGATCGCGGGCAACAGACCGTCCCGATCCAGCGCCTCCACAACGTCCGCCCGAGAGGCGCCATGGGCGGGCGGTCGTCCGTGGCGCACCGGCTCATCTCTGCGACCACGGGAGTATGCCGACCCCTCGCCAGCCCTGGCGCTCTTGCGGTCTCCAGCGCCCCCCGAGCGAGTCTTACCACGCCTTCCCCGCGGGCCGCCGCTGTCGCTGCGGCGCCAGCCAGCGGCCCGCTCGACGGTGGAAATCCGCTGCACCAAGTCCGGGTTGACGCGGGTCATCCCGTGTTCCTGGCCGGGCACACTGCCCGGGCGCTGCACGAACACATCGAACAGATCGGTACCGACCATCATGTGCTGCCACAGCGGCACAGGCCGATGCTCGCTCACGATGACCTCGGTGTTGCCTCGAACCTCACGCAGCCAGTCACCGAACTCCTCGGCATTGCTGACGGTCGCCGATAGCGAAACCACCTGCACGCTGTCCGCCAAATGGATGATGACCTCCTCCCAGACAGCTCCGCGGAAGCGATCGGCGAGGTAGTGCACCTCGTCCATGACGACGAAGCCCAGGCCAGACAGCGTGCTGGAGCCTGAATACATCATGTTGCGCAACACCTCCGTAGTCATCACCACGACCGGCGCTTCTCCGTTAATCGAGGAGTCGCCTGTCAATAGGCCCACCTGGTCGGCTCCATGCCGTTGCACGAGGTCGTGGTACTTCTGGTTGCTCAGCGCCTTGATGGGCGTGGTGTAGAAGGCTTTGCGCCCGGTGCGCAGCGCAAGATCTACCGCGAACTCACCGACAATCGTCTTGCCGGCCCCGGTAGGTGCGGCCACCAGCACGCCGGAGCCCGCGGCAACCGCATCGATCGCGGTGACTTGAAAATCGTCCAATTCGAAGTCGAGCCCTGCGGCGAACTCCCCGGCAGGGGAGCGCTGGCGCCGTGCCCTTTCCTTCGCCGCCGCATACCGCTGGGCAGGTGATGTTGACTCGTCCCCAGACATGTGGCTCAGGCTACGTCAGACGCGCTCCACCGATCCGCTAGCCCCGGGTCGGAGTCGGTCCCCTTCCGCATGAGACTAAGGGCCCCGGTTCCAGATCCACTCCAACATGCTGCTTGATAGCAACGGCACAACCGCGCTCACTGCAGAGCTTGGAGCTCTGGCGACGCCATCCCGAGGTTGTGGTCACATGACCGAGCGCGGATGACCGAAGTGATCGCGGCTGACTCACCCGAGCGCGGATGACCGCTTCGCGACGCGCATATGCGCGCACTTCGGTCAGGCGACCGCACTTCGGTGAGGCGACCGCACTTCGGTCAGGTGGCCAACCCGGTCAGGTGGGCGCACGTGCGCGTATGGTGCTCGTCTCGGGTCCGCAGATCGGCTGGGATGGTGCCCGCCCGTTGCTCACGATCTTTGGCGACGTCATACCTCGCTGCCTATTGCAAGAGACGTACACCCTGCGCTGACCAGCCGTTCGCCCGTTCACATGATCATCCGGCGCCGAGGAACGGGAGCGTTGGAGAGCTTAGGTCCTCCCCGTTTGACCAGATGCTGCCAGCTTAGACATCGGCAGGCACCACGACCTGCAAGGCGCCCTTCACGATCTCGCAGTGCAGCGGCAACGGGCCGACGGGGTCGCCGTCGCCGTAGGCCAGCAGGTCCGGGCCTTCAATCGTCACCGACTCGCACTGCACAATCTGCACAGCCGGGTGCTCTGCATGAGTTCCGGCATACACGGCTCGCAGCAGGCCCACAGCGGCTAGCGGGCCGATCGTGTCGATGATGACGACGTCCATCAAGCCGTCGGCGGGGTTGGCCGCCGGAGCGATCCGCATCCCGCCGCCAAAGATCGGCAGATTGCAGACGGTCAGCACCAGGGCCGAGTGTTCGCGGGCTCGACCGTCGATCCTGAGCTGGTAGTTGGCGGCGCGCAGCCGCGGGATCTCGGCCACCGTTGCCACGGCATACCTGGCGCCACCCAAGAGGGCTGGAACACGCTGCGAACGGGCGGCGATTCGAGCATCAAGCGCGGCTGGTAGTGAACCGACGATGTATGTGGAATCGCCCGATTCGTTCGATCCGGTCCGAACGGCAATCAGGTCGATAGTGCGGCGATGACCGGCAGCAGCCACGTTGATGGCCGCTACGTGCTTGGTGGCGATGCCTAATGATCGCGCCGTGTCGTTGCCACTGCCGGCGGGGATGATCGCTATCGCGGTGTCGCGTCGTGCGCAGGCCTGGGCAGCAATGCGCACCACCCCGTCTCCCCCGACGACCACCAGGACGTCGAAACCATTCTCGACCGCCAGCTGGGCGCTCGCGCGTGCTTCTTCGACGCTGGAGGCAGCGAGTTCGGCAACGGCATGCCCGTGGTCCCGGAGCGCGGTCCCGACCCGGGCGACCAGTGAGGTGTTGCCCCGGCGACCCGAACGTTGGCCGTGCAACACCGCATACCTCACAACGTACTGGCCTCGTCATCGGCGGTGGACAGCCACTCCGGGTCTTTGCGCCGGCGGCGCCGTTCGTTGATTGTCGCTACGGCGACGGCGCACCAATAAAGCGCGAACATCGGCAGGGCGAGAGCGAACATCGTCGTGATCTCGGGGTCAGGCGTGGCTAAGGCCGAGAAGATGAGGATGCCGAGCAGCGCAAAGCGCCATCCGGCGCGCATGCTCTTGACCGGAAACAGACCGATGCTGTTAAGGCCGACCATGAACACCGGCAACAGGAACGCCACACCGAAAGCCACGACGAAATAGATCACGAAGTTCAGGTAGCGCACCGCATCCAACACCCCACCGGCCTCGTCCGGGAGGAAGGACAACAGGATGCCCGCCGTGCGGGGCAACGCCCAGGACGCTAGCGCGGCCCCGGCAAAGAACAGCGGAACCGAGGCGATGAAGAACCAGATCGCCAAACGGCGTTCTCGCTTCTTCAAACCGGGAAGCATGAAAGCCCAGATCTGCCAGATCCACACTGGGCTGGCCAGTACCACGCCGACCAGCATGGACACGCGAAGTTGCAGGGAGAACGGCTGGGTAATGGTGGCGGCGAAATTGGGGATGACCAACGGGGTGCCGTCGTCTGTCGTGACGTTCGAGACCGGGTCGAGGATCACCTTGATGATCTCCTGGTAGTAAATCCACCCAAAGACCGAACAAGCAATGATCGCCACGATGGCGACAATTAGGCGGTTGCGAAACTCCTTGAAGTGGCCCGACAGCGACATCCGGCCTTCGGGATCCCTGGAGTCTCGGCGACGCAGAACCATTTCCGGATTACCGGGTCAAGATGGTACGCGGGACTCTCGTGTTCAACTGCGGCGCTCGTCGCTGCGCTGATCGGAGTCTGCGTGATGGGTATCAGCGTCGTAGTCTTCGTGACGTTCCTCATCCGGCGGGTCGGTGAAGGGTCCACGTGCGGGTGGCGGGCTGGCCTTCGGGTCCGCATCGAGGCGGCCCTCGCCGTCTACGGTGTCCGAGCTCGCGGCGCTCTTGCTGTCTGACGACATCTGCTCAACCTCGGACTTGAAGATGCGCATAGAGCGCCCCAGGCTTCGGGCCACGTCCGGCAGCCGCTTCCAGCCGACCAGAATCACGATCGCGAAGATGATGACGACCCATTGCCAGCCCTGAACGTTGCGTAGCACTGCTACATCCTCTCGACGTGATCGGCAGGCATGCCCCGCCGCCAGAGCAGATATGTGTCTTCTGCCGCCAACAGTCTACGCCGGTCGGCTGGCGGTGCCGCGTAGCGCCGAGGCTGCGCCGTCTCGCACCATCGCGATCACGTAGTCGGGGGCAATCACCCGTGCGCTGCCACCGAGGCGCCAGACCAAACGCACCAGCCATCGGGGATCGGCCGCTCGCAACTGAACTTCGAGCGTCCCGTCGGGGAGCTCAGTCGTGGACTCGACCGGGAACTGCTCGGCGACCCAGGCCGCTGCCGGATCGACTCGCACCGTGATCAGCATGTCCGAGTCCTTGCCGGCGAAGACCCCCGGCCCGATCGGACGTGGCCGCGCCTGGGGCGGCGGCGTTCCGTCGATGTCGAGGACGTGCAGGTTCTCAATGCGGTCCAACCTGAAAAGTCGAACGTCGCGGGCCCGATGACACCACCCTTCTACGTACCAGCGCCCGTCGACGCTGACCACACGCATCGGATCGACGTCGCGCTCGGTGGCTTCATCGCGGGACGCGACCACATAGCGAAGATGGACCCGCCGCGAGGTGCTCAGCGCCGCTCTGACCTGCGTCAACCGATGCTGCTGCTCCTCGTCGCTGTCGATCGTCACGCTCAGGCTGTCGGCCGCTCCGGGACTCACCGCGCCACCGGCGGCGGCTTCAAGTTTGGCCAATGCGCGCTCGATGGCGTCCGCCTCCCCTGCTCCCGGCGACGCTGCCAGGGTGCGCAACGCGACAATCAAAGCAAGTGCCTCATCGCGTCCCAGTCGCAGGGGGTGCGAAATGGTCTCAGCGTTCCCGACGAAGACCTTGCCGCCCTCCCAGGACGCCTCGATCAGGTCATCGGGTAGGTGGCCCGGCGTGCCGCAGACAAAGAGAAGCTGCAGGTCATCCACGATCTGATCGGGGCTGACACCGAATGTTCGGGCGGCCTCGGCAATGTCGATGCCCTGATTGCGCATCAGCCAGGGCACCATCGTCAGCAACCGGTCCAACCGGTCGGTGGCGGACTCAAACGTCACCATCGGGCACCGTCTTGTTCCCCCGCCGGAAGATGCGCGGCCATCACCGCGGTCAGCCTGGCTCGGACGGCATCGGCCACCTCGGCGGGCTCGATCACTTCGACATCTGGCCCGGCCGCGGTGATGTGCGCGATCAGCGACTGCGGCGCAATATCGGTGAACGTCGCCTGATCCCACTCGCCCAACTCGTGCTCGCCATCGACGACACTGGAGGCACGACGTCGCAGGCTGTATGCGGTTCCCGGCCGCACTCGCAACCTCGTCACCATGTCGCTGTCGCCGGGGCGAGGTTCGTCAAATGCGTCGGTGATCATGGCTCGCGGGTCGTGCCCCGCAGGCACGGCATACGCGCTGCCTCTGCCTGCTCGATCCACGCTGATGCCAGAGGTGATCCGGTCCAACCGAAAGACACGCGGTGCGTCTCGGCCCAGGTCGTGCCCGGTCACGTACCAGCGGCCATGCCAGTTGGTCAGGGCCCACGGCTGTAGGTGTCGTTGACCCACAACCCCGGCTCGGCTGGCTCGATAGTCGAACCGAATGGCACGCCCGGCGATGGTCGCGGTCCGCACGGCTTCGAACGCCGGCTCGGTGGTATGCAGCAGCGGTTCGACGCCGGCCACCGAGGCCTCGTCGGGTTCGATCCCGGCCACCTGCAGTTTGCGCATTGCCTGAGCAGCCGGTCCCGCCAGGCTGGCCTGAGACCAAGCGCGACTCGCCATACCGATGACGGCCACTTCGTCGGCGGAAAACTCGATCTCGGGCAGTTGGTATTCGCGTCGATCAATGCGATAGCCGGCCTCGTCGTCGAAGAACGGGTCGATTTCCTCGGTACGCAGCGGGATGCCGAGGGTGCGCAGCTCATCTTTGTCCCGCTCGAACATGCGGTCGAAGGCTTCGTCGCCGCTGTCCTGATACTGCGGCACGGCAGCCCGGATACGTGCTTTACTAAGCGGCGCTTTGGTGTAGAGCAGCGCAATGACCAGATTGAGCAGACGTTCGGTTTTAGCCGCGGCAGGACTCGATCGCGTCTCCGGTGTTCCTGCCACGGACCGAACGCTACTGCAGATGCTGGGCCGACGCGGTTAGCGCACGCCCATCAGGTCAACGACGAAGATCAAGGTCTCGCCACCGGCGATCGCCGCGCCTGCGCCCCGATCCCCATAGCCGAGGTGCGGCGGGATCACGATACGGCGACGGCCACCGACCCGCATACCCAACAGTCCTTCGTCCCAGCCTTGGATGACTTGGCCGACACCGACGGTGAAGTCGAGGGTCGAGCCGCGGTTCCAGGAAGCATCAAACTCCTCGCCGGTTGACCACGACACGCCGACATAGTGTGCCGAAATGCCACGTCCAGCGGTTGCTTCGGTGCCGTCGCCGACGACGATGTCCTCAATCTGCAACTCGTTGGGTGGCTCTTCCCCGGGGAAATCGATCTCCGGTTTGGTCAATTCACTCATCTGATCTGCCTTCCGATAGAGAGGTCACTGCTGGCCCTGTCATGGGAGCCAACAACATCATGCGCAAGTGCCGAGAAACCGGCGCAACTTCATGCTCAACTGATGAATTCCTGCGGCAACTTCGTGCTCAACTGAGTCAGTTGGCGCTGAGGATGTCAATGACGAATACCAAGGATTCCCCCGCGAGATCGTTGGCGGGCTGACCTTCCTCGGCATCGCCTTCCTCGCCGTAAGCCAAGGCCGGCGGGATGACCAGCAGCACCCGCGAGCCCACCGTCTGCCCGATCAGTCCCTCGTCCCAGCCTGGGATGACCGCACCGGCACCGATCACCGTGCTGAATGGTTGGCCACCCGTGTAGGAGGAGTCGAACTGCTCCCCGTCGGAGAACTTCACGCCGGTGTAGTGCACCTTGACCGTCTGATTTGCCTGCACTTCCGGCCCGGCGCCCTTGATCAGCGGCTGCACGATGAGGTCCTCGGGCTCTTCGGCATCACCGATGGTGATCTCGGCGGCGTTGGCACCGTCTGCTTCAACTGTGGGCAGACCGTCCTGCGGCTCGACCTCTTCGCCCTCGGCGCTGGTCAAGGGCTCGCTCGCAGAGACAACCTCGACGTAAAAGACAACAGTGTCGTCGGCTCCGATGCCAAGGTTGGCGTTGCCGGTCTCACCAAAGCCTTCGGCCGGTGGCATCGCCAACAGGTAGGAACCGCCCACCGACTGATCGGGCAGCGACTCGGCGAAGGCAGCCAACAACTGGGTGTTGGTCAGGTCCATGACGACGGACTCTTCAGCGGGGAAGGTGGACAACAGCTCTTCGCCGGTCGTTCCGTTGACTAGGAGGTAACGCACCTCGACCTCTTGGCCCTCGGTGATCTGCTCACCCTCGCCCTCGGTCACCTGCTCAGTCGCCGTCGTCGGCACGGTGAACGGCAACTCGCCGTCAGCAAACGGCCCGCCGTCAAGCAGGATGCTGGGAACGGAGACCTCGTCCTCGTTCTCCTCGAACTCCACACTCAGAGCCGACAAATCAGGCGCCGGAGCCGACGTCGCCGAAGCATCGTCGGCGACTGCGGAGGTAGCAGCGCTGTCGTCGGCCGAAGCGCTGCCAGACTCACTTTCGGGGTCGGCGTCACCATCGGAGCAAGCGGCCAGGAAGATGATCGGGGCAGCGGCCAGAGCCAGAAGCCGCACACGAGGAGAACGCACGCAAAGTCCTTGAATGTGGGGGAATGAAAACGGCGCAAGCCTATCGGGCTGAGCCTGTGTAGTGGTGTGAAATCGGTGCAAGCCTACAGGGCTGAGCCTGTGTGTGGGCTGAACGGACGCGCCCTCATAGAGGCCAGGAGATCGTCCACCCGGGCGTCTTGAGCCGCAAACGGGTCCTTGAGCAACACGGTTCGTCCTGCCGCGTCATTGAGCTTGAGATGCACCCAGTCGACGCTGAAGTCCCGCCCCGTTTCTTGCGCTGCGCGCACAAAATCACCCCGCAGTTTGGCTCGTGTCGTCTGCGGAGGCGATCTCACCGCCGCCTGCACCTGGGCCGGCGAACACACCTGCACCGATCCCCTGCGACGTTGCACAATGTTGAACAGGCCTCGGTCCGGGTGGATGTCGTGCCACGCCAAGTCAAGTTGTTGCATCCGCGGGTCGTGCCAGGCCAGGTCGTGCTTGTCGGCATATCGAGCGAGCATGGTGTGCTTCATCACCCAGTCGATCTCGGTCTCGACGAGGTTCCATTGCCCGGTGGCCACCGCGTGCAGCGTGCGCTCCCACAGCTCCAAGGCCCAGGCGTACCGCGGCTCCGCGGCCAGCCCGGCCCGCTCGGCATACCGGGTCACCCGTTCCAGTATCTCCGTCTGCAACTGGATCGCGGACAGTTGGCGGCCGCTGTTCAGGGCGACCTGCTGCGAGCCGGTGGTGTCCCTGCTGATGTCACGGATGGCGCGGATCGGGTTTTGTAGCGTCAGGTCGGGCTGAACCGTGCCCTCCTCGATGCTCTTCAGCAGAAGGTCAGTCATCACCATCTTCAGCGTCGTAGTGCTCTGACTCATCGTCGAGTCGCCCACGATCACATGCAGCCGGCGATACTGCTCGGCGTCCGCATGCGGCTCGTCTCGGGTATTGATGATGGGCCGCGAACGGGTCGTTGCCGAGCTCAACCCGTCCCAGATGTGATCGGCGCGTTGAGAGACTTGGTATGTCGCTCGCTCGCCGACGACCTGCAGCCGGCCGGCTCCGGTGACGATCTGGCGAGTAATCAAGAAGGGGATCAGCGTGTCGGTCAGCCGACTCAGTTGGCCCCGGCGCCGCACCAGGTAATTTTCGTGGCAGCCGTAGGAGTTACCACGGGAGTCGACGTTGTTCTTCACGACGAAGACACGAGCCTCGATGCCCTCCTCGGCCATCCGCTTCTCGGCGTCGACCGCCAGATCATGCACGATCAACTCGCCGGCCTTGTCTTGGGCGATCAGGTCACCGAAGGAGTCGCACTCCGCCGTCGCGTACTCGGGGTGTGAGCCCACGTCCAAATAGAGCCGAGAGCCGTTGACCAGGAAGACGTTGCTGGAGCGACCCCAGCTGACGACCTTGCGGAACAGGTACCGCGCCACTTCGTCGCTGGATAGCCGCCGTTCCCCCGGGAAGGCACAGGTCACCCCGAATTCGGTCTCGATCCCGAAAATCCGCCGTTCCATACCCTCAAGCGTAGGGGGCCGGACTGATGAGAAGTGCCGCGCCTGCGGGGCAGCTACCTCGCTGCTTGTTGATCCAACAAAACTCCGGTACTGGTCAGCGTGCTCCGTCGTCTGAGTCACCCTTGGGGTCCAGCAAGGCGGCGAGCACGTTGCCCTCCAATCGGCGAAATGTCCGACGAGTGCGACGACGATCCAACACCGCGACCTCGAACCGGTCGGTGGAGGCGACGTGGGCGTCCCGGTCATCGGCGACATCACGCAACAACTCGGTACATAGCCTGAGCACCTGATGCAGGGAGGCCTCGGCACTCCAACGCTCAGTCAGGGCCTGCGTCAGTACATCCGATCCGTGGCCCATCGCCACGAACCCCGGCTCATCGCTGACCGATCCGTCATAGGTCAACCGAAACAGTTGATCCTCGCGGGCGCTCGACCCCACTTGAGCCACCGTGATCTCGATCTCGTAGGGCTTCGACTCTTGGGTGAAGACGGTGCCGAGGGTTTGTGCGTAGGCGTTGGCCAGGCCCCGAGCGGTGACATCGGTGCGGTCGTAGGAGAAGCCGCGCAGGTCGGCATACCGGATGCCCGCCACCCGCAGATTCTCGAACTCGTTGTACTTGCCCACCGCGGCGAAGCCGATACGGTCATAGATCTCAGAGATCTTGTGCAGGCTGCGCGAGGGGTTCTGGGCGAGGAACGCGATCCCGCCCTCGTAGGACGCCGCGATCACCGAGCGTCCGCGGGCGATGCCCTGCCGGGCATAGTCGGCCCGGTCCTTCATCAATTGCTCGGGCGAGACGTACATACCGAAGGTCATCGGGCACCCCCGGGGTTGCCGTCGCGAGCAGCGACCACCTCACGGACCACCTGCTCGGCCTCATCCTCGGCCACGAACTGCACACCGGCGGCTGAGAGCACCGCCACCGTCGGCCAGATGCGCCGACTCAGGTCTGGTCCACCGGTGGCGGAGTCGTCGTCGGCGGCGTCATACAACGCTTCCACCGCCACGGTTAGTGCCCGGTCGCTGCTCAACTGCGGCTGCCACAACTTCTTCAGCGCCCCACGAGCGAAGACGGACCCAGAGCCGATGCTGTGATGTCCGTGTTCCTCATAACTGCCCCCGGTGACGTCGTAGGAGAAGATGCGGCCGGTGTCGGTGGCTAGATCGAACCCCGCCAGCAACGGTAGGACGCTGAGCCCGTTGAAGGCGTTGCCCAAATTGCCGCGAATCATGCTTGCCAGTCGGCTGGCCTTGCCCTCCAGCGACAAGCTGGCACCCTCGACCTTCTCGTAGTGCTCCAACTCGACCTGGAGCAACTTCACGATCTCGATCGCGATGCCGGCCGACCCGGCGATGCCGACCGCGCAGTAGTCATCTGGGGCGTGCACTTTCTGCATATCGCGCCGGGCGATGGTGGCCCCCATGGTGGCGCGCCGATCCCCCGCGACCACGACCCCACCGGCACATGTCAGCGCGACGATGGTGGTGCCGTGCGGGACGCCGATCGACGCGCTGCTGATGCTCTCCGACCCGCTGGTCAATCCACCGGGCAGGGCGTGCGGCGCGTGAGCGGTGAGGAAGTCAACGAACGAACTCCCGCCGACGTCGAGGAACGCCGCCGGGAGTCGGCCCTGACCCGTGCCTGCGCGACCGGAAGCAGTCATCGCTATTGGCCGCCCTTTTGGACGAAGGAGTGGACGAAGTCTTGGGCGTTGGTCTCTAGGACGCTGTCGATCTCATCCAGCAACGAGTCGGTCTCTTCGTCTCTGGCCGTTGCCGAGCCACTGGCCGGGCTGGGCGGCTCGGCGGGCGGCTCGGGGTCGGGCTCCTCCCTGGTGCTGTGTTGGCGCTGCTCGCGTTCAGCCATCTGTCTCCACCCTCCGGGTTAGGCGGCAACGCGCGGTGTTGCCCCAAGCCCCAATCGTATCCGTAGCCTCAGAGTGGGCTTGGCGTACTGCGCGCCTTCAGCGAGTCGAGGAAGTCATCCACGCTCATCGCATCGTCGAAGAGGTGAGCACTGAGTTCGCGGCTGGCGTGCAAGGGCTCGGGCAGCGAGATCCGCGCCACCGGCCGATCAGGGCGTGAGAACAGCACCGAATCCCAGGACGCCGCCCTGATGTTGCTGCCGAAGCGGCGGATGCATTCACCGCGAAACCAGGCGCGGGTGTCCGCCGGTGCGGCCGTCACCGCCCGGTCCACTGCCTTGGATTCCACCAGGGCGGCCAGCCGCCCCGCTGCTCGCAGCCGCGTCCCCAGTCCGCGCGCTGGGTCGACGTCGCTGTATTGGATGTCGATCAGCGCCAGTCGCGGGTCGTGCCAGGCGAGCCCATCACGGTCCCGGTAGGCCTGCAGCAGCTTGTACTTGGCGACCCAGTCGAGTCGATCCGCAGTCAGCATCGGGTCGACTCGCAGGTCCGTGAGCACGTCCTGCCAGTGACCCAGGACGAGTTCGGTCTCAGCGTCCATCTCGAAGCCGTCATGGCCCTGCTCGTATGCCGACAGTGCGGCGTGTAGGTACATCTCCAGGAGGTCCAGGCCGCTGTAGGCCTGGCCAGCCTCATCGTCCACCGTGGCGCGCAGACTGAGGTCCCGGGAGAAGGCCCGGGTGGCAGCCACGGGGCGGCGCAGCACGACGTCGGGGGCCAAGCCGTGCTCGATCAGCCGCAGCACGATGCTGGTACTGCCCAGCTTCAGCAGCCCTCCGACGTCGGCCACCGTGGCGTCGCCGCTGATCAGGTGCAGCCGGCGATACTTGGTCGCGGCGGCATGCGGTTCATCGCGCGTATTCACCAGCGGCCGACGCAGAGTCGTTTCCAGCCCCACCTCGGTCTCGATGTAGTCGGCTCTGGCCGACATCTGGTAGCCGGCCCCGCGAGATGTCTCGCCCAGCCCGACCCTGCCGGCGCCGCAGATCAGTGGCCGGGCAGCCAAGAACGGCAACAGGCCCGCCACGATCTGCTCGAAGGGCACCCGGCGGCCGATGAGGTAGTTGTCGTGCGTCCCATAGGAGGCGCCCTTGCCGTCGACGTTGTTCTTGTAGAGCCGCACCCCGCCGGGTGCCATCGCTGCGCCCGCGACCTTCGAGGCTGCCGCGGCGGCGCGCGCCATCACTACCTCGCCGGCCCGATCGTAGAGCAGGGCATCCAGCGGGCCGGTGACCTCTGGCGAGGAGTATTCCGGGTGGGCATGGTCGACGTAGAGCCGCGCACCGTTGGACAAGACCGAGTTTGCCAACGTCGGGTCATCGATGTCGGTGAGTTGACTTGCCTCAGCCAACTCACGCGGCAGGTGGTACCCGCGGGCATCTTGCAGCGGGGTCTCTTCGGCGTAATCCCAGCCGCCGCTACGCGGCAGCGCCGCCAACGGCCCGGCACTGTCCGCATACGCCCGCACGACCAGCCCGGACAAGAAGATGGGGTCGGGGTGTTGTTGCCCCGGTGCCGCGATGCCGTACTCGGTCTCGACGCCCATCACCCGACGCGTCGACATCAGTGCAGGTTCACAAGTACTGACCCGGGGTGCCGCGGTCCAAGGTTCTGCCGGGCTCGACGCCGTCCTTGCCAGCGACGAGGGTGCGGATGTAGACGATGCGCTCGCCCTTCTTCCCCGAGATCCGTGCCCAGTCGTCCGGGTTCGTGGTGTTCGGCAGGTCTTCGTTCTCCTTGAACTCATCCAGGCACGCGGCCATCAGGTGTTCGACCCGCAACCCGTGCGAGTCATTGACCAACAGGTCCTTGATCGCTCGCTTCTTGGCGCGATCCACGATGTTGTTGATCATTGCCCCGGAGTTGAAGTCCTTGAAGTACAGCGTCTCCTTGTCGCCTCCGGCGTAGGTCACCTCGAGGAACTTGTTCTCCTCGAGCGGTGCGTACATCCGCTCGACACTCGCGGCGATCATGGCCTCCAAGGTGGCGTCTCGGTCACCGTGGTGGGCGGCCAGGTCGTCGGCGTGCAACGGCACACTTCCAGTCAGATACTTGGAGAAGATGTCGTGGGCGCTCTCGGCGTCCGGGCGTTCGATCTTGATCTTCACGTCCAACCGGCCTGGCCGCAGGATGGCAGGGTCGATCATGTCCTCGCGGTTGGAGGCGCCGATCACGACGACGTTGTCGAGGCGCTCAACACCGTCGATCTCCGCCAGCAACTGGGGCACGATCGTCGTCTCCACGTCGGAGGAAACTCCGGAGCCTCGAGTGCGGAACAGCGACTCCATCTCATCGAAGAACACCACGACGGGGGTGCCGTCGCTGGACTTCTCCCGAGCCCGCTGGAAGATCAACCGGATGTGGCGCTCAGTCTCCCCGACATACTTATTCAGCAGTTCCGGGCCCTTGATGTTCAGGAAGAAGCTCTGCGGGCTCGACCTGCCCTGTTGCTGGGCGACCTTACGCGCCAGCGAAGCTGCGACCGCCTTGGCAATCAGAGTTTTGCCACATCCTGGCGGGCCGTAGAGCAACACGCCCTTGGGCGGACGCAATTGGTGCTCGGCGTATAGATCCCGGTGCAGGAAGGGCAACTCGACAGCGTCTTGGATTTGTTCGATCTGGCCGCTCAGGCCGCCGATATCGGCATAGGAGATGTCCGGCACTTCCTCCAAGACCAAGGCGTTGACCTCGGGTTGAGCGATCCGCTCGTAGACGAAGCCGTTGCGGGTATCCATCAGCAGCGCATCCCCGGCCCGCACCTGCACGTCGTGCAACGAGCCGGCGCGTCGGCATACCCGCTCATCCTCGCCGCGCAGCAGCACCAGCACTCGCGCGTCGTCGAGTGCCTCCTTGACGGTGACCACCTCACCGATTTGCTCGAACGAGGCGAGCCCGACGATGGTCGACGACTCGTTCAGCAACACCTCACGCCCCGGTGTCAATGCGGTATGTGGGACGTCGCTGAAGGCGCCTACTCGAACCTTGCGGCCCTGGGCCAGCACGTCAAACAACGTCGCGACGCTGTCGACCTCTTCGCCATCGGTGGTGGTGGCGTCGTGACGCGCAAGCACCACCCCGAAGCTCAGCGGTGGCATCGCGGCCCGGTCCAGATCCTCCCGTAAGGCCACCAGCCGGGTCTTCGCGCTTGCCAGCGTGGCAGCTAACTCCTCGTTGCGCGCCCCCATCCCACTCAGGCGCCGCTGCAGCATCGAGACTTGACGCTCCAACTCACGCACCCGTGCTTCTGTCATGCTTCTACGCTACCTGTGCTTCACAAGCCGTCAGCACCAGGTGCCGGTGCAGCAGGGTCCTCACCCGAGTCGTTGTCTGCGCTGGCGCCCGGCAGCGAATCGGCTGGCGCTGATTCGTCGGTACTGCCTGTCGCTAGGTCAGCCGTGCTGCCCGTCGCGGTGTGCGCCGCCGCCATGACGTTGCGCCTCGTCCGGCGAACTCGTTTGTCGGAGATGGGTCGCTCACCGACGTCGGCCGCGGTCCACTCCCCCTGACCGGTGACATGCTCTTGGTAGTCCGGTCCGTAGGCCCCCGGTGCCGGGCGACGCTTGCGTTCGGGGGCGGCAGTGTCGGGGGCCAGCGCGCGCATCGAGATCAAGAAGCCCGTATGACCGTGCATCCGGTGCTCCGGGCGCACCGCCAATCCTTCGAGGTGCCACCCCCGCACCATCGACTCCCAGGCCACCGGCTCGGTGAACCCGCCGTGCGCGCGGGCCGCTTCGGCCACTCGGGACAGTTGTGTTGCGGTCGCGACATAGCTGATCAACATGCCGCCTGGGGCAAGCGCCTCGGCGACCACGGGCAGGCATTCCCAGGGTGCCAACATGTCCAGCACCACGCGGTCGACGCTATCCGGGCTGAGCGTCTCGGGCAGGGTCTCGACCACGTCGCCGACGGTGATCCGCCAGGCCGGGTGATCGCCGCCGAAGAACACGCGGCCATTGGCAGCGGCGATGTCGGCGAAATCGGCCCGCCGCTCAAAGGAGTACACCTCGCCGCTGTCACCGACGGCACGCAGCAACGACAAGCTCAACGCCCCCGAGCCGACTCCTGCCTCGACCACCCGCGCACCCGGAAAGATGTCGGCCATCGTGACGATCTGCCCCGCGTCCTTGGGATAGATCACTTGCGCGCCGCGCGGCATCGACATCACGTAGTCACTGAGCAGCGGTCGCAGAGCGAGGTAGTCGGCGCCGGAGCTGTGGGCGACGACAGTGCCGTCGGGCGCCCCGATCAGATCGTCGTGAGCAATGTGCCCTCGGTGCGTGTGGAACTGCTTGCCGACTTCCAGGGTGATCGTGTGCCGACGACCCCGAGGATCGGTGAGCTGGACAGGCTCACCAACCCTCAAGGGGCCGCGCCGTAGGGCAGCGCCGGTGGGTTGCGGGCGGGCGTCGTCGTCGGGCACAGGGCGAGTGTAGGGGCCGGGCTAGAGGTCGGCGGCAAAGACGACAGCAGGGACCTGGCCGTTGGGCAGCCGAATCGCTACGACCGGAGAGCGAGCCTGTTGCATCGACGTCACCACATCGGTCACCGGCGCGTCAGGGTGGGTGTCCACCACCCAGCCAAGGGGTTGGGCCAACGAGACTGCTGAGACCGGCGTGTGACCGTTGCCTCCTGCGCGAACTGTCTGGAGCGCATCGAAATCGACCATTCCGCTGGGGACGCCGTCGCGCCCTGTCACCACCCACAAGGCCGAGTCCGCCCACGCGACGTCCGCCACACTGACCTGCTCTGGAACCTGGCGCACCATCCGCCATACCGAACCGACGGTTGTCCGTTCGAACCGGCGCGAGGCTCTGCCGACCCGCACGGCGCGGGTTGCCCCGCTCCACAAGAAGAAGCAGATCAGGCCCACCCAGATCAGTCGGGTGACATCGAGCGTTCCCCCGGACAGCAGCGGTATGCCGGCTGCCCACCACAGCAGGCCGAGCACGAGTAGCCGCCCGCACCAGCCGGCCACCAACGAACCCATCCCGCGACTGCCAGTGGCTTTCCAGACCAAGGCTTCGAGCAGGAAACCGCCATCGAGTGGTAACGCCGGGAGCAGATTGAAGGCGCCGACGAAGACGTTCGCTGTCGTGAAGGCCGTCAACAGCAGCCACAGCACACCTCGGTCGAGACCGAAGACCGCTAACCAACCGACCGCTGCCAAAGCCAGGTTAGCCAACGGCCCAGCCACCGCTACCAGGGCCGAGGCCCCCGGCCGGGACGTGTCGCCGTGGTAGGCGGTGTGCCCTCCCCAGAAGTCGGCCACGATGCGATCCACGGTGAAGTCGAGCAGGCGGGCGACCAGGGCATGCGCGGCTTCATGCACGAGCACCGAAAAGAGCAACAACAGCGCGAAGGCTGCAGCGACGGCATACCCGCCGGCCCCACCAATGCTGGGCACGATCCCTGTGATGAGCGGCCCGAAGAGCACGATGATGGCCACCGCCACGATGGCCCAGGACGCCCCCAGGTACACCGGGATCCCCACCAGGGTGCCGACCTGCCATCGGGCGGGCGTGCGAGCAGGTGAGGCCATACTCCTCAGCGTACGCAGTGCCAGTGCCCCGGCTATCGGTCCGGGTCTGTCGGTGAGGTGTCGGCCCCGTTGTCAGTGGGGCTTCGTAGAGTGCAGACCATGAGCCGAGCCCTGTCGCCGAGTCGCGCCGCCGACTTCATGCAGTGCCCCCTGCTCTACCGGTTCCGGGTGGTCGACAAACTGCCAGAGCCGCCGAGCCGGGCTGCGGCGCGCGGCACCTTGGTCCATGAGGTACTGGAGCAAATCTTCGACCTGCCGGCGCCCGAGCGCACCCCGGCGGCAGCGTGCTCCTTGGTGCCGGGGCGCTGGGCAGCGATGATCGATGAGGAGCCGAACCTGGCCGCGCTCGTTGAAGCCGAGGACGGCGATGACTCGGGGGTCGAGGTGCTCTTCACCGAAGCCCGCAAGCTGATCGAACGGTGGTTCACCCTGGAGGACCCCACCCGGTTGGAGCCTGCCGAGCGCGAGTTGTACGTCGAGACCGAGATCGACGGGCTAACCCTTCGTGGATATGTGGACCGACTGGATCAGGCTCCCGATGGCCGACTGCGGGTGGTGGACTACAAAACGGGACGGGCGCCCTCGGAGTTGTTCGAACGCAAGGCCCTGTTCCAGATGAAGTTCTACGCACTCGTCCTGTGGCGCACCCGCGGGGTGCTGCCCAGCGCCCTGCAGCTGGTCTACCTGCGCGACGGGCAAGTGTTGCGCTACGAGCCAAGCGAGCATGACCTCCAGGCCACGCAACGCAAGATCAAGGCCTTGTGGTCAGCCATCGAGAGGGCCGCGATGACCGGGGACTGGCGGCCCAGCACCAGTCGGCTCTGCGACTGGTGCCATCACCAAGCGGTATGCCCGGCTTTCGGCGGCACACCGCCCCCGTTGCCTGCCGATGCCGCCAGTCGCGCCCTCGATCCCCGACGCAGCGCGGACCTCGATGCCGCTCAGGACGACTCGGCCAGGGCAGTCAGTTCGTGAAAAACCAGCGCAAACCCGCTAGATCCGTACCGTGCAGCGTGCTTGCGTGATGCGCCTGTGGTGCATCATCGACTGCCACCATGTGTGAGACGGCCAACGTGTTCGCACCTGCTGCAAGAGCCGAAGCGACTCCGGTCGGTGAGTCTTCTATCGCCAGGCAGTCTCGCGGCGCCACGCCCAATTGCTGTGCCGCCCAGAGGTAGGGCTCCGGGTGTGGCTTGCCGTTGGAGACCTGGTCTCCGGTCACCACCACCCTGAAGGTGTCCGGTGGCAGGGCGTCGAGCAACACGGCCGCCAGCGGTCGCCACGACATCGTGACCAAGGCCATCGGCATACCGGCGTGGGAACACTCGGTGATCAGCTCCAAGGCGCCCGGGCGCCACGGGATGTCCTGACGGACCCGGGCCACGACCGAGGTCAACAAGGCGTCGACGATGTCGTCGGCACTTCCGCTGACCGGGGTATCGGCTCGCAGCACCCGCGCCGTCTGCCGTAGATCGCTCCCGACCAGCTTCAGGGCCTGCTCATGTGACCAGGTGCCCCCGGCCCGCTCGACCATCGCCGTTTCTGCTGCCATCCAGTACGGCTCGGTGTCGATGATCGTGCCGTCCATGTCCCACAACACGGCCGCTGGGAGGTCAGGTGCCGACATGACAAGAGACTCTAGTGCCGACCCCCTAAGGTGGCTGCACAGGTCACAACACAGGAGGCAATGGATGATCGAATTGGCGCAGGTCCCGACGTTGACCGAGCCGATCGTCATTGCAGCTTTTGAGGGGTGGAACGACGCGGGTGAATGCGCGACCACGGTCGTTGAGCACCTCGCTACGGTCTGGGACGCCGACCTGATTGCCGCCGTAGATCCCGAGGACTACTACGACTTCCAGGTCAACCGGCCGAAAATAACGATGGTGGATGGCACCCGATCTATCCACTGGCCAACAACCAGGGTGATGTTGGTCCGCCGCGACGACTCACCGCTTGGCAGGGACGTCATTCTCATCCTGGGGATCGAGCCCTCCATCCGGTGGCGCTCCTACGCTTCTGAGATCTTGGCGTTCGCCCAGCACCACGAGGCGAGCATGTTGGTCACCCTCGGCGGATTGTTGGCCGACGTCCCGCATACCCGGCCGATTCCGGTCGCAGTCTCCTCCGAGGATGCCCAGATCCGCTCCGTGGGCGAGGACATCGAGCGCAGCACCTACGAGGGGCCGGCCGGCATCGTCGGAGTGATCAACGATCAGGCGCAGCAGGTCAAACTACCGACCTTGTCCTGTTGGGCGGCCGTCCCGCACTACGCCGGAGGCGCGCCATCGCCGAAGGCGTCCCTGGCCTTGCTCAACCGGCTCGAGGAATTCCTGGGCTGCGTCATCGACGACACCGAACTGATCGAGGAAGCCAGGGCCTGGGAGCGTGGCGTCGATGAGCTCGCCGCCTCCGATGGCGAAGTGGCTGAGTACGTCGAGTCGCTGGAGGAGCAGCAAGACACGGCCGACTTGCCCGAGGCCAGCGGGGACGCTATCGCCAAAGAGTTCGAGCGCTACCTGCGTCGCCGGGACGACGGCGGGCCGGCGAGGAGTTAGCCGGGCCTAGCGGTTGGCGTGCTGGGTGTGCTCGCCGGAGCTCAGGTGCAGGTGCTCCAGCAGCGGTATGCCGAGGAGGCCCTCCACCGCGCGCGGCACCAGCGGCGAACAGGGGCTGTCTCTTCCCTGACGTTGAGCCCACGCATCGATCACAGTCAGTGCCTTCGGCGCGTCGAGGTCATCGGCCAAGGCGGCTCGTAGATCGGCCACGACACGCTGATCGGCAGCGTCGGGCTCACGTGCGGCATCGACCGCGTCGGCGGCTCGCTCCCATCGGCCCAGGCGCTCGCCGGCGCGGGTGAGCATGTACTCCTGATAGGACCACTGCGTGCGGTAGTGGTGGTCGAGTAGCACCAACCGGATCGCGCGTGGGTCGACCCCCTCGGCCCGCAACGTCGACACCAGCACTAAGTTGCCTTTGGACTTGCTCATCTTGGCCCCGTCCAAGCCCACCATTGCCTGATGTACGTAGACCTGCGCGAAGGGCCGGCGCCCGGTCAGCGATATCGCCTGAATTGAGCTCATCTCGTGGTGCGGGAAGATCAAGTCATCGCCACCGCCTTGGATGGTGAACCCCATACCCAAGTAACGCAACGCAATCGTGGAGCACTCGAGATGCCACCCGGGACGGCCTGGCCCGGCTTCGCCACCTGGCCAGCACGGCTCGCCATCTCGCTGCCCGCGCCACAGTAGCGGGTCGAGACTGTCCCGCTTGCCCTCCCGCTCAGGGTCTCCACCCCGCTCCGCGTACACCGCCAGCATGTCCTCGCGGGACCAGCCTGAAATGTCGCCGAACTGGGGATTCTGAGCCAGGTCGAGATAAACATCGCGATCGACGCGGTAGGCAGCGCCGCTATCTAGCAGTTGCTCGATCGCTGACACGTCGTCCGGGATCCCCTCGACTGCGCCGATGTAGTGCTGCGGCGGGATGACCCGCAACGCGTGCATGTCGGTGAAGAACAACTCGATCTGTTCCGCCGCCAGGTCCTGCCACGGCACGTCGTCTCGGGCCGCCCGCTCAAGCAAGGGCTCGTCGACATCGGTCACGTTCTGCACATAGGTGACTAAGAGCCCGGCGTCGCGAAGGACGCGCACCACCACATCGAAGGTCACATAGGTCGCGGCATGCCCCAGGTGGGTGGCGTCATACGGAGTGATCCCGCAGACGTAGAGCCCGGCCGTGCCGTTCTCGGGGTGGACCCGATGCAACGTGGAGGTGGGGGTGTCGTACAGGTGCAGGGGGCCGCCGCTGCCGGGCAGCCGGGGCACCGGCGTAGCAGTCCAGGTCTTCACCGGTGAAGCGTATCTGCTCCCCTGGTCGCCCTTAGGTTCCTGCGCACCGGCGCTACCACAATGGCCACGGCAGCGGATAACGACCGTGCGGTATATCGGGGAAAGTCTGCGTCTCAAGCAGACGATCAACCCGGGTCCAGAGGGCGGCCATCTCTGGACCGTTCAGCAGTTGGCGCAGCTCATCCGGCGCAACGCCCAAACGGTCCTGCAGACACTGCAGCCGAGTCAGTTCTCGTTCAGGGAGCCTCTGGCCGGCCCAACCCCACAGCACGGTGCGCAACTTGTGGTGCTGGTGCCCGATCAGGCCGTGGTCGAAGCCCCATAGGCGCCCGGATTCATCGACAGCGATATGGGCCGCCTTACGGTCGGCGTTGTTGAGCACGACGTCGAGGACGGCAAGGGCGGCCAGGTCTGGGTCGTCGCGGTGCACCACGCTCAGCGGTGACCCGGCGCGATCGCTTGCTTCCAACACGGTCAACCAGCCTGGTGGCACCTCCTCGGGGCGGACAACGTCCAGTAGCCCGCTGGCAGGACGCTCGGTGGGTTGCGCCACGTCCTTCCAGACTTGCACCGATCCCATCCCCATCGGGCCATCGCGCAACACGGTCTGTGGCACCAGGCCCCAGCCGCCGAGCTCACTGATCAGGTATGCCGCGACCTCGCGATACGCCAGGGTGCCGGTGGGGAAGTCGGCGAGGGGTGCTTCACCATTGATCGGTTTGTAGACGCCGCGGTGCTCGCTGGGTGCCTCTCCTGCGATAAACTGCACCCGCAGCGTCAGGTTCGACGCCTCGGTCAAGATGCCCTCGATGTGCATCGGGGCGCTGGTGAGCATCTCGGAGCAGGTGCTTGCAGTCACCGTCGGTAGCCGTTGGCCCGGGGGCAGATGTGGCCGCTGGGGTCCAGCGGCCCGCCGCAGAACGGACAGCTGGGCCGGCCACCGGTCATCGAGGCGGCGCAACGCTGAGCAAAGCCCCGAGCCATCGGGACGCCCATGACGACCCGGATCGCGCCAGAGCCCAAGGGGTCAACGGAGTCCGAGTCGCTGCCGGTCGAGCCGTCTTCGGCGTCGGCTTCGTTCTCGTTGGCCTCGATGGTGACGGTGCGACGTTCGGGGTCCCAGGCCAGCGTCAGGGCTTGGGCGCGGAAGTCTTCTTCGATAGGGGTGTTCAGCGGGGCGGTGTCAGCCGCGACGTGCTCAGGTGCCGACTCGTCGGCGCCCGGTGGCACCGGAGCCATCTCGTCAAGCAACTCGGTCAGGCTCTGCCCCAGCAGGCGCACCTGCTCCTTTTCTACCGACACGGTCATCACCCGCGAGCCGTCGACGGCTTGCAAGAAGAAGGTCCTGCCACCGGGCGGCCCGACCGCGTCGGCGATGAAGCGCTCCGGAGGGTCGAAGTCGATCAACGGCATTGGGTCAGCCTAATCGGTGCCCGCGCCGCCACCCACCTGGCTCTGCTTCGACTCCTCCTGGCTCGCCGACGCGGACAAGCCGCTGTAGTCCACGGGGTCGCTGCCGGTGTCGTTGGAGCGCAACAGGAACGGCTGATTCGAGGTATAGCGCACTACTGACAAGGAGGCAGGGTCAGCCACGATCCGTTGAAACCGGTCCAGGTCTGTGCCGGCGGCATCGGCCAGGATGGCTTTGATGACATCGCCATGGCTGCAGGCGAGCCACACCGCTCCCGGTCCGTGGTCCTGCTCGACGCGGGTGTCGAAGGCCCGGACAGCCGCCACCGCCCGCTGTTGCATCGAGGCCATCGCCTCGCCGGCGAAGTCGTTGCCATCCGGGAAACGAACGGTGCTCGGTGAGGTTTGCACCTCCTTCCACAACGGCTCCTTGGCCAGTTCCTTCAAGAGGCGTCCGGTCCATGCGCCGTAACGGCACTCTCCGATTGCCTCCTCGGTGAGGATCTGCGGAGGTTTGGCCATCCCACTGACGGCAACAGTGGCGGTCTGCACGCACCGCTGCAGCGGGCTGGTCAGCACCGCCTCGACCGGTGTGTCCACGAGTCGGGCAGCCACCCGCGCTGCTTGCTGTTCGCCGTGGTCGTCCAGCGCGATTCCGGGCGTCCATCCGGCGAGTAGCCCGTCAGCATTAGCCGCGGTTCGTCCGTGTCGCAGCAACAGCATGATTGCCATCAGTGCAGGACCCCGGCTTGCTCTGCTGCCTCGACGGCCGCTTCTAGCGAGGTCAGCCGGTCCTGCAGGGACGGGCCCCAGGGGGCAAGCGTCACGGTGGTGACGCCCGCCTGCGCGTAGCGGGTGATCCGATCCGCGAGCCGGTCCACCGGCCCCAGCAGTGAGGTGTCATCGATGAACTCCGCCGGGACCGCGGCCGCAGCTTCGCGCCATTGCTGATCGAGGTACAGGTCTTGAACCCGGCGGGCCTGATCGCCATAGCCCATCCGGGTGGCGAGCGCGTTGTAGAAGTTGTGCTCCCGCGAACCCATTCCACCGACATACAGGGCCGCATAGGGGGCAATCGTCGTCGCACACCGTTGCAGGTCAACACCGGTGGCCACCGGAACGGTGACGTCGATCTCGAAGCCCTGCCGCTCTCCGGACGGTCTCATGTCTGAGGCTGCGGTGCGCTCGGCTGCGCGGCCTTGGCCCCGGTGGATCGCCTCAATCTGCTCGCTCAGATAGTCCGGGGAGGCAAAGACCCCCAGCCAACCGTCGCCGATCTCCCCGGCCAGCTCACAGTTCTTTGGCCCGACGGCGGCAAGATAGATCGGGATGTCATTCGTGGGTCCGGAAACGCCCAGGCGCAGGCTTTTGCCTGGGCCATCAGGCAGCGGAAGGGTGAAGTGTTTGCCTTCGTATCTGACCGGGCGACGCTGCAGCGCCTGACGCACGATCTCCACATACTCTCGGGTCCGTCCCAATGGTGACCCGAATCGCACGCCGTGCCACCCCTCGGACACTTGAGGACCGCTGACGCCGAGCCCCAGTCGGAAGCGCCCCCCGGAGAGCGAGTGCAGACTCGCGGCGGTCATCGCGGTCATCGCCGGGCTTCGCGCGGGAATCTGGAACACGCCGGCGCCGAGGTGAATATTCTGCGTTCGCCCGCCGATCCAGGCCAACACGCTGGCTGCATCGGACCCATATGCTTCCGAGGCCCAGACGACGTCGATGCCGAGTTCTTCGGCCCGCTGCACGAGCGCCAGGTTGTCCTGATCCGCTGATCGGCCCTGCCCCCAGAAGCCGCAACTGAGGCCGAGCTTCACGATCGGAGCGGAGTGCTCTGAGTCGGGGACGGGTCGCGATCCTCTGCGTTGGCGGCGTCGAGACTGTCAATGTCCACGCCGTCGGGGTCAACCGCCTCCAAGTCGTCCTCGTCGAAGTCCTCGTCTCCGCCGTCGTCGCTGTACACGTCGAGTGGGGTGACCTCGTTGTAGGCATCCAGCAGCGCATCGTCATAGTCGACGAACGTGTTGGCGATCTGCTGGTAGGCCGCGACCATTGCCGGATCATCTTTGCGGCGCCGATCCGCTGCTAGCTCCAGGTGCCGCTCCAAGGCAATCACCAGCGCATTCAATGCTGCACGCGGTTCGGTACTCATACTGGTGACGGTATCTCGGATCGGAGCCGGGTGGGACCGCAATATCGCAGCGTCCGCCCATCCGGTGGACAACAGCGCCTGCGCGAGCCACGATGCTCGACAATGGTTGAGTACGAATATCGCACCGTGGTCTTCACCGGCCAGGACAGCCGCTCGCAGGTGCGGGCGGTGCTGACCGAGCAGGCGGAGTACGGGCGCTGGGAGTTGTTTCGGGTGCGGGTGTACTGGGGAGGGCGGCGCAAGGCCTGGCTACGCCGGCGCATCATCCGGGTGCGACGAACGGCCTGATCAACAGTCGGCGACGAGACGTTGCAGCACTCGTGCGCCAAACTCCAACGAGTCGATCGGTACCCGTTCGTCGATGCCATGGAACATCGAGACGAAATCAAGATCTGCTGGCAGCCGTAACGGCGCGAATCCGTATCCAGTGATGCCGAGCCGCGATAGATGCTTGTTATCGGTGCCTCCGGACAGGCAATACGGCAACACGTGCGCTCCGGGGTCCTCCGTGAGCAACGCGTTCTTCATCGAGTCGACGAGTTCAGCCTCGAACGGCGCCTCAAGGGCCACATCCTTGTGCACGATCTCGATCTCAATGAACTCGCCCGCGAGCCGGGTGATCGTGTCCATCAAGTCATCGCCGTGGCCAGGCAGGAATCGGCAGTCCAGCGAAGCCGTCGCGGTTTGCGGGATCACGTTGTGCTTGTAGCCGGAGTCGAGCATCGTGAAGTTGGCAGTGTCAGCCAGCGTCGCCTCGACGAACGGGCGAGCTCCGCCAAGGTGTTCCAAGAAGCCTTCTGGATTCTGTCGATCCAGCGGGCTGCCAGTGATGGTGGCGACACCATCCAGGAGCTGGTCTACAGATGCAATGTAGGTACGCGGCCACGGGTGTCTATTGATCCGGTCGATCGCCTCCGCGAGCCGGACCACGGCGTTCTGCGCATTGGGCACGGAGCCGTGACCGGCCCGGCCATGAGCGCGCAACCGGAGCCAGGCGATGCCCTTCTCAGCGGTCTGCAGCAGGTATGCCCGGGACGGGGCCCCGGTTGCCGCGTCCGGCAGCATGATGGAAAAGCCGCCGACCTCGCTGATCGCTTCACTGCATCCGTCGAACCATTCCGGGTGCTGAGCCACGACGTGACCGGCGCCTTTGACTCCCCCGGCTTCTTCGTCGGCGAAGAATGCCCAGACGATGTCGCGTGGGGGCTGCTCACCGCTGCGAGCCAACGCGCGGAGGTTGGCAAGCAGCATGGCGTCCATGTCTTTCATGTCCACCGCGCCGCGGCCCCAGATACACCCGTCGCGCTCCTCGGCAGCAAACGGGTCAACCTGCCAATCGGTTGCCTGAGCGGGCACGACATCGAGATGACCGTGCAACACCAGACCGGGTCTGCTGCCGTCCCGTCCCGGGGTGCGCACGACGACACTGGCTCGGCCTGGCTCGGACTCGGTCATCTGCGGATCGAGACCGACCTCGGTCAGCAGGCCCATGACATACTCGGCCGCCTTGCGTTCTCCGGGCCCGGTGTCATCCCCGTAGTTGCTGGTGTCGATTCGGATCAGGTCATGGCAGATCCGGACCACTTCGTCGCTGGGCGCAGGGTTCAAGGATGCATCCTGAGTCATCTGCCCAGGTTAGTCCTCGACCTAGCGCCGGTCAGGACCAGCCGCTGAGTTGCGAAGCACTGGCCCTGGCTAATCCAGTGCCTTCTCAGTGAAGATGCGGTAGCCCAGCCCGTGTCTGTAGCCGTGGATCTCGCGAGTGTCGAGTGCCTGTACGTAGTCGAGAATGTCTCGGCTGACCGTCTGCCCAGGAACCAGAATGGGGAAACCAGGTGGGTAAGGGATGACGAATGTCGCGGAGACGACGTCACGCCCTGCATCGAGCATGGCCACGGCCGCATCACGACCCACGTACTCACACAGATTGTCGTCGTAGGAGAGGAAGAACGCGTCGCGGATGTTCCCCTCCGGGGTGTCCCCGCCCGGGTCGCCGCTGAAGCGCGGGTGGAAAGAAGAGAAATCGGGCAGCGCCGGGCTGCCTTTCGCTAAGTCGACTTTAAGCTCGTGCGCGCGCCGGTCCAGTGGGCCCATCTGGTCCACTTCGTCGTCGATCTCCTGTGCCAACTTGAGCAAGACCTCGACCAAGTAGGCGACCGAACTGTTGGTCGTCCCGATATTGGTCATGAAAAGCACCGTGTTTCGGGACGTCTTGTTGACCTGGATGCCGTGCCTTCTCATCAGATACTCGTGCTTGAACGTGTCCCCGTCCACACCTGTCATGGCGATGGAAAGCGTGACGCGGCTCGGGTCCAGGACAAACTCGTCATCTCGCCACCTCTGCGGCGACAGCAACGTGGAGTCCTCAACCTCAGTCCCGTCCTGCCCCGACCGCCGGTACTGCTCGGGGATCAGGTCCTCCCCCGTCAGCACCCGGAACCGCCGGCTCAACTGCGGATGGCTAGAGATCACCCGGCGAAGCATCTTCGCCGCCTCCACCTGTTGCTGGACCAGTTTGAAACCCTCCAGTTCCACCTGTCGACGTCCGACGTCGAGCGAGGCGAGGATCTGGTAGTTCGGTGAGGTTGAGGTGTGGGTCATGTAGGCCTCACGAAATGCCTCTTCGTTCCGATGGCCGAACTGGTCGTCGAACACGTGGATCATTGAGCCCTGCCGCAGCGCGGTGAGCGTCTTGTGGGTCGACTGGGTCGCGTACACCCGCAGCCGGACTGTGTCGGGGTCGGGGATCAGCCGCGTGTGCAACCAGGTCTCGTCGTCAGCCTCGGCCAACTCGGCCCGTTGCTCCTCGTAGCGGTCTCGGTATGCCGGGTCGCGGTAGCGACGCCGCAGTCGCCGCGCCGTGGCCATGGCTGTGCGGTGGCGGTAGGTCGGGTGGAAGGCCGCAAAGGCGAACCACGCTTCGTCCCAGAGGAAGACCAGGTCGGGTTTGATCGCCAGGCACTCCTCCATGATCCGTTCGACGTCGGAGACGATGCCGTCGAACGTGCAGTTGGTCAGCGCCAACATCTCGACTTCATCGAGCCGGCCCGCCCGGCGGTAGGCCAAGAGTTGGGCCTTGATGGACTCCAGCGGCACCGCCCCATACATGGAGAACTCGTCCAGTGGGTAGGCGTCAAGATAGTTCGTCAGGGCCCCGGCGAGCATCAGTGCGTAGTGATGAGACTTGTGGCAGTCCCGGTCCACCAGGACGATATCGCCCGGCCTGACCAGGGACTGCACGACGATCTTGTTGCCGGTCGAGGTGCCGTTGGTCACGAAGTAGGTGCGCTGCGACCCGAAGGCTCGGGCGGCCAGTTCCTGCGCCTTCTTGATGGGTCCGACCGGGTCCAGCAGTGAGTCCAGCCCGCCGGACGTCGAGGACGTCTCGGCCATGAAGATGTTGAGCCCGTAGAAGTCGATCATGTCGGTGACCCAGGGCGAGCCGACGATGGACTTGCCACGCGAGATGGGCAGGGCGTGGAACACCCCTGTCGGCTGGCGGCTGTACGTGCGCAAGGCGGTGAAGAACGGTGACTGGTAGCGGTCGTTGAGACCCCGCAGGATCGACACGTGCAACTCCACCGGGTCCTGTCGCAGGAAGACGCGTCGAAATCTCTGAAAGGCGTCGCTGGCGATAGCCTCGAGGGCCACGTGGCCCACGAGGTAGAGGTCGAGCTCGGGACGCAACTCGTGAATCCGGTTGGTCAGGATCTTGATTCGCTCGGCGGCGCTCAGGTCCGCTGGGTTCTCATCGATGGGGGGAAGGAGGTGGTCGACCGAGGATAGGTCGACCAGGTCTTTGACGCGCGAGCGCACCTCGAACGATGGTCGGATCAGGCATGCCTGCACCTTGGCGTTGACCACCACAGCGATGAGAGCGTCCTCAAGGCTCGGAACGAAGACGAGGTCGTAGTCGAAGGCATCTTCGCGATGGTGCTGGCGATCCAACTCCTCAGCAATCGACCCGTCGGCCGCGAGGCTGTCGGCAACAACGAGGACCTCGAACGTCGGCCGCGTTGGTGTGGTTGAGGGACTGTCTCGCACCAGACCGTGCGCAATCGAGTTCGCCGCCTCGGCTACCTGCGAGAAGTCATGAGAGTCGACCAAGTTGCGCAACTCTTGGACACGCGCCGTACCCGGCGTGGCCCAGTAGGTCTCAAGTGGTTCTACCACGTCTAACAGCTCGCCGAATTGCGTTACGTGATCCTGACCGACCGGCCCCGAACGGGCCCCTTCTGCCAGGCGCCGGGCGCCGTCGGCGACCGACCCCCAGGCGTCTAACCTGACCCGCCGGATGCTGTGATGCGTCGCCGGAGTGTGGTGTTGACCGTCGGTGTCTTCCATCGGTGCCGTTTCGTCGAAGGCGGGCAGGACATTCGCAGGCTGGTCCGCTTATTATGCCGTCGAATACTCGAGCCTCCATGTCGTTGCGAGCTTCACCAGTTGGGTGACTCATGGCTGCGTGTGGGTCATTGAACGCACATCACGTGCGTGCTGGCAAGGGTCGGGCAAACTTGCGGGCCGTCTCGGAAGCCTGATCCCGACCTGCCCGCGGCAGACAATTAGCCGCTGGTCCACTCCGGTCGATCCGCTGAGACGCCTCGGGATTGTCCGCAGCACTTCCTCACCACTCATCGAGCCCTTCGAGGTTGCCAGGCTCGGGACAGGCCCATGGGCGAGGAGTCTGGGGGAAGTGTGTCCGGAGGGGGACTTGAACCCCCACGCCCGTTAAGGGCACTAGCACCTCAAGCTAGCGCGTCTGCCATTCCGCCACCCGGACAAGGTGCGACCGCAGCGATTCACCACGGACAACAACGAGCAAGGCTAACATGCACCATCCGCGTGAGGACGCCAATCCGGAGGGTCTGCCGAGCGCAACGCTGGGTCGTCCGCAGTAAAGGTTCGCACCCGCCCAGTGCTGGTTCTCGGCCCTTCGAATCGCACGGTAACGACCCCAGATCCGCTGCCCCATACCCATCCCATGCCGTGCTCGTCGTGCGCCACATCAGATCCGGTGGACCAGAGAGGAGGTGAACTGTCGCGGGTCGGCGCCGTCAGGCTCTGATCGTTGGCGCTCCGCTCCGGTTCGCGCACTTCGGGTTCGAACTTTTGCGGTTCGAGCATTTCCGGGGTGACAGCCCCTGTAACAGCGAAGGCATCGGGGTATTCCAGACCAGCAGCTCTAGCCGTGCCTGCGTCCTCTACCTGGAGCAGGTCAAGTTCCTCTTGGGCGTGGCTCGTCAGGCCGCTCACCCCAACTCCTAGCAACCGCAAGCCTCCGGCGATCTCGATCGATCGCAGCAAGCGCCTCGCCTCGCGCGAAATCACTCCCGCATCGCCGGTGGCAAACGGCAGCGAGCCCGACCGTGTGACAGTGCGAAAGTCGTGCCATCGAGCTTTGATCGTGATGGTTCGAGCAAAGCCCTCGCTCTGCTCGAGGCGCTGGCTGACTCGGCGGCACAGTGCGTCGAGCTCTGAGCCCAAGATCGCCGGATCCGCAATGTCGCTGGCGAAGGTCTCCTCATTCGAGATGCTCTTGGCCGTGCGCTGCGGGGTGACTTCTCGGTCGTCTTGTGCTTGGGCGAGATGGTGCAGTGCCTCGCCATGAGACGCACCGAAAATCGACACCAAGTCGGTGATGGACACCCGGGCAAGGTCAGCCACCGTTTCGACCCCGAAACCGCGCAACGTCGTTGCCGTCGCCGGGCCGACTCCCGATATGGCGCGAACGGACATGGGCTGGAGCACCTCCACCTCGGTGCCCGGCTGCACAACGAACACCCCGGCCGGCTTGCCGAGTTCGCTGGCGATCTTGGCCATCATTTTGTTGCTGGCGATCCCCACCGAGGCCGTCAACCCACCGGTCGCTTCCTTGATCTGCTCCTGCACCAAGGTTCCGAGTTGGTGACGGTCTTGCCCCCTGAGTTCCTCATCGGCCCCGATGAGATCTAGAAAAGCCTCATCCACCGACACCCTCTCCAGGATGGGTGACACATCTCGCAACACTGCCATCACGACGTCCGACGAGACCCGGTATGCCCCGTGCCTGCCCCCCAGAAAGGCCGTCCCCGGAGGGCATCGGCGGCGAGCCTCTTGGGTTGGCATGGCTGAGCGTGCCCCGAAGACTCGAGCCTCGTACGAAGCCGTCGCCACGACTCCGCGCGACCCTGTCCCCCCGACCACCACAGGCTTACCACGTAAGGAAGGTTTGTCCCGTTGCTCCACGGCAGCGAAGAACGCGTCGAGGTCGACGTGCACGATATTGGCTTCGTGCCTGGTCATAGGCATAGACTCACTGTCACATAGTCGGCAATGAGGTCACTCATCTGCTGGTTGCCGTGGTCCAACAGGTCGCCACTCCTTAAGGGTTTCATGCCCAGGAGGTGACGATCGTGACGGTCGAGGGAGCTGCGGTTCGCTGCCGGTCCACGGTGGATGCTCCCGCCAAGGAAAAGTGCGTGTGCCGGTTCTGTTTGGTGGCATCTCACTTGGACGTGGCGGACGCATCGGCGCGCCGCTTCCGGGGGCGCGGGGAATCGTTGGAAGACTTGGTGCAGGTAGCCCGATTAGGCCTAGTCCTCGCAGCCGGACGCTACGACCCGGCAACGGGTACGCCCTTTGTCGGTTTTGCGTTGCCGACCATTGTCGGCGAATTGCGAAGGCACTTGCGCGATCAGGTATGGGGCGTGCGGCCGCCACGGAGTCTCCAGGAACTCAGGCCCCAAGTCGTGGCCGCACGGGAGGGCCTCACTCAGCGGCTAAGACGCGTGCCGCGGGTGGATGAGATCGCTGCCGAACTGGCCTTGCCCACAGCCACGGTGGCCGAAGCGATGTCACTGGACACCGCCTACCGACCGGACAGCCTTGATGATGCAGACCAAGGGGTCAGCAGGCCCGCTGAGATCCTCATCGCTCCGCGCACACGGATGGACGAGCTCGAGGGAAGACTCACGTTGGAGCCGGGTTTCGCTGAGTTGCCGGAATCCAATCGACGGGTGCTGCGCCTTCACTTCATCGCGGATTTGTCGCAGCGCAGCATTGCAGCCGAAGTGGGTGTCTCCCAGATGCAGGTGAGTCGGATTTTGCGCCAGTCGTTGAAACGGATGCGGCGCACCATGGACATCACCTACCAGGACGCTCGCACCAGCTAGGACGCCTTCCGCGTGAACGGGAGCGCTCCTGACCCAAACGCGCGCAACTAACCACTGTGCACGCAGTTGGCGGGTTCGCGACGCGCGTATGCGAGCACTCCGGTCATCTGAGCGCGAGCCCGGTCGGCTAAGCCCCGAGCCCGGTCGACTAGGCCCGAGCCCGTCGGCTAAGCCCCGAGCCCGGTTGACTAAGCGCCGAGCCCGATCGGCTGAGCAAGACTGCGTTAGTTGAGTCTGAGCCGCTCGGCCGAGCGATGGATCGCCGCAGAGATCATCGCGTGGACCTGCTCAGTGCATTCCAGGTCTTTCCACGTCACTCGCACCACCTCGTAACCCAAACTGCGCAGCCGGTCCTCCCTGACCTTCTCTGCCCGAAGATCCGCCGGTGATTGGTACTTGACCATGCCATCGAACTCGATGATCACCCGCTGATCAGCAAGAAGGAAGTCCACGCGAGCTGCGAAGCCGCCGTCCCGAACCCATACCTGAGGTTCTGGGTCCGGCAAGCCGGCCGTCCGCATAGCCCACCGACAGCGCGACTCCCCCACCGATTCGATACGGCCGTCAGCCAACGAGACCACCTGAGCCGCCCGAGCGAAACCATTGCCGCGTGGCAGATCCGCCAAAGCGTGCGCGAGGTCGGTCGTGCCAGACCGAAGCAAGGCATCGGCACTGACCAATCCAGATTCGATCCCAGAGGTGGCCGCCACCTGAAGAACTGCTAGCGGGGCAGCGACCGCCCACATCCCATCGACCTTCTGTAGATACTTTGCGGCCACGGGCAGATGAATCGCGGTCATCGGGCCCGTACGGCAGACGCCATCGTTGCGGTGGACCAGATGCACTCGGTGGTCAACGCCATGGACCGGTATGCCGTGCAACGCAAGGGCACTCTGATGGCTCAGGGCAAAGTTCGCCCGGTCGCACGCCCTGACAACTCCCTTAGCAAGCAGCGCGTGACGTTCCCACGGCTGCGCCGATGCCCATACGTCGGCCAAGGCGACAACATTGCGGCGCAACCGGATCAGATGACCTGACTTGACGGCCCGCTGTACGACGTGACGCGACACTCCCACCTCGGCCATTTCAGACACCGAGCCGACTCCCCCATGTGACCTCAGGCGAGCGCTGAGCCTCGGATCCAGATCCATTCCGACATGCTGCCTGCTAGCAGCGGCACTCTGGCGGTCTATCCACAGCCCGGGACTCTCCGGCCACGCAATACGGACGATGTGGACACAACTGAGCGCGGATGACCCAGGTGAGCCCGGGTGACCTACACGATCGCGGATGACCGAAGTGAGCGCGGATGCAGGCTTCGCGATGCGTATATGCGCGCACTCCAGTCAGGCGAGCACAGTCCGGTCAGATGGCAGCACTCCAGTCAGGCGAACGCACTCAGGGCAGATGGCCACGCTCCGGGCCCGTAGCCGCACGCCGGTCAGGCGGCGGGGCGCAGAGCCCAGAGCATCACGGCACTCGCCGCGGCCACATTGAGTGAGTCCACTCCCTCGGCCATCGGGATCCGCACGCTCAGATCCGTCGCGGCGATGGTGCGCTGCGACAGGCCATCCCCCTCGGTTCCGAGCACAAGGGCCAAGCGCTCCGGCGGATTCTGCGCCAGGTCCTGCAGGGAGACGGCGTTGTCGCCCAGCGCGCAGGCCGCCACGACAAAGCCAGCATCCTTCAACGTGGACAGCCCAAGCGGCCACTGCTGCATCCTGGCCCAGGGCACCTGGAACACCGTGCCCATCGACACTCGGATGGAGCGGCGATAGAGCGGGTCGGCGCATCTTGGGGTGACTAACACGGCATCGGCGCCCAGGGCCGCCGCCGAACGGAACACCGCGCCGACGTTGGTGTGATCGACGATGTCCTCCAAGACCACGACCCGCCGCGCACCGTGTAGCAACTCAGACACCATCGGCTCCACCGGACGGTGCATCGACGCGAGCGCCCCACGGTGCAGATGAAACCCCGTCGTGGCCTCGATAACACTTGGGGCCGCGACATACACCGGTATGTCCCCCTGCAGGCATCGATGCACCAGACCCGCCATGTCAATCAACCAGCGCGGACCCATCAGCAGAGAGCGCATGCGATGCCCGGCTGCCACAGCGCGGTCGATTACTTTCTCTGACTCGGCCAGGTATAGCCCCTGTGCCGGCTCAAGGACTCGCCGCAGGGCAACATCGGTCAGATCGAAGTAGTCGGCCACTCGCGGGTCACGGGCATCCTCGATCCAGATGCAGCCGGGCGGGACGGTCGGTAGTTGCGTCATAGCTCGGTCCGCTTGCCGGCGCCAGACCTGCGGCGGTAGCCGGCGCCACGCGGCGGGCGGTAGCCGGCGCTGAACTGCGAGCAGCCGCGGGGCGGCTTCATGACACGAGGACCACGATGGCGATAATGCCGATAGTCACGATGACCCCTCGCAGCAGCCAGGGGGTCATACGCCGGCCAATGCGTGCCCCGAGAACTCCCCCGAGCAGCGAGCCGCCGGCTATCAGCGCCACCACCGGCCAGATGATCTGCTCGGGTTGAACCACCAAGAACACTAACGCCGCGATCAGATTGACGAACAGCGAGAGCACATTTTTCATGCCGTTGATCTGCTGCAGGCGCAGCGGCAAGAGAACACCCAACAGACCGACGAGCAAGACGCCTTGAGCGGCCCCGAAGTAGCCGCCATAGACACCGGCGAAGAAGACACCGGCAAGCAAAGCTATCCAGTGACCTAACCCGAGTGCAGTGGCAGAAGTCCCTTCGCCAGCGGCAAACGTCGAAGTGGCCTCAGCCGATAGCGTCGTTGCCTCCGCCGTGCCGCCCGCCCGTCGCGCCGCGGCCCACCGGTTAAGCCGCGGGCCGGTCACCACCAGGACGAGAGCGAGTGCAATCAGCACCGGCACGATGGTCTCGAAGGCCGACTCCGGCAAGACCAGCAACAACAACGCGCCGGCGATGCCGCCAGCGAGCGAGGCCGGGATGAGCCGGACAAGCGTTGAGCGTAGGCCCAGCATCTCGTGCCGATACCCCCAGGCGCCGCTCACCCCGCCGGCTACCAGTCCCAGACTATTAGAGACATTGGCCGCGACCGGCGCATACCCGAAAAATAGCAATGTCGGAAACGTGACCAGCGTCCCCGAGCCGACGATGGTGTTGATGGTCCCGGCAGCGAGGCCTGCAAGCCCGATCGCGAGTGCTTCGAGCAGACTCACTGTCCAGCGGGGAGGTCATTCGGGCGACCATGTCGACCTGGCGGATCCTCGCGTTCGCTAGTGCTGGCAGCGCGAGCAGCCCAACGTCCGCCGTGACGGTCGACGATCAACGGCAGCCCAAAAGTCTTCGACAGGTTCTGCGCGGTCAGCGTGGCCTCAATCGGGCCGGCCGCGACGATCTCACCATCCTTGAGCATCAAAATGTCGGTGAAGCCCGGCGGGATCTCCTCCACGTGATGAGTGATCAGGATCAACGCAGGCGCCTCCAGGTCCTGCGCCAACATCTGAAGCCGCCCCACCAGATCCTCGCGTCCGCGCAGATCCAGGCCGGCCGCGGGCTCGTCGAGCAGCATCAGCTCGGGGTCGGTCATCAGTGCACGAGCGATCTGCACCCGTTTGCGCTCACCTTCGCTCAACGTGCCGTACTGCCGCTCGGCCAGGTGGCCAACGCCCATTGCCGCCAACAACTCAGTGGCCCGCGACTCATCCATCGCGTCGTATGCCTCGCGGTGACGCCCGATCACCGACCACGACGCAGTCACCACAACGTCGAGCACTCGCTCTCCGGCGGGGAGCCGCTCGGCGATGGCTGCGCTGGAGACGCCGATCCTGGGCCGCAATTCGAAGATGTCCACGGCTCCGAGCACCTCGCCGAGCACGCCGGCGACCCCGTCGGTGGGGTGGATTCGCGCCGCGGCCACCTGCAGCAGTGTGGTCTTGCCGGCGCCGTTAGGCCCGATCACCACCCACCGTTCGCCCTCTTCGACCGACCAGGTGATGTCACGGAGCAGGTGGTTGCCCCCACGGGTCACGCCAACCCCGGCAAATTCCACAACGTCGCTCATGGCAGGCAAGCGTAGTTGCATCCAGGGGTTCTACGATTCCGACCATGCCGGTCTTACCTGCGAGTGTTCGTGTCGCCTTGTGGGCCAGTGCGGCCTTCAACGGCAAGGTCGCCCTCGGCGACGTGGCATCGAGGGCATTGCCGGACATGGATGACGTCAGCGGATTGAGCCCGATCCTGTCATCGTGGTCTGCTCTCGGTGAGCGGTGTGTGTTCGTCGCTCTTCCCCGCCCGGGACGCCTGGCCGGTATGCCGGGCGCTGCACCAGCCACGATGGCGGCCGCGGCTCATTCTCAAGAGGTCATCTATGTGCCGAGCCTCGGTGGGGCACTGATTCCGATGATCGCGCCCTACGGTTCAGCGAATGACCAAGGCTGGCAGATCATCTGGTCGGCCTATCCGAGCGACCCCGTGCCACAGCATGTTGTTGCAGCGCTGAGCGTGGTGGACGTCGAACTGCGGCTGCGCAGCCTGCTTGCTGAGGTCATCGAGGACCTCGAGATCACGGCCGGGGCACCGATGGCGGGAGCTGCCACGGAGATCTTTGCTCGTCGACGCCTCAGCGACCGCTGGGGTATGCCCCCTGGTATGCCCGCCCGGCCCACTCGCATCATCGAATTGGCCGGATCGATTCTGACGCTGACCGACATCGGCCTCTCTGAGCCGTTGCAGTCGGTCGACTCATCCGCCACTCAACACCGAGAGCGCGCGCTGCGCCGATTGCAGGACGACGCCCTTGACGCGATGGCCGATGCCAGCAACGTTGCGGTCGCCCACTACGCCGGCTGGCGGTAACTGCTCGCCGATCACAAGACTTGCGCCGTGGGCTCGGCCAAGACCTCAGGCGAGCACTGAGGCGTACACCTTCATCGTGCGCTCGGCAATGGTGTCCCAGGAGAAGTCATTGATGGCACGCTTGCGGCCAGCTTCACCCATCGCCGAGGTGTGCTGAGTGTCGCTGAGAGCCTCGTTCAGTGCTTTGGCGAAGTCATCGACGTAGGTATCCTCATCAACCGGCGTCCCGGTGCCGTCATCCTTCTGTTCAATCGGCACCAGCCAGCCAGTCTCCCCGTGGAGCACCACCTCGGGTATGCCTCCGGTTGCGGTAGCGACGACCGCTGCGCCACACGCCATGGCCTCAAGGTTGACGATGCCCAGCGGTTCATACACCGACGGGCACATAAAGACGGTGGCGTGCGAGAGCACTGCGACCACCTTTTCCCGAGGCAACATTTGAGCGATCCAGATAGTTGCGCCACTGCGTTCCCCACGCAGTTCATCGACCAGAGCCTCGACTTCGGCCTTGATTTCCTCAGTATCCGGGGCGCCGGCCAGCAGGACGATCTGGGTGTCCTCAGGGATCTGGCGCAGCGACTTCAGCAGGAACGGGAGTCCCTTCTGCCGGGTGATCCGCCCAAGAAAGACGACGCTGGGGATGTCAGGGTCGATGCCGTGCTCTGCCAGCACTTTTTTGGCGGCGTCGCTGGTGTCGGGCTGCCACAGCTCCGAATCGATCCCGTTGTGCACCACCTTCACCTTGTCCGGGTCCAGGTCCGGATAACTCTTCAGCACGTCCTTGCGCATTCCTTCGGAGACCGCGATGACCGCGGCAGCGGCCGCATACGACGTCTTTTCAACGTAACTGGAGAGCCGATACCCGCCCTTCAACTGCTCGGCTTTCCACGGTCGCATCGGTTCCAACGAGTGCGCCGAGACGACATGCGGCATACCGCCGATCAGGCTCGAGAGATGACCCGCATAGTTGGCATACCAGGTGTGGCTGTGCACGATGTCGGGTGCGGTCTCCAGCACATCGGCCGCGATCGTGAGGTCCACACCGAGAGTGCGCAATGCGGCGTTGGCGTCGGCCAGTTGCTCCAGGGCCGGATAGCCAGTGGTGCCCGCTTCCTCGACAGGATCGTCGAAGGCGCGAACGTTCACCTCCAGATCGGAGCGGGCGCGCAACGCACGGGTCAACTCGGCGACATGCACGCCGGCCCCGCCATAGATGTTCGGTGGGTATTCGCGGGTCAGAATGTCGATGAGCACACCGACACGCTATCGACATAACCGGGATCGCTCCACCCCTTCGCACGACGGGCCCTCCTGCCCTAAGTTGGTCTCATGGTGACCACGTCCTATCACAGACCCAAGGTGCTCGCGATCGTGTTGGCTGGAGGGGAGGGCAAGCGCCTCATGCCGCTGACGGCTGACCGAGCCAAGCCAGCCGTGCCGTTCGGCGGCATCTACCGGCTGATCGACTTCGCCCTGTCCAACATCGTGAACTCCGGGTACCTCAAGGCCGTCGTGCTGACCCAGTACAAGTCGCACAGTTTGGACACCCACGTCACCAAGACGTGGCGGATGTCCACCCTGCTCGGCAACTATGTGGCTCCCGTGCCGGCCCAGCAGCGGATGGGCAAGCACTGGTTTGCCGGGAGCGCCGACGCGATCTTGCAAAGCCTCAACATCATCCACGACGAACGCCCCGACATCGTCGTCGTGGTCGGTGCTGATCACGTCTATCGGATGGACTTCTCGCAGATGGTGGCCCAGCACATCGAGACTGGGGCAGGGGTGACCGTTGCCGGAATCCGTCAGCCGCGTTCGCTGGGCGACCAGTTCGGCGTGATCGACGTGGACTCCGAAGACCCCCGGAAAATCGCGCAATTCTTGGAGAAGCCGGCCGACGCGCCAGGACTGCCCGACTCCCCCGATGAGATCTATGCCTCGATGGGCAACTACGTCTTCGACGCCGACGTGTTGGAGCGAGCAGTGACCGAAGACGCCGAGCTCGAAGGGTCCAAGCACGACATGGGCGGCGACATCGTCCCAGCCTTCGTGAACCGCGGCGAGGCCTACGTCTACGACTTCAACAGCAACGCGGTGCCCGGGGCGACCGACCGGGACCACGCCTACTGGCGCGACGTGGGGACGATGGAGTCCTACTACGAGGCGCACATGGACCTCATCTCGGTCCACCCGGTGTTCAACCTCTACAACCTGGATTGGCCGATCCTGACCAACTACGGATGCCACCCCCCGGCCAAGTTCGTGCACGGCTCGCAAGACCGGGTCGGCAACGCGGTCGACTCTGCAGTCTCCCCCGGCGTGGTGATCAGTGGTGCCACCGTCAGCAAGAGCGTGTTGTCCCCCAGCGTCAAGGTGCATAGTTTCAGCAGCGTCACCGGGTCGGTGTTGCTCGACAGTGTGGTGATCAACCGACACTGCACGATTAAGAACGCGATCATCGACAAGGGTGTGATCGTGCCCGAAGGCACCTCGATCGGGGTCGATCACGACCACGACCGGGAGCGCGGGTTCACTGTCACCGAGTCTGGACTGGTGGTGATCGGCAAAGGCGTCGTGATCGATGCGGACACTTCTGCCGTCGACGTCGAGGCCTCAAACCCGGCCGTCATGCAATAGCCGCAGGATCGCCGCGCCAGAGCCGCGCTGAGCAGGTGAGCGGGTGAGCGGCTATGCAGTTGGGCGAACCCGGGGCGCCGGGCTAGAAGCCCATCGCGTGGAAACCCCCGTCAACGTGCACGATCTCGCCGGTTGTCCGTGGGAACCAGTCGGACATCAGCGCCACGCACGCCTGTGCTGCCGGGACCGGATCACGCACATCCCAGCCCAACGGGGCGTGATCGTCCCACTTCGCGAACTGCTCGAACTCGGGAATCGAGTTGGCGGCCGTGGTCGACACGGGCCCGGCCGCGACCAAATTGCTGCGGATGCCCATGGGGCCCAAGTCCCGAGCAAGATACCGGCTGGTCGACTCGAAGGCCGACTTCGCCACGCCCATCCAGTCGTAGACCGGCCAGGCGTAACTGGCGTCAAAGGTCAAACCGACCACGCTGCCACCGGGCCCCATCAGCGGCAGTGCCGCGGTGGTTAACGACTTCAGCGAGTATGCCGAGATCTGCAGTGCGGTGGCCACGTCCTCCCACGGGGCGCCCATGAAGTCGAAGGCACCCTTGGGTGCGAACCCGATGGAATGCAGCACCCCGTCCAGGTGATCGACATGCTCGCCCACCCGCTCGGCCAGGGTGTCGAGGTGCTCGGTATCGGCCACGTCGAGCTCAACGATTTTCACTGGGCCGGGCAGCCGACGGGAGATGGTCTCCGTAATCCGCATGGTGCGCCCGAACGATGTCAGGACGACCTCAGCGCCTTGCTCCTGGGCCATCCGAGCAACGTGATAGGCGATGGAGGAGTCCTTCAGCACGCCGGTGATCAGCAGCTTTTTGTCCTGCAACAACATAGGTAGCCCTTCGTACGGCGGCGGGATCGGGGGTGTCAGTGTCCCATCCCCATGCCGCCATCGACGGGGATCACCGCGCCGGAGATGTAGCTGGCTGAGTCGCTGGCCAGGAAGGCGACCGCGTCGGCCACCTCCTGGGGCTGAGCGAAACGTCCGGCCGGTATGGCGGACAGGTAGGTTTTGCGTCGTTCGTCCGGCAGGGCGGCGGTCATCTCGGTCTGGATGAAGCCGGGGGCCACCACGTTGGCGGTGATGCCCCTCCCGCCCAGCTCGCGGGTGATGGATCGGGCTAGCCCGACGAGTCCGGCCTTACTGGCGGCATAGTTGGTCTGCCCCGGGGCGCCATACAGACCGACAATGGAGGAGATCAGGATGATCCGTCCGCTGCGGGCACGGATCATGCCTTTGGCGGCGCGGCGGGCACACCGGAAGGCGCCGGTCAGGTTGGTGTCGAGTACGTCGGCCCAGTCCTCATCGCTCATCCGCATCACGAGGGTGTCCTTGGTGATGCCGGCGTTCGCCACCAACACGTCGATGCTGCGGCCTAAGATTTCTTCGGCCTCAGTGAACGCGGCGTTGACACTCGCCGAGTCGTTGACGTCTGCGATGACGCCACGCAACCCCTCGGGGGGCTTCCCGCTGCGGTGCGTGATCACCACCTCATCGCCCTGGGCAGCGAAGGTCCGTGCGATGGCCACACCGATCCCACGACTGCCGCCGGTGACCAATACGGTCTTAGGCGCTTTGGAGCCAGCTGAGCCGGGCGTGGGGTCGTTGTCAGTGGGTGCCTCAAACACCTGCATACCGTAGCCGTATCATCGTTGTATGCCCACTGGACGCCGCAGCCAAGCCGTCACATCGGCGAGACCGTCCCAGGTCGAGGACCGTGAAAACCGGATGCGGGTCTACTTGATCACGATGGGCATTCGCGTTGCCTGCTTTCCCCTCTCGGTGTGGGTTTTGCTAAGCGGCCATATCTTCGTCGGGTCGATTTTGGCGGCCGCAGCCATTCTTCTGCCTGGTTTTGCGATGATGTTCGCCAACAACAAGGACACCCGAAGTGCGACGAGCAGGCCGGTCTCCCCGGTCCGGGCCTTGCCGCCGACTCCTCGCCCCGACGACTTGTGAGACAGGGGCAGCCACCGGTTGTCTGCAGCGCCAAAGCATGCCGTGCCGCGGCCACCCACGCCGTCATTTGGCGCAATCCCCGGCTGCATACCGCTTCGCGCCGCAAGGTATGGACCGCGTGCCCTGACCACCACGAGAGTTTGGCCAGTTTCTTGGAGCTGCGCGGCTTCTTGATCGAGGTCATCGCTGTGGAGGAACTGAAGCCCGAGCGAGACGGCTAGTCGATGTTCCCACTGCGCTATCTGCTCACCCGCCGGTGGATGCTCTCGATCGTGCTGGCGTTGGTCTTTGCCGTGGTGGCAGTGATGCTGGGCAACTGGCAGTTCGGCAAGCATCAGGACAAGGTGGAGCGACGGGACACCGTGAGCGCCAACTACACGATGCCGCCGGTCTCGCTGACCACGATACTCGACGACGCCGACCAACCCCTGAGTCCGACCGCCGAGTGGACCCGCGTCGAGGTGGCTGGCGTCTATCAGGACAGCGACCTGTTGCTGGTCCGCAATCGGCCCTACCGCGGGGTCTTCGGGTATGAGGTCCTGGTGCCGTTCGAACCACGCGCGGCACCGGGCGAGGCCGCTGGTACTTCCGACGCTGGGCAGAGACCGTTGCTGCTGGTCGACCGCGGCTGGGTGCCGAATGCCGAGACTGCTGCAACGCTGCCAGAGGTGCCGGCAACGCCCGCCGGTGAGGTCACCGTGACCGGTTGGTTGCGCGCGGGCGAGGAAGACCTGGGCCGAGACCTCCCGAGCGGACAGATAGCCTCAATCAACGTCTCGGCGGCCGAGCAGGCGCTGGGAGCACCGCTCTACCAGGGATACCTGTTGTTGCAGGAAGAGAGCCCAGAGGCGGCCGAGCAGCGGCCAGCTGCGGCGGACCCGCCGGACACCGGTATCGGCGTCCACTTGGCCTATGCGTTGCAGTGGTGGCTGACCGCCCCCGTGGGACTGATCCTGATCTGGGTGATGGCCCGGCGCGAATGGCGAGAAGGGCATCGTCCCCATTCCGGTCATGCCGGGCCAGCCGGTGACGATGATCGTGACTCCGCCGGTGATGCTGACTCACCCGCTGTGCTAGCCGCTGCTGGCGCACCGGCCAAGCCGCGTAAGCGGCGGATATGGGATGAGGAAGACGGTTAGATGCTCAGGGTTAGATGCTGGAAGTGGCGAACTGCGTCTCGTAGAGCATCCGATACATCCCGCCTTCGTTGAGCAACTCTTCGTGACTGCCCTGTTGCACCACACGGCCAGCGGCCAACACCACAATCGTGTCGGCGTCGCGCACGGTGGAAAGCCGGTGCGCGATCACGACGGAGGTGCGACCCTGCAACGCCTGATCCAGGGCGCGTTGCACCGCGACCTCGGACTCACTATCCAGGTGGGCGGTCGCTTCGTCCAAAACCACCACCGAGGGAGACTTCAGCAGCAGACGGGCAATGGCCAGGCGTTGCTTTTCGCCACCGGACAGCCGGTGCCCTCGGTCACCCAGCACCGTGTCCAGACCGTCGGGTAGCGACTGCACCACGGTCCAGATCTGCGCCCCCTGTAGCGCGGCCTGCATCTGCGCCTCATCGGCGTGTGGCGCGGCATACAGCAAGTTTGCTCGGATGGTGTCGTTGAACATGTGTGCCTCTTGAGTGACCACGCCGACCGTGTCTCGCAGCGAGTCCATCGAGGCGGAGCGTAAGTCCAGGCCGCCAATCTCGACCGTGCCCGAAGACGGATCGTACAACCGCGAGATCAGCGTCGTTAGGGTCGACTTGCCGGCACCACTCGGCCCGACCAAGGCCACCATCGACCCGGCTGGGATGTCCAAGCTGATGTCGTGCAGCACCGGACGCTGGTCACGGGACTCCGCTTCTGGCCGGAGTTCCAGGGAGGGCACGCTGACCTGATCGGCCGAGGGGTAGGTGAAGTCCACCTCGTTCAACCGTATGCCGAGTGCGCCCGCGCCGATGGCCACCGGGTTCTCGTCCTCGGCGACCAGCGGCCTGAGGTCGAGGATCTCGAAGATTCGCTCGAACGAGACCAGCGCCGTCATGACATCGACTCGCACGTTCGACAAGGCGGTCAGCGGGCCATACAGCGAGCCGAGCAGAGCGGCCATCGTCACCAGTTTGCCGATGCTGAGCGACCCGCCGATAACCAGCAGTCCGCCGAGGCCGTAGACCAACGCCGTCGCCAGCGCCGCGACGAGCCCGAGCCCGGCCGCGAAGACCACCCGGTTGACCGAGATCGCCACTCCAGCGTCCCGCACGCCGCGTGCACGCTCCTCATACTGCTCGGCTTCGACGGTGGGACGACCGAAGAGTCGCACCAACATCGCGCCGGCCACATTGAACCGCTCGGTCATGCTGGAGGCAAGCTCGGAGTTCAGGTTCATCTGCGTGCGCGTCAGCGTCGATAGCCGCCGGCCCATGAACGAGGCAGGCACCAAGAAGATCGGCAACAACAGCAGCGCCAGCAACGTAATTTGCCACGACAGACTCAACAGAACGCCCAGCACGATGACCAACGTGATGACGTTGCTGACCAGTCCGGACAGGATCGACGTGAACGCCGTCTGCGCCCCGATCACATCGGTATTGAGCCGGTTGACCAAGGCCCCCGTCTGAGCGCGGGTGAAGAAGGCGATCGGCTGAGTGAGAACGTGGGTGAAGACTTCGGCGCGCAGATTGAGGATCAGCCCCTCGCCGATGCGCGAGGAGAACCAGCGAGTCACCACCAGCAAGCAGGCCGAAAAGACAGCCAGCACGGCGACCAGCGCGCCGAGGGTGATCACCACGGTGCGATTGCCCGGGGTCACCCCGTCGTCGATGATCCGCCCTAGCAACAGGGGCGTCGCGACCACCAGCGAAGCAGCCAGGATCGTCAAGATCAGGAAGACGATGATTTCGGTGCGGAAGGCTCGCCCGTAGGTCCACACGCGGCGTGCGGTGCCCTCGCGCAGCGGCTGTCGGGTGACGGATCGATCCTTGCTGAACAACCGGAACGCCGGTCCCCCACCAAAGCCTGCATTGACACTCATCGGCATTCCCTCTTCCTCATCGGCAGATCAACGCGCCCGCTGAGGGGGCTATTCCGGGCGGAGCGGCAGCTAGGCCAGCGCGACCAAGTCCTGATAGTCGCGGCCGTAGAGGTCCTCCACCCCGTCCGGGAGCAGCAGCACCCGCTCCGGCTCCAAGGCTTGAACGGCACCCTCGTCGTGCGAGACCAGCACGACCGCACCGGTGTATGAGCGCAGCGCCGCGAGCACTTCCTCGCGGGAGGCGGGGTCGAGGTTGTTGGTCGGCTCATCGAGCAGCAACACGTTGGCTGCGGAGACGACGAGCATAGCCAGGGCCAGCCGGGTCTTCTCACCGCCGGAGAGAACTCCGGCGGGCTTGGCAACGTCGTCGCCGGAGAACAGGAACGATCCGAGCACTTTGCGGGTGGCGGTCTCATCGAGATCGGGTGCTGCGGTCTTCATATTGGCCAACACGGATCGTTCGACATCCAGCGTTTCATGCTCCTGGGCGTAGTAGCCGAGTTTGAGTCCGTGTCCTGCCTGCACCCCGCCGGTGTCCGGCGAATCGATCCCGGCAAGCAACCTCAGCAAGGTCGTCTTGCCCGCTCCGTTGAGGCCCAGCACAACCACTTTGGATCCGCGGTCGATGGCCAGGTCAACATCGGTGAAGATCTCCAAGGATCCGTAGGAACGAGACAGCCGTTGCGCAGTCAACGGGGTCTTGCCGCAGGCGGCCGGGGTCGGGAAGCGCAACTGCGCGACCTTCTCGCTGGCCCGCTCGGTCTCGAGTCCGGCCATCATCTTCTCGGCCCGCTTGATCATGGACTGTGCGGCGGTCGCCTTCGTGGCCTTGGCGCGCATCTTGTCGGCTTGCGCCAGGAGTGTCTGGGCCTTCTTTTCGGTGTTGGCGCGCTCGCGGTGACGACGCCGCTCATCGGTTTCGCGCTGTTGTAGGTAGCGGCGCCAGGTCAGGTTGTAGATGTCGAGCTCAGCGCGGTTGGCGTCCAAGTGGAAGACCCGGTTGACGACCGTCTCGATCAACTCCACATCGTGACTGATGATCAACAGACCGCCGGGATAGGTCTTGAGGTATTCGCGCAGCCACACCACAGAGTCCGCGTCGAGGTGGTTGGTCGGCTCGTCCAAGAGCAGGGTGCTGGCGCCGGAGAACAAAATGCGCGCCAACTCGATACGGCGGCGCTGTCCCCCGGACAGGGTCGCCAACTCCTGGCCGAGCACCCGATCTTCTAGGCCCAGGCTGCTGGCGATGGAGGCGGCCTCTGACTCCGCGGCATACCCCCCACGGGACGTGAACTCGCCCTCGAGCCGGCCATACCGGGCCATCGCCTTGTCGCGGTGGTCATCATTGGCGCTGGCCATTGCCTCCTCGGCCTGGCGCATGTTGCGCAGCACCGAATCCAGGCCGCGCGCAGACAGGATGCGGTCGCGGCCGATCTCGGTCAGGTCCCCGGTGCGCGGATCTTGTGGCAGATAGCCAATCTCTCCGCTGCGGGTGACCGACCCGGCGGCGGGCTCGGCGGCTCCGGCGAGCACCTTGGTCAGGGTGGTCTTGCCTGCGCCGTTGCGGCCGACCAAACCCACCCGGTCCCCGGGTGCGACCCGAAAACTCAGGTCGTCCAGCAACAGGGCGGAGCCCGCGCGCAACTCGACACCTGACGCGACGATCACAGGCAGAACTCCTCACAAACAGATCAGGGGTGGGTGGGGCCGTTGAGGGCGCAGACGATTCTACGCCGGGATATCGTGTCCCCTGCCCACCCCGGGACCGTCCCGCAGCACATACACCGGAGCACCGATGACCTTTCGCGAGAACGCCAGCCTGAAGACCAACCAGGTGCGCCGGGGTAACCGTGGCGGACGCAGACGCCCCGGGGGTGGGAGTTTGGCCGCCGGGGGCGGGGTCGGCGGCATCCTGTTGCTGATCTTGTACCTCGTGTTCGGTGGTGGGGCTGGCGGCTTGGGCGGCGCTTCCGGAGGCGGGCTCGCGCAGGGATCGGGGTGGGACTACTCCTCGCAGGATGTGGGGCAGGAGGGGCACAACGGGGACTTCACCGAGCAGTTCCCCGAGTGCCAAACCGGCGAAGACGCCAACGAGCGGGTGGATTGCCGGATGGTCGGCACGGTGATCAGCGTGCAGGACTACTGGAGCAAGACATACCGCGACTATGAGCCTGCCCAAACCGTGCTGTTCACCGGTTCGGTCACCACGGGGTGCGGGGTGGCCGACAGCAGCGTCGGGCCGTTCTACTGCCCGGTGGACTCGACCATTTATCTGGACGTCAGCTTCTTCAACCAACTCGACGCGATGGGTAGCGACGGGGGCTCGCTATCGCAGATGTACGTCGTGGCGCACGAGTACGGTCACCACATCCAGAACCTCACCGGCGCGCTGGCACGCTCACAGCAGGATCGTCAAGGGCCCGAAAGCGGAGCCGTCCGGGTGGAGCTGCAGGCAGACTGCTTTGCCGGAGTGTGGGTGGCGAATGCCTCGCAGACGCAAGACGAGGGCGGTCAGGCATTGCTGGAGCCGATCACGGAGGAGCAGATCAATTCGGCGCTGTCGGCTGCTGAGGCGGTCGGCGACGACCGGATCCAGGCGCAGTCTCAGGGTGGGATCAATCCCGACGTCTGGACTCACGGATCGGCCGAGCAGCGTCAGAAGTGGTTCTTGACCGGGTATGACTCCGGCGACCCCAATTCCTGCAACACGTTCACCTCCGGCCCCCTTTAACCCGGTTGAGCATGAAGTTGCGGTGGTTTTCACCGGTTGAGCGTGAAGTTGTGGAGGTTTTCACCCGGCTGAGCGCGGAGTTGCGCCCCTCATTCACCGGCTGCGCGTGAAGTTGCGGCGGGGACCAGTCGAGGAGCGAGATGCCTGACGCGGTCCGCCAGGTTCGAATACGCGGTGTCGAAGGCAACTGAACTACCGTCGGGCACCGGGTCGGCGATGGACCAATGAGCGTGCGGCCGAGAGGCAAGTTCCTCGTGGGCGCGGTCGCATACTGTGACGACGAAGTCCGCGTCGTCGACCGTCCCGTCCAACAAGGTCGGACCGATCTGCGGCATATCGAGGCCATGGCGTTGGGCAGCCCGCACGGCGCCCGGATTAATTCTCTTCCCGGGGTGGGTGCCGGCTGAGCTGGCGGCGATGGGGCTGGCCCGACGCCACAGTGCTGCGGCGAGGTGGGAACGAGCCGTGTTGGCGGTACATACAAACACCACTCGTTGCGGCGATGGACGCGGACTGGGACCGCCACCGAGTCCCGCCTCTTGCTCGGGTCGGCACAGGGTGAGGTAGTTGCGGCGCCCATCACCCTCAGACGGCCTGCGCGTCACAAGGCCCACGTTATCGAGGACCCCCACGTGGTGGGCCAGGAGATTGGACGGTATGCCGAGTGCTGCGCCCACTTCCGACGCCGACGCGTCGGTGAAGGAAAGGTAGTCCACGATGCGCAAGCGTGTGACATCGGCCAGGGCAGCGTGGATCGCCGCCCGAGCAACGAGGTCACCAGTTTGCTCACTGTTCATTGACTCAATCTTGACTGAGCGAATTCTCCCGGTCAAGATAGAGCGGTGTCCGACTCCTCCGTCGCCCTGCCCCTACAACGTCGACTCCTGGCTGAATTCCTCGGCGCGGGCCTCCTCGTCACGGTGGTCGTCGGCTCCGGAATCGCGGCCGCCTCGTTGTCGCCGGATGATGTCGGCCTGCAGTTACTGCAAAACAGCACGGCGACCGTGCTCGGTCTGACCGTGCTGATTTTGATGTTTGGCCCGGTCTCCGGGGCCCACTTCAACCCGGTGGTCTCGTTGGCCGATTGGTTCTTGCACCGCCGCACTGGCCTAGGGCTCTCACTCCCTGAGGTGGGTGCCTACAGCGCTGTCCAAATCACCGGTGGCGTTGCCGGTGCGGTGCTCGCCAACGCAATGTTCGAGGTGCCGACCAGAATCTCGACCATGGATCGCCTCTCCGCAGGCCACCTGCTCGGCGAGTTGGTCGCCACCACGTTCCTCGTCGTGCTGATCTTTGCCCTGGCGCGCAGCCATCGGGCGGCATTGGCGGCCCCCGCAGTAGGCGCCTACATCGGGGCTGCCTACTGGTTCACCAGTTCCACGTCATTCGCCAATCCCGCTGTCACCATCGGGCGGGTCTTCTCCGACACGTTCGCTGGTATCGCCCCCAGTTCTGCTCCGGCCTTTGTCGGTGCTCAATTGGTTGGACTGTGCCTTGGGGTGGCCCTGACGCTCGCCTTGTATCCCGATGTGACCCGCCGCAATGACGACGTCGTGATCCCGCATACCGCTCACATCCCGCATACCGAAGCAGTGTCCAGCGCCCGACCATAGCCACAAGTGAGGCTCAATCACCATGACTACCTCAACGCACCCGACCAAGGACCCCTACGCGGCACTCGTCGAGGACCTCTCATACTCCTACGAGGGCGTCTTCTCCACCGAGAGCGTCGCGACCGCAGTTCGTGAAGCGCGTGAGTTGCTGGAGCCTCGATCTACCGTGAAAGTGTTCCTACCGGTCTTAGTCGCCCGCCAAGCCCGGGAGCAGTTGATGGCCGCCGCGCAAGCCGAAGGCAGGATCGGGAAAATGGTCCCCGAACTGCTCTTCGTGTGCGTGCACAATGCCGGCCGATCGCAGATGGCTGCCGCGCTAGCCGAGCATCTGTCCGCTCGGCGGGTGCATGTTCGCTCGGCGGGCTCGGCACCAACCGGCGAAGTGAACCCGATCGTCATCGAAGCCCTCAGCGAGCGTGGCATCCCACTGTCGACGCCATACCCCAAGCCGCTATCCACTAGCGTGCTGCGCGCCTCTGACGTCATCATCACCATGGGCTGCGGCGACAGTTGCCCGATCTTCCCCGGCAAGCGGTATGAGGATTGGGCCGTCGCGGACCCTGCCGGTCAACCGATTGAGGTCGTCCGGGAGATACGCGACGACGTGCAGGCACGTGTGACCACTCTGCTGCGCGACATCCTCAACTAACCCCCACCCAATGCCGAAGGCCGCTTCATTGAGCACGAGGAGTAACGACATGACCGATCCCACCAGCTCGGATGCCCCACCAGACCGCCAGACCGTGCTGTACGTCTGCATTCACAACGCCGGGCGCTCGCAAATGGCCGCTGGATATACGCGTCATCTTTCTGGAGGCGCAGTCGAGGTTTTCTCAGCCGGGTCCGCGCCAGCCGACCATGTCAATTCGGCAGTGGTCGCGGCGATGGCAGAGGAGGGCATCGACATCAGTGCCGAGCAGCCGAAGATCCTCACGGCAGACACCGTTCACATCAGCGATGTCGTGATCACGATGGGCTGCGGCGACGCCTGCCCGATCTTTCCGAGCAAGCGGTATGAGGATTGGGCACTCGAAGACCCGGCCGGTCAAGGCGTGGCCGCGGTGCGCCCCATACGGGACGAGATCAAGGCCCGCGTGTTTGCACTGCTCGATGAGTTGCACGTCAACCCCGTGGAGGCCTAGGCGCTCTACTGGGTCGAAGCGAGGGAGGCTCAAGAGCGCGGGTGTTGCCTTTCCGAAGCTACGTGGATGCCCCGACATCCCAGGTGATCCCGAGCAACTCTTCGCTCAGGCTCCAGAGGCGGCTGGCCTGCGACTCGTCCCGGGCGACCTCCGAGACGCGGGAGTCGCCGATGGGGCCCCGACTGTCGCCGTGCTTGGTGGGTCCGTAGTACGCACCGTTGACGGCTTCGCTGCCTGCAGCTGCGAGCACAATCGATCGAGCCCCGTCGGTCGCTGACTGGGCCATCAGCGGATTCGAGATCCGGTAGATGGCCTTGAACAATCCCTGCGGCCCGGTGCTCTGCAGGTTGGTCGCCGAATAGCCGGGGTGAGCGGGGACCGATATCGCCTCAGAATCGGCAGCTTTTAGCCTTCGGGCGAGTTCGAGACCATACATCACGTTGGCTAGCTTGCTCTGGCTGTAGGCCTTGGTCGGTGAGTATTTGTTGGCAAACATCGGATCATCGAAGTTGATGCCCGGAGCCGAGCGGTGCGCAATGGAACTCACCGGCACGACCCTTCCCCCGCGAGCCTCGATCATGTCAAAGATGAGATAGTTCAAGAGGAAATGGCCGAGGTGATTCGTACCGAATTGCAACTCGAATCCATCGGCAGTCTCTTTTTGCGGGGTCTGCATCACGCCGGCGTTGTTGATCACCGCGTCGAGACCGTCACACAGAGACCGAAGGGCTTCATGAGCTCGATGAATCGAAGCGATACTCGCCAGGTCCAACTCGACGACCGTGATGTCGCCAGCGCTATGGATTTGCTCTAGCCGGGCGGCGGCTTCGGCGCCCTTGGCGGCGGACCGAGACGTGATAAACACGGTGGCATTGGCATAGCGCAGATGTGCCGCCGCCTCGAGACCGAGGCCAGCATTGCCCCCTGTGATCAGGTACCGCTTGCCGGTCAGGTCTGGCAGCTGCTTGGTCTTCCAGTTGGTGACGGAGTCGTTGGTCATGTGCTCGACCCTACTTTCCGGCGGAGGCGTTCCAGACAGTCACCCGGACCGCGACAGCTCGCTTGACGACATCCTGCAAAACGTCAAAACGCGGGTCGGCAATGTCGTAGAACTCACGAGTGGGCAGATGTGCGAGGTGCTTGAGCCCTGGTTGCCCCAGCGCTTGGGCGATCAAGACCTTGTCGCCGCCGACGACCAGCGCATCCGGTCCGTCACCAGCGAGGATCTCTGCGGCCTTGGCACCGGCAACTCGGACCAGGTCATCGGCTTGATTGCTGCGGCGCCGGGCATATCGGTGTTGTGACCATCCTCCGGCGGCCGTCTTGGACTGCACGTAGCGGGTGCCGCACTTGTGCTTCGTCAGTTTTCCGCTGCGAACGAGCCCGACGGCATAGCCACCCCGGCGCAGAAGCAGCACGCCGACGCCATCAGGTGCTGTAGTCCACTGGGAGAGATCGGGCGGCGTGTCCTGCACCGCATTCCAACCTGCCAATCGGGCCCAGGCGCCATCAGTCGCAGTGACGAGGTAGGTAGCATCATCGGATGTCCAGTGAATTTCGCCGTGGCTTGCTTGAAAACGATCCAGCCACCCTGGTAGGCGATCGGGGGCAACCTCTACCTGCCGAGGCGCAGTCAAAGGTAGCTGTTCTTAGACGTTGAAGCCCAGCGCGCGCAACTGGTCACGGCCGTCGGGGGTGATCTTGTCCGGCCCCCACGGCGGCATCCATACCCAGTTAATCCGGAAGCTGGTGACCAAGCCTTCAAGGGCCTGACCGGTCTGCTCCTCGATGACGTCGGTGAGCGGGCAGGCTGCGCTGGTCAGGGTCATGTCGACCACGGCGTGCGCCTGCGCGTCGACGGTGACCCCATAGATCAGGCCGAGGTCGACAACGTTGATCCCCAACTCAGGGTCAACGACATCGCGCAGTGCCTCTTCAACGTCGGCGACGTTGGGCGGTGTGACTGTTTCTGGCATTGGTCAACCTTTCGTTGAGGGTTACAGGGTCTCACGTGAGGAGATGTCTACTCCCGATTGTGCAAGTGCGTCGAGGTATGCGGTCCATCCCAGCAGAGCGCATTTCACTCGCGCGGGATACTTGGCCACTCCGGCCAACGCCACTGCGTCACCGATCTCTTCCGCGTCGCCGGCGTCGGTGCCGCGAGAGGTCAACATGGCATGCACGGACCGATAGCGGGCCAGTGTCGCCTCGATCGTTTCGCCGATGCACTCCTCGGCGAGGATCGAAGTCGAGGCGACCGAGATGCTGCAGCCCAATGCGTCATACGACACATCCGACAACACCGCGCTCAACTGGGTCGAAGAGGGAGCAACTTCGTGCTCAACCGGAGAATTGGGCGACAACTGCGCGCTCAAGTGGCCGGATGGGGCGACAACATCGCGCTCAACCGGGGAAAGGTGGACGCGGAGGGTGACTTCATCCCCGCAGGTGGGGTTGATGTGGTGCACCTGCGCGGCATAGCCCTCGCGCAGCCCCGCCCTCACCGGGCGTTTGCTGTGGTCGAGGATCATCTCCCCATACATATCCATCGCGGCCGCCCTAGACGCTTACGCCGAAGACTGCGGGCACCTCGTCGAGCGCCTCGATGAAGGCGTCGATCTCGTCGGTGGTGGTATAGACCCCAAAACTGGCCCGGGTGCTAGCGGTGACACCGAGGCGCCGGTGTAACGGCCAGGCGCAGTGGTGCCCGGTGCGCACCGCGATCCCTCGGTCGTCCAGCACCTGGCCGACATCGTGCGGGTGGATACCGTCGACAGTGAATGCCGCGGCCCCCACCCGGACCGCCGGGTCGCTCGGGCCTAGCACCTTCACCCACGGTCTGGCGTCCAAGGAGGCCACGGTATGCCGCATCAACGCTTCGTCATGTGCGGCGACTCGGTCCATCCCGAGCTCAGACAGGTAGTCGCATGCCGCCGCCAAGCCCACTGCCTGAGCCGCAACCGGCACGCCGGCCTCGAAGCGCCCAGGCGGCGGGGCGTAGGTAGAGCCCTCCATTCGGACCATCTCGATCATCGACCCACCGGTCAGGAACGGGGGCATCGCGGCCAGCAGTTCCGGCCGACCCCACAGCACACCGATACCCGAGGGGCCGAGCACCTTGTGTCCGGTGAACACCACAAAATCGATACCGCCATCGGCCAGCGTTGGCACGTCGACCGGCAGATGCGGGACGGACTGGCACGCATCGAGAACCACGAGCGCATCGACAGCACGCGCGGCCGAGACGTACCGGCTGAGGTCATTGTGGGTGGCCAGCACATTAGAGACATGCGTCAGCGCGAGCACCTTGGTGGCGGGACCGATGGCGGTCTCCGGCGCCCGTAGGTAGCCGTCATCGGTGACATCGATCCAGCGCAAGGTTGCTCCGGTGCGACGGGCCAACTCCTGCCACGGCACCAGGTTGGCGTGATGCTCCATGGTCGTGATGACAATCTCGTCGCCCGGGCCGATCTGCAACCTCGCCGCCGCCTGCGGGTCAGCGCCATCGACAGCGCCCGGCGCCCCAGCATTGCTCAACGCATACGCGACGAGGTTGATCGCTTCGGTGCCGTTCTTGGTGAAGACGATCTCATCCGGTGCCCCGCCGATGAACGCGGCGACCCGGGCCCGCGCGGACTCGAAGGCCTCGGTGGCCTCCTCAGCCAACTGGTGAGCGCCGCGGTGCACGGCGGCATTGTGCGTGGTGTAGAACTCTCGCTCGGCATCCAAGACGACGGTTGGCTTCTGCGACGTGGCACCGCTGTCCAGGTAGACCAACCGGCGCCCGTCCCGTACCGAGCGCGACAAAATCGGGAAATCAGCCCTGATCCGGGCCGACTCGCCTGCGGTGAACGGCGCCGCCTGAGCGGCCGTCGCCGTGCACTCCGCTGTGCTGGAAGCCATGGTGGTCAAAGCCGGTGCCGTCTGGGCTAATCGCTCAGGCCGTGACGTGGGAGTAGCGGTCGTAGCCTTCGTTCTCCAAACGCTCCGCCAACTCCGGCCCACCGGACTCGGCGACCTTGCCGTCGATGAACACATGCACCTGATCCGGCGTGATGTAGCGCAAGATCCGGGTGTAGTGCGTGATCAGCATGACGCCGATGTCCGAGGTGGACTTGATCCGGTTGACGCCTTCAGAGACGACCTTGAGCGCGTCGACGTCGAGCCCGGAGTCGGTCTCGTCTAAGATTCCGATCTTGGGTCGCAGCAACTCCATCTGCAGGATCTCGTGGCGCTTCTTCTCGCCGCCGGAGAATCCCTCGTTGACGTTGCGCTCAGCAAACACGGGGTCCATCCGGAGCGCGGTCATGGCTTCCTTGACGTCCTTCACCCAGTGCCGCAACTTGGGGGCTTCGCCATCAATGGCGGTCTTGGCGGTGCGCAGGAAGTTGGACACGGTCACGCCGGGCACCTCGACCGGGTACTGCATGGCCAGGAACAACCCGGCCTGCGCCCGCTCATCGACGCCCATGGCCAACACGTCTTCGCCGTCCAGTGTGACGGTGCCGCCGGTGACCTTGTATTTCGGGTGTCCGGCAATCGAGTAGGCCAGGGTCGACTTGCCGGAGCCGTTGGGGCCCATGATGGCGTGCGTTTCGCCCGACCTGATGGTCAGCGTGACGCCTCTCAGAATCTCTTTCTCGCCGGCTTCGGTGTCGACCGTGACGTGCAGGTCGTTGATCTCCAGTGTGGTCATGATTCAGTGCTCCTTAGTACTGCTCAGGTATGTCCGTGGTTCAGTTCAGTGCGTCGGCGCGAGCGCCGGCAGGTTCATTCGGCGAGCTCGACATAGATGTCCTCACCGTCGACTTCGACTTCGTGCACAGCGATGGCGGTGGTGGCAGGTAGGGACGTTGGCGCACCGGTCGTGAGGTCGAAACTGGAGCCGTGCAGCCAGCATTCGATGGTGCTGCCTTCGACGTCACCCTCGGACAGCGACACCTGCGCGTGGCTACAGGTGTCGTCCACCGCATGCACCGTGCCGCTGGAGTCACGAGCGATCGCCACCTTGCGGCCATCAATGACAGCGCAGACCGCGCCTACCGTCGGCAGGTCGGCCAGCGAGCACACCCTGATCAAGCCTGCTCCCGCGGCGCCGCCTCGGCACCGACAGATTCGGTGGCCTCACCGGCCATGTCCAGCGCCAACTCTTCCTCGATCGCCACCATGAGGGAGTCCACGATCTCGGGGACGCCGATCTTGGCCACAATGTCGGCAAAGAATCCGCGCACGACGAGCCGGCGGGCTTCGTCCTCGGTGATGCCGCGTGACATCAGGTAGAAGAGCTGCTCGTCGTCGAAGCGCCCGGTTGAGCTCGCGTGACCCGCACCGGCGATGTCGCCAGTCTCGATCTCGAGGTTCGGGACCGAGTCGGCGCGGGCGCCGTCGGTCAGCACCAGGTTGCGGTTTAGCTCATAGGTGTCGATGCCCTCGGCCTCGGCCCGGATCAGCACGTCACCGACCCACACCGTGTGCGCACTCTCACCCTGCAGCGCGCCCTTGTAGGTCACCAACGACTTGCCGTGAGGCATGTTGTGGTCAATGAACGAACGGTGCTCCAGGTGCTGACCGGCGTCGGCAAAATACACGCCCAACAGGGTCGCGTCACCGCCACTGCCCGCATACCGGACGTTGCTGTTCATTCGCACGATGGCGCCACCGAGGCTGACCGCGATGTGCTTGTATGTCGCGTCGCGTCCCACCAGCGCCTCATGCTGAGCGAGATGGTTGGCGTCGTCGGCCCACCGCTGCAGGCTGACCACGGTCAACTCGGCACCGTCGCCGACGATGATCTCGACGTTGCCGGTGTGATCGGCCGATCCGAGGTGATCCACAATCACGAGCGCTTTGCTGTGGTGCCCGGCTTCGAGCACCACATGCGAGTTGCTTCGGCGCTGCGCACCGTTGCCGTGCACGGTGACTCGCAACGGCTCGGACAGCTCAGCGTCCGCGGGGATGGCAACGTGGAGCGCATCGGCCGTGTTGGCAGAGGCGACCACCGCGCCGCGATCCTCGGGCACCAGCACGGTGCCGCGCGGGGCCTCGTGGGAGGCAAGCGTGCCGACCGCGACCGAGTCGTGCGTGCGGACGTCAAAACTCGCGGCGGGATCGTCCTCTCGGTCATCGGTGGCGGTGTCGCTGAACAGAGCCACTAACCGGTCCACCGGGGTGAAACGCCACTCCTCCTCGCGGCCGTTCGGCACGGCGAAGGCGCCAACGTCGAAGGACCGGGCGCGAGCCGCACGTGACTCATCCGGCACACGCTCGGCGAGCATGGTCTGCGGATCGACATGCACCGCAGCCTGGTCGGTGGCGGCAGGTAGTGCAGAAACGTTGTCGCTGACCAAAGTCATCAGCCAACGGCTCCTTCCATTTGAAGTTCAATGAGACGGTTGAGCTCGAGGGCATACTCCATCGGCAGCTCGCGAGCGATCGGCTCGACGAAGCCGCGGACGATCATCGCCATCGCCTCGGTCTCGGACATGCCTCGGGACATCAGATAGAACATCTGGTCCTCAGAGACCTTGGACACGGTCGCCTCGTGGCCCATCTGCACGTCGTCCTCACGGACATCGACGTACGGGTAGGTGTCCGAGCGCGAGATTTGGTCGACCAGCAGGGCGTCACAGACGACGCTGGACTTGCTGTGGTGCGCACCGTCGAGGATCTGCACGAGCCCCCGGTATGAGGTGCGACCGCCGCCGCGGGCAACAGACTTGGACACGATGGTGGAGGAGGTGTGCGGCGCGGCGTGCACCATCTTGGACCCTGCGTCCTGGTGCTGACCTTCACCGGCAAAAGCAACCGAGAGCGTCTCGCCCTTGGAGTGCTGCCCGAGCAAGAAGACGGCCGGGTACTTCATCGTCACCTTGGAGCCGATGTTGCCATCGATCCACTCCATCGTGGCACCCTCGGCGCAGGTGGCGCGCTTGGTCACCAGGTTGTAGACGTTGTTCGACCAGTTCTGGATGGTCGTGTACCGCACCCGGGCGTTCTTCTTCACGATGATCTCGACGACGGCGCTGTGCAGGCTGTCGCTCTGGTAGATCGGGGCCGTGCAGCCCTCGACGTAGTGCACCGAGGAGCCTTCGTCGGCGATGATCAGGGTCCGCTCGAACTGGCCCATGTTCTCGGTGTTGATTCGGAAGTAGGCCTGCAGCGGGATATCGACGTGCACCCCTGGCGGGACGTAGATGAAGCTGCCGCCACTCCATACCGCGGAGTTCAGTGCGGCGAACTTGTTGTCACCGACCGGGATTACCGAGGTGAAGTATTCGCGGAACAGGTCCTCGTGCTCGCGCAGTGCCGTGTCGGTGTCCAGGAACAGGACGCCCTGCTCCTCCAGGTCCTCGCGGATCTGGTGGTAGACGACCTCGGACTCGTACTGTGCGGCGACGCCAGCCACGAGGCGCTGCTTCTCCGCCTCGGGGATGCCAAGCCGGTCATACGTGTTCTTGATGTCCTCGGGCAGCTCATCCCACGTCGTGGCCTGCTTTTCGGTCGACTTCACGAAGTACTTGATGTTGTCGAAGTCGATGCCGGACAGGTCGCTGCCCCAAGTCGGCATGGGCTTCTTGCCGAACAGCTTGAGCCCCTTCATCCGTAGGTCGCTCATCCACTGCGGCTCGTTCTTGCGACTCGAGATGTCCTGAACAACGGCCTCAGACAGGCCGCGCTTGGCCGATGCGCCAGCAGCGTCGCTGTCCGACCAGCCGTACTCGTAGGTGCCCAGGTCCTTCAGACCAGGGTTGCGCTCTTCAATGTTGGTGCTCATCGCGAAGGCCTTTCGTCGGTGCTCATAGCGGGCTCGGTGACAGGTGCGGGGGTGCTAGCTGTTCGGGTGACACGCGCTCGGGTGGCCGGTGCTTGCGCGACCGGCACGTGGCTAGGACTCATCGCGGTGGCCGCGACGCGCGGCTCGGGAAGCGCGGCCCCGGTGCTCAGCGCTGCAGTGGGGACATACGTGGTGCAGACGTGGGCTCCCCCGGCCAGCGTCGCGAGTCGTTGGACGTGCACGCCCAACAACTCCGAGATCGCGTCGGTCTCGGCCTCACACAACTGCGGGAAGTTTGCGGCGATGTGCTGGACCGGGCAGTGGCCTTGGCACAACTGCAACCCTGCCATTCCGGTGTCCGCGGCGACCGGACGGACACTGGCCGCAAACCCCTGCTCAGACAGGGCGCCGGCCAGGGCGGCGGTACGTGCCTCGACAGTGTTCTCGACGCTGTCCACGGCGGGCTTCAACTGCTCGGCCAGCCCTGCCATCTGGGCGTGCGAAAAATCGGCGACTGCCTCATCCCCAGCACGCTGGGCCAAGTAGGCCAGGGCTGCGCTGGCGATGTCTTCGTAGGAGTTGTCCAACTGTGCTTGTCCTTGGTCGGTCAGCACGTACGCACGGGCCGGGCGGCCGCGTCCTCGTCGGCGCGCGAGCGGCGCCTGCTCGTGCTCGACGATGGCCTCCTGCTCGGCCAAGGCATCGAGGTGGCGGCGCACAGCCGCAGGCGTGAGCGACAGTTCATCGGCCAGGGAGCGCGCCGTCACCGGGCCGCGAGCGCCGACCGCCCGACGCACGAGGTCACGAGTGCCAGACTCACTGGACGGGTTATGGGCATGGCCGAACCCCGCGGCGGGGGTCTGGTCTGCTAAAAACACAACACCAGTGTTACCTATTTGCACACTCATGCCAACGTAGGCATGCCTCACCATTGTTCCTTGCCGTGACGGACATATCGTGTCAGTCATGGCGACGAACCAAGACCCCGTGAGCTCAGGCTCCGGCGGCGCGGCTGTGGAGTTCGCTGGGGTGAGCAAGTCGTTTGGGGCCGTCACCGCACTGGGCGGAGTGACCTGGGCGGCTGCAGCCGCCCAGGTCACGTGCGTACTCGGGCCCAACGGCGCGGGTAAATCCACCGCCATGGAGATCGCCACCGGGCTGCAAGAGCCGGACCGCGGCTCGGTGCGCGTGCTGCAGACCGAGCCGTGGCGCAGCAGCGCCGACCACCGTGCCCGGGTGGGGGTCATGCTGCAAGACGGCGGACTCCCCCAGTCTGCGCGTCCCCGAGCGCTGATCACTCATCTGGCCCGAATGTATGCCGACCCCTGGCCAACCGCCGCATTGTGCGAGTTGCTCGGCATCGACGAGTTCGGAACTACCCCCGTGCGCAGACTCTCCGGGGGCCAGCGCCGACGCCTCGCGTTGGCCGCCGCCTTGGTCGGCAGACCGCAGGTGCTGTTCCTCGACGAGCCGACGGCCGGGCTCGATCCACACGCTCGACGTGTCACTCACCAGGTGATCCGCACGGTAGCCGACGAAGGAGCAACAGTCGTCTTGAGCACCCACGCCTTCGAAGAGGCGGAGCGACTAGCGGATGCAGTCGTGATCTTGGCCGCTGGCAGGGTGGTAGCCAGCGGATCCGTGCCGGCGATCTGCTCCGGGGAGACGCTGGAGCAGCGCTACTTCGCTCTGACCGACGCAGGACCTCGATGAGCGCCCTTTCACCGTCGACGAGAGCAGCGCCCGGCCGTCAACGGCTTGCAGCGCAGACTGCGTTCGAAGTCCGCAGTCTGCTGAGCAACGGGGAGCAACTCCTGGTCTCGATCATTCTGCCGCTGCTGGTGTTGATCGCTCTTGTCACGCTCCGACCGAACTACTCGACCTCCCTGCTTTCCGGCCGGTTGGACACTGTCGCGGCAGCCGCGTCGCTGGCCGTCCCCGGGGTCCTAGCGCTCGCCGTCGTCTCAACCGCTTTCACCGGACAAGCCATTGTGTTGGCGTATGAGCGACGGTACGGAGTGCTCCGCTTGCTGGGCACCACTCCGCTGGGCCGAGCCGGGCTGCTGGGCGCCAAAGGAAGCTCGGTGCTGGTGGTGGTGACCCTTCAGGCCACCGTCCTGGGCGGGGCCGGTCTGGCGCTCGGGTGGCGGCCGGAGCCCGCCGGCATACCCGCGGCGGTGGGTTTGATCATGCTGGGTTGCGCGGCCTTCGTGGCCCTTGCCGCACTGCTGGGTGGCACCCTGCGAGCCGAGGCAGTCCTCGCTTTCGCCAACCTGGCCTGGATCCTCTTCCTTGGCTGCGGAGTCCTCTTCCCGCTCGATACGTTGCCCACAGGGTTGGCCGATGTGCTGCGGTTGACGCCGCCCGGGGCGCTCGGTGAGGGGCTGCGAGCGGCGCTCCTCGGTGTTGACACCACGCCCCTCCTGTCTGCGATCGTCTTGTTGGCGTGGGCGGGCGGAATCGGCGCACTCGCAGCAACGCGACTACGTTGGTCTGACTGACACTGCGTCGGTGTGACTGACATCGCGTTGGTCTGACTGACACTGCGTTGGTCTGAGGTACCGGGCGGTCTGGGGCACAGACGGCGCTCGTACGATGAAGGAGTGAATCGCTCCCCCTCGCTCTTCGGATCCTCAGTGCTGCGATGGCTGCTGCCCATCAATCTCGGCATGCAGATCCTGATCGTGGTGACCGGTGGGTTGGTTCGGTTGACCGGGAGCGGGTTGGGTTGCTCGACGTGGCCGCAGTGCGAGCCAGGCTCCTACACTCCGACGTTCCGTCCCGAAGACGGCATTCACCCCTATATCGAATTTGGCAACCGGCTGATCGGCATCCTCGTCGGCATCGTTGCGGTGGCCACCGTGTTTGCCGTATGGCGGTGGGCTCAGCCATCGATCCGTCGTCGGCTGCTGCTGCTCGCTGGACTGGTGTTGCTCGGCACCCTCGCGCAAGGCGTGCTCGGCGGCATTACGGTCAACCTGGAGCTGAACCCGGCGACCGTGATGGCTCACTTTCTGATCTCGATGGTCCTGATCGTCGTGAGCACGTTGCTGCTGGTGACCCACCGCGGCACACCGTCAGGCAGAACCGGACCGGTTCCCCGCGTGGTGCGGGCAGTAGCGGTCCTCACCGGAGCGGTGGGGGCGGTCGTCGTTGTGCTCGGGACCGTGGTGACGGGGTCTGGACCACACTCCGGCGACGCCGACCAACCGGCCCGCTTTGGTTTCGACCCGCAGACGGTCTCGTGGTTGCACGCCGATTCCGTGATGTTGTTCGTCGGCCTGGTCGTCGCCATGGTGGTATCTACCTCGTTGGTGCCGCAGACGCAGCGGGCGAGGAGGCCGTGGCGTCTGGTGCTCGCGGTGTCGCTGGCTCAGGGAGTCTTGGGGTATGTCCAATATGCAACCGGTGTGCCGGTCCCGCTGGTGTCATTGCACATGCTCGGCGCCTGTCTCCTGGTGACCACCCTGACCTGGGGCATAGCGAGCGTCCTCTGGACCACCCGACTCGAGCCCGGCCCAGCGGCGGCTGTAGATCGCGACCCGACAGCGCTAGATCAGGGGGAAGTACAGCAGCGGATCGACCGCGACAGCGAGAAAGACGAGCGTCAGATAGCTGATCGAGTAGTGAAAGAGACGCATCGCACCTAACGCCGATCCACTGACCCCGCGCTTCGCGCGTGCCGACAGCCGGTGCGCCTCGGCGATGAATACGCCACCGGCGACGACGGCGGCGACGGTGTACATCCATCCCATGGGGGCCACCGGGATCAAGACGAGCGAGGTCGCCACGGTGACCCAGGCATAGAGCACGATCTGGCGAGCCACGGCGACGTCCTCCGCCACGACCGGAAGCATCGGCACCCCAGCATTGGCGTAGTCCTCCTTGAAACGCATCGACAACGGCCAATAGTGCGGCGGCGTCCAAAAGAAGACGACCGCGAAGAGCACCACAGCCGACCAACTCAATGAGCCGGTCACGGCAGACCAACCGATCAGCACCGGCATACAGCCGGCGACCCCGCCCCAGACAATGTTCTGAGCCGTCCGGCGCTTGAGCACCATGGTGTAAAAGCCGACATAGAGCGCAATGGCCCCGAAGGCCAGCGCAGCACTGACCACGTTGACCAAAGCGGCCAACCACACGACGGACGCGACGCCTAGCGACACTCCGAAGATCACAGCGTGGGCAGGCGCGATCGCGCCTGTCACCAGGGGCCGGTGCGAGGTGCGAGCCATCAGGGCATCGATGTCCCGGTCGAGGTAGCAGTTGAGCGCGTTGGCCGACGCAGCAGCCAGGATGCCACCAATCATCGTCGTCACGATCAGCAAGATCGACGGAATCCCTCGGGCGGCCAGGAACATGACGGGGAATGTCGTCACCAGCAGCAGTTCGATGATCCGGGGTTTGGTCAGCGAGACATAGTCCCCCATCACAGTTCGCCAGGAACGTCCCGCGTCGGCATCCGGTCGGCGGGCATCCAGGGTTGTCACTGATGACCCTCCAGGAATGGTTGTGTGTGTCTTGATCACCTGCGAGTTCCCATCCTACTCGGCACCACACACTGCACGACGGGGCTATCTGCCGCTAGGCTCAGTACTGACATTGCGCCAGTGGTCCCATTCACGGACCTTCCACTGCAGGGATACCTGATGACAGGCAAGGAGCCCACGTGAGCGAGCAGGACACGTCATACACTTCCGGGCGCAGCAGCGACCTGGCCTACCCCGTCGCCGAGCAGACGGGGTGGAGCGACATCGACGTCCGCGCGGTCGACACCGTCCGGGTGTTGGCGGCTGATGCGGTAGAGGAATGTGGCAGCGGACACCCCGGCACCGCGATGAGTTTGGCGCCGCTGGCCTACCTGCTCTATCAGAACGTCATGCGACACGACCCCTCGGACCCCAGTTGGCTGGGTAGGGATCGGTTCGTGCTGTCCTGTGGGCACTCCAGCCTGACTCAGTACATCCAGCTCTACCAGTGCGGCTACGGCCTGCAGATGGAGGACTTGAAGGCGCTGCGAACGTGGGGCTCGAAGACCCCCGGTCACCCTGAGGTGCACCACACCACCGGGGTCGAGATCACCACCGGGCCGCTCGGCTCGGGCTTGGCCTCGGCAGTAGGAATGGCCATGGCCCAACGTCGCCAACGAGGCATGCTCGATCCGGACGCAGCCCCTCTAACGTCGCCGTTCGATCACCACATCTGGGCCGTTGCCTCCGACGGGGACCTGATGGAAGGCGTGGCCAGCGAGGCATCCTCGTTGGCCGGTCATCAGGAACTGTCCAACCTGACACTCGTCTATGACCAGAACTACATCTCGATCGAGGACGACACCGACATCTCGTTCAGCGAGGATGTCGCGAAGCGGTATGAGGCGTACGGCTGGCACGTGGACGTGGTGGATTGGCGCGCAACGGAGCCGTACACCGAAAACGTCGACGACCTGTACGCGGCCCTGCAGGCCAGCCGCGAGCGCACCGACAAGCCCACCTTGGTCCTGCTGCGCACCATCATTGCGTGGCCCGCTCCGGATGCCCAGGACACCGGGGGCGCGCATGGCTCGGCGCTCGGGGCCGACGAAGTCGCCGCGATCAAAAGGGTCCTCGGGTTCGACCCCGACGTGAATTTCTGCGATGAGTCGGAGGTCCTGGCGCACACCCGCAAGGTCATCGAACGCGGGCAAGAGGCTCACGCCCAATGGCAGGAGGGCTACGACGCGTGGCGCGAGGCCAACGCTGAAGGCGCGCAGTTCCTTGACCGCCTGTTGGCCAAGGAACTACCCGCCGGTTTAGCGGAGGCCATTCCGAGTTTTGAGGCCGACGAGAAGGGAGTGGCCACCCGCAAGGCGTCCGGCGCGGTGCTCTCCGCCCTGGCCGACGTCATGCCTGAGTTGTGGGGCGGATCGGCCGACCTCGCCGGCTCGAACAACACCACGATGGACGATGTGCCCAGTTTCGTGCCCGCAGGCAAGGCGACCAAGAAGTTCCCTGGCGATGAATACGGCCGCACCTTGCACTTCGGGATCCGCGAGCACGGTATGGGCATGATCCTGAACGGTATTGCGCTGGAAGGTCTGACCAGGCCCTATGGCGGCACCTTCTTGATCTTCTCCGACTACATGCGCCCAGCCGTGCGGCTGGCCTCGATTCAGCAACTGCCCACGATCTACGTCTGGACCCACGACAGCATCGGGCTCGGCGAGGACGGGCCGACGCATCAGCCCATTGAGCATTTGTCCTCGTTGCGGGCCATCCCAGGGCTGGACGTCATCCGTCCCGCCGACGCCAACGAAACGGCTATCGCGTGGCGCACCGTGTTAGAGACGGTCGACCATCCCAGCGCCATGGCGTTGACCAGGCAGAATGTTCCGACGTTGGATCGTTCGGCCTTCGCTTCCGCCGACGGCGTGAGCCGGGGCGCTTATGTGCTCGCTGACGCCGAGGACGGCGAGCCGGAGATGATCCTGGTGGCCACCGGTTCGGAGGTGCAACTGGCCGTTCAGGCCCGTGAGTCGCTGCAGGCCGACGGCGTACCTACCCGCGTGGTCTCGATGCCCTGCAAAGAATGGTTCGACAAGCAAGAGCAGAGTTACCGCGAGGAGGTCCTCCCACCCTCGGTACGGGCTCGGGTCAGCGTCGAAGCCGGCGTAGCCCAAGGATGGCGCGAGGTGGTCGGCGACGCCGGCCGCATCGTCAGCATCGACCACTTCGGAGCTTCGGCCGACTACGAGACCCTCTACCAGGAGTTCGGCATCACCGCCGAGGCCGTTGTCGAGGCCGCGAACGACTCGTTGCGTGCCGCCTCGGTGGACGAGGGCCCCACCGAGCAACCCGACGACAGGCACACCAAAACCGAAGAAACGGACGAGAGCAACCCGACGGGGGACGCCGCATCCGGCGGCACGCACTCCACCGACGCAACCCAGAAGTGAGGACACCATGAGCACCGACACCAGCACTGCGACCGACCACCTCGAAGAACTGTCCGAGGCAGGGGTATCCATCTGGCTGGACGATCTCAACCGCCCGATGATCAAAGATGGCGACCTGCAGAAGCTGCTGGACGACAAGCACGTCGTCGGGGTTACCACCAACCCCACGATCTTTGCCTCGGCCCTGTCCGAAGGCGAGGCGTACAACGATCAGGTCCGGGAGTTGGCGAAGGCGGGTGCCGACGTCGAGGAGGCAGTCTTCGCGATCACCACCCAAGACGTGCGTGATGCCTGTGACATCCTGCGCCCCGTCTACGACCGCACCGGCGGGGTGGACGGTCGTGTATCGATCGAGGTCGATCCACGGATGGCTGCCGACACCGACGCCACGGTGAAGATGGCCGAGCGTCTGTCGAAAGAGGTCGACCGGCCCAACGTCTTTATCAAGATCCCCGCCACGGTGGAGGGTCTGCCAGCCATCACCAAAACCCTGTCCAACGGAATCAGCGTCAACGTGACGCTGATTTTCTCCCTCGACCGCTACCGCGGGGTGATGAACGCCTTTTTGACCGGTTTGGAGCAGGCCCGTGAGGGCGGCATCGATCTGTCGACGATCCACTCGGTGGCCTCCTTCTTCGTCTCCCGGGTCGACTCCGAGATCGACAAGCGCCTCGACGATGTCGGCACCGACGAGGCCAACGAACTGAAGGGCAAGGCCGGCATCGCCAACGCGCGGTTGGCCTACCAGGCCTTCGAGGAAGTCTTCGCCACCCCGCGCTGGCAGAATCTCGCCGACGACGGCGGGCACCCGCAACGACCGCTGTGGGCCTCGACCGGGGTGAAGAGCGATGCCTACCCGGACACGATGTATGTCACGGAGTTGGTGGTCGCTCAGACGGTGAACACCATGCCGGGTGGCACGCTTGACGCGACCGCCGACCACGGCGAGATCACTGGGGACACCGTGACCGGCAACTACGACCACGCCCAGAAGGTGCTCGACTCGTTGGCCGCCATCGGGGTGTCCTATGACGATGTCGTGAAGGTACTCGAAGACGAGGGCGTCGAGAAATTCGAGAAGTCATGGTCTGAACTGTTGGAGACCGTCCAAAGCGAGTTGGATTCTGCCGGGTCGGGCTCAGGATCGGGCTCCTAGTGGCCGGCGGCGGCATCGCCACGTGGTGACGCCGGTGCCTAACCCGCTGCGGCACGCCGAGGACAAGCGGCTCCCCCGCATCGCCGGACCGTGCAGCATGGTGATGTTCGGTGTCACCGGTGACCTCGCGCGCAAGAAGTTGATGCCTGCGATCTACGACTTGGCCAATCGCGGGTTGTTGCCGCCCGGCTTTTCGTTGGTCGGTTTCGCCCGACGAGACTGGAACGATCAGGACTTTGCCGCCATCGTGCACGACTCGGTGAAAGCTCACGCCCGCACCCCGTTCCGGGAGGATGTGTGGCGTGGGTTGGCGCAAGGGTTCAGGTTCGTGCCAGGTGCGTTCGATGACCCGCAGGCGTTCTCGCTCCTTGCGCAGACAGTGCGTGAACTCGACGAGGAGCGAGGCACCGGAGGGAACCACGCGTTCTATCTCTCGATCCCGCCGAACTGGTTCTCTCCGGTCTGTCAGCAGTTGCGCGAGTCAGGGTTGAGCAACCCCCGACCCGAGACGTGGCGCCGTGTCATCATCGAGAAGCCGTTTGGGCATGACCTGGACAGCGCTCAGGAGTTGAATAGCATCGTCGAGTCGGTGTTTACGCCGGACTCCGTCTTTCGGATAGACCACTACCTCGGCAAAGAAACCGTTCAGAACCTGTTGGCTCTGCGGTTTGCGAATCAGATGTTCGAACCAGTCTGGAACGCCAACTACGTCGACCATGTGCAGATCACCATGGCCGAAGACATGGGCATCGGCGGACGGGCCGGTTATTACGACGACGTGGGTGCGGCCAAAGACGTCATCCAAAACCACCTGCTGCAACTCCTTGCGCTGACCGCGATGGAAGAACCGGTCGGCTTCAACGCCGAGGCGGTCCGCAGCGAGAAGGAAAAGGTGCTCGCCTCGGTGCAACTGCCACCGGACTTGGCAACCGGAACGTGCCGCGGACAGTACGTGTCCGGTTGGCAGGGCGGAGAGAAGGTGCGCGGATACCTGCACGAGGACGGCGTCGACGATGACTCCCGCACCGAGACGTACGCGGCCGTGCAGCTGGCCGTGCATACCCGGCGCTGGGCGGGGGTGCCCTTCTACCTGCGGACAGGTAAGCGACTGGGCAAGCGGGTGACCGAGATCGCCGTCGTTTTCAAGCGTGCCCCACACCTGCCCTTTGCGAGCACCGCGACCGAAGAGCTGGGCCGCAACGCGATCGTGATCCGGGTGCAACCCGATGAGGGGGTCACCGTCCGGTTCGGGTCCAAGGTGCCGGGCTCGCAAATGGAAGTGCGCGACGTCACGATGGACTTCGGGTATGGGGCCTCGTTCACCGAGTCAAGTCCCGAAGCCTACGAACGCCTCATCTTGGATGTGCTGCTCGGTGACCCGCCGTTGTTTCCGCGGCACCAGGAAGTGGAACTCTCCTGGCGCATCCTCGATCCCATCGTTGAGCACTGGCGCCGCAGTTCTGTGCCACCGCATCCCTACGCCGCCGGCACCTGGGGACCCCCAGAAGCAGGCGACATGATGTCCTCGGGTCGCCGTGAATGGAGGCTCCCATGATTGTCGACCTGCCGAGCACGACGACATCGGCTATTGCCAAGAAGCTCATCTCGCTGCGTAACGACGTCGGCGCCATGGCAATGGGACGGGTGCTGACGCTGATCGTGTCAGCCGAAGAAGCAAGCGCCGATGAGATTGTCGCCGTCGCCAACGACGCAACCCGACAGCATCCCGCCCGGATCATCGTCGTGGTGCGCGGGAATCGTCGAGGGACTCAGCGGCTCGACGCTCAGATTCGGGTGGGTGGCGACGCCGGTGCCAGCGAGATTGTCGTGCTACGGCTCTACGGTGCCCTTGCCGACCACGGTGAAGCCGTGGTCGTCCCGCTGCTGCTCCCGGACTCACCGATCGTCGGGTGGTGGCCCGGGGAGCCCCCGTCCGACGTCGCTGACTCCCCGATCGGCAGATTGGCTCATCGTAGGATCACTGACGCCGCAACCGCGCAGGCACCGCGGTTGCAGTTGAAGCGTCGCGCTAGGCACTACCGCAGCGGAGACACCGACCTGACGTGGACGCGGATCACCCGCTGGCGCGCGCTGCTCGCGGCGTCACTGGACTATCCGCCGTATCTGCCGGTCACCGGGGCGACCGTGACATCGCAGGCCGAGTGCGCCAGCGCCGACCTGTTGGCCGGGTGGCTGGCCTACTCACTTGATGTCCCCGTTCTGCGGGCGCGGAGCAAGGATGGAACGCATTTGGTGAGCGTACGGCTGATCCGAGAAGACGGCCCCATCGACCTGATCCGTACCCAGGGCCAAGTGGCCCAATTGTCTCAACCCGGTAACCCCACCCGCGAGGTGGCCCTGCTCGAACCTGGTCTAGCGCAGTCCCTGTCTGCGGAGTTGCGGCGTCTGGACGCCGACCAGGTGTACGCGGCGGCGCTCTGCCAAGGCCTACCGAAGGTCAGCAAACGATCTATGACTCAAAGCGAGGCTATTCGTGCCGGCAATGCACCCGAGCCGGTCGAGATCGGTGCCAAGCAGAAGGACCGACCGGTGCGCAGCCGAAGCTTGATGAATCGTGACCCGATCCCTCACTCCCCGGATGCAGATCGGCTGAGCTCGCTCGTTCACGACAAACTCGATGATGCGCGTCGTCACCGCGTCCGAACTGCCCCAGACAAGGAACAATTGGGTCAGCAGGTGGCTGAGGCCGCCATAGGTGAGTTGAGGAGCGGCGTACAGCAGCGCGGCGCGGCTCACCTTTGCCTCACCGGTGGCTCGATGGGCGGTGAAGTGGTCCGCGCTTTGGCGCAGAATTCTGCTGGCGAGTCCTTTTGGTCCAGTGTGCACCTCTGGTGGGGCGACGAACGCTTCGTGCCGACCGGCGACCCGGACCGCAACGATCAACAAGCCGACGATGCCGGGTTGCTTCGACTGGGCGTCCCAGCTGGCGCCGTCCACCGCCTAGCGGGCGCGTCCACGACGACCACGGACGCGCTGAGCGAGCTCGCACTGGCAGGTGAGGAGTACGCCACCCAACTTGCTGCTGCGGCGCCGCCCGTCACCGACCCCGATCAGCCGGCGGTGCCGATGTTCGATGTGATGCTGTTGGGAATGGGGCCTGACACGCACGTTGCGTCGCTGTTTCCTCACCGAGACGAAGTCCTGATGACCGATCCGCGGCAGAGCACTGTCCCGGTGGCCAGTTCGCCCAAGCCCCCACCGCTGCGAGTCTCACTGACCGTGCCCGCCCTGAGAAACAGTCGGACGGTTCACTTCGTCGTGGCTGGCGCCGATAAGGCTGAGGCCGTGTCCACCGCACTCAGCGCTGACCAGAACAGTCCAGAGGTTCCAGCATCGTGGGTGACCGGAGCGGTGGAGACGACATGGTGGTTGGACGAAGCGGCTGCAGCGGGTCTACCTTCCGGTGGAGCCTGACCCGATCCCGCGGCGCCGCATCGTCGCCAACGCTTCATCCAGCAACTGCGCTCCGTCGACGTCGGAACGCCGCTCTTTGACGTATGCCAGGTGGGTCTTGAACGGCTCGACGCGCACCGCCTCAGGCGGGTTTTTTCGATCCTGACCCGCCGGAAGTCCGCATCGTGGGCAGTCCCATGTCGCTGGAACGTCGACGTCCTGCTCCGTGGAGAAACTGGGCGTGCTTTCATGGCCTTTGGCGCACCAGTAGGAGACGGTGATGGCCGCGGCGCCTACGCCCCGCTCGGCCTCTCCCATTGGCCCACTGCCGACCCGACTACCTTTGATCGTGCTAGATCCGACCACGAAGTGCTCCTAAGAAGTCACGGACTTAGATGAGGATGCCGATACCGACGACGGCCGTAATCCAGATGACCGCCATCGCTATCGTAATACGGTTGAGGTTGCGCTCGGCGATGGATGAACCGCCCAGGCTGCTCGACATACCGCCACCAAACATGTCCGACAGTCCTCCCCCTCGCCCCTTGTGCATCAAGATCAGAAAGATCATGAGCGCGCCAGACAAGACCAGCAAGACATTCAGCAGGAGAAGCGTCCACTCCACGTCAAGGTCTCACTCTCTGTCGTCCGGGTCTCGTGATGGCTGTTCGGCTGGCTGCTCGGCCGAGGACCAGAGTAACCCAACCGAACTAGCCCGACGTGCCACCGTGGTGTTGGAGGTAGCGGCAGATGGAGGCGAAATCATCGACCTTAATCGATGCGCCACCCACGAGCGCTCCGTCCACGTCGTCCTCCGCCATCAGGTCGACCACGCTATTGGGCTTGACCGAACCGCCGTAAATGATGCGAACTGAGTTGGCCACGTCATCGCCTGCCAACTCAGCCAACTCGCCGCGGACAGCCGCACAGACCTCCTGGGCATCAGCGGGGGTGGCCACTTCACCGGTGCCGATCGCCCACACCGGCTCGTATGCGATCACCACACTCCCGATCTGGCCAGGTTGCAAGCCGCGCAGACCCGCTCGCACCTGTTCCAGGACGACTTTGACATGATCGCCAGCCTCACGAACCTCCAACGCCTCCCCCACACAAAAAATGGGTGAGAGTCCGTGGCGCAAAGCCGCTGCCACCTTCTGTCCCACCAATTCGTCGCTCTCATGGTGGTACTCACGGCGTTCACTGTGCCCCACGGCAACGTAGGTACACCCGAGTTTGGCCAAGAAGGCCCCCGAAACCTCACCGGTGTACGCGCCGGAATCATGCGGTGAGAGATCTTGCGCTCCGTACTTCAACTCAAGCTGGTCGCCTTGGATCAGCGTCTGGACCGAGCGCAGATCGGTGAACGGCGGCAACACAGCGACCTCGACCGCTCCGAAGTCGTGTTTGCCATCCTTGAGCGTCCAGTCCAACTTCTGAACCAAGTGAGTGCCTTGAAGGTGGTCCAGGTTCATTTTCCAGTTGCCGGCCATCAAGGGCATGCGGGCGCTCATCATTGCTCCAATACGTCGAGTCCGGGAAGGGTCTTACCCTCCAGGTATTCCAAACTGGCTCCACCGCCGGTGGAGATGTGACTGAAGTCGTCGTCGCCGTAACCCATGGCGCGCACCGCGGCGGCGCTATCTCCGCCACCGATCACGGTCAGGGCCCCGTCGGAGGTTCGACGCTTCAACGCGGTGGCGATCGCCTCGGTCCCGGAGGCGAAGGCGCTCAATTCGAACGCACCCATCGGGCCGTTCCAGAAAATCGTCTGAGCATCGCTGAGCGCTTCGACAAAAGCCTGACTGGAGGCAGGTCCGATGTCCAGACCGATCCGGTCGGCCGGTATCGCGTCAGCAGCGACCACGTCGTGGTCAGCGGCGGCGTCAAACTCCGTTGCCGCAATGATGTCGGTAGGCAGCACGATGTCGACCCCGGCTTCTTCGGCTGTCTTGAGGTAACCCCGGACGGTGTCAACCTGATCGGCCTCGAGCAGGCTCTTGCCGACCTCGTGACCTTGCGCCTTGAGGAAGGTGAAGACCATGCCACCTCCGATCAACAGACGATCGGTGACGGTGATCAACGACTCGATGACACCGAGCTTGTCGCTCACCTTGGCGCCCCCGAGGATGACCGCGTAAGGCCGGTTCGGGTCCTCTCGCAGTTGCCGCAGCACCTCGACCTCGTCGTGAACCAACCCACCGGCAGCGTGCGGCAACAAGGTTGCGATGTCATACACACTCGCTTGCTTGCGATGCACGACGCCGAAGCCGTCACTGACATACACGTCGGCAAGATCGGCGAGTTTGTCCGCAAAGGCCGCTCGTTCGTCGTCGTCCTTGGCAGTCTCGCCCGCATCGAAACGGAGATTTTCGAGCACCACAACTCCGCCATCCGGCAGACCGTCCACGGCGGCGGCAGCCTGCTCGCCCACCGTCTCGGGACAAAACGCCACCTCGCGACCCAACAACTCGCCGAGACGGTGAGCGACTGGCTCCAGGGAGTAGGCAGGATCCGGCTCGCCCTTGGGACGGCCAAGGTGGGCGCAGACGGCCACTTTGGCACCGGCATCGATCAAGCGTTGAAGGGTCGGGACGGACGCGCGGACACGCCCGTCGTCAGTGATCCGGTCCCCGTCGAGCGGGACGTTGAGGTCACTGCGCACCAACACCCGCTTGCCGGACAGGTTGTCCAGTGAGTCGAGCGTCAGCATGACGTCAGAGGGACTTTCCGACCAGCACGGTCAGGTCGACGCAGCGGGTGGAGTAGCCCCACTCGTTGTCATACCAACCGACCACCTTCACCTGGTTGCCGATGACCTTGGTCAGGCCGGAGTCGAAGATGCAGGATGCCGGGTCCGTCTCGATGTCCTTGGACACGATCGGGTCCTCGGTGTACCGCAGGTAGCCCTTTAAGGGGCCCTCCGCTGCCGCCTTCACAATGCTGTTGACCTCTTCCACGCTGGTCTCACGGCCAGCTTCGAAGGTCAGGTCTGTTGCTGAGCCGGTTGGGGTCGGCACCCGCAGCGCATAGCCATCCAGTTTTCCCTTCAAGTCGGGCAGCACGAGAGCAACGGCCTTTGCAGCACCGGTCGTGGTGGGGATGATGCTCAACGCGGCGGCGCGAGCTCGACGCAGATCCTTGTGCGGGGCATCTTGCAGGTTCTGGTCCCCGGTGTATGCGTGGATCGTCGTCATCAGTCCCTTGACAATGCCCAGATCGTCGTTCAGTGCCTTGGCCATCGGTGCGAGGCAGTTTGTGGTGCACGAGGCGTTGGAAATGATGTGGTGACTGGCGGGGTCGTACAGGTCGTCATTGACCCCCATGACGATGGTGATGTCTTCGTTCTTGGCCGGCGCGGAAATGATGACTTTCTTGGCTCCGGCGTCCAGGTGTGCCTTCGCCGCGGTGGCGTCGGTGAAGAAACCGGTCGATTCGATGACGATGTCCGCGCCCACGTCGCTCCACGCCAGCGCGCTCGGGTCACGCTCGGCGGAGGCGCGGAACGACACACCATCAACACTGATCTCGCTGTCGGTGGACGTCACCTCGCCGTTGAGTCGACCCAGAATCGAGTCGTACTTCAACAAGTGGGCCAAGGTCGCGTTGTCCGTGAGGTCGTTGACACCGACGATCTCGATGTCGGCCCCCAACGCGTGCACGGCGCGGTAGAAGTTGCGGCCGATCCGGCCGAAGCCGTTGATCCCTACGCGAACAGTCATTGCTCTGCTGCCTTTCGTCATGATTCCGTCGATGGGTTTTCGTGGTCACAGATGTCGTCGGTTAGGGGAAGCGCGGGCCTACCCGATGAGGCGATGAGCCAATGCTCCTAGGTCTAACCTAGATGATGAGAAGGGGTTGCGTCAGATCGTCAATCCTCGAACAGTTGCGCACCGACGTGGGCTTCGGTTCCTTCGATGCCCTCCTCCTCGGCTCGCTTGTCGGCCATCGCCAGGAGCCGGCGGATCCGACCGGCGACCGCATCCTTGGTCATCGGGGGATCTGCCAGAGCACCCAGTTCCTCCAGGCTCGCTTGCTTGTGCTGCAAGCGCAGGCGTCCGGCCAAGGCCAAGTGCTCTGGCACGTCTGGGCCCAAGATGTCCAAGGCCCGTTGAACCCTGGCCCCGGCTGCTACCGCGGCACGCGCCGAACGGCGAAGGTTTGCGTCGTCGAAGTTGGCCAGCCGGTTGGCGGTCGCGCGAACCTCGCGGCGCATCCGCCGTTCTTCCCACATCAGCACGGCCTCGTGTGCGCCCAGCCGGGTAAGCATCGCGCCGATGGCATCACCATCGCGCAGCACCACTCGGTCGACCCCACGGACCTCCCGGGCTTTGGAGGCCAGACCCAGTCTGCGGGCCGCCCCGACCAGAGCCAGCGCGGCCTCCGGTCCCGGGCAGGTGACTTCCAGGGCCGATGATCGACCTGGCTCGGTGATCGAACCGTGGGCCAGGAAGGCACCTCGCCACGCAGCCTCGGCATCACAGACGGAGGCCCCGACCACCTTGGGCGGCAGTCCGCGCACCGGGCGTCCCCGGTGATCGATCAAGCCGGTCTGCCGGGCCAGCGTCTCGCCTTCGTCGGTGACTCGCACGACATACCGAGTGGACTTGCGCAATCCCCCGGCGCTCATCACGACGATCTCGCTTGGAACTCCGTAGACATCCTTGATGAAGCCCCGCAGGCGCCGCGCCGACGCAGCGGTGTCGAGCTCCGCCTCGATCACTATCCGGCCGCCGATAATGTGCAGCCCGCCGGCGAAACGCAGCATTGTCGCCACCTCGGCTTTGCGACAACAGGTCTTCGACACCGGCAGCCGAGCGAGCTCGTCCTTGACTCTTGCCGTCATCGCCATGCCGGTCATCCTTCCTCATCCAGTCGACGCTTGGGCCAAGGAGTCACGTGGGGCACCATGGCCGGTAGGTCCAGTGACATCACGTCACGGTACGCCGCGGCCAAGCGCAACGTGTCGTGTTGGCCCTGCTTGCGCAACTTGTTGACCGTCGAGATGACCAACTCGGCACCAACCTCGCGGCACGCCTCGCGCAACCGCGACTCATCACCTCCGGTCACCGAAGGGTCGGCCACGACGTAGTCGAAGGTCAGGTCCGGGGCGTGGGCGTGCAGCGTCTGCACATGCTCCGCAATCGAGAACCCAGCGGTTTCGCCATCGTGAGTGCCGACGTTCAAGGTCAGGATGCGTTGGGCCGGCGTGCCCACTAAGGCTCGTCGAAGACCCGGCACCAGCAGATGCGGCATCACCGAGGTAAACCACGAGCCAGGTCCCAGAATGACCCAGTCGGCCACCGTGATCGCCTCCACTGCCTCGCGACACGCCGGGGGATCATGAGGCAGCAGCGCCACTTCCTTGACCCTGCCCCGAGCGGTCGCTACCGCGGACTGACCACGAATCGTGGCGTCGGCGGTGTTCTCTGCCGCGCTGGCACCAGCCGAGGCTGAGCACTCTGCGGACGCCGAGACGCGTGCTTCGATCTGGAGCGGAACTGTCGACATCGGCAGCACTCTGCCACGGATGTTGAGCAACCGACCGGCGACATCCAGCGCCTGCACCGGGTCATCACTGAGCTCCCACAGACTCATCAGCAGCAGGTTGCCCAGCGCGTGCCCGGACAACCCCCCCGAGCCCCCAATTCGGTGTTGCAACACCCGGGACCACTGATGTCCCCAACTAGTGTCCTCGCACAACGAGGCCAGAGCCATCCGCAAGTCGCCGGGGGGCAGAATGTCGAACTCTTCGCGCAAGCGACCGCTGGACCCGCCGTCGTCGGCAACGGTGACCACTGCCGTGATGTTCTCGGACAGATGCCGCAGGGCACGCAGTGAGGCGGACAGGCCGTGGCCGCCGCCCAAGGCGACCATCCGCGGGCCGCTCACTCGCGCCCCAGGTCGCGATGGAAGGTGGTGATCTGCACGCCGGCGATCTCCCCCAACTGGGCCACCATCGCCTCAACGGTGGCCACGGATCGGTGTTTGCCGCCCGTGCAGCCGACAGCCACAATGGCATGTCGCCGTCCCTGGGCCAGGTAGCCACGGATAGAGGTGCGCAGCAAATTCTCGGCATGGCCGATCAACTCGACGGCGCCGGGTCTGGACAGAACGAAGTCGCGAACCGGAGCATCTTGACCGGTGAACTCGCGCAGCTCAGGGTCCCAGTACGGGTTGGGCAAGAAACGCATGTCGAGCACGATGTCGGCATCCAACGGGATGCCGTACTTGAAACCGAAGGACATCACGGCAAGCCGCAGTTGCGGCAGGTCATCCCCGCCGAGCAAGTCGTCCACTGCGCTGGCCAGTTGGTGAACGTTGTAACTCGTGGTGTCGACCACGATCTCCGCGGCTGCCTTGATGTCACTGAGCATGCGGCGCTCTTGGCGTATCCCGTCCAGCAACAACCCCTCGCCTTGCAGTGGGTGTGGTCGACGCACTGCGTCGAATCGTCTGACCAACACCTCATCGCTGGCGTCGAAGAAGCAGATCAGCGGCCGCCAACCCCGAGCACCCAGATCGATGACCGCTTGGGCAAAGTCAGCAACGAAGTCGCGGCTACGGACATCGGTCACAGCGGCCATCCGTGGTTGCTCGTCTTGCTCCACCTCGGCTGCCAATAACGGCAACATCCGGGCCGGTAGGTTGTCCACGACATACCAGCCACGGTCTTCCAGCACATCGGCAGCGGTGCTTCGGCCAGCGCCGCTCATCCCGGTCAAGAGCAAAACCTCTCCGTGCGGCGCGGCCGCCAACCGTGCTTCCGGACTCATCTCTGCCTCGCTCATTCCACCACCTCACCGGTGCTCACATTCACCGCTGGCGCACCGCTCGACTGGGCCAGTCGCGCCGCGATCGTCTCGGCCAACGCCGGACCGATTCCGGGCACAGCCTGTAGGTCTTCGACCGTAGCGCCTCGTACCCGTTTCACCGACCCGAAAGTTGCGAGTAACTGTTGCTGGCGAGTCGGCCCCAGACCCGGTATGCCGTCCAGCGCACTGGCGGTCATGGACTTGGACCGTCGTTGGCGATGGAAGGCGTTGGCGAAGCGGTGCGCCTCATCTCGGATCCGCTGGAGTAGATACAGGCTCTCGCTGGCCCGCGGCAAGATGACCGGGTAGTCCTGGCCGCTGACCCACACCTCCTCGAGCCGCTTGGCCAGGCCGATCACCATGACATCGATGACGCCGAGCTCGGTGAGGGCGGCCTGGGCGGCGTTGACTTGCGGGAGGCCACCGTCGACCACGACCAGGTTTGGCGGATAGGCGAATTTTACGGGCTTGCCGTACTCGTCCCGACCGGCGGCGTCGACCCCGTTGTCGCGAGCCGCTTTGAGGTGCCGGAAGCGTCGGGTCAGCACTTCGTGCATCGCGGCGGTGTCGTCCGCGGCAGCGGTTCGGACAATAAAGCGGCGGTACTCCGACTTACGCGAGAGTCCATCTTCGAACACCACCATCGAACCCACCACATCGGTACCTTGCACATGCGAGATGTCAAAGGACTCGATCCGCAGCGGCGCATCATCCAGTTCGAGCACGTCCTGCAGGCTGTGGAGTGCCTGGCTGCGCAGGGTCAGGTCCCCGGAGCGGGCGACCTTGTGCCGCGCCAACGACTGTTCGGCGTTGCGGGCGACCGTCTGCATAAGTGCGCGTTTGTCACCCCGTTGCGGCACTCGCAGGTCGACCTGGGCGCCGCGCAACTCGGTCAACCAGGCCGCGACGTCGCCGCCCGTCGTCGGCATCAACGGCACTAACACTTCCCGCGGGACGGCCTCGGGGCCCTGGCCCCCATAGACCTGCTGCAGAAGATGCTCCACGATGTCGCCAGTGTCCTCAGCACCCTTCTCGCTGACCCAACCGCGTTGCCCGCGAACCCGGCCGCCGCGCACATGGAAGACCTGAAAGGCCACCTCCAGCTCGTCTTGGGCCATAGCGAATACATCGGCATCGGTGGCATCGGGCAAGACCACCGCCGACCGCTCGAGAGCACGCCGCAACGCGCCGACGTCATCGCGCAGGCGCGCCGCCGTCTCGAAGTCCAGTGCTTGGCTGGCTTCACGCATGCGAGCCTCTAGTCGTTCGACGAATCGCCCAGTATTGCCGGCCATGAAGTCGCAGAAGTCCTCTGCGATCTCCCGGTGCTCGCGGGCGTCCACCTTGCCCACACACGGGGCAGAGCATTTGTCGATGTAGCCAAGCAGGCATGGCCGACCCACCTGACTGGCCCGCTTGAACACACCCTTGCTGCAGGTCCGCAGCGGAAATACCCGCAGCAGCTGATCCAGCGTTTCCCGAATCGCCCAAGCGTGGGTGTAGGGCCCGAAATACCTGGTGCCCGGACGCTTGTGTCCACGCAGCACTTGCGCACGCGGAAAGTCCTCACCCATCGTGACCGCTAAGTAGGGGTAGGACTTGTCGTCGCGGTACTTGACGTTGAACCTAGGATCGAACTCCTTGATCCACGAGTACTCCAACTGCAGTGCTTCGACCTCATTGCGCACCACGGTCCACTCAACGCTCGCGCCGGTGGTCACCATCGAGCGCGTCCGCGGGTGCAGGGCGGACAGGTCTTGAAAGTAAGAGCTCAACCGGGGGCGCAACGATTTGGCTTTGCCCACGTAGATCACCCGTGAGTGGGCATCACGAAAGCGGTACACGCCCGGGTCAGTCGGGATCTCCCCGGGTCGCGGTCGGTATGTCGAAGGGTCAGCCACCGCAGTGGCCGCCAGGCTCAGCCGACAATCAGATCATCACCGCTCACCGTGACCTCCTTGACGGTCAACCCACTCGTCGCCGGTCCACCCAGCACGTCCCCGGACTCGGGGTCGAATTCGCTGCCGTGACACGGACAGACGAGACGGCCTTCGCTAAAATCTGAGACGGCACAGCCCTGGTGGGGGCAGGTCGCGTCAAATGCACGGAAATCTCCCTCCGCCGGCTGGGTGTAGACCGTATTGGAGTCCTCGTCGTAGGTCGCCTCGCCCACTGGCACCTCACTGGCCGGAAACCCGGCCGCTAGCTCCTCGGTGCTGGACTGGGCGGCCGACTCATCTGTTGCGTCAGCTTCTGGATCGGCTTCCGAGGTGTCAGCGGCTGCTTCTTCATCCTCCTCCTGACCGCACGCGGCGAGCATCACGACGCCTGCACCCACGGGCACCAGGGCTCCGGCGCGCAACACCACTCGGCGGTCCAAACCCCCAGTTGTCGTTGCCGCAGGCAGGGCAGTGCCGATCGGCCGGGCCGTCATTGTCACCAGGTCGGCATCGCTCGGGCTGGATTCGTTCATCGGGAACTCCTTGTCGAAGGGATCGTCTTCACCGCGAAAGCACGGCTCATGTCACCGACAACCTTCTGACCCCAGCAATGCTGCGATGTCATCAGGCTGACGAGGCCTGCGCGGTCCTGGCGAAGAGGTTCGCCAGGAAGGCACCGGTATAACTCGCTTCGCTGCGAGCAACCTGTTCGGGAGTGCCGGTAGCTACCACCCGCCCCCCGCCGACCCCACCCTCTGGGCCCATATCGATCACGTAGTCAGCGGACTTGATCACGTCGAGATTGTGTTCGATCACGATGACGGTGTTGCCCTTGTCGACCAGCCCTTGAAGCACCGCGAGCAGCTTGGAGATGTCCTCGAAGTGCAGGCCAGTCGTGGGCTCATCCAGCACGTACACCGTGCGCCCGGTGGAACGCTTCTGTAGCTCGGCCGCGAGCTTGACCCGCTGCGCCTCGCCACCGGACAGCGTCGGGGCGGACTGACCAAGCCGGACGTAGCCCAACCCTACGTCGACCAGGGTGCGCAAGTGTCGGGAGATGGCTGGAACGGCGGCAAAGAACTCTGCGGCTTCCTCGATGGGCATGTCGAGCACGTCGGCAACGGTGCGGCCCTTGAAGTGCACCTCCAGGGTCTCCCGGTTGTAGCGAGACCCGTGGCACACCTCGCAGGGCACATAGACATCTGGCAGGAAGTTCATCTCAATCTTCAAGGTGCCGTCGCCGCTGCACGCCTCGCAACGCCCACCCTTGACGTTGAAGGAGAACCGTCCGGGCAGATATCCACGCACTTTGGCTTCAGTTGTCTCGGCAAAGAGGCGCCGAACGTGATCCCAGACTCCGGTATAGGTAGCCGGGTTGCTGCGTGGAGTCCGCCCGATCGGCCCCTGGTCGACGTGCACAACCTTGTCCAGGTGGTCGAGCCCCTCCACCCGACGATGGCGCCCCGGCACTCGACGCGCCTTGTTGAGCTGGTTGGCCAGGACCTTGTAGAGGATCTCGTTGACAAGGGTGGACTTTCCAGAGCCCGATACCCCGGTGACCGCGATCAGATTGGCGAGCGGGAACGCGGCGGTGACGTTGTCCAGGTTGTGCTCGCGTGCACCAATCACCTTCACGGTTCGACCGTCTTGACCTCGACGCTGGGTCGGCATGGCGATGCTGCGTCGCCCGGAGAGGTACTGACCGGTGATCGAGGTCGGGTGGTCCACCAACCCGCGCACGTGCCCGGAGTGGACCACCATCCCGCCGTGCTCCCCGGCCCCCGGCCCGATGTCGACGACCCAGTCGGCTGCAGCGATGGTGTCTTCGTCGTGCTCGACCACGATGAGGGTGTTGCCGAGGTCACGCAATCGGGTCAATGTCTCGATCAGGCGATGGTTGTCCCGCTGGTGCAAGCCGATCGAGGGTTCGTCCAGCACGTACAGCACTCCGACCAGGCCCGACCCGATCTGGGTGGCCAATCTAATCCGCTGCGCTTCGCCGCCGGACAGCGTTCCCGCCGGACGGTTCAGCGACAAGTAGTCCAGTCCCACGTCAAGCAAAAAACCCATCCGGGCGGAGATTTCCTTAATCACCCGCTCGGCGATCTGCAGCTCACGGTCGGTGAACGAGATGCCGTTCAGGAAATGAGCACACTGATCGAGGGGCAACGCGCAGACGTCGGCGATGCTGTGACCGCCGACGAGGACCGCCAACGACTCTGGCTTGAGCCGGGCACCGTGGCAGACCGGGCAGGGGACCTCACGCATATACCCCTCGTAGCGTTCCCGGCTGCTGTCGGAGTCCGTTTCACCGTGCTTTCGCTTGATGTAGGGGATCACCCCTTCGAAGCCGGTGGAGTAGGAGCGCTCCCGGCCAAACCGGTTCTTATAGCGCACATGCACCTTGTGCTTGTACCCGTACAGAATGGCGTCGCGGGCGCGTCCCGGAAGCGAACGCCACGGGGCGTCGAGTGCGAACTTCATGTCGTCCCCGAGACCGCCCAGCACGCGCAAGTAGTAGTCGTTGATGCCCTGGGCGTTCGACCACGGCGTGATGGCACCGCCGGTGATGGACGCGTCGGGGTCGTGGATCACCAACTCGGGATCGACCTCTAGCTCGACCCCCAACCCGGTGCAGGTCGAGCACGCACCGAACGGAGAGTTGAACGAGAAGGAGCGTGGCTCGATCTCATCCATCGACAGCGCGTGATCGTTCGGACATGCCATCCGCTCGGAGAACCGACGTTCGCTCGGAAGCGGCGTCGAAGTTTCACCATCGCCTTCGCCCGCTGTGGCCTGGCCGGCGCTGCGATCAACGAAGTCGACCACCACGATGCCGTCGGCAAGGCGCAGGGCCGTCTCCACGGAATCGGTCAACCGACGCTTGGCACTGACGTCATCCCCCTTCGCGACCAGTCGGTCGACGACCACGTCGATGCTGTGCTTCTTCTGCTTTTCCAGCGTGGGCGGCTCGGCCAGTTGAATCGTCTCGCCGTCGACCCGGGCGCGCGCAAACCCCTTGGTCTGGAGCTCGCTGAAGAGGTCAACGAATTCGCCTTTCCGGGCACGCACCACGGGGGCAAGCACTTGAAAGCGCGTCCCCACCGGCATTTCGATCAGTCGGTCCACGATCTGCTGTGGCGTTTGCCGCCCGACCGGCTCGTGACAGACTGGGCAGTGAGGTATTCCGATGCGGGCAAACAGCAGGCGCAAATAGTCATACACCTCGGTAATCGTGCCGACCGTCGAGCGCGGGTTGCGGTTGGTCGATTTCTGATCGATGGACACCGCCGGCGACAGACCCTCGATGAAGTCGACATCCGGTTTATCCATCTGCCCGAGAAACTGGCGGGCGTATGCCGACAGTGACTCGACGTAGCGCCGCTGACCCTCGGCAAAGATCGTGTCGAAAGCCAACGAGGACTTGCCACTGCCAGACAACCCAGTGAAGACGACGAGTGCGTCACGGGGGATCTCGACGGAGACGTTGCGCAGATTGTGTTCGCGGGCTCCGCGAACGATCAGTTGATCGTGCACGGTGGAGCGAAGCGGAGAAGACGAAGGCACCCGGCAATGGTAGTTGCCCGGTCTGACAGACCTGATCGGTATCATGGTTATGCCTCGGGTCACCGTCGTCCCGATCGTTGTGATGCCCACGCCCCGACGACTACCCCCAGGTGAGAACGATGCCAGCAACCCCACCGCAGAGCACCCCCCGCAACGGCGGGATTCCACATGGCACCCGTGAGCGCTCACTCGGCCTCTATGACGGACAGCACGAGCACGATGCCTGCGGGGTGGCCTTTGTCGCCACGCTGCGCGGCGTCGCCGGTCACGACATCGTCGAGCACGCTTTGACCGCACTGCACAACCTCGATCACCGCGGCGCGGTCGGAGCTGAACCGGACTCCGGCGACGGAGCCGGCATCTTGACCCAGCTGCCCGACACGTTCTTCCGTGATGTGCTGGACATCACACTGCCGCCAGCCGGCCACTACGCAGCGGGCATCCTCTTTCTGCCCGCGGACGAGGTTGACCAGGGGCGCGCGAATGTGGAGGAGGTGCTCACTCAGGCCGACCTGCGAGTCCTTGGCTGGCGCCGCGTCCCGGTGAATTCCTCCGAGCTGGGTTCGTTGGCCGTTTCGGTCATGCCCGTGATGGAGCAGGTCTTTGTCGCCGGCCCAAGCCATGAGGGTGGCATGGAGCTGGAACGGCGGGTGTGGCTGGCTCGCAAACGAATCGAGCACCTGACCACGGCATACCCGGTGTCTCTGTCGGCTCGCACCATGACCTACAAGGGCATGTTGACGACGACCCAGTTGCCAGACTTCTTCCCGGACCTTCGCGATCACCGGTTCGCCTCCACATTGGCCGTGGTGCATTCGCGGTTCTCCACCAACACCTTCCCGTCCTGGCCGCTAGCCCACCCCTACCGGCTCATCGCGCACAACGGCGAGATCAATACGGTCCGGGGCAACCGGAACTGGATGCATGCCCGAGAGTCGATCCTGACCAGCGAAGTCTTCCCTGGCGATATCGCCGACGCTTTCCCGATCTGCATGCCGGACGCGAGTGACTCGGCGTCGTTCGACGAGGTACTGGAGCTACTCCATCTCGGCGGTCGCTCGTTGCCGCACTCGGTGTTGATGATGGTGCCTGAGCCGTGGGAGAACAACACCGAGATGGACCCCGAGCTGCGGGCGTTCTACGAGTTCCACTCGATGTTCATGGAGCCGTGGGACGGTCCGATGAATCTCGTCTTCACCGACGGGACTCTGGTCGGTGGGGTGTTGGACCGCAACGGGCTGCGCCCCTCGCGCTACTGGGTCACCGACGACGGGCTGGTGGTGCTGTCCAGTGAGTCCGGCGTGCTCGACCTCGCCCCGCAGCGAGTTGTCGCCAAGGGCCGTGTCGAGCCCGGCCGGATGTTCCTGGTCGACACTGCGGCAGGCGAGATCGTGGACGACGATGCGTTGAAGGCCGACCTCGCCAGTGCCGCGCCCTACGGGCAGTGGCTGGAGGACAACATGGTCCGGGTGTCGGACCTACCCACCCGGGCGCACGTTCGGCATACCCACGCCTCGGTCACTCGGCGACAACAGATCTTCGGCTACACCGAGGAAGAATTGCGGGTGCTGCTGGCTCCGATGGCCCAACTGGGCATCGAACCGCTCGGCGCAATGGGGTCCGACACGCCGATCGCGGCTCTCTCCGAACGTCCCCGACTGCTCTTCGACTATTTCACCGAAGCCTTCGCGCAGGTCACGAATCCCCCGTTGGACGCGATCCGCGAGGAAGTCGTCACCTCGCTCGGCACCTCCACCGGGCCCGAGTACAACTTGCTGAGCGAGTCCGCGCTCCATGCCCGTCAGGTCGTCTTGGACTTCCCAGTCATCAACAACGACCAACTCGCCCAGTTGCGACACATGAACCTGGAGGGGCAAAATCCCGAGTTCGCCCCGTTCGTGGTGCGCGGCCTCTACGCGGTCGACGGTGGCGCCCACGCTTTGCAGAACCGGTTGGAAGAGATCTGCGATCAGGTCTCCGACGCTGTTGAACGCGGCGCCTTCTTCGTGGTGTTGTCCGACCGGCACGCCGATCGTGAACACGCACCGATTCCTTCGCTGCTGCTGACCAGCGCAGTGCATCACCACCTCGTCCGGGAGCGCACCCGCACCCGGGTGGGCCTGCTGGTGGAAGCCGGAGACGTACGCGAGGTTCATCACGTCGCGTTGTTGACCGCCTACGGCGCGGCGGGGGTGAACCCCTACCTGGCGATGGAGAGCGCCGAGGACCTGTGTCGATCAGGCCAGCAGTTGGACGGATTGGACCCCGACGTCGCGATCGCCAACCTGATCAAGGCACTGGGCAAGGGAGTCCTGAAAGTGATGTCGAAGATGGGCATCTCCACGGTGTCCTCCTACCGGGGTGCGCAGACGTTCGAGGCCGTCGGTTTGTCCCGCGACGTGGTTGACCGGTGGTTCACCGGCACCACCAGCCAAATCGACGGAGTCGGTCTGTCCGTCATCGCCGAGGAGGTCCGGGCACGGCACGCGATCGCCTACCCCCTGTCCGGCATCACGCCATACCACCGCAAGCTCGAAACCGGCGGTGAATATCAGTGGCGCCGGGAAGGGCCGCCGCACCTGTTCAATCCCGAGACGGTCTTTCGCCTCCAGCACGCCACCCGCACCAAGCGGTATGACATCTTCCGTCAGTACACCGACCTGGTCGATGACCAGGCACAGACGCTGATGACGCTACGCGGACTCTTCGACACCGCGCCGGATCGAGAGCCGATCCCGCTGGAAGACGTCGAGCCGGTCAGCGACATCGTGAAGAGGTTCTCCACGGGTGCGATGAGCTATGGGTCAATCTCGCAAGAGGCGCACGAGACCCTGGCCATCGCGATGAACCGGCTCGGTGGACGGTCCAACACCGGAGAGGGCGGTGAAGACGTCGAGCGGCTGCTTGACCCGACTCGACGATCGGCGATCAAACAGGTCGCCTCCGGCCGGTTTGGCGTGACCAGCGCCTACCTGGTGCATGCCGACGACATCCAGATCAAGGTGGCCCAGGGCGCTAAGCCGGGTGAGGGTGGACAGCTGCCCCCGGGCAAGGTGTATCCGTGGATTGCCAGCACGCGCCACTCCACCCCAGGCGTTGGCCTCATCTCGCCGCCACCACATCACGACATCTACTCCATTGAAGACCTGGCCCAGCTGATCCATGACCTGAAGAACGCGAACCCGCGGGCTCGCATTCACGTCAAGTTGGTCTCTCAGGTCGGCGTCGGCACCGTTGCGGCCGGGGTGTCCAAAGCGCACGCCGATGTCGTGCTGATCTCCGGGCACGACGGCGGCACTGGAGCGAGCCCGTTGACCTCGTTGAAGCACGCCGGCACCCCCTGGGAGCTCGGCTTGGCCGAGACGCAACAGACTCTGCTGCTCAATGGCCTCCGGAGTAGAATCACCGTGCAGGTGGACGGTCAGCTGAAAACCGGACGGGATGTGCTGGTCGCCGCACTGCTCGGGGCCGAAGAGTACGGTTTTGCCAGCGCTCCGCTGGTGGTCTCCGGCTGCGTCATGATGCGGGTCTGTCATCTGGACACCTGCCCCGTGGGTGTGGCCACGCAGAACCCCGAGCTGCGGTCCCGGTTTGAGGGCCAGGCCGACTACGTGGTGACTTTTTTCGAGTTTATCGCCGAACAGGTACGCGAGCTCTTGGCGTCGTTGGGATACAGCACCCTGGACGAGGTCATCGGACGCGCGGACCTGCTCGATGTGCGCGCAGCCATCCAGCACTGGAAAGCAGATGGCTTGGATCTTGCGCCCATCCTGCACCGCCCGGACCTGCCTTCCGACACGTCGCTGCGTCGGGTAACCGACCAGAATCATCACCTGGACGAGGCTCGCGATCACACGCTGATCGAGGCCGCGGCACCTGCGCTGAGGGACGGCACGCCGGTCCGCGGAGACTTCACTGTGCGCAACGTTCATCGAACCGTGGGAACCATGCTCGGGTATGAGGTCACTCGCGCCGCTGGGCCGGACGGGCTGGCGCCGGGAACGATCGATTTCACGTTGACCGGGTCTGCCGGCCAGTCCTTCGCTGCCTTCTTGCCGGCCGGCATCACGTTGCGTCTGATCGGTGATGCCAACGACTACGTCGGCAAGGGCCTGTCCGGGGGGAGGGTGATCGTCGCACCCCCCGAGGAGGCGCCGTTCGCGGCCGCAGCGCAGGTGATCGCCGGGAACGTGATTGCCTATGGCGCGACGTCCGGGGCGATCAATCTGCGCGGTGTGGTCGGCGAACGGTTCTGCGTGCGCAATTCCGGCGCGACGGCAGTGGTGGAGGGTGTGGGCGACCACGCGTTGGAGTACATGACTGGTGGAACGGCGTTGATCCTGGGCCGCACCGGGCGCAATGTGGGCGCCGGGATGTCTGGCGGCACGGCATACGTGTTGGACCTCGACCGCGGTCGCGTGAACACGGGGGCGCTGAGCACCGGAGATCTGCTGCTGGAGGCGGTCGAGGCCGGTAGCGACCACGCACGGCGCATCGGCGAACTCCTGGAAGAGCATGTGGAGTTGACCGACTCCAGCGTTGCTGGCGGATTGCTCGCGGCTGAAGAATGGTGCAGTCGTTTCACCACCATCACACCCCGGCACTACGCCGGGGTCCTGAAGATACGGCACGATGTGAGCAAGGCGGGCGAGGACCCGGACGGACCTCATGCGTGGCAACTGATCCTGGAGAACTCTCATGGCTGACCCCCAAGGATTCTTGAAGCACCGAGACCGTGAAGCACAACCCTCTCGGCCAGTGCCGGTGCGCATCATGGACTGGAAGGAAGTGCATACCGCTCAAAACGACGCGGTGCTGCGCAAGCAAGCTGGCCGATGCATGGACTGCGGGATTCCGTTCTGCCACCAAGGGTGTCCGCTGGGCAACTTGATCCCTGAGTGGAACGAGCTCGCCCGGCGCGGCAACTTCAGTGAGGCCATCGAACGGTTGCACGCAACCAACAACTTCCCGGAGTTCACCGGTCGCCTCTGCCCCGCCCCGTGCGAGACCTCGTGTGTGCTGAGCATCAGCCAGCCGGCTGTGACGATCAAGCAGGTTGAAGTGTCGATCATCGACCGTGCCTTCGACAACGGATTGGTGACGGCGCACGAACCCGAATGGCTGTCCGGCAAGACGGTGGCCGTCGTGGGCTCCGGCCCGGCCGGGCTGGCCGCAGCCCAGCAGCTGAGCCGAGCGGGGCATACCGTGCTGGTCTACGAGCGAGACGATGCTGTTGGGGGTTTGCTGCGCTACGGCATTCCTGAGTTCAAGATGGAAAAGTCGGTGCTCGATCGGCGTTTGGTGCAGCTGCGCTCCGAGGGCATCCGCTTTCGCACCGGCGTCACGATTGGGGGTCATCGCCCTGATGACTTCTCGCTGACCGAGCTCACTCGCCGGTTCGACGCCGTCGTGATGGCGACCGGATCGACCCGACCCCGGCCCTTGCCCATCCCCGGGGCAGAGTTGTCAGGGGTCCACCCCGCGATGGACTATCTGGTGCCCGCCAATCGGGAAGCGCTGGGAGCCGATCGAGTGATCAGCGCTGAAGGAAAGCATGTGGTGATCGTGGGTGGGGGGGACACCGGCGCCGATTGCTACGGCACGGCGATCCGTCAAGGGGCCGCGTCAGTGACCCAACTGGACATCCGTCCGCAGCCGTCGCCGGAGCGATCGGAGGCTCACCCGTGGCCGATGTATCCGTTGATTCACCGCGTCGGCGACTCGCACGAAGAGGGTGGCGAACGGGTGTTCGGAGTCAACACTGTCGAGGCGCTCGACTCCAACGACGGCGCGGTCACAGCGATCCGGATCGTGGACGGCGAGCGCATCGATGGCCGCTTCGACGCTGAAGCCGGCACGGAACGAGAGATCCGGGCCGACCTGGTGCTGATCGCGTTGGGCTTCACTGGCCCCGACGATGTCGCTGCCGGACCCGGTGGCCTCCCTCGCACCGAGCGCGGCTCGTTTGTGCGCGATGAGGAGTATGCCGTGCCGGATCATCCGGGCGTCTTCGTGGCCGGTGACGCGGGCCGCGGTCAGTCGCTGATCGTCTGGGCGATCGCCGAGGGCCGGGCATGTGCCAGTGCCGTCGATAGTTACCTGATCGCAGAGCCCTCGACCTTGCCGTTCCCGGTCCGGGCCAGTGACGCGCCGCTGAGCGTCTAGTCTCGTCCCATGCGAGTGGGAACATGGGCAACTGATGACACGGGCGTGCTGTTGGCAACCGATGCGGTGCAAGTGCGTCAGATCAGCGTCTCAACGATGGATAACAACGTGTACCTCGTGACCTGCGTGGAAACGGGCGCTCAAATGCTGATCGACGCCGCTGACGAGGCATCGCGAATCGGCGACCTGGTGGCTAATTCGGGCGACGGCACTGTGGAGACGGTCGTGACGACGCATCGGCACTGGGACCATCACCGAGCGTTGACCGACGTCGTCGCTGCTACCGGCGCGAAGACTGCCGCTGGCAGTGACGATGCCGATGACGTCCCGTTATCCCCGGATCGGAGGCTCGACCAGGGCGACACGATCACGGTCGGTGCGTTGGCATTGCGGGTGATCAGCCTGCGCGGGCATACCCCCGGCTCAATAGCCCTCGCCCTCGACGTCACCCCAAACAGCGGCCCGGGCGAGGGAAACACCGAGCGCGCCGAATGTGGAACGGTGCTATTCACCGGGGACAGCCTCTTCCCGGGTGGCCCCGGCAAGACCGACGGCCGCTCGGCATTCAGCTCGCTAATGGATGACCTGACCGAGCGTATCTTCGGGGAGTACGGCGACGGCGCCGTCGTGTTGCCCGGGCACGGTGACGGCACAACCCTGGGCGCCGAGCGCGGCCAGCTGGCGCAGTGGCGTCAACGGGGATGGTAGGACCGGGCGCCCCGGAGTCTGCAGATCAGCTGCCCGAGCCGGCCGTGCCGCCGGTCGCGCTTGTCTTGGGCGCAGTGGTCTCCGTGCAGTTTGGCGGGGCGTTGGCAGTGTTGCTCCTTCCCCTGATCGGCCTTGCCGGGTCAGTGGCGCTGCGGTTGACTCTGGCAACGGTTGTGCTGTGGGCACTCGTGCGGCCGCGCCTCCTTCGGCGAAGCCGCGCCGACTGGCTCGTGGTCGCCCGTTTTGCTCTTGCGTTGACCGTGATGAACCTGGCCTTCTACGGCTCCTTGGAGCGGCTACCGATCGGGGTCGCCGTGACCATCGAATTTCTCGGGCCGCTGACCTTGGCTGCGTTCCTGTCCCGACGTCGGGTGGACGCCGCCGCTGTAGCGGCCGCATTGATCGGCGTGGTGTTGATCTCGGAGGTCGCGACGTCCTCGTGGGACTCCATCGACCTGCTCGGTGTCGCCCTGGCGGCGTTGGCCGGCGTGTGCTGGGCGGCCTACATCGTCACCAGCGGTCAGACGGGGGCACGGTTCGAGGGACTGGACGGTATCGCCATCGCCATGGCAATGGCATCGGCGGCGATGATTCCGGTGCTGGCGGGGAGTGCACTTGCGGGTGGCTTCAGCCCCGCGGAGATGCTGGATGGGCGAGTGTTGCTGTTGGGCCTGGCAGTCGCGGTGATGTCCTCCGCGCTGCCCTACTCGCTCGAGCTGTCAGCGCTGCGGCATTTGGCGGCAGGCGTTTTCGGCGTCCTGCTGAGCTTGGAACCAGCCGTCGCCGCCCTCGCCGGACTCCTGTTGCTGGGCCAGACGTTGTCGGCCACCCAACTCACCGGCATGGCTTTGGTGGTGCTGGCCAGCATCACCGTGCTAGGTCGGTCGGGCACCGGACCATCAGGCATGGAGGGGGCCGGTGCCTGAGCGACCCGATCCGCACGTCGGCGACACCCTGCGAGAAGGCCAGCTCAGTCATCCTTGTTCTTGCTTGCCGCGGGGTCTGCAGTGACGCCGTCATCCTGTGTAGATAGCTCCTCGCTCTGGAGCCCACCCTGCCGCCCGGTCTTGATCAGGCTGGCCACCGTAGTCACCGTGAGGATCACGACAATCACGACGAGGGAGGGCACTGGTTCGATCTCCGGAAGGATCTCGACGTGCTCGCCACCGTTGATGAACGGCACATCGTTCTCGTGCAGGGCATGGATCAGCAGCTTGACCGCGATGAAGGCAAGAATGGCCGCCAGGCCGTACGACAGGTAGATGAGCTTGTCGAGCAGCCCGTCGACGAGGAAGAACAACTGGCGCAACCCCAGCAAAGAGAAGGCATTCGCGGCAAAAATCAGGTAGACCTCTTGGGTGATGCCGAAGATCGCCGGGATCGAGTCCACCGCGAAGAGGATGTCGGCGCTCCCAATCGCGATCATCACGATCAGCATCGGCGTGATGAACAGCCTGCCGTCCCTGCGCACAAGCACTTTGTCCTCAACAAAGTCGTCTGTTGTCGGTACCACCCGGCGCGTGAACCGGACGATCGCGTTCTCGTGGTACTCATCATCCTGGGGGCGGCTGCGCAGCTGGGCGACGGCTGTGTATAGCAGGAAGAACCCAAAGATGTAGAAGATCCAGGCGAAGTTGTTGACAAGCCCAGCGCCAAGAAAAATAAAGATGGTGCGAAGAATCAACGCAAGCACGATCCCGATAAACAGCACCTTCTGCTGGTACTCACGGGGCACAGCGAAACTCGCCATGATCAGCACGAAGACGAAGAGGTTGTCGACAGACAGACTCTTCTCGGTCAGGTAGCCCGAGTAGTACTGAATGGCGAAGTTGCTACCCCAGCCAGCCAGGACCACCAGCCCGAAGAGCAGGCCTATGGCAACGTAGGCGGCCGACCAGTACGTGGCCTCTCGCAGCGACGGGGCATGCGACTTGCGCACATGGCCGAAGAGATCGATCGTGAGCATCAGGACGATCGCGCCGACCGTCAGCGCCCACGCCACACCAGAAACATCCAAGACTGACCTCCGATAATCCCCTCCAACACCCGCACGCTACAGGATGTCGGCTCAGCCGGTGGCCTCTCGCATCTGGCGCAACTCCTTCTTGAGGTCGGAAACTTCGTCGCGCAGTCGGGCAGCGAGCTCGAAGTGCAGATCGGTTGCTGCCTGGTGCATCTGAGCGGTGAGCTCTTGGATGAGGTTGGCTAGCTCCGAGGCCGGGAGATCATCAGTCCTCCGCGATCGGCCGGCCACGGCAGCATCAGCGGCTACGGTCCCCTGACCCGGCCCGCTGCGCCGTCCCCTGGATTGGGTCCGCCCGCTGCCCATGAGCGCTTCGGTGTCGGCGTCTTCGCGCTCGAGCAGGTCAGTGATGTCTGCAATCTTTTTGCGCAACGGGGTCGGGTCGACCCCGTGTTCGAGGTTGTAGGAGACCTGCTTCTCGCGTCGCCTGTTGGTCTCCTCGATAGCCTGCTCCATTGATGGGGTGATGCGGTCGGCATACATATGGACCTGCCCCGAGACGTTCCGGGCGGCGCGACCGATGGTTTGGATCAGGGACCGGGCCGATCGCAGGAAGCCCTCCTTGTCTGCGTCTAGGATGCTCACCAGGGAAACTTCCGGCAGATCCAGACCCTCGCGCAACAGGTTGATCCCGACCAGCACGTCGTACTCCCCCAGCCGCAGCTCGCGGAGCAGTTCCACTCGGCGCAGAGTGTCCACCTCGGAGTGCAGGTATCGCACCCGCACGCCCTTGTCGAGAAGGTAGTCGGTCAGGTCTTCGGCCATCTTCTTCGTCAGTGTCGTCACCAGCACCCGCTCGTTGCGATCGGTCCGCAGCGCGATCTCGTGCAGCAGATCGTCGATCTGTCCCTTGGTCGGTTTGAGAACCACCTCGGGGTCGACCAGGCCGGTTGGCCGAATGATCTGCTCCACAACGGAGCCTGATTTGGCGACCTCATAATCCCCTGGCGTCGCCGACAAGTACACGGTTTGACCCATTCGCTCCAGGAACTCCTCCCACTTCAGGGGCCGGTTGTCCATCGCACTGGGCAGCCGGAAACCGTGCTCGACCAAGGTCCTCTTGCGGGACATGTCGCCCTCGTACATCGCTCCGATCTGGGGCACTGTCACGTGAGACTCATCGATCACCAGCATGAAGTCCTCGGGGAAGTAGTCGATCAGACAGTTCGGCGCCGACCCTGCGCCGCGCCCGTCGATGTGGCGCGAGTAGTTCTCGATGCCGGAGCAGGAGCCGACCTGGCGCATCATTTCGATGTCGTAGGTGGTGCGCATCCGGAGCCGTTGGGCCTCCAGCAGCTTGCCCTCCCGTTCGAAACGCTCCAGCTGCTCGCTCAGCTCGGTCTCGATGGTCCGGATCGCCCGATCCATCCGTTCCGGTCCTGCTACGTAGTGCGAGGCGGGAAAGACATACATCTCCTCCTCTTCGCGCACCACCTCACCGGTCAGCGGGTGCAGCGTGTAGAGGCGTTCGATCTCGTCTCCGAAGAACTCGGCGCGAACTGCCAACTCTTCGTACTGCGGGATGATCTCCACGGTGTCCCCGCGCACCCGAAACGTCCCCCGGGTAAAAGCCATGTCGTTGCGTTGGTATTGCATCTGCACGAAACGCAGCAGCAAATCGTCCCGGTTGACCTGCTCACCGACGCGGAGCCGCACCATCCGATCGACGTACTCTTGGGGGGTGCCCAGCCCGTAGATGCACGAAACCGACGCCACCACAACGACATCTCGGCGGGTGAGCAGCGAGTTGGTCGCGGAGTGGCGTAACCGCTCCACCTCGTCGTTGACTGATGAGTCCTTCTCGATGTAGGTATCCGACTGCGGGACATAGGCCTCAGGCTGGTAGTAGTCGTAGTAGGAAACGAAGTACTCAACCGCATTGTGCGGTAGCAACTCGCGGAACTCGTTCGCCAACTGTGCCGCCAGGGTCTTGTTCGGAGCCATCACGAGGGTGGGTCGCTGCACCCGCTCGATCAGCCACGCAGTTGTCGCCGACTTGCCGGTGCCGGTTGCGCCCAGCAACACACTGTCCTGCTGACCGTCGTTGATCCGGGACGTCAACTCGGCAATTGCGCCTGGCTGATCACCACTCGGGGAGAAATCGGACTCGACCCGGATCGGTGCCACGGTGCGCTGCAAGTCGGTGATGGGACGCATACCGCAACGGTAGTGCCCGGCACCGACATCGCAGGCACCCGGCTCGTTCGCCTGTCGTCGGCACTTATGGCACTGTGGTCGTTCGGGCGGCCACGCCCACAAGCCTCCCCCTGCCGTTGTAGGCACAGTTGTTGTGGGCACAGCTCATGAACAGAGTTAGACAATGACCAGAGACAACGAGGAGAATTATGAGTAACTCGGTGACAGAGGAAGCTCCACCGGTGAGCGGTGATGACATCACCCCAGCACTGGCCCCACGGGTGTTCTATCCCGCAGGCGGCATTGTTCTGACCGTCGTCATCCTCGCCGTCGTTCTACCCGAGCAAATGTCAACGTGGCTCACCACAGCCAACTCCACCGTGGTCGGCACCGTGGGTTGGTACTACGTGTTGATCACCTTCGGGTTCGTGATCTTCTGTGGTTGGCTGGCCTTTTCCCGCTACGGTGAGATCAGGCTCGGCAAGGACGAGGAGAAGCCCGAATTTGGGATGCTGTCCTGGTTTGCCATGCTGTTCAGCGCTGGGATGGGTATCGGGCTCATGTTCTGGGGCGTCGCCGAGCCGTTGAACCACTTCGACAACCCACCGCCAGGCACCGAGGGCTCCGCCGGAGAGTTAGCCACCGAGGCCATGGGCCGAACGTTCCTGCACTGGGGCGTCCACGCGTGGGCCATCTACGTCGTCGTCGGATTGGCAGTCGCCTACGCGGTCCACCGCCGAGGACTTCCGGTGTCCGTGCGATGGGCCTTGGAGCCGATTTTCGGCGACCGAGTCAAAGGTGTGCTAGGAGACGTCATCGACGTCGTCGCCATCGTGGGAACCCTCTTCGGAGTGGCGACGTCCTTGGGGTTCGGCATGAGTCAGGTCGGCGCCGGGATCGAGTACCTCGGCTGGGGAACCAACTCGTCGTGGCTACAGGTGGGTCTCATCGCCGGCGTCACCGTCATCGCCACGATCTCGGTGGCCTCGGGGTTGGGGCAGGGCATCAAATGGCTCTCGAACATCAACCTTGGCCTGGCGGGCTTCTTGTTGCTGTTCGTCATGATCACTGGGCCGACCCTCTTCCTGTTCCGCGAGAATGTTGCTGCCGCTGGTTACTACCTTCAGAACTTCCTGATCCTGTCGTTCGACACGCTGCCGTACCAAGGCGAGGATGGTGAAGCGTGGCTGGGTGGCTGGACCACCTATTACTGGGGTTGGTGGATGAGCTGGTCACCCTTCGTCGGGATCTTCATCGCCCGCATCTCACGCGGCCGAACGGTCCGCGAGTTCATCGGCGGTGTGCTGCTGGTGCCCACCTTGTTGACGATGCTCTGGTTCGCAGCGCTGGGTGGGACGGCTCTCTACGAAGAAGTGATGGGAGACGGGGGTCTGATCGATCCGGAGAATGGCGTCAGCACTGACACTGCGTTGTTCCAGATGTTGGAGCTCTTGCCAGGAGGGGCAGTGTTGAGTGGGATGGCGCTGCTGATGATCGTCATCTTCTTCGTCACCAGTTCGGACTCGGGATCGTACGTGGTCGACATGATCGCCACCGGCGGAAGCCCGAACCCGCCGCTGTGGAGCAGGGTCTTCTGGGCGCTGCTCGAGGGAGCCATTGCGGCTGCCCTCATCATCGCTGGAACCGCCGGAGGCAACCCACAGGGCGGATTGGCTGCTTTGCAGACGATGGCCATCCTGGTCGCAGCACCATTCACTGTCGTGATGATCTTGTCCTGCTTTGCTCTCGTGAAGTCGCTGCGCGCAGAGCACATTGAGAAGCTGCGGCTGGAGCGAGAGGTCTTGCGACGCGAGGTCGCTCTGGAAGCTGCCGAGTCCATGAGCGACGGCACGTATGACCACTACTCTTGGGCGCCGAAAAAGCAAAGGGACCGACGCTTCGTCCGCAAGTCTCCCCCGCGCGACGAAGGCTGACGCCGCCCCTGGCACCTGGGCAGGGTGAGGCAGTACAACTGCTCGCGATTTCCCCCGATTCGGACGCATGACTTTGCCCAGGTCGTCGGTACGCAAAGGGCCCCCGACCGGTGACGGTCGAGGGCCCTTTCGTGAGCTAAAACCGGGGACTAGTTGCCGGTCAACTTCTCCCGCAATGCGGCCAGCGCCTCATCCGAGGCCAAGGTTCCGGCGTCGTCATCTGGAGCGCTAGGCGCGGGCTCCGGTCGCCGTGGCGAGGTGACGGGGGCCGAGTCCGAGGAGTATGACGTCGCGTTCGTTGCCGAACCGGCGTCGTCTTCGCTCTCCCCTGCTTCTTCCGCCGCCGCAGCAGCCTGCTCGACCGCAGCCTGGTGCGCCTCGAAGCGAGCATGAGCATCGGCATACTCGCCTTCCCACTTCTCGCGCTGAGCTTCGAAGCCTTCCAACCATTCCTGGTTTTCGGAGTCGAATCCCTCGGGGTACTTGTAGTTGCCCTCTTCGTCGTACTCCGCAGCCATCCCGTACAGAGTGGGGTCGAAATCAGCGGTAACAGCCTCGTTGGCCTGCTTCAGCGACAGCGAGATGCGCCGACGCTCGAGGTCGATGTCGATGACCTTCACGAAGATGTCGGCACCGACCTGGACGACCTGCTCGGGCAACTCGACGTGGCGTTCGGCCAACTCCGAGATGTGAACCAATCCTTCGATGCCGTCTTCGACACGAACGAACGCGCCGAACGGCACCAACTTGGTGACCTTGCCCGGGACGATCTGACCGATGGCGTGCGTGCGAGCGAAGTGCTGCCAGGGGTCTTCCTGAGTGGCCTTGAGCGACAGCGACACGCGTTCGCGGTCCATGTCGACATCGAGCACCTCGACGGTGACCTCGTCACCGACCTCCACGACCTCGCCGGGGTGATCAATGTGCTTCCACGACAACTCGCTGACGTGCACCAGACCATCGACACCGCCGCCAAGGTCCACGAAGGAACCGAAGTTGACGATGCTGGAAACGACTCCGGAGCGGACCTGACCCTTTTGCAGTTCTTTCAGGAAGGTCGTGCGGACCTCGGACTGCGTCTGCTCCAACCACGCTCGGCGGGACAGCACCACGTTGTTGCGGTTCTTGTCGAGCTCGATGATCTTGGCCTCGATGGCCTTGCCGACGTACGGCTGAAGGTCGCGGACCCGGCGCATCTCGACCAGTGAGGCCGGCAAGAAGCCGCGCAAGCCGATGTCGAGGATGAGTCCACCCTTGACGACTTCGATGACAGTTCCGGTGACGACGCCGTCCTCTTCCTTCACCTTCTCGATCGAGCCCCAGGCGCGTTCGTACTGAGCGCGCTTCTTGGACAGGATCAGGCGGCCTTCTTTGTCTTCCTTCTGGAGAACTAGTGCCTCGACCGGGTCGCCGACCGAAACAACTTCGGAAGGATCGATGTCGTGCTTGATTGCCAACTCACGAGAGGGGATGACACCCTCGGTCTTGTAGCCGATGTCAAGCAAAACCTCGTCGCGGTCAACCTTGACGATGACGCCTTCGACGATGTCTCCATCGTTGAAGTTCTTGATCGTGGCGTCGATCGCGGCGAGTAGTTCTTCCTCAGAGCCAATGTCGTTGATGGCGATCTGAGTGGGGGCCTTTTCGGCCATAGTTGCAGTCATGTAGTAGGGGCTCCGATGGTGGACATGGCGTGGACGGCTGCAATTGATCGGTGCTGGGGCACGTCGATCAGTTGTGTACCGCCGCCCGTCGAATCCGTTTCGACGGGCTGATTTCAATGGGACAGTGCGCATCAGCGATCACTCGCTTCGCGCGAAAGTCCAGCGTACGCACAGGCTCAGTGCGGGTCAATCTGGCCAGGTGCCGCTAATGGGTGGCCGAGTGCCAGGTGTTGCCTGCTCCGATGCTGACATCGAGGGGAACCGCCAAGTCGGCGGCGGCGGCCATCTGTGCCCGGACCATCGCTTCGACCTGTTCGCGCTCGCCGGGGGCAATTTCGAGCACCAATTCATCATGCACCTGCAACAGCATTCGGGACTCGGCGCCGGAAGCCTCGAGGTGCTCCTGCACCTTGAGCATGGCGACCTTGATGATGTCGGCGGCCGACCCCTGAATGGGTGCATTCAGGGCCATCCGCTCGGCAATCTCTCGGCGCTGTCGGTTATCGGAGTTCAGGTCCGGCAGATATCGCCGCCTGCCGTAGATGGTTTCGGTGAACCCGGTCCCCCGCGCCAGGTGGACTACGTCACGCAGGTAGTCGCGGACCCCGCCGAACCGTTCGAAGTACTCATCCATCAACGCCTTGGCCTCTTCGGTTGGCACGCCGAGTTGCTTGGACAACCCGAAGGCGGACAGCCCGTAGGCCAATCCGTAGCTCATCGCTTTGACCTTGGATCGCATTGCCGCGGTGACATCGGCTGGGTCGACGTCGAAGACCCGCGACCCGACAAAGCGGTGCAAGTCCTCGCCGCTGCGGAATGCCTCGATCAGGGCCTCGTCCTGGCACAAGTGCGCCATGATCCGCATCTCGATCTGCGAGTAGTCGGCCGACAGCAACGTCTCGTATCCTTCGCCCACCACGAAGATGGTCCGAATGCGACGCCCTTCCTCGGTGCGGATCGGGATGTTCTGCAGGTTCGGGTCCGTCGAGCTCAGCCGTCCGGTCGCCGCGATCGTCTGCTGGTACGTCGTATGTATGCGCCCATCGTCGGCAATCGAGCGCAGCAACCCGGTTGCGGTGATCCGCAGCCGGGTCGTGTCCCGGTGTCGAAGCAATGCCTCCAGGAAGGGGTGGTCGGTCTTGGCGAAGAGCGTGGCCAAGGCCTCGGCGTCGGTGGTGTAGCCGGTTTTGGTCCGCCGTGTTTTCGGCAGTTCCAGGCGTTCAAACAAGACAGTCTGCAGTTGTTTCGGTGAGCCCAGGTTGACCGTGTCGTCGTTGATCGCTGCCCAGGCATCTCGCTGAGCCACCGCCATCGCCTCGGCGAATTCGTCGTCGAGGCGCTGCAGCCCCACGGCGTCGATGGCGATGCCGGTGGCTTCCATCCGGGCCAACACGTCGATCAACGGGACTTCGATGTCGGCCAACAGTTCCTGGCCTTGGACGTCGGACAACTCCTCATCCAGCGCCAGCGAGAGGTCGTGCACCGCGCGGGCCAGGAGCATCAGCGACGTTGCGGCCTCGCCCTCGCTGTGGGTCCCGTCGTCGAGGTCGAGCGACAACTGTGCCTGCTCGCCGTCAGCACCGTCGGCCCGAAGTTCCCGATGGAGGTATCGCAGCACGAGGTCGGCGAGGTCATATGAACGCTGGTCGGGACGGACCAGGTATGCCGCCAACGCAGTGTCTTGCACGATGCCGCCGACCGGCATACCCCGCGTCGAGAGGGCATGCATCAACGCCTTCGCGTCGTGCGCCACCTTGGGACATCGGTGGTCGGCGAGCCAGGTCGCCAGCGCCTGATCAGCGCCGGGGTCCAGGTCGGTCACATCGATGTAGGCGGCCCCCTCACCCGTGGCCAGGGCGAGGCCACGAGCATCGGCTTGCGTCGGGGCTGCGGTGCCTTGCACACTCACCCCGACGCGACGACCGGCCGGAGCGTGAGTAGACAACCACTGCGCCACCTGTACGTTGGCGAGCACCTGTCCATGCACGTCGATGCCCGACTGGGCCTCGGCCTCGTCGTCAACCGCGTCGAGGGTTTCGAACAGCCGGTCGCGCAGCACCCGAAACTCGAGTCCGTCGAAGACTCGGTGCACTTCGTCGCGGTCCCAGGTATGCCGCACCGTGTCATCGACGCTCAGCCCCAGATCAAGGTCATCGACAAGAGCATTGAGCTTACGGTTGCGCAGCACATTCGGCAGATGCTCGCGCATCGAAGCCCCTGCCTTGCCGGGCAACGTGTCGACGTCCGCGACGACCCCAGCCAGATCGCCGTACAGGCCCAACCATTTGGCTGCGGTCTTCGGACCGACTCCCGGCACTCCCGGAAGGTTGTCCGAGGTCTCGCCGACCATGGCCGCCAGGTCGCTATAGCGCTCCGGCGAGACGCCGTACTTCTCGACGACTGCTTCTGGCGTCATCCGGACCAGATCGGAGACCCCCTTGCGCGGGTAGAGCAAGGTGCAGCGCTTGTCCACCAACTGGATGGCGTCGCGGTCACCGGAGCAGACGAGGACCTCCATACCGTCGTCCTTGGCGCGCGCGGTGAGGGTGGCGATGATGTCGTCGGCCTCAAACCCGTCCATTTCCAGGTGGCGGATGCGCAGAGCGTCCAACACCTCACGGATCAGAGGCAACTGACCGGAGAACTCCTCGGGGGTCTTGGCCCGACCCGCCTTGTATTCGGCATACTCCGCCGTGCGAAAGGTCGTCCGCGATTTGTCGAACGCCACGGCCACATGGCTCGGGGCCTCGTCTCGCAGGACGTTGATCAGCATCGATAGGAAGCCGTAGACGGCGTTCGTGGTCTGACCCGTCGTGGTGGAGAAGTTCTCTGCCGGGAGCGCGAAGAACGCGCGGTAAGCCAGCGAGTGGCCATCCAACAGCAGCAACCGGTTAGCGCTTGTACCCATCACACATGGCACCCTATGACGCATGACCGACAGTGCCCCACCCGAGCCGACGGCCGACCCGGTTGAAACGCCTGATCTGCTGGCGATGGCTCGCGGCACGTTGATCGAGCGGATGGGCATCGAGGTCACTCAGGCGAGCGCGGACAGGGTGGTGGGCACGATGCCCGCCGAAGGCAATACGCAGCCCTACGGGTTGCTGCACGGCGGAGCCAGCGTGGTGCTGGCAGAAACTCTCGGCAGTGTGGCTGCCATGTTGCACGCCGGGCCCGGACGAGCCGCTGTCGGGGTGGACATCAACGCCACTCACCACCGGGCGGTACGGCCACCAGCAGTGGTCACTGGGGTCGCGACGCCGATCCGTTTGGGTTCAGCGATTGCGTGCTACGAGATCGTGATCAGCGATGCCGAAGGCGAACGAGTATGCACCGCCCGACTCACCTGTGCACTGCGCGCCGCACCACCGGGAGCAGCCGCAACCGAGCGATGACCTGGCGAGCTCACTGACCGCATACGCTCAGCGGCGTGGACGCCCTCTTCACCGGTCTAGGGACCGTGATCAACGTGGTGGCAATCGTGCTCGGCGCCGCGGTGGGTTTGGTGTTGGGCCATCGGCTCCCCGAGCACGTCAAACACGTCGTGACCGATGCGTTAGGACTCGTCACGCTGCTGGTTGCCGCCCTGTCGGCATACGAGGTGACCTCGCCGGCCTTGGTCGACGCGGTGGGGGTGGGAGTCCCGGTGTTGGTGGTGCTGGGTTCGTTGCTGGTCGGTGGCATTGTCGGCGCGCTAGCCCGGATCGAAGATCGGCTGGCTGCCCTCGCGGGTCAGGTGCAGCGCCTCGCCGCACGCGGTGCGCCGATGCCTGACCCGCCGGCACCTGGGGCGCAGGACCCCGACAACATCTCGCCGCGGGAGCGATTCATCGAAGGGTGGCTGACGACGTCTTTGCTGTTCTGTGTGGGGCCGCTGGCGATCCTCGGTTCGTTGTCCGATGGTCTCGGGCGTGGCATCGATCAACTCGTCCTCAAATCGGGCCTGGACCTGTTTGCGGCCATGGCCTTCGCGGCGTCCTTCGGCTTGGGGGTGATGTTCTCGGCGGTGTCCGTAGCGGTCATTCAAGGTCTCCTGACGGCCGTGGGGTTTGGGCTCGGGGCGGTGATCTCGGAGGCACAAGTCGCCGCCCTCACCTGCGTTGGCGGCTTGTTGCTCGTGGGCCTGGCGCTTCGGCTGCTTCGGGTCCGCGACGTCCCAGTCGCAAACCTGCTGCCGTCCTTGATCGTGGCGCCACTTCTCGTCGCGCTCATCGCTGGCCTGCGCTGACCGCGATTCCCTCCGCGCTGGCGAAGGTTGGGGGACGGGCGCTTCCGAGAGTATGAGCGGGAGACGAGGATGTTAGTCGGTCCCCATACCGGAGACCACGGCGTCGGCGACCTCGCGCATCGACATCCGCCGGTCCATGGCCGCCTTTTGTATCCACCGAAAGGCTTCCGCCTCACTGAGCTTCAACTTCTCCATCAGGAGCCCCTTGGCTCGATCCAGGCGCTTGCGTGTCTCCAGCCGACCCGCCAAGTCGCTGACCTCGGCTTCGAGCGTGACCCGCTCTGACCACCGGGCGGCTGCCATCTCCAAAGCCGGAAGGACATCATGGGCGGCGAACGGCTTCACCACGTATGCCATCACGCCAGCGTCGCGAGCACGTTCGACCAATCGCTGATCGCTGAAGGCGGTCAACATCACCACCGCTGCAATGCCCTCCCGACCCAGAATCTCGGCAGCCGTCAGACCGTCCATGACCGGCATCTTGATGTCCATCACCACGATGTCGGGGTTCAGCTCACGCGCCATCTCGACCGCTTGGTCGCCGTCGACTGCTTGGCCGACGACATCATGGCCCGCTTCGATCAACATCTCGGTGAGATCCATCCGGATCAACGCCTCGTCTTCGGCGACCACGATCCGATGACGCTTTTCAGGCGCAGGTGGAACGTCGCCCTCGGGCATCAACTGTGCTGCGGTGTCATGGGTCATGGCTTCCCTGTCTGGTGCGGATCAGTGGAGCATCACGGTGGTGCACGCTGACTTCCGCGACGAGGAGCTCGACACGGCCTTGAGTGAGTTCGCGATCAGCGATCGCCCACGAAATGCGATCAGTGCCGGGAGCGGGATTCGAACCCGCACGCCCTTTCGAGCAAAGCATTTTGAGTGCTCCGTGTCTGCCATTCCACCACCCCGGCCAAGGGCGCCACGATCATACCTAACGGGACGCGCCCTCACGCAGTCTGGCGTAGGCACCGACCCGTCCATACACCGCATCACCCACCTTGTGGATGCGCAAGGCGTTGATCGAGCCGGGAACACCGGGCGGGGACCCGGCAACGATGACAATGAGATCGCCCTCAATACATCGCTTCTCGCGGAGCAATGCCTCGTCTACCTGCATCACCATCTCGTCGGTGTGCTCCACGAACTCTGTCAAGAAGGTCTCGATCCCCCAGGTCAGCGCCAGCTGGGACCGGGTGGTTGGCTCGGGCGTGAAGGCGAGCATCGGAATGGATGGCCGCAGCCGGGACATCCGTCGAGCCGAGTCCCCGCTCTGGGTGAAGGTCACCAAGAAGGAGACCTTGAGCAGCGAGGCGATGTCGGCGGCAGCTCGCGTCACCGCACCGCTCGTTGTTTTGGGACGGGTCCCCAGCGGCAGAATCCGGTCCAGCGCCTGCTCTTCGATGTTCTCGATGATTGTGGCCATGGTCTCGACCGCTTTGATCGGCCAGTCACCGACGCTGGTCTCCCCCGACAGCATGATGGCATCGGCACCGTCCAGCACCGCGTTGGCGCAATCGCTGGCCTCGGCTCTGGTGGGGCGGGCCGCCGTGATCATCGACTCCAGCACCTGGGTGGCGACGATGACGGGCTTGGCGTTGCGCCGGGCCATCTCGACGGCCTGCTTCTGCACCAACGGCACCCGCTCCAACGGCAACTCGACGCCGAGGTCCCCGCGGGCCACCATGATCGCGTCGAAGGCAGTGATGATCTCCGACAAGTTCTCCACGGCCTGCGGCTTCTCGATCTTGGCAATCACCGGTCGCCGAAATCCCACCTCATCCATGATCGCGTGCACGTCGTCGATGTCGGCCGCTGACCGTACGAAAGACAGGGCAATCAGATCTGCTCCGGCATTGAGAGCCCATCGCAGGTCGTCGGCATCCTTCTCGCTCAGCGCCGGTACGCTGACGGCGGCACCAGGCAGGTTGATGCCCTTGTTGTTGGAGACCTCGCCCCCCACCACCACGTCGGTGACGACGTCGGTGTCGGTGACCTCAACGGCCACGAGTTGGATCTTGCCATCGTCGATCAACAGATCGTCGCCGACCTCGATGTCGTCTGCCAACCCGCCGTGGGTTGTGCCGACCTCTCCGCCATCACCGGGCACATCGCGGGTGGTGATCGTGAATCTGTCTCCGTCGGACAGGGTCACCGGGCCGTCAGCGAAGCGTGCCGTGCGTATTTTGGGTCCTTGGAGGTCAGCAAGGACCGCAACTGCGCGTCCGACCTCATCACCGGCCTTGCGGACCATGTCGTAGCGACGTTGATGGTCCCCATGGTCCCCGTGCGACATGTTGAGTCGAGCTACGTCCATCCCTGCTTCGACCAGGGCCATCACCTGCTCGGGAGTATCGACTGCCGGTCCCAGGGTGCACACAATCTTGGCGCGACGCATGCGCCCACCCTATGACCCAGCCGGGCCTACGTGCGCACCGACGTCAAGACCTCTGTTCATCAGACGAGACGTCCTGCAGGTGCACTGCACCGCGCGGGGGATGCACTCCACGCATTCCGCGATAGGCATACAGCGCCAGCCCGAGGGCGAAGATGGCGATCGAGACCCACACGTTCACCCGCTGGCCGAAGATGATCTCGGCGGGATCCGTGCGGATCAACTCGATGAAGAAGCGACCCAGCGTGTAGCCCATCAGGTAGAGCGCGAAGACCTGACCCTTGGCGAAGCGGTGACGACGATCCAGCAACATCAAACCAACGGCAACGAGCAACGCCCACAGCGACTCAAACAAGAACGTCGGCTGGAAGTAGCCCAGCACGATGGCCTGACCGCTCGCATCCACGACTGCTGCGCCGGCGCCGGCGTCCCACTGGTGAATCTGCAACGCCCATGGGGCTGTCGACTCACCGCCATACAACTCGTTGTTGAAGTAGTTACCCCACCGACCGAGCGCCTGGGCTACGAGCAGACCAGGGGCGATGGCATCGGCCATGTCGCCGAACGAATGGTCGTGGCGTCGGCAGCCGATGTAGGCCCCGACCGCTCCCATTGCGATGGCACCCCAGATCCCCAGACCGCCTTCCCAGATCTTGAACACGTCCAGTGGGTTGCCGCCCTCACCGAAATAGGGCCGTGGGGAGGAAATGACGTGATAGAGCCGGCCACCCAGGATGCCGAACCCGACGGCCCACCCGGCGATGTCGTAAATCTCCTCACCGGTCCCACCGCGCGCTCGCATCCGGTAGTACGAAATGTAGATGGCGGCGAAAATGCCGATCAGGATGCACAGCGCGTATGCCCGGACCGGGAAGGGGCCGAGGAACCAGACGGCCTGCTCCGGGCTGGGCAGGGCGGTCGGCAGTGCGCCGCCCCACCCGGTCTTCACGAAGCGTCCGCGAGGATCGTGTTAAAGGCGGTCGGGTCGCTCAGCATCAACGAGAGCTGCTCATCGGTGATCGGCTCCCCGTCGATCATCAAAACCGGTGACGACGTCACGCCGTCCGCGGTGGCCCGATCGGCCATGTCCTGCACGTAGTCAGCGTAGGTCTGGTCTTCCACGCAACTGGTGAAGGTCTCCAGTGCCTCGCCCTCGATCCCCGCCTCTTGCGCTGCGTCAAAAAAGACCTGATCCTCAAACCCTTCCCCCTCCGCCGGCTGCTGGGCGAAGACGGCATCGATGTACGCGGGGAACATCTCGGTGTCAGCGGCGCACACCGCGGCGTTCGCGGCCCGGGACGACGATTGGTTGCCGGAGACCCCGTCAAGGAACGACATGAAGGTATACGTCAGCTTGATCTCACCCGCTGTCGCCGCATCGACAATCGCCTGCCCCGAGGTTTGCTCCAGTTGACCGCAAAAGGGGCACTGGAAGTCCTCGTACAGGTGCACCTCGGGCACATCCGTCGCGTCGGGATTCAGCACCAGCCCGCCGCCTTCCGGCAGTGCGTTCACACTGCCCTGAGCTGCCAGATCATCACCCCGAACGCCCAGGTAGACGACGACGGCGACAATGGCCACGATGAGCGCGGTCACGCCACCGATCAGGCCCATGGGCGGTCCGGACTTCTTGGCGGCCCTGGCCTTCGGGGCGGGGGGACGTGGCATGCTCAGTCGTTCCTTCCATCGGGGGCGGGCCGACCCAAGCGGCCGTCCACGGACAATAAGCTATGCGGGCGAATCACTAGCCACAGCCCGCCCAGAGCGAGGGCCGCGTCGCGCACAATTTCTTGGAGATATCTGGTTTCGCTCGGGTCGATCGGCCCACCCGTTCCGAAGCAGCCACAGTCGATGGACAGGCCGCGGACCCAGGCCGAGGCAATGCCGACGATAAAGATGATCATCAGCAACGTCCCTGCCGCCCCGGAGAGCCGCGTAAACAGCCCGAGCAGCAACATCGCGCCGACGGCAATCTCGATGATCGGCAGGGTGATCCCGATGAACTCGGCGACCTGGTAGTCGAACAAGTCGTAGGCCACCACGGAGCGCACCGATGCATCGAAGTCCACCGCCTTGAAGTATCCGGCGACCAGCAGCACGCCACCCAAAGCCAGGCGTGCGACCAGCCCGATGACGTCCAAGATGACCGGGTTGATCCTCCGCGAGGGCCTGCTGCTGTCCGTCTCTGTTGGTGTTGTTGTCGTGCTCACCCGCGGCGCACCCCTTCGGCCAGTTCTTCGGTCAGTCTGCTCAACGCTCCGATGTCGGCATCGGTGCCCAGTGCCGAAACCAGCACGGAACCGACGATGACGCCGTCGGCAAAGCCGGCGACCGTTGCCGCCTGCTCACCGGTCGAGACACCCAACCCCAGGCATACCGGCAGGTCGGTGACGGCCCGGGTCCGCTGCACTAGGTCGGCGGCGGCGGCGCCAACGTCACGGCGAGCGCCGGTGACGCCCATCGTGGACGCAGCATAGACAAAGCCCCGGCAGGCAGCCGTCGTCATGACCAGCCGGGCATCGGTCGTCGAGGGAGCGACCAAGAAGATCGGCGCGAGCTCGTGTTCGGCAGCGGCTTCGCGCCAGGCTGATGCCTCGTCGGGGATCAGATCGGGCGTGATCAGCCCGTCCCCACCAGCGGCGGCCAGGTCAGCAGCGAACGCCGCCGGCCCATAGTGCAACACCGGATTCCAATAGCTCATGACAACTGGCACGGCGCCGCCACCGGCTACCGTCTCGACGCAGCGCAGCACATCGGTGAACCGGAATCCGTTGCTCAGTGCCAACTCGGCGGCATCTTGAATCACCGGCCCGTCCATCAACGGATCGGTATAGGGCACACCCACCTCGACGATGTCTGCACCAGCGCCCGCCAACGCCGCGAACGCAGCGCGTGACCGGGCCAGATCCGGAAATGCAGCCGGCAGGTAGGCCACCAATGCTGCTCTTTCCTCCGCTCGGCACTGAGCGAAGACCGCATCCAGCGCGGCGCTCACCAGCCACTCCCGTCGACCTCTTGCACCCGCTCAGCAGCCTTGATCTCCTCCGCCTCGACCAACTCTTCAGGCTCGACCAGCCCGAACCAGCGGGCCGCGGTGTCGACGTCCTTGTCCCCGCGGCCAGAGAGGTTGACCAACACAATCGCAGCCGGTGCATTGGAAGGCCGTCCGGCGCTCAATTCGCGACCCACGTCCAGCGCCCCGGCCAGAGCGTGAGCGCTTTCGATCGCCGGGATGATGCCCTCGGTGCGGCACAGCAATGCAAACGCGTCCATCGCCTCGGTGTCCGTGATGGGCCGATACTGTGCGCGGCCGGAGGTGTAGAGGCCCGCGTGTTCCGGACCCACCGAGGGGTAGTCCAGACCGGCCGAAACCGAATGTGAGTCCAGCGTCTGACCGTCGCTGTCCTGCAGCAGGTAGGTCGCCGCGCCATGAAGGACTCCGGGCGACCCGGCGCTGAACCGCGCCGCGTGTCGTCCGGTCTCCACACCGTCACCACCCGCTTCCAGTCCGATCAGTGCCACATCGGCCTCGTCGCGGAAACGGTGGAAGATGCCGATCGCGTTCGAGCCACCACCCACGCAGGCACAGATGGCGTCCGGCAGGCGGCCGGTCGCGACCTGCAGCTGATCGTGCGCCTCATTGCCGATGACCGCGTGAAAGTCGCGCACCATCGTCGGGAACGGGTGTGGCCCGGTGACTGTGCCGAGCAGGTAGTGGGTGTGGTCCACGTTGGTCACCCAGTCGCGCATGGCCTCGTTGATCGCGTCCTTGAGGGTCGCGCTGCCGTGATCCACCGGGATGACCTCGGCGCCCAACAGCTTCATCCGGGCCACGTTCAGCGCCTGCCGCTTGGTGTCTTTGAGCCCCATGTACACGGTGCACTGCAACCCCATCAGGGCGGCGGCGGTTGCGGTGGCCACACCGTGCTGACCAGCTCCGGTCTCGGCGATCACCCGGGACTTGCCCATCCGTAGGGTGAGCAGAGCTTGACCCAAGACGTTGTTGATCTTGTGCGAGCCGGTGTGATTGAGGTCCTCGCGCTTCAAGAAGATCCGGGCCCCGCCGGCATCGGCGGCAAACCGGGGCACTTCGGTCAGTGGATTGGGACGACCGGTGTAGGTGCGGTGCAGTTCGGCCAGTTCGGCTCCGAACTGAGGATCGGACATCGCGGCCCGCCGGGCCGCGTCCAACTCATCGAGCGCTGCGATGAGCGCCTCGGGCACATAGCGGCCGCCGTAGTCGCCAAACCGCCCCTGCGGGGGCAGTTGCGAGCCGGGGGCGTTGTGCACGGCGCCGGTGTCTGCTACCTCGGTGACGGAGTTCATAGTGATCCTGTCTGCTGCAGCGCTGTGTGGTTGGCAGCTACTTCGATGAATTCGGCGATCCGATCGCCGGGATGGCCGCCCACGACCAAGGCCTCGCCGACCAGCACCGCATGGGCGCCCTGGGTGGCATAGTCAGCGACATCGGCGCTGGTTCGCACCCCGGACTCGGCTACCAGTGTCGCCGATGCAGGCAGGTGTGGAGCAACCCGGGCGAAGGTGTCGCGGTGCACCTCCAGAGTTCTCAAGTCTCGGGTGTTGACGCCGATCAAGCAGGCCCCGGCGTCGTGGGCTCGGCGCGCCTCGTGTTCGTCGTGGACTTCTACCAGCGCCTGCATGCCGAGGGACTCAATGAGCTGCATGAGGGCGCTCAGTTGCTGGTCGTCCAACGCCGCCACGATCAGCAACACCAGGTCGGCGCCCCACGCTCGTGCTTCGAAGACCTGATACGGCTCGACGATGAAGTCCTTGCGCAGCAGCGGAAGGTCAACGGCGGCTCGTACGGCGCCCAAGTCCGCCAGGCTTCCCCCGAACCGGCGCCCTTCGGTCAACACACTGATCACGGTGGCGCCACCCGTGCGGTAGTCCTGAGCAAGGGCAGCCGGGTCGGCAATCGAGGCCAACGCGCCCTTGGAGGGACTGGACCGTTTGATCTCGGCAATCACGTGTAGCTGTGCGCGCGAAGTCAGGACCGCTTTGGCATCGATCGGGTCGCCAGCACGAGCCGCTGCCACCTCGATCTGAGATCGACTGGTGGCCTGCTGACGCGCACCGAGGTCTTTGCGCACCCCGTCGATGATCTGGGTGAGTACGTTGGCCACCGACCAAGCCTAACGGTGCGCAGGGATGCTTCTGCCCCGGCACAGACCATCTGGTAACAGGGTGTCGCTAACTGTCGTGGGTCGCCGAGGTGTGCAACTTCTGTCCATAGCCTGCGGCGTTCAGCCCGACCCAGGCGCCAATCCCGAGGAGGACGAGGGCGATACCCACCCAGTTGGCCCACATCCAACCAAAGCCGATCCCGACTGAGATGAACGCAGTGGCAACGATCAACGTGCCCACTCCGGTCCACGCGGCAACGCTGTGTCCGTGCCCGAACTCGTCCTCCATCATGCGCTCCTTACCTCGGCGGCGTTTCAGTGCCGCAGTTGTCCGGGGTTGTCTTCTCGATACTGCGCTGTCTGCACCCGATCCTAAGGGGTCAGGTCTTTACCGTCGCTCAGATCGTCCCACGCCCGGGCATTCTCGCGCCGTCGACGCTCGGTCGCCGGCAGGTCCGCGGCGCCGCGATCGGGCCCAGCGGGATCGGAGCCAGCCGCAATGCGCATGGGCTCGGGGCGCAGACCGGCCCACATCGATCCGGCAACTCCCACCATGATCAGCGCCGCCGCAAAGGTGAGGACCCAGGGCCACACGCTGACCTCAACCCCGCTGACCGTGGCGGCCCCGGAGCCCAGACCGCCGGGCACGCCGACCTCGGATCGACCGGCGGAGGCAGCAGCAGCCCGCGGATCGACCAGCACCGAAGCCGCCAGATACCCAGCCCAGGCAGCGGCAAGGGCAAGGACCAGGCTGGAGATCCGCCTCGGCCACCCTCGGGTCAACACAGCAACCAGGGTTGCGGCACCCGCCAGCACCAAGGCACCGGTAAGAGCAGGGCTCACCTCGTTTCCGGAGGCATCGATGCTGACCTCTCCCAGGACTAGATCGGTCGTGGCGACAACCAGCCAGGTCCTGCCGGTAGACACGACGGCGATCAGCAGACCGCAGAGCAGCGCGAACACGCTAAGGCGTCGCACGATCTTCTCCTCCGGCGATGTTGTTCGCAAGATCGCCGGCGTCATCTTGCTCGGCGATCCATGCCTCATACATCGCCGCGTAGGTGCCCTCGCGGCGATGCAACTCCTCGTGGGTGCCGGTTTGAACCACTGCCCCATCGTCCACCACGATCACCATGTCCGCGGCCTGCGCGGTGGAGAGCCGGTGTGCGATCGCCACCGAACTTCGCCCTCGAGTCAGTCCCTCGAGGGCTCGCTGGATGCGTACCTCGGTGGCCGGGTCCACCGCGCTGGTTGCCTCGTCCAGCACCAGCAGATCAGGATCGGCCAGGTAGGCACGCGCAATCGCCACCAGCTGTCGCTCCCCCGCCGAGAGGGACTCACCGCGCTGTCCCACGTCGGTGTCCAGCCCATGCGGCAAGGTGGCCACCCAACTGTCCAAACCCAACTCGGTGATCGCCAAGGCGATCTGCTCGCGGTTCGCCTCCGGTCGGCCGAACAACACGTTGGCAGCGAGTGTGGTGTCGAAGAGGAACCCTTCCTGCGGCACCATCACCACCCGCGAACGCAACGAGTCGAAGCCGATCCGGTGCAGCGGGTCGCCGTCTATGGTGACCGAACCTGTGCTCGGATCCATCAGGCGAGTCAACAACTTGGCGATGGTGGTCTTTCCGGAGCCGGTTTCGCCAACGATCGCCACGCTGGTATGTGGTTCGATCCGCAGGTTGACCCCGCGCAGCACCGGGTCACCCCCGGGGTAGGCGTATCCCACGTCGTTGAACTCGATCGTGATCGGTCCACGATGCTGCGTCAGCCCAGACTCTGCCGGGTCGGCCACATCCGCCGGGGTGTCGATAATCCCGATCACCCGGCGCCAGCCAGCGACCGCATTTTGCAGCTCATTCAGAATCTCGGTGGCCATCAGCACCGGTTGGGTGAACAGGTTGACCAGGAACAGGAACGCAAGCAACTCTCCCAGGGTGAGCTGCCCGTCGGCAGCGAGCATGGTGCCGACGACCAACACCACGGCCAGAGTGAGCCCGGCGAAGGTCTGACCGGAGACGAAGGCCAGCACCGATCGGATCTGCGCCCTGATGGCCGCCCGGCGGTGGTCCTCGATCGCCGCATCGATCCGCTGCTGAGTGCGGTCGGCCACCCCGTACGCGCGGATGGCCACGGCGCCGACGACAGCCTCGGAGATGGCGCCCAGCATGTCTCCCACGCGGGCGCGCACCGCCCCGTAGGCCCGACCGAGCATCGGTTGGTAGCGGCGGATCAGTAGCACCAAAGGCAGGAAACAGAGGTAGACGACCCCAGCCAGCAGCGGGCTATAGATCAGCATCAGGACGGAGGCAAGAAGGATCTGCGCCACCGAGATCAGCAACATCAACCCGCCGAACTGGACGAACATCGAGATGGTGTCGACATCGCTGGTCACCCGCGAGACCAACGCCCCACGTCGCTCGGTGCTCTGGGTGAGGACCGATAGGTCGTGGATATGCCGGAAGGCCTTGAGCCGCAACGTCGCCAGTCCGCGCTCGGCTGCCGTGAACAGCCGGACGTTCACGAAGTACTGCGCCAGGCTGGTCAAGCCGATCGCCACGGCAGCGATGCCGATGGCCACCATGACAAACCTCAGGTCGGGCCCGGACGCGGCCATGATGCCGTTATCAGTCGTCTGCTGGACCACGAACGGGATCAATACCCGGCCTCCGGTCGCAATCAAGGCCAGGGCGATCGTCAGCAACAGCCCTTCTCGCAGTTCCGGTGAGATGTCCAGGCCGCGTCGCAAAGTTGCCAGCGTGGAGAGCCCAGAGCTCGCGCCGATACTGCTGGCCTCGAACGAGTCGTCGTCAGGTGCCGCCGCAGCACTCATCGCGGTCCCTCCCTTCGCTCGGACGCGGCTCCCGCGTTCCCCAGCGCGGCTCGTTCGGCGGCCTGCCGTGAGTAGGCGTTCACCACGTCGGCATAACCTGAGCATCGTTCCAGCAGCTCAGCGTGCGATCCCTGGTCCACAATCCGGCCCCGATCCAGAAAGACGATGTGGTCGGCGAGCAAGATGGTGGCCATCCGATAGGCCACGACGAGCACCGTCATACCTTCTCGGGTATGCCGTAGACGGCGCAGGATGTCTTGCTCGACGGCGGGGTCCAGCGCGCTGGTGGCGTCATCCAGGACGAGCAGTCGGGGTCGCCGCACGATCGCCCGAGCCAGAGCGATCCGTTGACGTTGACCACCGGACAGAGTGCCGCCGCGCTCGCCGACCCGGGTGTCGATCTGGTGCGGCAGGTCGTCCACGAACGAGTCCGCGCGGGCGACCCGCAGCGCCGCCCGGATCTCTTCCGGCGTGAAGTCGCCGCCCAACGTGACATTGCCCGCGACCGTGTCGTCGAACATGAAGGTGTGCTGGGCCACCAGGGCAGCGACGTCGCTGACCCCGCCGGCGCGCACGGCGCGAAGGTCGGCGCCGTCGATCTGCACGAACCCCTGATCGGGATCGACCAGTCGCAACACCAGGTTGGTCAACGTTGATTTACCGGAACCGGTCGGTCCGACGAGCGCCACCGTCGAGCCGGCCGGAACGTCGAGGGTGACGTCGTGGATCACCGGGATCACCTCAACATCGTCGGGCTCATCGCTGCGGGCGCCACCCCAGTCGCCGTCGCCGGTGCCGGCGGTCACCCGGTAGGCGTAGTCGATGCCGTCAGTACGTGCCGGCGCCGCGCCGACCCCGGGCAGGTCGGCCTGGCCGTATGACATCGCGCCACCGGCGGTCAGCACCGAATCCACCCGGCGGTACCCGACGACCGATCGCGGGATCTCGGCCAGGACCCAGCCGAGGGCGCGGACGGGGAAAGCGAGCAGCGAAAACAGGTAGGCGATCTGCACCACATCGCCCGCGTCCAGGTCTCCGGAGGCTACTCGGGCCGTGCCGACGCCGAGCACTGCCAGCGTGCCCAGTGTGGGAATGGCTTCGATGACCGGCTCGAACAGTCCGCGAGTGCGACCCACCGCGATCAGAGAGTCCCGCAGGGTATAGGTGACGGCACCGAAGCGTTGACCCTCTGCTGCTTCGCGTCCCATCGCCTTGACGACGAGGCCGGCCTCGAAGGACTCGTGGGCCACTTCGCTGACCTCGGCTCGCAGCTGCTGGGCCGCGGTGACCTTGGGCGACATGACGCGCTGGTACACCAGATTGACCGCGAAGAGCGCCGGGAAGACCAGCAAACCGATCAGGGCCAGGAACGGGTCGACCAGCACCATCTGGCCGCCGGCAATGACGAGCATGAAGATGACGCCGATCGCCATCGGGAGCGGATTGAATACCTGCCAGGTGGCCTCGACATCGGAGTGCGCATTCGACAGGAGTTGGCCGGAGGGATGGCGATGATGCCAGGGCAGGGGCAAGCGCAGGTATTGCCGAGTAACCCGGCGCCGGTACAGCGCCTGCAGGTTGAAGCCGGCCACTGTCGCCAGCACGCGCCGCAGGATGACGCCGATAACGTTGACGACCAGAATGGCCACCAGCAGCCCGAAGATGGTGAAGAGGGCAGCGCGCGTTGCCTGGCCTTCTGCGATGGCGGGCTCGATGACGGTGTCGGTCAGGTATCCGATGGCCCACGCAGTGGCGACTGTGGCCCCTGCCCACAGCACCGCGCCGACGACGGCCCCGACCAGCCACCACGGTTGTTGCTTCGAGCCGGTCCAGATGATGGCCAACCCGCGCCGCAACACTGCACCGGTCGGGCGGGGCGGCTCCATCGGGGAGGACGTGACCGCAGACATCTGAACAGACACCTTTCACGGTCGGAAATGACGCCGCGAAGAGGACGCGGAGCCTGCACATGGGGACAGAACATCTTCGCATGCGCCCGCGCCCGCGTCGTCAGGTGCTCCGGGTTGCGCATGCGCGAACTAGTGAGCGAGGGCTCGCAGCGATGCTGCCCGATGAGACAGGTGCCGACGCTCGGCCGCATTGCGACTGCACTCGACGGCCAGACCGAACTCGATCAGCGCCTCACCGGCTCGATCGCATCGGGCCAGCAATTCAGCGCGGGCGCTGTGGAAAAAGCTGTAGCCCACCAGGTCGGCTGCCCGACGGTTTTCTCCACCGAAATCCAAGATCTTCAGACCTGCCGGTGGGTCAAGCGCGTAGGAGACTGCAATAGCCCGGTTCAGTGTCACCCAGGGGGACGGATAGTCGGCATCGAGCACGTCGTAGAGCAAGCAGATAGCGTGCCAATCGGTCGACTCGAAGTCCGGTGCGGTGGCGTGCAGGGCCGCTATCGCGCCCTGGTATTGATATGGCCCGCCGCGCCCGGCCGCATGCGCTAAGGACAACTTCGCCAGACCGCGAGCCACCATGTGTTGATCCCAGAGGGTCCGGTCCTGGTCGGCCAACAAGACCGGTCTGCCCTGGTCATCGACCCTGGCAGCCCGCCGACTGTCGATCAACAACAGCAGCGCGTACAGACCGTTGACCTCCGGGTCGTCCGGCACCAGCTCCGCGAGCAGGCCAGCCAACCAGATGGCTTCATCGCACAAGTCGCCGCGGATCAGAGTCGGCGCCGCGGCACTGGTGTGTCCCTCCGTGAAGATGGAGTAGATAACGGCACTGACCGCAGGCAACCGCTGCGTGAGGGTATGCCGGTCGCTGCGGGTGAACGGGATACCGGCGGTAGCGATCTTGGTTTTGGCGCGGGTCAACCGGCGAGTCATGGCCTGTTCGGTGACGAAGAAGGCGCTGGCGATCTGGGCAGTGCTGAGTCCCGCGACGATACGCAGGGTCAACGCGACCTGTGCATCGCGGGATAGCGCTGGGTGGGCACATCCCAGGATCAGCCGCAGCTGATCGTCGCGCAACTGGTCATCCAGCTCATCCGTGGCTGCCTGCGCCCCAGCGAGTGCGCCGCGGCCGTGCTGAGCCCCCACCGGCACCCCCCATGACGTGCCGAGCGCCGGCAGCAGATCGGCGAACCGCTTCGAGCGGCGCATCTGATCGATGGCTCGGCGCCGGGCGACGGTCAAGAGCCATCCGGCCGGCTGCGACGGTAACCCTTTCGTCGGCCAGGAAGCGGAGGCCGCCGCGAACGCCTCCGCGACACAGTCCTCGGCCAAGGCGACATCGCCGAGGTCCCGCACCATGGTGGCCACCAATCTGGGCCAGTTCAGCGAGAAGGCCTCGGCGATGTCGTGCGGTTGCAGCGACTCGCTCAGCGGCTCGACCTCACTCGGCTGGAATTTCCATCACCGGACGGACCTCAACCGCGCCATAGGTGACGCTGGGGACGCGGGCGGCCCAGTCGATCGCCGCATCCAGGTCGTCGACGTCGATCACGTAGTAGCCACCGAGGGCCTCCTTGGCCTCGATGAAGGGCCCGTCGGTGACCACCCGGTTGCCCTCGGTTACCCGCACCGTCGTGGCCGTTTCGGTGCCATGGAGCGCCTCCCCGCCGACCATCGCGCCGGCCTGGACGAGCGCGTCTGTGTAGGCGAACCACCGTTGCATCTCCTCGCTACCCGGGTCGGTTTCGTCGGCGGGAGCCTCAGCAGGGTCGCCGTGCAACAACAGCATGTACTTCATGATCGTCTCCTTCTTCGATGTACCCATTGTGCGGGACTGACATAGATAGGTCGATGGGATCGGGACGATTCGGACATCCATGCGTAGATTTTCTTGACCGACTGCTTGGATGGATCCATGAACCTGGCCCAGATCTGGCGGCATGCGCTGTGCGACGCTGCGCTTACCCGCGGTCCCGAAGCACCCACCTTGTGCGAGGGATGGGAAGTTCGCGACCTGCTTGCACACCTGCTGGTGCGCGATACCCGCCCTGATGCCTTGCTGGCGAAGGCTGTGCCAGCAGCGGCCAGGTATGAGCAGAAGCTGCGGGCACGGGCCGGCGACGCTGCGTTCGAGGCGCTCGTCGCCGAAGTTCGCTCGGGTCCCCCGCGCCTTTCACCCGTGTCCATCAGTGCGTTAGACGATGCGTTCAATACCGTGGAGTTCTTGATTCACCACGAGGACATCGTGCGAGCAGCCGATGACACGGATGGCCCGGCGGCCAGGCCGAGCTGGGAGATCGACCACGACACCTGTGATGCGGCGTGGAAGGCCGTGACTCGCACCGGCCGACTGCTCTACCGCGCTGCCCCGGTGGGCGTGGTCGTGGTGGCACCCGGCGTAGGGCGAGCGGCGTTACGTCGCCCGCCGAAGGACGCCGGATCGGTGGTGCTGACCGGGCAGCCGCTAGAGCTGCTACTGCACGCCTTCGGCCGCACCGGGGCAGCCGTGGTGGACGTGCACGGCGACGCTGCTGATGTGGCCGCCTTCGACCCGGCACCCTGAACGAGCTGGTGAGCTGACAATTTCCCCGGCCGAGCTGATCGCCAGCCGCCTGCCCGATCAGCGGGCGGGAGGGATCGGCTTGCTTGGCATTGACGGCCGCAGTGGTGCGGGGAAGACGCGCCTAGCCGATGAGGTAGCCCAGCACCTGCATACCCGTGGTCGTGGTGTCACCGTGTTGTCCATGGACGAGTTGTATGCGGGGTGGGGTGGCTTGGCTGACGTCGGCATGGTCCTGTGCCGCGACGTGATGACCGCTATCTCATCGCAGCGCACGCCACAGGTGCGGCGCTACGACTGGCACACCGAGCAGTTTGGCCCGGTGACGCCGCTGCCGGTAACCGATGTGCTGATCGTCGAGGGCGTGGGGTCCACGGTGCACCCGTGTCGCGAAGTTTTTGACGTCACGGTGTGGGTCCAGGCGCCCCGCGCAACTCGACTGGCACGTGCGCACGTGCGACCAGATCAGGGCGACTATGCAGCTCATGCTGTGACCTGGGAACGACAGGAAGTCACCCTGTTCGGCCCTGACCGATACCCCGAGCCTGCCGCAGGCTACGACATCGTCATCGACAGCAGCCTCGGCACGTGGGCGATCACGAGTAGGGATGCCGGATGAGGTCGCCGCTGGCTGTGGCTCAGAGCATCCGGGAGCGGGTCGCGCCATTCGTCTCGGCGCAGCCCACCTCCCGGCTCATCGACCGTTTACCCCTCATCCTGCAGGCTGGCGGGGGCGCGGCGCTGGCGTGGTTCATTGCCGCCGATCTTCTCGGCCACACGACGCCCTTCTTCGCGCCGGTGACCGCCATGATCTGTTTGGGGCTGACCTACGGCAACCGAGTGCGACGGGTGGCCGAGTTGACCGTGGGCGTGGCGATCGGGGTGGGCGTCGGCGATCTGTTCGTGAGTTTCGCCGGCGTCGGCATCTGGCAGATCGCTGCAGTGTGCATTGTCGCCATGTCACTGGCTGTGTTGGCCGGGGCGGGACAACTACTGATGTTGCAGGCCGGTACCCAGGGGGTGATCGTGGCCACCCTGGTCAGTGGCGACGGCCAGGCCTTCAATCGCTGGATCGATGCCGTGGTCGGAGGTCTCGTGGCGCTGGTCATCACGGTGCTTGCACCGGCCGGCTCGCACATGCGCAAGCCGGCCGCCCAAGCCTCATCGGTCGTTGAGCACGTCGCCTCGGCCTTAGGCAAGTGCGCCATGGGGCTTCGCGAGCGTGACCTCGAGCTGGTGCGCGCCGCGCTGGACGATGCCCGGGCCTTACAGCCCGAGATGGCAGACCTCGAGGAGACAGCCGCCGAAGGGGTCGCCCTTGCCAGATTCGCTCCACTGCGGCGGCGACATCGACCGGCAGTACGAGTTGTCGACGAGTTGCTGTTTCCGCTCGATCTCGCGATTCGTGACATCCGGGTGTTGGTGCGTCGGGCTGAGGTTGCCTTGAGCGAAGGCGAAGTGATGCCGGAGCGCTATGTCGACATGCTGGATGAGTTGGCGATGGCAGCCCAACACATCAGCGACGAACTCGCCGAGGGTCGAGCCGGGCAGGAGGCCCGGGAGGACTTGGTCAATCTGGCTCGCCGATCCACCTGGACCTCTCGCGAGGCGGGTCTGTCTGCCGAGGTCATGCGCGCCCAGGTGCGCTCTGTTGTCGTCGATCTCCTGCGGCTGACCGGCCTATCCGCCCAAGAAGCGGTCGCCCGGGTGCCGACCACCACCAGCGACCTGGACCCCGGGCCTGCCAACTAGCGCCGCTCCGGCGCCGAGTGGTGCAGCACGAGGGCCGCTAATCGGCTCGCCTCGCGCTTGGCGCGTGCCCCATCCGAGCGCTGAATCGCCATCACGGCAACCTCTTCGGTGTCGTTCAGCTCCAACACGGCCCAGGGGGATCCTCCGGAAAACCCGACGCCGATGATGCTGGCCCACTCCAGGTCGTGCCGCCGGATGAGGTTGACGACGTGCAAGCCGGAGGTTGTTGGGATGGCGCGCAGCGACGCAAATCGCCAGAGCAGAGCGGCCAGCCCAACCCCGAACAGGGCGGTCATCACCCGGTCCGGAACGCTCCACCCAACATCACCGGTAGCCGGGCTGCCGACCGCTAGCGCGCCAAAGGCAACAACACACGCCACTGCACAAACCCTGGCGACCCACGCACCTCGCCGGGGACGAAACGGGGCGTATGCGCCAGCCTGGTGTGATCTAGTCACCTGCGGACTCCGCAAGGGTCCGAAGCCGCCTGATCGCCGCGCCGGGGTCATCCGCGCCGTAGACAGCGCTACCCGCGACGAAGACACTCGCTCCCGCGGCCGCGCTCTCCTCGATCGTGTCCGGTGCGATTCCGCCGTCGACCTGCACCCAGATGTCGCGGCCAGTTGTGGCCACGGCGTCAGCCACCTTGGTCACCTTCGGCATTTGCTCGGACATGAAGGACTGTCCCCCGAAACCCGGCTCGACCGTCATCACCAACACCATGTCGACCTCGGCCAGCAAACCCAAATACGGCTCGAAGTCAGTGTTCGGTTTGAGGGCAAAGGCGGCTCGTGCCCCGGCCTCTCGGATCGATCGTGCGGTAGCGACCGGATCGGCAACGGCCTCGATGTGGAACGTCACCGAGGCTGCTCCGGCCTGGGCATATCCCGCCGCCCACCGGTCCGGTTCCTCGATCATCAGATGCACGTCCAGCGGCACTGGACTGATACCGCTCAGAGCCTCGACGACCGGCACACCAAGAGTGAGATTGGGCACGAAGTGTCCATCCATCACATCGACGTGCGCCCAGTCCGCTGACCTGATGCGCCCCAACTCGCGTTCGAGGTTGGCGAAATCCGCCGACAGGATGCTGGGACTAATCTGCATGGTCACCCTCCCAGGGTAGACGCGCCAGGCTAGAGGCGACGAAGGAGTGCGATGAACATCGCATCCGTGCCGTGCACCTGCGGCCACAGTTGAGCCATAGGCCCCCCGCCCACGTTGGCGTGGGGTGAGCCATCTCGCCGCACGATGAGGCTGCGAACATCCTCCACGACGACCCGCTGATTCGCCGCACACACGTCGTCGACGACCAGGGTGGTTTCCGCGATGTGGGGCGAACAGGTGGCATAGACGATGACGCCACCGGGTCGGGTGGCAAGCACAGCGGCAGACAACAGCTCGCGCTGAATCGGGCCTAGGTCGACCAGGTCCGAGGGGGTGCGGCGCCACCGCACCTCCGGCCGCCGTCGCAAGGCCCCCAGACCCGTGCACGGGGCATCCACCAGCACACGGTCGTAGTGCTCCGGCTCGGCAACCGCCACCTCGCGTCCATCCCCTACCCGGACCTCGACGTCGGCACCGGCGGCGATCGGTCCGCGTAGCGTCTGGGCCACGAGGCGCCCGCGATGCTCGCTGATGTCGTTCGCGACCAGGTGCGCGGAGCGATCGAGCGCCGTAGCGGCCATCAGGCCGGCTTTGCCCCCGGGCCCGGCGCACAGGTCGAGCCAACGGCCACAGTCATCGCTGACGGCTGCGTTCAGCAGCGCCCCGACCACCAGTTGCGAACCCGCGTCCTGCACCGCTGAGCGACCGGATCTGATGATCCCCAGGTCACCGGGGTCGCCAGACGGCAGAGTCCAGGCTGTCGGGGCAACCGGCGACGGGAGCAAGCCGATCGAGGTGAACTCGGCATCCGCGACCAGATCGCCCCGAGCGGCCAGGGTCAGCGGACCCGGGACGTTGTTCGCGCGCATGCATGACGTGAGATCTGTGAGTCCCTCCTCTGGCGTGCTCGTCTGGTGGCTCAACAGCGCGGCGCGCAACGCGCGGGCAACCCACACCGGGTGCGAGTGCTCAGCGGCAGCAGCGGCCAGGGGGTCGCCCGCCTGGTCGCGCACCAGGTCGACCCATGCATCGCGGCTACGCTCGGTGATCCGGCGGAGCACGGCATTGACGAAGCCTCCTGCCCCGCGCGAAACGACGTGGCGGGCCATGGCGACCCCCGCATTGACTGCAGCGTGGTCTGGAATTCGCATCGCCAGGATTTGGTGGGCACCCAACCGCATGACGTCGAGGGTCGGACGATCAATAGTCGAGATCTCCCGATCGGCTGCAACCGTGATGATCTGGTCGTACAGGCCCTGCATCCGGATCGTTCCGAAGCACAACTCCGTAGCGAAGGCTGCATCGCGTCCGCCGAGCCGGGCGGCGCGCAGCCGCGCCGGAAGGTCAAGGTTGGCGTATGCACCATCCGCCACGGCCTGCATGGTCAGGTATGCCGTGTAGCGGGGTGCGTCCACGGTGCGGGTTCGGTCAGCGGGGCGGGTCAGCGATCGGGCAGGTCGATCAGCCATGAGCAGGCCTGCCGATAACGTCACCGGAGACGACTCGAGCGCCTCGGGCCCAGTCAGCGGCCCCCATCATTTGCTTGCCCTCCGGTCGCACCCGAAGGAGACGCACCAGGCCACTGCCGGTGCTCACCAGCACTTCGCGCTTGCTGATGGTCAAGGCACCGGGACGTTGGGCTACCGGCCCTCCGTCACGACTGGGCGTGGCGTCAGTCAGTGCGGCGCTATCCGGGACTGGTTCGGCAGCGAGCACCTGGAGTCGGCGATCACCTATCGTCGTGAACGCACCAGGCTCTGGGGTGCACCCGCGGATCTGTCGGTCTACGCCGTAGGCAGGGCGGGTCCAGTCGATCAGAGCGTCCTGCGACGTCAGTTTGGGTGCGTGACTGATGCCTTCGCGGGGCTGCGGCTGCGGGTGGGCAGTGCCCGCCGCGAGGGCATCGAGGGTGCACACCAAGAGATGCGCACCCGCGTCGGACAGGCGCCCCAGCAGATCGCCGGCCGTGTCAGCCGGGCGGACCGATTCGGTCACCCGTGCCAGCGTCGGGCCGGTGTCTAGACCCTGAGTCAGGTGGAATGTCGTGGCACCGATAATATCGTCGCCTGCCATGATGGCGCGCTGCACTGGGGCTGCACCACGCCATGCCGGGAGTAACGAGAAATGCAGGTTGACCCAGCCGTGGCGGGCAAGTGCCAGCAGCGACGGTGGGACCAATGCGCCGTAGGCAACGACAGCGGCAACATCGAGGTGCAACGCCTCAAGATGAGCATGTACGTCTGGACTTCGCAACGATGTTGGCTTCAGGGTTTCGAGTCCGGCATCGGCTGCGGCTACAGCCACCGGGGACGGGCGGACCCGGCGCCCTCGACCCGCTTCGACATCGGGCATGGTCAACACGGCGACGACGTCATGGCCGGAGTCGAGCAACGCCTTCAAGGGCGGCACTGCGACTTCAGGGGTACCGGCGAACAGGACACGCATGCCGCATACCTTCTCATTGCCGCTCATGATTGACACCGGCGGTGTTCCGACCATCCTTCGCCCGGCGACACCCGAACGCACGTGACTCCACCGGTGCACATGCACCGCTAGGCCGGTGTCGGCCGGGGTGTCGTCGTGATGCGATGTCGACTCCGGCTCCGTGGGTCAGGCTGGGTCGTCCTCTACCGGGACGTTGGACTGGTCGTGATAAAGGTCCGGATCGACCTTCAACTCGGCGACTTCTTCACCCAGTGAGCGGAGGAGGTCATGGCGAGCCTCGCGGCGTTTGCGCTGCTCGGCCGGGATCGGGACTGGCGCAGCCGCAATCAACCGCTTGGTGTATTCCTCTTTTGGGTGGCGAAGCACTTCGTCTCGGGGTCCATGCTCGACAACGCCTCCGTTTTGCAGGACGACGACCTTGTGAGCCAGGAGGTCGATCACCGACAAGTCGTGGCTGACGAACAGGCAGGCAAACTTGTACTCGGCCTGCAGCTCGGCAAAGATCTTCAACACTCGAGCCTGCACCGAAACATCCAACGCCGAGGTGGGCTCGTCGGCGACCAGGAGCTCGGGGTCAAGAGTCAACGCCCGTGCCACACTGATCCGCTGTCGTTGACCCCCCGACACCTCGTGCGGGTAGCGGTTGTAAACCTCGCGCGGAAGTTGCACCGCGTCTAGCAGCTCGTAGACCTTGTTCTGGCGCGACGCTCGATCACCGACCTTGTGGACCTCTAGGGGTTCGGCGATGCAGTCACCGATCGGTATCCGGGGATCCAGCGAGGCCGCCGGGTCTTGGAAGATCACGCCGATCCGCTTGCGCAGTGCCTTCAGCTCGTCCTTCTTCAGCGACGGCAGATCTTCCCCCAACAAGGTGAACTTGCCGGATGCGGCGGGGATCAGCCCGAGCGCACACCGGCCGATGGTCGACTTGCCGGATCCGGACTCCCCCACCAAGCCGACAATCTCACCCTGACGCACGTCAAAAGTCACATCGTCGACGGCGCGGAACGGCGACTTACCCAGCCGCTGATACTCGATGACGAGATTTTGCAGGCTGATCGCCAGTTCTGCGGCAGGGTCCAACGTCTCCCGAACGTTGATCCCCATCTGCCCCCGACCGGCGCCGAGACGCGGAACCGAGCCGAGCAGCATCTTGGTGTATTCGTGTTGCGGGTTGGTGAGCACCTCCTCGCTGGTGCCTTGTTCCACCAATTCACCCTTGAACATCACTGCAACTCGATCAGCCATATCGGCCACCACACCCATGTTGTGGGTGATCAGCAAGATGCCGGTCTCGAGCTTGTCCTTCAAGGACCGCAAGAGATCCAGGATGTCGGCTTGCACCGTCACATCCAGTGCTGTGGTCGGCTCGTCGGCAATGATGACCTTAGGGTCACAACTGATCGCAATCGCAATCACGACGCGTTGACGCTGCCCACCGGACAATTCGTGCGGGTACTGCTTGATCCGTTTCTCGGGCTCGGGAATACCCACCATTTCGAGCAGTTCAATAGCCCGCTTCACGGCGTTACGCCCGACCGCAACGCCGTGCAACTCCATTGACTCGGTCAACTGGGTCCCGATAGTCAAGACGGGGTTCAGCGCAGTCATCGGCTCCTGGAAGATCATGGCGATGTTGTTGCCGCGCATTTTGCGCATCTTGCGCTCGCTGATCTCACCCACTTCAGTGCCACTGACGGTGACAATGCCGTCGATGCGGGCGTTGCTGGGCAAAAGCCGCATCGCCGTCATCGACGTGACAGATTTGCCGGAGCCAGACTCACCGACAACCGCCACGACTTCGCCCGGTTTAACGTCCAGGGTGACGCCTTTGACGGCATGCACGCTGCCGAACTCGGTGCTAAATCGGACGTCTACTTCCGCAAAACTCAACACTGCCCCGCCGCTGTCCACCGCGCCGCCGCTGTTGTCGTCACCGGCACCTGTGGTGTGTTCGCTCATGGCTGTGGCCATCAGTCGGCGCTCCTGTTCTGGCGGGGGTCGAAGGCGTCACGCAGGCCGTCGCCGAGGAAGTTCACTGAGAGGGCGATGGCCAGGATCATCAGTCCGGGCCACCAGAACAGCCAGGGCCTGGTGAGGAACGCCGTTTGATAGGTGCTGATCAACTGACCCAACGAACTGTCGGGCGGGTTGATGCCATAACCCAGGAAGCTCAGCGAGGTTTCCAGCAGGATGGCTACGGCAATCGTCAGCGTGGCGCTCACGATGATGGTGCCGATGGTGTTGGGCAGGATGTGCTTGACGATGATCCGCACCGAACCAGTGCCAATCGCCTCGGCTGCGGTGACGAACTCGCGCTCCCGCAGCGACAGAACTTCACCGCGCACGAGACGAGCCAGTCCGGTCCACACCAGGATGCTCAAGGTGAAGGCCATGCCCCAAATGCCCGAGTCGAGGCTCTTACCCATCACGGCAGCCAAGATCAACAGGGGGATGATGATGAACAGGTCGGTCACCCGCATCAGGACCGCTTCGACCCATCCGCGGTAGAAGCCGGCAACAGCTCCGACCACCACACCAATGATGGTGCTTCCGATACCGACGGCGAAGGCCACCAGCAAGGACTGTTGAGTGCCTCGCATCACGAGCGCGAAGTAGTCCTTGCCCGTCGTTTCCTGACCGAATGGATTCTCGCCGATCGACGGCGGCCACAGGGTCAGCGTCGGCGCGCCGCCATCGACGGTCGGAGCGGTTGCCAAGTAGGACTTGTCCCACCATCCAGGTAGCGGGCCAACGCCAATCGAGGTATAGGCCAACAAGGCCACCCCGATCAGCACCGCGAGCGAGACCATCGCACCCTTATGACGGAAGAACCGTCGACGGACCAACTGCCCCTGCGAGTACGACTTCTCTGTGAAGTCCAGTTGCTTTTCGACCGAGTACTTGCTCTCGATGTCCTCATCTTGTGGAGAATCCGTATCCACCTGACCAGTCACCGGCGAGATCTCCTCGCGGCCGGACCCCGGTGTGTTCGGCTTGTCCTGCTCAGGCACGTCGTCGTTTGTCATCGCCTGCTCCTACCTTCGGATTCGTGGGTCGAGTGAGGCGTAGGCGATATCTGCCAACATGTTCATCAAGACCGCCGCCGTGGCAGTGATCAGGAAAAAGCCCATCAGCGGGCCTGGGTCCGTGGTGTCCAACCCGACCTTGAATAGTGCGCCCATTCCACTCCAGCCGAATACCGTTTCGGTGACTACCGCGCCACCGATCAGCGAGGCGAAGTCGAAGGCGACGATGGTGGTGATCGGAATCAGGGCGTTGCGCAGCGCGTGCTTGGTGTTAATCACACGGTCGGACAGCCCCTTGGACTTGGCGGTGCGCATGTAGTCCTGCTGGGTAGTTTCCAGCATCGAGGAACGCGTATAGCGGGAGTAGCTGGCCAACGAAATGAGGATCAAGACGGTACTGGGCAAGATGAGTTGGGTGACCCAGTCCCAGACACCCTCATAGAAGTTGCCGCTGAACAACGGCGATCCGGACCCAATCGTGGAGATAGGCCGCCCAGAGATGTCAACATACGAGGCCCAGTTGCTGAGCAGATTATCGAGGAAGACGAAGAAGCCGAAGGCCAAGGCGGTTCCCACTGAAATAGCGATAGCGGTCTTGCGCTCATACCCCCCGACGAACACGCCGACAGCCACTCCCACAGCCACAGACACGAGGGCCAAGATCAGGAGCAGTGTCCATGACGGATCTTCCAGCATCCCTGCGGTGAGGAAGTACGAGACGATGCCGAGGCCGATGGTGACCAAGCCGCAATACATGACTTGGCGGTTGCGAAGGCCAACGGTGAGCATCAGCAGCAAGCCGAAAGCGGCCAGCGACAGCAGGATGATCAGGGGCAGGCCGAGCGCAGGTTGAGCAAACCAATCGACCGCGTTGAAGTAAATCAGGATCAGCGCCAGCCCGACCGCCACGGCGGCAAACGTGATCACGCGGCGCTGAGTGTCGCCTCCCGCGACGACGGAGGCGGTCAACCCGAAGATCAGTGCCAAGATCAGCGTCGTGATCAGCGATACCCCCGGATCAGCCATCCAGTTGTTGAAGTCGATTGCTCCGTATTGCTTGAGCAACACTGCCGCCCAGAAGACGGGGAGGGAGAAGAAGAGAAACGCCGCGAAGGTGACGGCATAGTCGAAGCCGGTGTATTGGCGGATCGCGGAGAGCACACCGAGCGCAACACCAATGACAATGGCGATTACCGTAGCCAACGTCACCAGTCGCAGACTGCTGCTGGCGGCGCTGGCTACCATGTCATTCACGCTGGTGCCGCTGCGATTCTCACCGAGATCGCACGCGAGGACGAAGCATTTGCTTGCTCCAACCAACCACAACCCGTATCGGGTGTACCACGGCTCGTCCAGATTCATTCGATCCGTGCGGGCCTGCATCAACTGTTCCCGGTTGCTGGAGTTGCTATTGCGCAGATCCTCGAGCGGGTCTCCGGAGTTGATGGTCAGGACGTACATCAGGATCGATCCGAGCCACAGAATCAGCAGGGATATTCCTAGCCGTCGAGCGATGAAACCAACCACGGTCTTGCCCTTCTTTTCGGCGGTGGCGCGTCTACGTCAAGCGATACTGAGACGTCCGCTCTGGGGCGTGTGCAGCCGCACCCGCCCCAGAGCTCACGATGCGCTAAGGCCTATTGTGCGCGCATCCACTGCTCGGCGTTCCAGGAGATCTGGGTTTGCGTCGAGTTGAAGAACACGTTCTCGATCGACGAGTCGTAGCCGACCAGACCGGGGTGCGGGAAGAGCGGGATGTTCATCAAGTCATCCCACAGCAGCTTCTCGATCTCGATGCGCTGTTCCTGCCACACTTCGGGGTCGTTCGACTGCGCGAGCGTGTCCCAGGCGGCGTCGACCTCTTCGTTGCTGTACTTACCGAAGTTCTGGCCCTCTCCGGTGGAGTAGATCGACTCGCCCGAGGCGATCTGGCCCGAACCGGCCCAGGCAAAGAGCGCCACATCCCAGTCGCCGACGTCCAGCGGGCCACCGGCGTCGAAGAAGGCGCCGTCGCCCTCGTCCACGATGTTGAAGCCGGCCTGATCGCAACTGGCCTTGATCTCGGCCACTTCGTTGGTGCGCCGCTGGTTGGGCGCGGAGTAGCCAATACGGACGTCGACCGGAGTCGACAGTCCTGACTCCTCCAACTTGGCCGTCGCGCCCTCGATGTCGACCTCGTCGTAGCGACCGTCGTAGGCCTCGCTGAGGACAGCTTCATAGTCCTCTTCCTGGAAGGGGAAGACCTCGCGCAGGTCCATCCGGGTGCCTTCAGGGTCTACCGGCTTGATCAGGTTGTCCACGATCTGTTGCCGCGGGACACACATCGCGAACGCCTCGCGGGCCGCCAAGCCGCCCTCGGCCTCCGAGAACGGGCTGGAGTCAATGAAGTTGAAGTCCAAGTGTTCCCAGGTCAGTGTCGGTCCGGTGAGCAGCGTGAACCCGTCGCCCATGCCCTCAATGGCCTGCACCGTGTCCACGTCGGGCTGCGGCTCGATGACGTTGATGTCGCCGTTCTGAAGCGCCTGCACCATCGCTTCCGGAGCGGTGAACCGGAATGTCAGGTTCTTCGTGCCCGGGGGCGTTGACCAGTACTCCTCGTTCGGGACCAGGGTCAGCGACTCCGGGCTGTTCCATGTGGCGCCTTCCAGGGTGTACGGCCCTGAGGACGGGGTCAGCGACGCGTCCGGGAGCGTGCCACCGGAGGCGTTCCAGCCGGTGTTGTAGAACTCGGCAACCGGCTCCATACCCGAGGGATCCTTGTCCAGGATCGCTTGGGCCATTTCGGCGGGCTCGAGGCCTGCTTCTTGCGCCACTATGTGCGCAGGTAGCGGCGCGGACAGGAGGATCTCCCAGTCCGGATAGGGATCCTCGTAGACAACAGTGAATGTCTTGCTGTCGGGCTCGGTGTCCAGGCCGTCCGGAACCTGCTCGCCCAAACTGGTGCTGATCGCATCGAAGAGTCCAGCGTCCTCTTCTTCCCCGAACAGTGTCGTCGGGTTGGATGCCGCCCACTGCAACAAGAAGTCGTTGGAGGTGATCGGTGTGCCGTCGGACCAGGCGGCGTCGTCAGCGATGGTGTACTCCACCGTCTGCGGGTCGTCACTGGTCTTCTCGTAGGTCCCGAAGCTCTCATCGCGAATAATCGAACCGTCTGTGCCGAAGTACCAGAAGGCACCCTGAGTCTGGGCGTTGACCACCGCGTTATAGGTCGAGTTGGTGGCAGAGGTTTGGTCGTTCCAACTGTCCCATTCCTGCTCGCCGAGCGAGTAGGTGATCTGGTCGTCCTGGGTCTGAACGTCGCCCAGGTCAGGCTTCTCGATGACTTCGGACTCCGATTCCGAGTCTTCGGAATCTTCCGAGCCGCTGCCTCCCTCGTCGCCGGAGCCCTCATCGTCGCTGTCCCCGCCGGACGTGCACGCGCTGAGAGCCAGGGCTCCCGCGGCCACGATGGCCATGGTTGTGCGTCTGATCTTCAAAATTCCTCCTGAGTGAATAGACGCATGCTCAGGCGGCGCTCGATACCTTAGATCGCTCACCGACAACCCTGATCATGCGACCAACGTCCGCGTCCAACGTATGCAGACTGTCACCTTTTCGCTACTGCCGCACCCCAAGTTGACCGAAACGTTACCGACCGATGACCGGTGTCCCGTACGTCAACCACGCCCCTGTACTACAGCGCGTCACAGTTTACGACTCTGCAGGTCAGAGGGCTGAATCAAGCGGATCGACCCTGATCCGCATCGAATCGGTCGCTTTGGACATGCTTCGCTGTACGCGGACCTGTCGTACGAAGTCGAGCAGCAGGTGTTCATCGCTGCTCGAGGGGTTGCCGGTCGCAGTCCGCACCAGCAGTTGAGACCCGCCGGATTTCTGCCTCAGCGGACCGAGCACTTCTATCGGCGCGGGCTTGACGTCCGACCCGCGTCTGGCGTCATCGCTCACCCGTCGTAGCGCCGCGAGATCACCGGTGAAGGAGGCCATCCTGCGCAGCGGTGGAAGCCCCAACTCCTGACGCTCGGTCAACTCGCTGTCAGCCAAGTACGCCGGGTCCCACCGCAGCAGCGCCTCCACCGACCTGACCCCGCCGTGCGCCGGGACACCCACGAGGACTACCTGTCCCCCCTGCGATCGGCCCCGGGTCAAGGCAGCGGCTGCTGTCCACCGGCGCAGCGCCTCGAGCGGAGAGTCCAATCCGGCCCGGTCAGCCAGCGCCCACCCGTCCATCAACACGGTGGTGGCATACCCACCGTAGGCGACCGGCTCGGCGCCCGGCGTCGCCACCACGATGATCCGCTCGCCGGTCACCGCCGGCAGGATCTGGCCGGCCGTGGAGGAACGGACTTCGACGCCGGGGAAAGCCCGACCGATCTCGTATGCCGTACGCCGTTCGCCGATCACGCCGCTGCGCCGCGTGGTTGAGGCGCACTCCGGACACGGTGTCTCCCCCCAAGCTGCGCCACACCACGCACACCTCGGCGCATCATCGGGACCATCGAGCTGGACTGGGCCCTGGCAGGTCGCGCAGTGCAGCCGATGCCGACACCGGGCACAACTGAGCGCCAAGAGATAGCCGCGGCGGGGCACTTGGACCAAGACCGACCCGTGGCCCAGCCCCGTGGAAATGGCCCGCCAGGCCTGACTCGGCAGTCGCGCTGCGTGGGCTGCCCCATCCCGAGACATCTCGTGCCCCTCACCGGCCACGCTGATGGCCGGCATTGCCGCGCGGACTACGTCAGTGGCTGCGTGCACGCTACGCACCAGGCCCTGGTTGAGCGCCCTGGCCGTTTCGACGCTGCGGACAAAGCCACCCAAGAGGACACCGGCACCGGTGTCAGCGGCCCGGATGCGGAGCACCTCACGCAGGTGGGGATAGGGAGTCCGAGGCTCCCGATGCAGGTCGTCCAACTCATCCCACAAGACGAACAGGCCTGGGCGCTGAACCGGTGCGTAGGCGGCAGATCGGGTGCCCACGACGACGTTGTGATGACCCCGCAGCAGCGAGAGCCACGCCGTATACCTCACCGAGGGTCCGTGCTCGGCGCTCAGCTGCACGTGAGCATCGTGACCGAGCACCCGGTCCAGTGCGGCGCTGACCGCTGCGAGGTCACGCTGGTCCGGCACGACGACCACGCTGCCTCGCCCGGATCGTCTGGTCGCAGCCACGGCCTCGGCGATCGCGCCGGGCCAGTCGCCCTCCGTCGTTC
>JBARZG010000097.1:0-2531 GCA_049649785.1 Ornithinimicrobium sp. | reverse complement strand
CATCACCAATGAGAACGACGGAGCGGTCAGCAATGTCGGCGTCAGAGCACTGGCCGAAGAACTGGAACCCAAGGCGCAAGAGCGCACAGATCAGGTCTTCCCAGCCTCCGATGGGTTCGGGCATGACTTGGTTGACCCTGAAGGCGAGGACGCGCAGTACCTACCGGAGATTTACCCGGTTCTGGGGCCGCTGCTGGGTATTCCGGATCTCACCTACCCCTGAAGCACGAGTTGGGCGGCCGTACGGCGGTTGCCTGCGAGGGCCCTATGGCCGCTACGGCGCGAGACGGAAATTCTCGAGCAACGAACGCAGCAGCAGGACGGTCCCGCTGAACAGGCCCACCCACCCCAGCAGATCTGCCAGCCTCAGCTCGCTCCCGCCGAGCGCTGTGCCCCCACCGAAGGACAACAGGATGACCGAGACCAGCAGGACACCTAGCGCACTGATCAATAGGAGAATGCGGCTCAGGAGCCGGTCGAGCACTGCTACATCGCCGGCATGCTGCAACAGGCTGACACGCGCGCTCAGTTCTCCGTGCTCGACCTGAGTGGCGATGCGCTCGATGTGGGCGGGTAGCCGCTTGGCGAATGGGAGTAGGACCGCGATCTCCCGCTGAAGGGCTTTACGCGCATTCTCGGGCTTGGATCCGCGACTCGAAGAATGGCGTGGGCAGGACTGTCCCGATCACCGGGCGGCTCGCCGCGACCCTGGAGGCCTACACCACGGCCGCGCACCCGGCCCCCGAGCACAGCGACTACGTGTTCTACAGCAGGGTTGCGGGCAGGCCAATCAACCAGGCGACCGTCTACGTGCGGTTCCGCGGCTACCTGGCCGATGCCGGGATCCCGCACTTCACCGGTGGCCCCCATCCGCACTCGCTGCGTCACGGCTTCGCCGTCGTCAACTTGAGGCGCTGGTCCGCCGACGGCGCGGATCTGGCCGTGATGTTGCCCTACCTGGCCTGCTATATGGGCCACGCTGACCTTCGCGGCACCCAGTACTACCTGAGGTTGACCGCGGACGCCTACCCCGAGGTGGTGGCCAAGGCCCAGATCCGGTTTGGCTACGTCATCCCCGCCCCGCCTGAGGACGAGTCGTGACTTTGCAGCCCACGCCGCCACCCGATCTTGCCGGACGCTGGCTGGCGAAGTTCTTCACCGACTACCTGGCCGGGGAACGCGCAGCCTCACCCAGGACCATGGCGTCCTACCGGGACGCGATGAAACTGCTCCTCACTTGGTTCAAGCGCACAGAGCGCATCCCGCCCGAGAAGCTGCGTCTGGCTGACATCGACCGGCCCCGGGTCTTGCGGTTCTTGGACTGGCTGGAGGCCGAGCGGGGCTGCTCACCGGCTACCCGCAACCAGCGCCTCGCGGTGATCAAGTCATTCTGCCGCTACACCGCCGTCGAGCAGCCAGAACACCTTGACCAGGTCACCCAAGTCCTGGCGATCCGCCAAAAGAAGACCCCGGCCCCGCATCTGGGGCACCTGAGCGCAGAAGAGGTCAAGGCGCTGCTCGCTGAACCCGGCGCGGCCAGCGCACGCGCGCTGCGGGACACCGTCCTGCTCGCTCTGGCCTACGACACCGCCGCCCGCGTCCAAGAGCTCTGCGACCTCGACGTGACCGACATCCGCCGCGTCAACCCGATGACGGTGACGATCCGCGGGAAGGGGTCCAAGATCCGATACCTACCCCTGATGGGCCCGACCGACCAACTCGTCGCCGACTACCTCGACCATCTTGAGCCTCACCCCGGCCTCGGCGCCGACGCGGACCCGCTGTTCCACGGGCCGAACCACTCCAGGTTGACCCGGTCCGGGATCGCCAAGCTCCTGGCCCGCCACGTGCGGGCCGTTCGGGCGCGCGACCCCGGCTGGGCTCCCGGCCTGCCGGTCACGCCCCATACGCTGCGGCGCACCCGAGCGACACACCTGATCCAGGCCGGGGTCAACCTGATCTACATCCGCGATCTGCTCGGCCATGTCGATGCCTCCACCACCGAGGTCTACGCCCGCGCAGACGCGGAGACCAAGCGCAAAGCGATCGAGAACGCCTACCAGCCACTGACCCCAGACACCATGCCGGACTGGACCTCCGACCCTCCTCTGATCGGCTGGCTCGACTCGTTGGGGCGCTGACCCGACCGGCCCAGGATTATGCGGACAAGAACACCGCCGGGACCGCCCCCACCAGCCGAAACATCCCAACAGGGCGCATAACCCCGCCGTCCACGTAATGCCGCAGGTCGTGTAGCCGGGGACGGGCGAGGTCGAGAGCGTCGCTCAGGGCACGGAAGTGCTGCTCGATGGTCTCGAGGACGAGACCCGTGCCGCGGTTGTTGACGAAGATCGGCCCGGTCGGTGACGGGCCGGTCGACAGGCGTTCGGGCAGGGTGAGGTAGTCGACCAGGACCTTGGTCGTGCTCGGGTCGAGCGGGACGAGTCGATCCAGCGGGGTCTTGGTGGCGTGGACGTGCAGCATGTTGCCGGTGATGTCAAGATCGGGAATCTGTAGGCGCAGTGCCTCAC
>JBARZG010000096.1:0-5344 GCA_049649785.1 Ornithinimicrobium sp. | reverse complement strand
GCCGAGAAGGTCAGCCGATCCCGCACCGAGATTCCCGACGCCACCGCCTGGGTCGATGTCGATGCCACCGAGTTCATGGCCGCCGCAGCCGCGATGGCGCGGCGCCGCGCCCATGGCCGGTCCGGCGTTTTGCCGCTCTTGGCTCGCACCGTCGTCACGGGCTTGGCTCGGTTCCCCGAGCTCAACGCCAGCGTCGACATGGAGGCCGGTGAGATCATCCAGCACGGCGAGGTCAACCTGGGCATCGCCATGCAGACAACGCGCGGGCTCGTCGTTCCGGTCATCAGCGGCGCCGAGCAGATGACGACGGATGACCTCGCCGCATCGCTCGAGGCTCTGACGGAGCGAGCACGCAATGGCTCCTTGTCCCCCGACGACATGCTGGGCGGCACGTTCACGCTGAACAACTATGGCGTCTTCGGCGTCGATGGCTCCACGCCCATCCTGAATCATCCCGAGGCCGGGATGATCGGCGTCGGCCGTATCATTCGGCGCCCATGGGCCCACGACGGCGAGATCGCCCTGCGCGCGGTGGGGCAGGTCTCGATGACGTTCGACCATCGGGTCTGCGACGGCGGGTCAGCAGCCGGCCTGTTGCGCTTCGTCGCCGACTGCATGGAGGATCCGACCGTCCTACTGGCCCACCTCTGAGCGGTCAGATCACCTCAGACTGTCGACGTCAACATTTGACCTCACAGTGTCGACGTCAGACTGTTCGCCCCGTTGTCAACGCCTGACTGTTGCCCTCCACTTGTCAACACCAGACTGTTGCCCTCCCGTTGTCAACGTCAGCGCGTCGAGGACAGGTTGCCCACGACGAAGTCCGACACCCGACGGTGCCAGTACGTCGGGCGGCGCAGCAGCGTATGCGTGTCTCCGGGCACGATCTCGACCTCGACGCCCGCACCGCCTTGGCGCAGTGCCGCTGCAGCCAGCTGTGTCCCGGCCGGATCGGTGACCTGGTCTGCGCTCCCGTGCATCATCAGCGCGGTCAAACCGGGGCAAGGGCGCCACGAGGGAATCTCGGCCGGCTCCACCCACGCAGCCAGCGTCACCAGGACCTGGGCGCGGCACTCACCCGCCAAGTGGAGCGCGACCCGTCCCCCCATCGAATAGCCGACCAGCCCGATCGGCAGACCGGGGTGGGCAACGTCGATCTGCGCTAGCGCCCAGCGAGCATCGCGCAGCGGATCCCCGTGGGCATTCCACCCGCGCACGGCATACCGCAGATGAGCAACGGCGATACCGCCGCGACCGGCGCGTGCGAGCTCCCGCGTGAATGGCATCACCCGCAGCACGCTGGCCTGCCGCCAGGATGTTGGCTCGGTGCCCCAGGCCTGGCCGCCATGGAGCGTGAGCACGAGCGCCACGGGCTCATCAGGGCGGCGACGATAGGTCAGTCGAGCACCATCGGGCGAGGTCACCGATGTGCCGCCGATCACCACCAGGCGAGTCTACGATCCGAGCGATTGCCACCGGGGCACTAGGCTCGGGCACCATGGCGGAGATGTTCGACGGCTACCCCCTCGATGCCGAAATACACGACGAAATGTTCGACCCCGGCGCGGCCGCTGACGAGGTGAAGGGCGGCGAACCCCGCACCATCCGCTCGGCATACCGCAACCTCGATCGAGCCTTCGAGCAGGTCAGTGCCGAGGATCTGCAGACGCGCTCGGACAACCTCTCCAGCAACTACAGCGACCAGGGCGTTACCTTCGACATCGGCGGCGAGGAGCGCCCGTTCCCGCTGGACATCGTGCCTCGGATCATCGACTCCGCAGCGTGGGCTCACGTCGAGGCCGGTGTGGCTCAGCGGGTGCAGGCCTTGGAACGGTTGCTCGATGACGTCTACGGCGCCGGGGAGGTCTTCTCCGAAGGCATCGTGCCCAAGCACGTGGTGACCTCTTCCAGTCACTTCCACCGTGTCGCCTCCGGCATCTCGCCGCTGAACGGCGTGCGGATCCACGTCTCGGGGATCGACCTGATCCGTGACGGCAACGGCGACTTTCGGGTGCTGGAGGACAACGTTCGGATCCCGTCCGGCGTCTCCTACGTGTTGACCAATCGGCGCGCGATGAGCCAAACGCTGCCCGAGGTCGTCAGCACCCACCGGCTCCGACCGGTGGCCGGATATCCGCAGAAGCTGTTGGCGGCCTTGCGCGCAGCCGGCCCCAGCGGGGTCGCCGACCCCACGGTGGTCGTGCTGACCCCAGGGCCTTACAACTCGGCATACTTCGAGCATTCGTTGCTGGCTCGACTGATGGGCTGCATGCTGGTCGAGGGCCGCGACCTGGTCGCGCAGGCCGGTCGGGTGATGATGCGCACGACGCACGGTTTGGCGCCGGTGCATGTGATCTATCGCCGGGTCGACGATGACTTCTTGGACCCGATGTACTTCCGATCCGACTCTGCGCTTGGCTGCCCCGGGCTGCTCAACGCAGCACGCTCGGGCAACGTGACGATCGCCAATGCCGTGGGCAACGGGGTCGTTGACGACAAGTTGATCTACACCTATCTGCCCGACATCATCCGGCACTTCCTCGACGAGGAGCCGATCCTGCCCAACGTCGACACCTGGCGCTTGGAGGATGCCGCCCACCGCGAGGAGGTCATGGACCGACTGCAAGAGTTGGTGGTTAAGCCGGTCGACGGCGCTGGCGGCAAGGGAATCGTGATCGGCCCGCAAGCCAGCAAGCCCGAGTTGGACCAACTTCGCCGCACCGTCCTGGCCGCGCCGCGCGGGTGGATCGCCCAACCGGTGGTGCAACTGTCCACGGTGCCGACCATGATCGGTGACAAGATGCGGCCCCGTCACGTGGACCTGCGACCGTTCGCGATCAACGACGGCAACAAGGTATGGGTGTTGCCCGGTGGGCTGACCAGGGTGGCGCTGGGCGAAGGCGAACTCATCGTCAACTCCAGCCGAGGCGGCGGCTCTAAGGACACGTGGGTCCTGGCAGGTGACGGCCAACGGCAACGGATCACAGCGCGTCCCCGCCATGTGGAGACCTCCACCGAGCCGCAGGTCAAACTGCAGGACTCCTCGGTCACGGCCGCCCAGAGCGAGCAACAGCAGCAGCAGCAGGGTCTCCAACAGCAGGGCCAGCAGGGTCCTCTGGCGGTGGAATCATGCTGAGCCGGATGGCAGAGTCGTTGTTCTGGATCGGCCGATACCTGGAACGAGCAGAGGACACCTCACGCCTCTTGGACGTGCATGTCCAACTGCTTCTAGAGGACCCGGTTGTTGACGAGGAGGCCGCATCACGCGCGCTGTTGGCGGTGATGGGTGTCGACCCCGGTGAGACCGCTGACCAAGCCACCGTGATGCGACTGCTCGGCTGGGACCCGGACTCCCAGGCCTCGATGGTGTCGACGTTTTGGGGCGCCCGAGAGAGTGCGCGACGTTCTCGCGAGGTGGTCTCCACCGAGATGTGGGAGGCGATCAACACGGCGTGGAACATTCTGCACCGTGGCCACATTCAGCGGGCCAGGCCGGCCCAGGCATGCCAAACGGTGCGTGAGCGGTGTGCCGTCATCTCCGGCATCGCCGACTCCACGATGAGCCACGACCAAGGCTGGCAGTTCTTGGTCCTCGGTCGCAGCCTGGAGCGGATCGACATGACCGCCCGGATGATCGAAGCCGCGGCATACAACGCCGACTCGCCGCAGGCCTGGTTGACAACGCTGCGGGCTTGCGGGGCCCACCACGCCTTCGTGCGCACCTACCGGGGTGCAGACTCGGACCGCGAAGCCGCCGAATTCTTGCTGCTCGACCGGCTGTTCCCGCGCTCGCTGCTGTTCACCCTCAACCGTGCCGAGTCCGCGCTGGTCAACCTCGACGTCGGCGAACGCCGGGCCGGATTCACCGGCGATGCCATGCGGCTGATCGGCCGCGCCCGAGCCGAATTGGAGTATCAACCGTTGACCGAGATCTTGGCCGACCTGCCCGCCCGGATGACCGCCCTGCAGCGCACCTGCAGCGACGCGAACGATGCCGTCGCGTATCGCTACTTCGAGGGTGCAACACCGGTGACGTGGCACGCGGGGGTGAGGTGAACCGATGATGCTTCGCATCGTGCACAAGACCGGTTACGAGTATGCGGGGGCGGCCAGTTCCTCATACAACGAAGCCCGAATGACGCCCCGGTCCACCCTGCACCAACAGGTGCTGCACACTCGGATGGACATCAGCCCCTCGGCCTGGACGCATACCTATAACGACTATTGGGGCACGTCCGTCACGGCCTTCGAGGTGCACGACCGGCATGAGTCGTTGACCGTGACGTCCGCCGCCACCGTGGACGTGCGCCGCCCCACTGTTGCCGGCGACGGATGGTCCTGGGAGCAGATGTTGGAGCCCGAAGTCAGCGCGGAGCACAGCGAATACCTGCAGCTCAGTGACCAGGTGCGGCCGCCGGAGGATTTGCTGACCAGGGTGCACCAGATTGCTGCGGACGCCGGTACGCCCGGCGAATGCGCGCGCGCCGTGATCGACCTGGTGCACCACGAGATTGACTATGTGCCGGGGGCGACCGGTGTGCATACCCGCGCTTCGCAAGCGTGGGAGGGACGCAAGGGTGTTTGCCAGGATATGGCCAATATGACCATCGGCTGCTTGCGCGCCGTTGGCGTCCCGACCTGTTATGTCTCCGGCTATTTGATGCCCCCGCGCGAGCCCGAGATCGGCACCGCCTATCGCGGGGAGTCTCATGCCTGGATCCGCTATTGGGACGGTCTGTGGGTCGGCGCGGACCCGACGAATGCGATTCAGCCCGGTGATCGGCACGTCGAGGTGGCCCAAGGTCGCCAGTATGGAGATGTGCCGCCGCTGCGGGGCATCTTCACAGGCTCCGGGACATCGCAGATGTTCGTTGAGGTCGAGCTGACCCAGATGGCCTAAGCCACCGGCTCCCCGCGGTCCTCTGGTGCGCGTTTGTCGATCTTGTGCTGCATTGCAACAGCGCACCAGATAGACAAGCGCGCACCAAAGTTCTGTCCCATGCCGCAACACGAGCGCACTAGGTCGACAACCGCACACCAAGCGCCTCCGGGCGGCGCGTCAGGCCAGTTGCACCAACGCTGTGTGATCGTCGGGGGGTAGGGGGCCGTCGACGACGGCCGAGACTGTGAGGTTGCCAAACCGCAGGTCGCCGGAGTGGGTCGTCAAGAATGCGGTCTCAGCCGCATCGGTGCCGGTGGCGATCCGCACCAGCGATTGTCGAGGCGCCAGGCGGGTGGGGTCGACGACATACCAAGCGCCCGCCACATACGCTTCGACGACCGCGTGGAAGTCCATCGGACTCAGGCCCGGCGCGAAGGCGCTGACCAACCGCGCCGGGATGCC
>JBARZG010000095.1:0-28335 GCA_049649785.1 Ornithinimicrobium sp. | reverse complement strand
TGGGACGGTGCGATGAAGCGCACCTCCTGGTGGGACGGCACTCCGGTCACCACCGTTGACCACGGCACGTGCAGGGTCTATGCCGGAGAGTACGCCCCGCGATACCAGGGACGAAACACCCGGTCCTGCTCCACCAACCTACCGAGTGCTCCTTCCTCGTCCTACCCGGTGACACTGCCTGGCGCGAACAACGACAATGTCGCAGCGGCGCAGCGCTACCTCGGGCTGACCGGATCGAAGGTGGATGGCTCTTTCGGGCCAAACATGCTGAGCACCCTGCTGAACTACCAAGATCGACACGATTTGCCGTGGACCGGGGTCTTAGACAGCGCCACCTGGGCCTACATGGAGTCGGCCGGCGAACCATCGGCCAGTTCCTTAGACGTCACCAGACTGAGCGGGAAAGACCGATACGGCACGGCAGCAGCGGTGGCCCAGGAGTATCCTTCCGGTGGGCGGGTCTATGTCACGACCGGCCAAAACTATCCGGATGCTCTCGCGGCGAGCGCCGCCGCAGGTAGCCATGACGACCCGGTGCTGCTGACTCGAAAGGGCTCGTTGCCAGCCGCTACTCGAGAGCAGCTCGGCCGGATCGACCCGTGGCGGATCTATGTCGTCGGTGGGACTGGTGTCATCAATAGCAGCGTGTTACGGGCGTTGGGCTCCTATGCCGGCAATGGCGGAGTGACGCGCCTGTCCGGGACGAACCGCTACGGCACGGCGGCTGACGTCTCGCAGCGGTTCGGCAGCGGTGTCTCGGTGGCCTACATCTCGACCGGAGGGGACTTCCCGGACGCGCTAGTAGGGGCGGCTCGCGCCGGGCACAACGACGGCCCCATGTTGCTGACCCGCTCTGGGTCCATGCCCGCGGAGACGAAAGCAGCCCTGCAACGCCTGAACCCGACCCGGATCACTATCGTCGGTAACAGGAGTTCCGTCAGTTCAGCGGTGTTTCGAGACCTAAGGAACTACTCCGGGAGCGGCGGGGTGGCTCGAGTCTCCGGCAGCGGTGCAGAAGACGTCGCTGCCAATCTGGCCAGCTACTACCCCCGCGGTGTCGACGTTGTCTATCTGGCGACGAGCGCCGACTATCCCGATGCCCTGGCCGGTGCGGCTCGGGCGGGCAGCATGAGCGGACCCGTGTTGCTGACCAATAGGGACTCGGTGCCGAGCGTGACTCGGGAAGCCCTGAGCGACCTCAATCCCGGCCGTATCGTCATCCTCGGTGGACAGGGAGCGGTGTCCCTCGACGTGGAACGACAGGTCCAAGCCTTCGTCCCATGATCGGAACGGTCTGTGCGACCGGTCGTATCGAGCCGCCGCTTCGTCAGCTTCGCACTGGCGAACGCAGCCAGGTGCTGCGCGCCTGGGCAATGACCTGGTCGCTAGGTGGGCAACCGACCGAGAATGACGCGGTTGTATGCCGCAGCCGATGCCACGTGGTCGAATCGGTCTCGGACTGCGGCCATCGCCGAAGCGGAGGCGCGCGCCCAGGTGACCTCGTCGGCAGTGCTGAGGATGCGCTGCGCCGCGGCCTCGGGAGAGTTCACCACCCAATCGGTGGGGAACAGTCCTCGGGCCGCGTCGAGTGGGGCGAACATCGGCCAGTCGCGCACCACGGGTACTAAACCGGACGCTGCTGCCTCTATCAGGCCCACGCCGAAGGACTCTCGCCGACTCGTACTCAGGATGTGCCCGCATCCGCGCATGCACGGGCGGAGATCGGGTGTGAAGTCCTGCAGGATGACGGCACCGCGGACGTCGTCTTCGGCCTTGCGCTGGTCGAACTCGGCGCTATATCGGACCGTCGAAACGGACTGACGGGTATCGAAGGCGCGTCCGGCCAAGATCAGTCGCCACTCGGGATCTTCGCGACGCAGCAGACCGAGGACATCGAGGGCCCACAGCGGATCCTTGACTCGTTGCCCCCACCCGATCATCAGCAGCGTGCGGCTGTCTGCCCCGTCGCGGGACACGGTCACCCGTTCGGGTTCGATGAGGTTGGGAATCACATGCAAACGCGTGTGAGCCAGCCGGTCCCCGAGAAGCCTGTGGACAACAACGCGGAGGTGGTCACTCACGAAAATGAGGTCATCAACTCTGGACCAGTCGATCACATGGATCCAGCCGCTGAGCGCGTCCATGCTGTGTATCCGCACAGTCAGCGGGACGCCTTCAGGAACGAGCATGGTGGCCATCACCGCACCGCGGTCTGCCCAGTCGACAAACGCCGCGTCACTGGCCTCTAACTCCGCGAGCAACTCAGCGTGCGGCTCGAAGCCGTCTCCCAGGGCATGCCGAACTCGAGCTTCAACAATTTCACGTCGAGGTCCGTTGCCGGAATAGTTGGCGCCACTGGTCAGGTCAAGAACGCGCGGATCGGCATCGCGGGCCAGGCTGTGCACGATGGGGACACAAAAGTTGGGGTACGAGCCTGGCAGGACGAGCACGCGAGCAGAGTGCGGTGAGGTGGGTGATTCTCGCTCAACGCTACGCGGTAACCGTGGCATCGACTTCTGTAGTCGGCGGCCAACGGCACTCGTGCGCCACGAGGCGAGAAACTCCTCGGGGCTATCGACCAGCGGCGAGCTCATTGCGTCGGCGTTCAGTTCCCGATGGAAGAGGAGCTGCATGGCCAGATGGGTGAACTCGGTCGTGATCTCGACGTTCTGCTGTTCCAATCCGCGGTCCGCGGCGTCGAGCACCCTCTGGACAACGTGTGCGTGGTCCAGCGGCAACGTTGCCGTAGCGGTGAGCGAAGCGAGCGCGAGTGTCGCGTCACGGCGGACGGCGTCGCGTGGTGACAGGGCCGAGCCCGGAACTTCTTCGAGTATGGCGGCCGCTTCGCCGATAGCCCCAAAGGAGTTCGTGGGGAGCAACACACGCAGCAGCGCCAGCAAACCAGGAAAGAGGTCGACGGGCAGAGGTCGGGGCAGGGCAGCCACTCGCCGAGTGAAGGCCCGCAGCCTTGGCTTGGTCGCTAGCCGCTGACGAATGTCGGATGAGGGGTCGGTCAGGTGAGCCAGTCGCCCGGTGGTGATCTCATGAACCAGGTGATCCGGGTCAAGAAACTGTGCAGGTGCTTTCTGCGCCAGCCGCTTGGCCACCTCCACTCCGGTCTCGCCTACCCCGGTGATGGCGTCGGCCGCCGCTATGACCGACCTCAGGCGGCTATTTCCTCGCGCGTGCGTAAACAGCTGATGATCGGCAGCTGCGGGTCGCCGCCTGGCCCTCAGCGTTGGCAGCAGGTGTCTACCGCCGCCTGAGGAAGACTCCAGAAGGATGTTGTCCGTCAGGGGGCGGAGTCTGTCCGGGCATGTTCCCGTGCCGTACACCAGGCAGACGGCCTCGCTGACCTTGGCGAGGTTGATCAGTTGCCCGGCCAAAGGTTCAAAAAGGTCGGCGTTCTCCGCGACCACCACATAGGTGCGGCTGCCATGGGGGCGCAGTTCCTGGCGGCCACCGCGACGACTCCTGCTCACCAGAGCACTATAGGGGTCTTCTGGTATGACGTTTAGGTATCGACGTGTTCAGTGGGGTCGCCATAGAACAGCACGCGGGAGCCGCGGGTCATGAGCTCATCATCGGTAATACCCCAGGTGTGACCGGCCGTGGACCGTGCCCGACGGGACACGAAGTTGAAGCGGTCAGCGGAATACACCTTCCCTCCTTCGCGGCGGACTCGATCCAAGAACGTCGTGTCCACCGCCCGAGGAACGTCCAGGAATGGCATGGCCAGGGCGGTTTCACGTGCCGTCGTGATGGTCCCACCTTGTACGAGCCGGACAAAACGGTGCTCAGCATCGGCGAAGCGCAGGGCCGTCGCACCTGAGGCCGCTAAGTGAACGTAGTGTGCCCATTTGCCCACCACGGTCGCGTCGCTGTACGTAAAGGCCCGGACCAGATCTTTGACGTAGTTCGTCGTGTAGGTGTTGTCGTCATCCATCTTGGTCACGTAGCGCCCCGACGCGGCGCTCACGCCAAGATTCATACACGCCCCCAGCGTGATGTCAGCACTCGCCGCGACAACGACTACCTGGTGAAGTCCCAGGGCTGCGGCTTTGCGTCGGAGGTCGTCTTCATCGACCTCGAATCCGTGCGGCACGAGCACGAGCTCAACGTCTCGGTGGCTTTGCCGGGCAACGGTAGCGAGCACCGAATCGATGTGCTGAGGCCGCATGGTCGGCACGATCGCCGAGACAGTGGGCTCAACCGGCGTCTCGTTGCTCAGTCCCACGACCTGCAGTACCTCGCTGACGCGATGGGTGTAGAGGTGTGTGTCGAACACGCAGCGGTGTGCTCGCAGCGCGAGGCGGTCTCGAACTTCGGGTTGGCCCAACAACACCTTGAGTGCGGTGCGCGCTTCGTCGACGTCAGTAGCAACGGTGACGGTGTCACCGAAGTACGGCTCGATAGCAGCGCTTGGCGTCGACAGCACTGAAGCCTGGGCCGCCGACAACTCAAACAGTCGTCGAGAGCACATGGTCGGTGACGCGGTGACCGAGTTGACGTTCAGAAAGACCTCGTAGCCGGTGGACGCAAACAGCATTTGGCGGTACGTCAGTGAGCCGACAACGGCAGAGGCGAACGCAGGCGGGAAGCGATACCGGGGATCTTTACCCTGCATACGGGAGAAGATCTGAAGACCGTGGTCTTTGGCCGCCGCGAGCAAGATGTCCATCTGACGCCGACGGTCAGGGTGCTTTTCGGCGAAGTAGGTGCCCGCGAATGCGACCCGGCCCAGCCGCTTCTTGCCGTGTCGCACGGGAGAATGAATGCGAGGCTGAGCGGCAAACGGCAGGAGCGCGACACGGTCGTGACCCAGATCCTCTCGATATGCGGGGATCCGGTCGGCATCAACGGTGAACACGTGATCGAAGAGTCGCGCAGTCGCCACGAAGACGTCGTAGTTCGGCGGATCCTCCTTATTCCAGAACACCGTGGGAATGTCCTCGCTGTGGCACCATCGCACGAGGTCGGTGAGTTCCTGAGCCAGACCCGTGTTGCCAGTCATCGACAAGCGCCACGCGCGGTCATTGCCGACCCATGCTGACTCCACGAACAGCAAATCTGGCCGGTGCTGTTGCAGATGCTCTCGCCACCCGACGCGTGGCACCGGGTCCTGATCCCATTCGAAACCGAAGGCGAGTGTGGAGAAGGGGTCGAGGATGACGGCGACCCGGAGATTGGGTCGAGTGATGGGACCATGCGGCACCGAGAACTCGGGGATATCTATCTCGGGTGGATGGGTGGGCACCCTGGTCCGATACCGAGCGGCAAGACGACGCAGCCGACCGGGCAACGCAGCCCGAGCCTGCGGATCGTGCAGCGCGCTGCTGAGCTCGCCACGTGCCCGCGCGCTAACGCGAGACAAGCGATTGCTGACCCCCATCAGAGCGGCTGACTCATCACGATATGGGCGATCCGCTCGCCGGCCTTGCCGTCCCACAGCGGGGGAATCGGCCAGGTGCTGAGGGGCCCGGCAGCCAATACCGCCTCGGTATGCTCAGCGAGGTTGTCCCGTCGGACCAGCCGATTTGTGCCGTGGGTGATGGTGACTGGCCGTTCGGTGTTGGGACGCAGCGTCAGGCACGGCACTCCCAGGACGGTTGTTTCCTCCTGTACGCCCCCTGAGTCGGTCACGACAACACGAGACCGTGCCACCAACCCCATGAACTCGAGGTAACCCACCGGCTCGATGACCTTGAGGCCGGGGTGATCGAAAAGGCCGGCTGCGCGCAACCGCTCCCGGCCCCGCGGGTGTAGAGGCACCACGACAGGTGCCTGGTCAGCAACCGCGTGCACGGCGGTGACCAACTCGGCGATGTCCCGGGCCCGGTCCACGTTGCCGGGCCGGTGCAGCGTGGCCACGACGTAGTCCGCTGGCAATTCGAGCGAGTCGATGAGCGAGTCGGCATTGAAGCGGCCACGCAACCGAAGGAGGGTGTCGATCATGGGGTTGCCCACGAAATGGATGCGATCGGCGTCCACGCCTTCGCTGCCCAGGTGGGCCACGGCGTCGACGCTGGTAGTGAACAGTAACTCGGCAAGTGTGTCGGTCACCAAGCGGTTGATTTCCTCCGGCATGCTGCGATCGAAAGAGCGCAGTCCAGCCTCAACATGTGCCGTCGGTATCCCCATTTTTGCTGCAACGAGGGCTGCCGCCACAGTTGAGTTCACATCGCCGTAGACCATGACCAACGAGGGCTGGCGTTCGGCGAAAAGCTCTTCGAGCCCCGTCATAATGGTGGCGGTTTGTGCGCCATGGGCTCCCGAACCCACCATGAGATTGACGTCCGGACGTGGCAACTCCAACTGCGAGAAGAAGACATCGCTGAGGTTCGGATCGTAGTGCTGTCCGGTATGGACCAAGAGTTGCTTGGCCCCCGCGGCGTCGAGAGCGGAAATGACGGGGCCCGCTTTGGGAAAGTTCGGTCGGGCGCCAGTGACATGGAGGATCAGTTCAGGCATAAACGCATTTCTCGCGAGCGAATGGGTCCGCCTAGGATGCCACGACTGCCCTGGCCTGGGCTGCAGAGAGGGATCTAGCATGTCGAGCGGTCGCAGCAACCCCCTCCACCAGGCTCTGCGTGCAGTTCACCCACCCGCAGCCGTTCGGACTATCGCCAACACCAGGCTCATTGCGTCGTTGGTCCGCCAGCACAGCGGTCGTGCGGGGAGCAAGGTGGTCTCGGTCCTTCTTCGGCGTGCGCCGGCCGGGGTGCGCACCGTCTTCGCTGGCCAACGCTGCAGGCCCGACGTGGCGGCCTTGGCGCTCGCCGCCAATGGGCAGATGCCGATGGCACTGGAGTTGCTTGCTACCAGCGCCGAGGGGCACACCCCTGCCTCCAGCCACAACCTGGCACGGCCTGCCCGGTTGGCTGCCAGCGCAGTGACGCTGCACGATCTGCCCTTGGCGCAGCGACTGTGGGCACCGGGGCGCCCCGCGGCGGCAGGTGGAGAGTCTGTGTCCTCGTTGCCGTCCTGGCAACGACGCTTGGCGGCGCTGATGGATGCCGAGCGGGGGGATGTGAGTGGGGCCATCACCCGCCTTCGTGGCGATCAGAACCCCCGCTCGACTCTGCTTCTGCGACGACTCCTCGGCGAGTCAGAGGTCCTGCAAGCGGTCGAACTACGGGCTCGGATAAGTGGGACTGGGTTGGACACCGTGGCTGCGCCTAGGTCCACACCAGCGTCCGTGGATCGAGTGCTCCACGTTGTTAGTTCCACCGTTCCCGAGCAACAAAGTGGCTACACGATCCGTACTCACGGCATCGCCCTGGCCCAATGTGCTAGCGGCATGGACGCGCAGGTGGTCAGTAGGTCTGGGTTTCCGGTCGACATCGGGAAACTGAGCGCGGGACGGCTTCGACGCGTCGATGGTGTCGCCTACCATCGCCTCCTTCCACGAGGGGGCCTCCTGCCAGTAGGACGCGCTCGCCAACAACAGGGGGCAGCGCAGCTGCGCGCGCTCGCGGAACGCGAACGGCCCGATGTTCTACATGCGCACAGCAAGCATGAGAACGCACAGGTCGCCTTGCTGGTCGGTGCTTCGATGGGGTTACCCGTGGTGTACGAGCTTCGGGGGTTCTTAGAGGAGACGTGGCGAACCACTGGCGGCACCAGCGACAGTGACTTTTACCGGTGGACCCGGCAAACGGAGACGCTGTGCATGGCCCAAGCAGACGCGGTGATCACCTTGTCGTCGGCGATGGCCGAAGACATCGCGGGCCGAGGTGTGGATCCGGACAAAATCACCGTGGTTCCCAACGCTGTCTCCCAAAGCTTCGTCACAGCTGCCGGACAACGAAGCACCAAGCGGGTCCGCGAGATGTTGGGCATTCCAGCACGTGCGACGGTTTTTGGCACCGTGAGCACCCTGAACGACTATGAGGGTCTGGACACCGTCATTGCCGCGATGAAGCGGCTGAACGACGATCGGCTGCGGTTGCTCATCGTCGGAACAGGCCCGGCCCGCGATCGGCTGGAGGCAATGAGCCGGCCGTTAGGTGACCGCGTCTGCTTCACCGGCCAGGTGCCGCATGCGCAGGTGCTCGACTACTTCCAGGCGATGGACGTCTTCGTGCTCCCTCGCCGCGCGACACCGGTGACTCGACTCGTGCCGCCGATCAAACCTATCGAGGCGATGGCGGCCGGTGTGCCAGTGCTAGCCAGCGATTTGGCCCCCTTGACTGAGATCGTCCAGCCTGGCAGGTTCGGCGCGGTTGCTCCGGCGCAGGACCCGTCAGCATGGGCTGAGCAGATAGGACGGCTGGGATATGCTCCGCAGGAAGTTCGCGACCTCGGTGCCCAGGCGGCAGAGTTTGTCCGGCGCGAACGCACGTGGACCCAGGCAGCGAGCCGATACGCGAAGGTGTACGGCGAGACTGCTCGGCGCTGACACAATGAGGTCGTCCGGAGGTGTCAGGTCACCTCATCGCAGATGAACAGGAGCCTGCAACGTGGCTGTAGATGCTGCCGTCATCGGCCTGGGCTATGTCGGCTTGCCCTTGGCTAGTGTCGCTACACATGCCGGACTCAGCGTGATCGGGTTCGACATCAACTCGGGTATCGTTGACTCTCTTAATGCGGGGAAGTCGCACATAGACGACCTCAGCGACGCGGACGTGTCGGCAATGGTCGAGGCTGGTTTCACCAGCACGACCGACGAGTCGCTGTTGGCGCAGGCGCGGGTCATTGTGATCTGTGTGCCGACGCCACTGGCTGAGGACGGCGGGCCAGACCTGCGAGCTGTCATCGGAGCCGTTGAAGCGGTCGCGCGCAACCTGCGCCCAGAGATGGTGGTCATCCTGGAATCGACCACCTATCCGGGAACCACCGACGAAGTGGTGCGGCCCAAGTTGGAAGAAGGTGGCTTGCTCGCGGGGCAAGACTTCTGCTTGGCCTACTCGCCCGAGCGAATCGACCCCGGGAATGCTACGTATGGGGCGCAGAACACGCCAAAGGTTGTCGGCGGGCACACCCCGGCGTGTGCCGACGCGGCCGCCGCGTTCTATGGCGGCTTCGTGGAGACGGTTGTGCGGACCAAAGGCACTCGTGAGGCCGAGATGGCCAAACTCCTGGAGAATACTTATCGGCATATCAACATTGCCCTCGTCAATGAGATGACTCGCTTCTGTCACGAGTTGGGGATCGATTTGTGGGACGTCATTGAAGCCGCAGCGTCAAAGCCTTTCGGTTTTCAAGCCTTCTACCCTGGCCCTGGGGTCGGCGGGCACTGCATACCGATCGATCCGAATTACCTGTCACATCAGGTGCGTGCCCGACTGGGCTACCCGTTCCGATTCGTGGAACTAGCCCAGGAAATAAACTCGGGCATGCCCGCGTATGTGCTGCACCGCGCTCAGGACATCCTCAATGATCTCGGCAAGCCATTGCGTGGTTCAACGATCCTGTTGCTCGGCGTGACGTACAAGGCAAATATTGCGGACCAGCGTGAAAGCCCGGCGGTCCCCTTGGCTCGACAATTGATCGCCAAAGGTGCCAAGGTGCGCTACCACGACCCCCATGTGCCCTACTGGGGTCCCCTCGGTGACGGAGCGATTCGCGTGGAGAGCGCTATGGAGGGAGTGGCTGTTGCTGATTTAACGATCTTGGTGCAGAATCACCGAGAATATGCCGTTGACGAGATAGCGGATGCAGCCGAGGCATTCTTCGACACGCGCGGGGTGAGCGAAGGCCCGAAAGCCATTCGGCTATGACTGTATCGGGAGGTGGCGCCGAAGACTCTCTGCCCGGGCTATCCTCCGATGAGGCGCGAAAACTCGCCCGCGAGCACAGCATGCAGCAAGTCGGCGTTCGTCCGCCGTTGGGGGCCTACATTCGTGATCTGTGGCGCCACCGCAGCTTTGTTGTGACCATGGCCTCGGCAGATTTCGTGTCCCGCCATCAACAGAATTACCTGGGTCAGGTGTGGGCCCTCCTCAATCCACTTCTCTTGGGGGCAGCCTACTTCTTGATTTTTGGCGTTCTTTTGAATACCACCAAAGATATCGACAACTACATCACATTCCTAATCGTCGGCCTTTTTGCATTTATCTTCCTGTCCTCCGGCATGAACCATGGCGCAAAATCTTTGGTGAGCAACCTCTCGGTCGTGCGGGCGCTGCGCTTTCCGCGAGTGGTGCTGCCCATCTCCGTCGTGCTGACCGAACTCTTCGCCGCATTGCCTGCCTTCGCTGTGGCGGTGCTGGTCGCAGTCGTGACTAATGAACCGGTCCAAGCGTCATGGTTGCTGTACCCCGTGGCAATCGCGATTGTCTATCTACTGACCACCGGAATCGCTATGATTGCAGCGGTCGGAGTGTATAAATACCGAGACGCAGCCAACCTCGTGCCACTGCTGACTCGCATGTTGCGGTATATCTCTGGCGTGTTCTTTTTGATCACGGCCTATGCGGATGGTTGGGTCGGGATCGTGCTGGCCTACCAACCAGTGGCGGTCGTGCTCACGATGCTGCGCCAGACGCTGATGGCGGAGTATCCCCTAACCTTGGCGCCCTGGCTGGTCTCGTTAGGCTGGGCCGTGCTGTTGTTCATGATTGGGTTTGTGATGTTTTGGAGGGCGGAGGCGACGTATGGGCGACGCTGACGCACCGGCTGGGCCAGCGATAGTAAGCCCACGTGAGCCTGCGGTGATCGCTAGTGGGGTGGACGTGATCTACCGTGTGTTTGGTGCTGGATCGGGGGCCCGGGACGACGCGAAGGGCCGCATGGGCCAAGCGCTGAACAAGGCCCGTACTCAAGTGGGCACCAGAGAGGTTCACGCAGTAAAGAACGTCTCGTTTGTGGCCTACCGGGGTGAGTCGATCGGTGTCGTTGGCCGTAACGGCTCAGGTAAGTCAACGCTCCTTCGCTCTGTGGCGGGCCTGATTCCACCGACGAACGGATCGATCTACCTGGGCGGCCGCGCTGCTCTCCTCGGCGTCAATGCAGTGTTAATGCGCAACCTGACCGGTGCACGCAACATCATGATTGGCGGTCAGGCGCTCGGGCTGAGTCGGCGTGAGGTACAGGCCAAATTCGACGAGATCGTCGACTTCGCTGGCATCGGTGACTTCATCGACTTACCGATGAGCTCCTACTCCTCCGGTATGGCCGCCCGCTTGCGGTTTGCGATTTCGACAGCATCGGTGCCCGACATCCTCGTGGTGGACGAAGCCCTCGCGACCGGGGACGCGGAGTTTCAGGCGCGTGCGAATGAACGAATAGAGCAGATCAGAGATGCGGCGGGCACCATATTCTTGGTCAGCCATACTGCCGCCCAAGTGAAATCCTTGTGCTCTCGGGCGCTATGGATGGAGCGGGGCTCTCTCATCATGGATGGCCCGCCCGGCCAAGTCATGAAGGCATACCGTGAGGTTCACGGGCCACCGTTGCCAGAGCGACGCCACCGACGTTCAGAACTCGAGCGGGCTGCTCGTGCGCAGCAACGCGCGAAGCGCCAAGCAGATGACTCAGGAGCCACCGGCTGAGCTGGGCCAGAGCGCGCCGTGGGACGTCGGTGGACGTAGGGTGGAGTCATGAACGACCCTGCCACCCGACTGGTTATTGCCTATTGCTTCACGCCGTTTGTCGACACTTCTGGCACCGTCGCGGCTAAGCGAGTCTGTCTACTCGGCGAACCCGTTGACGTGATCCAGAACGACATGTCCTCACTTCGCAAGAGCGACTCGGGACTGGACGCCATAGCAGGGAGCATGGTGCGGCGTCGGGCAATGTTGGACACAGTGACGCGCTTTTCCAGCTGGATCTCTATCAGTGAATGGTGCGTTGCTGGTATGGCCCAGGTAGAGAAGTGGGTGGGTAAAACGAGCACAGTACAGGACGAACCGGGCTCGAGCCAGGACCGCCCACCGTGGACATCGATGTATTCGCGCTCGCATTTTATCGCGTCACACTTCTTGGCGGCACTGATCAAGTCTCGTTACCCACATCTGCGGTGGGAAGCCGAGTTCTCAGACCCCTGCTCACGCGATGCTACGGGTGAGTTGCGGTATGCCCCGGTTGGCGACGGAGAGTTGTTGGAGAACTTCCGGTCCATCCTTCACGAGTCAGGCGCGAATGCCCCGGAGTCGGACAATGCCTTTGAGTGGGCCGAATTCTTGGTGTACGCGCTGGCCGATGAAATCATCTTCACCAACGCGAACCAAGCGACGTACATGTTGGGCTATTGTGCCGACCAAGATCTGGCGGCCCGCGGTCGCGCCGCAACCGCAGCGGTACACCACCCGATGCTCCCGCAGCGGTTCTACTCTATGGCACCGGTGTCGGTGAGCCTGGACCCTGACCGGATACATATCGGCTACTTCGGAAACTTCTACGGAAAACAGAGCCCCCAGGCCGCGGTCGAGGGCATCTCGTTCTTGCCGATGGATCTGCGCCAACGACTCCAACTGCACATATTCACCGCGCCGACCGAGCCGCTTGAAAAAATTGTCGATGATCTCGATGTCGCCGACTGCGTCAATGTGCAGCCGTTTTTGCCGTTTCTGCAGTTCCTCGCAACGGCGGGAAAGATGGACATACTGCTGGTCGTGGATTACCCGCTTCCGAAGGACACCGCAATCAACCCGTTCCTGCTCTCCAAGTGGGGAGACTACAAGGGGACCGGCCAGCCCATCTGGGGGATACTGGAAGAGTCAAGTGTCCTGTCGGCAACGGAAGACCCCGCGTTGATGTATCGAACTCCCGTCGGGCACGTCACAGCGGCCGCGCAACTGCTGTCCCGGCTTGCTCGGGATGCGTCACTGCGGACGAAGGACTTAGCGACCGCTACAGCAGGATGAGGTCGAGTAGTCGCTTCTCGTTGCCGCTTTCCGAGAAGTTGTCTGACATATGCTCGAGGACGCGCTCACTGGCCGCTTGACGGTCCTCGGGCTGGCTCAACCGGAGAATGGTGTCCACCGCTTCGTCCACCGTGTCGAAGACCTGGCCTTCGGGGAACAGTCGTCTCGCCCCCTGGTAGCGGGCAAACACCGGCCATTCCCGCACGACGGGCACCGCTCCAGCTGCCGTGCCTTCCAGCACGCCCACCGGGCAGGACTCGCGCAGGCTGGTGCTCAAAATGAAGCCAACGTGGGGCAGTTGTTGTTCCAGGCGCCGAGTGAACCCAGGGAGGTCGACGTGGTCCACCAAGCTGGGTGAGAGCAATCGCTCTCGGAAGGCCCGCACGTACTCAGTGTCTGAGGTGACTTGTGACGGGATGAAGTCAGCGCCGATCAATCTTAGTCGCCAGGCTGAGTCATGCTGCAGGAGTTCCTCCAAGATATCCAAGGCCAGCATCGGGTCCTTCACCCGCTGGGCCCACCCGACCATCCCGATCGTTCGGTTCGCGTCGGGAAGCGATGGCACGGTGAACTTCTTGGCCGACACCATGTTGGTGATGACGTGTTGGCGCACGTTGTCGGCGCGCGGGCCGACAACGTCGTTGAACATGTCCCGGATGTGCTCGCTGACAAAGATCACGTCATCGACCCTGTGCCAGTCCACCAGGTGCACCTGCGCGGACAAGACGTCGACACTGTGCACCCGCAGGATCAGCCGAACACCCGAGGGCACATGGATCGATGTCCAAGCTGCTCCCTTGTCCGCCCAATCTGCAACGATCACATCCGAATGGCTCATAGCCTCGCTCGCCAGGGCGGAGAACTCGCCGAGATCCGGGCAGTCCTGGGCAGCCCCGGCATGATCGACCAATCGATCCAGCACGATCAATGGCTCGATCATCATGCCGGCGAAGGCAGGGCCGCTCTGCGGTAGAACAGTGACGTCGGCTCGGTCATCACCGTCAAGGGCGTGAATGAGTGCGGGCGCGTGGTGTGGATAGACCCCGGGCATGACCAACACCCGCCTTCGGCCGCGCTCGCCCGTCTCCGGATCGGCTGAGGCAGAGGACGTGGCCGAGGGCGACGTCAGAGCCTGGCCAACCGCAGAGTCTGTGAAGGGGGCAAGGAACTCTCGGGGCTCCTCACTCAAGGGACTCAGCGCGACGGCTGTGTGGAGTTGCTGATGAAACAGCAGTCCGATCGGGATCGAGGAGCGCGCGGCGGCCTCCACGAGATCGCCGGACTCTAGTGCGGAGTCGGAGGCGGCGAACATCATTCTGAGCATCTCAGCGAAGTCCGGCGGAGGGCTCGCCCCTTCCACGATGTCGACGTGGAGTGCTAGCCCTGCCAGGAGCTGGTCTTCCATCGAAGACCCAAAGCGCCGCGACATGATGGCACCCGCTTGCACACAGGCGCGCACGTCGAGGTATCCGCCTTGGCGAAGCCGCCGACGGCCGACCCGCCGCAGCTGCGGTCGGACGTCGATCGAGGGTGGCACCGCGAGCATCTCGGCGTCATCAAGCCTCGTCAGCAATTTCCGCAGGTGGCGCGCATTGAGGGGCTCATCGGGTGGAACGTTGTCCAGCCACTGCGCTTCATGCTCGAGCCAACGTGTCGCCGCTTCATGCCGAATCAACCGTTCAGCATCGGCCCCGAACGTGACATCGGCGTCCGGGGCGGTGTTGGCGAGCCACGGCAACAAACTTTCGGCTTCTCGGTCGAGCAGCACGATTCGAGCGGCTCCCCGTGCCTCTTTGATGAGCCACGGCGAGGTTGAAGCGGCCGAGGCCAGGCGTTGCTCAACGGGGGCGAACGGGTGTCGTACGCGCATACCCGCCCAGTGAAGCAAACCGGGATCACGGTGCGGGCGCAGCAGCTGGTACGGACGCGCATACTTCAGCTTGCTCGTTCGCAGGGAGCCGCGACCCCACGCGACGCGAACTCTGTGCCGGGCAAAGAGTAGGTCCTGAATGGCGTTTTGCTTATCAAGAATCGTGGCGCTATGTCCAGCAATCAACAGCCAGCGCTGGGGGTTGACGGCTCGGGCGCGCTTTCTCAGCTGAGGCTCGGGCTGCGGCTGCGTCACAGTATCGTCTCCGGATGATGGGTCAGGCCGCAGCGGTCTCGCTATGGCCTAGTGCAGGTGTGAGTGCTTGAACCATCCTGTCATTAGGTGAGCTATTCCTCACGGGGACTCGGGGCGAGTGGTATGCCGAACGCTCATCACCCGATCAAAGCGATCCCGGTCATAGTCAACACCCAGCCAGGTGCACAGATGGCGCAGTTTGTCACGGTCGGCTACGTAGTCGTCGTAGTGGACGTGGAATCCGCGATCTCCGCGGCTAGTCACTGCCTTGGCCATATTGGCCTCGATGCGAGCCAAGGTTTCGATAGCGTCAGGGTCTCGCTTCCACCAACTGCTTCGAGCCACGTTAGCGTGGTTGCGGGTGTTGAGGATGTAGCGAGCGTCGGGGTAGAGCGAGTCGAGGAAATCAAGGTAGGACGTCACACTAGCTGTCCACCATCGGATCTCTTTGAAGCCAGTGACTTCAATGCCCGGGTCCGGCCGCAGAAGGGTGTCAGTGACCAAGTCAGCCATCCGCGACAGGGCCACATCGCGTGGATAGTTGTCGACGCCGTACCACGGGTGCGCCGAGTCCATGGGAGAAGACCACTTCGCCGCGGCCTTGCAGGCCTTGGTGTGGTAGTTCAAAAGGTCGATGATGACACCGTTGTTCTCGCCCCTAATTTGGAATCCCGGAAGCGAGTTCAGCAGACCCATCAGCAGGGTTGACCCGGACTTGCCATACGTCACGATGAACAGGTGCTTCACCGCAGCTCCCTTCCCTTCACCGTTGCGGGAGAAGGGAAACGACCGCGCACCATAGCCAGGCAGTCTAGAGGTGGGTTGGCGTCAGTCAACCGCATGTCGTCCACAGCAGAGGGTCACGGGATTCCCAGCCCGAGGTAGGTCCACCCGGCAGCGCGATAGGCCGCCTTGTCCAAGCAGTTGCGGCCATCAATGATCAACCGGGTCGCCACCAAGGCACCGAGAGCCCCAGGGTCCAACTGCCGGAACTCGGGCCATTCAGTCAAGTGCAGCACCGCTTCGACGTCGCGGACGGCTTCGTCGATGGAGTCGGCGTAGGTCAGGGTCGGGAAAATCTCGGAAGCATTGCTCATCCCTTGCGGGTCGTAGATGGACACGTCGGCACCGGCCAGGTGGAGCGCGCCCGCTATCGACAACGCTGGGGAGTCGCGGACATCATCAGAGTGCGGCTTAAATGCGGCGCCGAGCACTGCGACCTTACGCCCGGGCAAGTCACCGAGCTGGTTGCGCACCATGTTGACCACGTGTTCGCGTCGACGCAGATTGATGGCGTCGATCTCACCGAGAAAGGCCACCGATTGGGCTGCTCCCAACTCCGCGGCTCGGGCGCTGAACGCTCGGATGTCTTTCGGCAAACATCCGCCGCCGAAGCCAACGCCGGCGTTGAGGAACTTGCGACCGATGCGGACGTCATGGCCGATAGCATCGGCGAGCTTTGTCACGTCGGCTCCGGCGATCTCACAGATCTCAGCCATCGCATTGATGAAGGAGATCTTGGTGGCCAGGAAAGAGTTAGCCGCCACTTTGACAAGTTCAGCCGTGGGTAGGTCGGTAATCACGACCGGAGTCTGATCCTCGCGCAGGGTTGTTGCGTACACCGTCCGCAAGACGTGCTCGGCTCGTTCGGCATACTCGTCCCCTAAGCCGAAGACGAGTCGGTCGGGATGAAGCGTGTCTTGAACAGCTAACCCTTCGCGCAAGAACTCGGGGTTCCATGCCAGCGAGACGTTGGCAGTGTCGGGTGTAGCGGTGCGTATCCGGTCTGCAAGACGTTCGGCGGTCCCGACTGGAACCGTCGACTTGCCCACGACCACCGAGCCGTCGCTCAGGTAAGGCAATATTGCTTCGATAGCAGCATCGACATAGGTCATGTCGGCCGCCAGAGAGCCGTGTTGCTGGGGCGTTCCGACGCAGACGAAGTGAACTTCGGCATCCGCGACCGCAGACATATCCGTTGTGAACCTCAGCTTGTTGCCCACGTGCCGGCGCAACAGGGACTCGAAGTCAGGCTCGTAGAACGGCATCTTCGCGGCCGACAGTGACTCGATCTTGGCTTCGTCGACATCGACACCAACGACGTCGAAGCCGAGTTCGGCCATTCCGGCAGCATGGACGGCACCGAGATAGCCGGTCCCGATCACTGAAACACGCATACGCACCACTTTCTTGATCGTCGGATGACCGACGGTACAGGCCGAGTCGAATTTCGCGTGATCTCTCGCGGAGTTGTGGCGCCATCCTTAGCGGAGTTGGGGCGCCGCGTCGAGCAACGCCGGCGCGAGGCTGCGACTGAAGGTTCGGGTCAGGTGACTGTTGTCGGAGTAGACCACGACGTTGCCGATGACCGCCGGGCACGAGTCTCCCGCACACAGGTGGGCGGTGAGGTCGACGAAGTCCACGATGGACGAATCGGTCTGCAGCTCGCCGGTCGGGTCGGCCTGGCCCAACACGCCTAAGGGGACGTCGCATTTCCGGCTCGTCGGCCCGTTGTTCGCCAAGCAGTCAGGCACATCGCGACCTGGCCGCGGGGTGTCCCGGATGGCAAGAACTCGCGTGTCGTCGTCGCTCAACGTCTGCCACATCACGGGGTATGCCTGCGGAATCTGCTCGACCGAGTTCGCACGCTCGACGACCGTGGATGTCAGCACGACGAGATCCGGATTCTGCTGGCCGATCCACGTCACGATGTTCGCGTTCCACGCTCGGCAGGAGGTTCGCCAGGCTTCGTCGGCTGCTGGATCTCGGTTCACACTGGGGTCCTGCGATGCTGCGCTGACCAGGTGCGTTCCTGGCCGACATCCGCTCTTGGTTGCCGACAACAGCCGCCACCCCTGCTGCTTGGCGAGCACCTCCAGTGCTGGCTGCCAGTGCGCGGAGTGGCTCCCTCCGGTCAAGATCATCGTGCGGCCGGCATCGGGATCTCCGTATTCGCACCACGCTACCTCGTCCACCAGCGGCTGTTGGTGACACCCCGCGTCGTAGACCTCGGGGATATCGTCCGGAGCGGCGGCGAGTCCTGGGGCAGGGTCTTCGGTGTTGGCGCTGGTCAGGGTCTGCGCGCTCGAAGCGGTCGCGTTCGCCTCGGTGTCCAGCGCCTCCGCGCCTGGGTAGCTGTGCGAATTCTGGCTGGCTGTCGTCGTCGGGATTCCCTGGACCGCTGTGCCGCTGACCGCATACGTGATGCCGGCAAAGGGTCCGACGATCAGCACCGCCAAAAGCGGCACCGACCATGCGCGACGACGATCCCACCGGATCGATCGCACCGGGCGCTCCACGAAGTGAGTGGAGAGAAACGACAGGATGATGGCGACCACAATGATGGCCAAGCCGAGCAACGGCCCGACCTCGTCGCGGTCGGTCAGCAACAGCAGGAAGACCAACAACGGCCAGTGCCAGAGGTAGAGCGCGTAGGACACCGACCCCAGGGACACCAACGGCCGGCTGGATAACAACGCCGACGCGGACCACCGAGAGTCGTGGGTGCCCGCCACCAAGATCAAAGCGGCGCCAGTCACCGGCCACAGCGCGATCCAGCCAGGGAAGGAGGTGCCTACCGACAGCACCGCGCCACAGCTCACAATGGCGAGCAAACCCAGCCAGCCCAGCGCGAACGACGCCCGCCGCGAAAGTGTCGGCCACCAGGCCAGCGACAGGGCGAGCAGACCACCTACCCCGAACTCCCATACTCGAGCACCGGTGTGGAAGTAGGCCACCGACTGCTGCATTGCCGTGAAGGCGACCGAGAAGACGAACGAGCCGGCCACCACCACGGCCATGACGACGCCGATGGCGCGACGGGGGCGGGCGGATGCCAGCGCCAGCATGATCACGAAGAGCGCCAGCCAGATCAGGTAGAACTGCCCCTGAATCGACATCGCCCAGAAGTGCTGGACCGGGCTGGAGGTGAACCCCCGATTCAAGTAGTCGACAGAGCGGGACGCCAACTCCCAGTTCTCGTAGTACAACGCCGACGCGGTGATCTGTGCGTAGACCTCGTCCTGGCGGGTGATGGGGACGAGCCACCAACTCGCCAGTGCCACGACGGCCAGCACCACCAGGGCGTTCGGCAGCAGTCGGACCAGCAAACGTCCCAGGTAGCGGCCGATGTCAATGCGGCCGGTCCGGTCCAGGTGTCGCAGCAGGGTAGTCGTCACCATGAAGCCGGCGATGACGAAGAACACGTCCACGCCCCCGGACACACGACCGAACCACACGTGATAGGCGGCGACGAGGAGCGCGGCCACTGCCCGCAGGCCCTCGATGTCGAGCCTGAATTGGCGGGGCGGGGCCGAAACCTGGGGTACTGCGGGCATGGGAAGGGCTCTCGGCCGGGGGGTTCGGGCACCGAAATGGTAGTCGATCAGCACCGGGCAGTCGCTTGCGCGGCCACGCCCACTCCAGACTTCTGACAAGATCGCGGTATGACGCAGCACATCGCCTCGGAGTTGGTCGCCAATGTCGCCCAGGTCCACGTGGAGCCAGGCCAGTTGGTCAAGGCGGGCGAGGAAGTGGTGTTGCTGGAGTCGATGAAGATGGAAATCCCGATGCTCATCGAGGGCGGCGGGATGGTGACTGAGGTATTCGTCGCCCCGGGCGACGTCGTCCAAGAGGGCGACGTGCTGGTGGTCATCGACTGAATCAGCGCAACCTAGGTGCCGGAGCTCGACCCGGCGGCGGTCCCGACCGACGTTGGCTCAGCCGGGGGCCTGTTCGGCGGCAGTCCTCACCGATAGCGGCTTAGCCGCGGTTGGTTCGGCGGCGGTCTTGCCGCAGGTCGGCTTAGCCGGAGGCGGACCCCGGGGGGTCTATGCCCAAGGTCACCTCCATCCACTTGCGGATCATCGGCATCACCTGCTCCGGCACCTCCAAATGATGAAAGTGTCCGGCACCGACCGTCTGCCCGGTCCTCAGCGACACATTGTGTTCGCGCGCCACCACCTTGATCTGATGCTCGGCCGTATTGGCGTGAATCACCAGCAACGGGCACCCAACGCCCGCTAGTGCAGAGGCCCCGTCGAACTCGGCCATTGCCTTCGCGGCGCCAGCAGCCACTTCGCTGCGGGCGCGGGCCATCGCCTCGATCACAGCGATTCGCGCGGCCCGATCGGTGGGCAAAAAGAGAGAACGGGCGAAGTCGCGCCGCCATTCGCCGCTGAGATCCCGCAAGATGTCCTGGTGCGCGGAGGCCCAGAACGCCTTCGCCTGGGGGTTCGTCACCGGGGCCGGATCCAAGAGCACGCCGCCACTGGGGGCGTTCGGGCCGTGCGGGTCGGCGGAGAGGGCAGCAAGCACGGCGAGGGCGCCCATGCTGTGTCCGATCAGGATGGGGCGCTGCAACCGAGCCGCTTTGCAGATGCTCCACAGATCCTGGCCGTAGTCCTCGATGCGAACGTGGTGCAGGGCATGCGGCACCGGGCCGGCTGTCTCGGACCGCCGGTTGCCCACGCCCATCGAGCCGTCGTCGGAAGCTTCCAGGCTCTCCCCGTGACCGCGCAGGTCGACCTCGACGATCCGATGCTCGGCGCCGAACTCTTCCTTGAGCGTGGCCATCGACGAGCGCTCGCAGCACCATCCGTGCACCAGCACCAGATCTGGCCGGACGGTCGCGTCACCGGCCAGTTCGGGGGCAGTGACGGCATACCGCACTGGCCCTGCGTCGGTATGCAGCTCGGGAGCCATCCTTCGATCGTGCCACGGCTTGGGGGTGAGTTTGCTCTGTCGCCTTCGATCATGTGCGTCTCAGCCAGGTGGCTGGGCAGCATCACCCCCTGAGTCACGCTCCAGTTCCGCGCTCGGCCTCGCTCCGAGTCATCACGAGGCGATGGAAACCTTCGGTGGCGATTAGGTTGGCCTTGTTAGACCCCGGTATCGTGTGCGGGTTGCTCGCGCGACGTTCTCCTTGTGGATAACTTGCCCCTCTGCTGGATGGGCCTGGCACACTGGAGTCGTCCCGTGGCGGCACGTAATGCAACCCTCCTGTCGCGGAGAGACCGCGACCGCAAAGACCGAAGGAGGTGGGTTTACGCATGCGTCAGTACGAACTGATGATGATCCTCGACCCCGAGATGGACGAGCGCAATCTTCAACCCACATTGGAAAAGATGCTGAACGTCGTCACTAAAGATGGCGGCACCATCGACACCCTAGACATCTGGGGCCGGCGCCGGTTGGCGTACGAGATCCGCAAGCAGGCCGAGGGCATCTATGCCGTCGTCACCATGTCGAGCGAATCGGCAACGGCCCAGGAGTTGGACCGGCAGTTGGGCTTGAACGAGCAGGTGTTGCGAAGCAAACTGCTGCGTCTCGACGCTTGAGCGACTGACACACGTTGTCGGCCCGAAGTTGTTGAAACTGCAGTTACCCATACCGCACTCGCCCACACTGAAGTTGCACATACTGAAGTTACACATACGGAGAACGAAGGACTGAGCATGGCAGGCGAAACACCTCTGACGTTGGTTGGCAACCTGACCGGCGACCCGGAATTGCGCTTCACCCCCTCGGGTGCGGCCGTGGCGAACTTCACCGTGGCTTCCACGCCGCGCCAGTTCGACCGGCAGACCAGTGAGTGGAAAGACGGCGAGACCGTCTTCATGCGCTGCTCGATCTGGCGCGATGCGGCCGAGAATGTCGCCGAGTCGTTGCACCGCGGCGCTCGCGTCGTGGTCTCCGGCCGCCTGGTGTCCCGCTCCTGGGAAACCGCCGAGGGTGAGAAGCGCACCGTCATGGAGATGCAGGCCGACGAAATCGGGCCTTCGTTGAAGTATGCGACCGCCCAGGTCACTAAGGCCCAGCGTGGCAGTGGTGGTGGCGGCTTCGGTGGCAACTCTGGTGGCGGTCAGCAAGGCGGCTTCGGTGGCGGCCAAGGCGGTGGCAACTCCGGCGGTGGCCAGCAAAGTGGCGGGTCCAACACTCGCTCGGCTCCTGACAATGACCCGTGGGCAACCGGTGGCAACTCCGGCGGACAGTCCACGGGTAAGTCCGGTGGTCAGGGTGGCGGCGGTTGGGGTGGTGGCCCGTCGTATGACGAGCCACCGTTCTAGGACGCACCGCACCTCATCCATCGCGCGAACATCTGAAAGAACACGATCCGGGAAACTCCGGATTACCCCATCCCGAGTGAAACTCGGGCTCTCACGACAAGAAGGAGAGCACCACGATGGCCAAGCCCGTTGTGCGCAAAGTAAAGAAGAAGGCGAACCCGCTCAAGGCCGCCAAGATCGAAGCGATCGACTACAAGGACACTGCGCTGCTGCGTAAGTTCATCTCCGACCGTGGCAAGATCCGCGCGCGTCGAGTGACCGGTGTGTCCGTGCAGGAGCAGCGGCGGATCGCGAACGCGGTCAAAAACGCTCGCGAAATGGCCCTGTTGCCCTACTCCAGCTCGGCACGCTGAGCCGGCGAGGACTGAGGAGAAACTGATGAAGCTCATTCTCACGCAGCCGCTGAGCGGCCTCGGTGTGGCCGGTGACGTTGTCGACGTCAAGGACGGCTATGCACGCAACTACCTGTTGCCCCGCAAGTTGGCGACGCCGTGGACCAAGGGCGGCCAAAAGCAGGTCGACGCCATCCAGTCGGGTCGGCTCAAGCGTGCCCAGCACACCGAAGAAGAAGCCAAGGCCGCCAAGGCCCGCTTGGAAGCAGAGCCGGTCACGGTGCACGCACGCGCTGGCAACGCCGGTCGTTTGTTCGGCGCCGTGACCTCCGCCGAGATCGCGCACGCTGTCGCTGACGCAGGTGGCCCCGAGGTCGACCGTCGCAAGATCGAAGTGCCCAGCCCGATTCGCAGCGTCGGCGAACACACCGCGCACGTTCGATTGCACAATGACGTCTCGGCGACAGTGACCATTGACGTCATTGCCAGTTGAGGGGATACCCGACTCAGGTCAACTCCGGCTGAGGTCGTTGACGACGCGGAGGCATCAGAGCGGATGACCGCAAGGCCCACCCGGCAAGGCGTCGGGTGGGCTTTCGCGTGCGTGCAGATCCCCAAGGGGTCTTTGCCGCTGACCTGCCAGATCTCTCCTCCTTCTGCGCCCGTCGGAGCGCGGGTGACTGAAGTGCGCGGGTGACCGAAGTGCGCGCAGACATCCGGTCTGAGCGCGGGTGTTGGCTTCGAAGGGTGTAGGCGAGCGCGTTGGGGTCATCCGCGAGCACGTCGGTCACATGAGCGCGTGGGAGTGGGCAGGAGCGACGAGGCTTCGGTCACATGAGCGCATCCGGCATACCGGTACGGTCAACGTCGGGACATGCGGACAGTTGTCGTCGGTCAAACTCGACAACCTCGTGCTCAAACGGGATACCTCACTGTCGTTACTGTCTTGCTAGGCGGGATACCGCAGAGTCTTCCTTGGGACGGGATACCGCACTCGTCCCAGGGCGGGTTGGAGTCGGCGGCTAATTGAGCAGACCCTTTTCGCGCAGGAACTGTCGGGCCACATCGGCTGGATCCCGCTCCTCCAGATCAACGGCTCCGTTCATCTCAATCATCACGCCCTGGGTGAGTTCCTTGTTGACGTCGTTGATGACGGTCATAAACTCATCACCCCCGAGACTGCTCAGTTTGTCTTCGTCAATTACCAGCGCGACGTGCTGATAGCCAAAGATACGTTCGGTGTCCTCCAGGACGCGGTAGTCGCCGGTTTCCAGTTGGGCGTCGGTGGAGAAGACGTTGGCGGCATCGACGTCACCCTGAAAGAGCGCGTTGTATGTGGCTTCGATGTCAATCGGTGTGAACACGCCGTTGGTCAGACCATAGGTGTTCTGCATACCTGCAAATCCCTGTTGCCGTTCTTCGAACTCAGGGCGTGCGCCAAGGGTGAACGAATCGAGTTCGCGCAGATCGGCGATCGACCGCAGTGCGTTGTCTTGGGCAAAGGATGTCGTCACCGCGATGGCGTCGACGTCCTCGAATGGCGTCTGCTCGCTGAGCGTCTGACCCCTCGACTCGTAAAATTCCGTCGCGATGCTGGCCGTCTCGTCCTCGCCCATTCCGATGACGTCTTCGCCGGCCACAACCGTTGCTGCAACGCCCAGATACTCGGGGTAGCCGTCGATGTCGCCGTCCTGAAGGGCTTCGTCGATCACTTCGGTGGGTCCGACGTTCTTGCGCAACGTGACTTGGTAGCCGTCGGCACTGAGCGCCTGAGCATAGAGCTCACCGGTGATCACCGACTCGGTGAAGTCCTTTGTGCCAAGCGTGACTCGTTGGCTGTTGCCTTGCGGCATGGACCCCTGGCCCTCACCCTCCCCCTCGTCGGAGCAGCCGACCAACGCTATGGCGGCCACGCCGAGCACCGCCACACTGCGGAGAATTCGTGAGCTGGGCATGTCCGACTCCCTTTGTCAGAAGACTGCTCTAGCAAGAGCATGATCGCACCGGCGCAGTGGCCTGGCAATGACCTCTGTGGGCAGAAGGCGCGGACGCCTGCAGATCGGCCGCTCGGGCACGGACGAAAACTTAACCAGCCAGGGTGCCGGCGAAGATTTGCCAGGCCAGGGCGCTTTTGGCCAACAGACTGAGCACGATGTAGGTCCGCTCCCCGGTCAGGTAGTTGCTCCACCGGCCAACTTGCCGGTACTGCAGCCACTGGTTAAGCGCGAAACTGTTGAAGAAGACGAAGAGGGAGATGAGGATTCCGTAGACAAAATTCGGCGGTCCTTGATCACCGTTGATGCCGACGTTCACGATCAGGTAGGCAACGATGGCTAGCCACGGGCCGATACCGGCTATGCACCCGAACCAGAACGGCGCCCACCAGGCTCGGTCACCGCGCGTGGGTTTGCCGTCACGGGCGTGCATCAGCCCGTTGTTGGACATCTCCATCAGCCACCCAAACAGGATCATCGAAACGTTGGCCAGGGCCAGCCCGATCAGCGCGGCGATGTCACTGATGCCGAATAACAGGCTGATCAGCAAGATCATCAGCGTCGAGGACAGTGAGTATTCGACCCAACGGAAGCGGTTACGGCCCTTCGACAATTCTGAGACGTACCTCGGGTATCCCCACGGGGAGGCAACCAAGAAGTGGAAAAACGCCGACAAGAACAGGAAGGTTGCCGTCGCCAACCCCACCCGGAGGTCGAAGACAGAATTGGTCACGCCCTCGGACAACGGCGATCCCGGTGGACCGGCCAAGGAGAAGGACGACACGGGCAAGGTGAAGTCATTGGAAAGCGCCACCATCGCGCCGCCGGACACGAGGTGCAGCAGGCCCATGACAAGGTTGAAGATCCGCAGCCGACCAGCGGATCGATCCGAGACGCTGACCGAATTGGTCCGGAGCTCCAACGGTAGAGTTGACATGCGCCCATTATCCCCTGTGCTTGTGCCAGCGGCTTGCCGGGTGGTCCTCCAACGCTTTTGACCGGGGTGCCTGTGAGGGGCGGCTCGCCGGGCAGGCCCCCGGCGCTTTGACCGGTGGTGTCTACAAGGTCATTTCGACAGGTGAGTCCCCGGTCTTGACCAGCGGTGCGGCTCGGGGGCGAACGCTAACGGGTTGCGCCGGTCACCATCCAGGCTTCGCTGCGCGAGCGGAGCCAGACCACCAACGCGCGGATCGCCATGAAGGCGCTGAAGGCCACCCACAACCACACGAGGCCGGCGGTCCCTTGCACCCCGGTCGCCCACACGGCATACAACATCGGCAGATAGGCGAGCGCCAGCACAACCTGTGCAATCGCCAGCCACCACATGTCGCCAGCACCCATCAGCACACCGTCCAGCACGAAAGCGATGGCGGCGAACGGCTGCTGCAACGCCAGAACGACCAGGGCGGCCGCGATGGATGCCCGCACCTGCGGGTCGGCGCTGAAAGCCAACGGGATCAGTTGGTGCAGGGCCAGGATCAGCACAGTCAGCAGCACCCCGAACCAGACTCCCCACCGAATCATCATGGCCATGGCGCCGCGGGTGCGCACGAGGTCGCCGGCGCCCAGGTACTTGCCGGTGATGGCTTGGCCCGCGATTGCGAGGGCGTCGAGAGCAAAGACCAAGAGGTTCCATACCGTGATCGAGACTTGAAATGCCGCGAGATCTGCGTCACCGAGGCCAGCCGCCACCCAGGTCGTCGCCAGGATGACACCGCGCAGTGCGAGGGTGCGGATCAGCAGCGGTATGCCGCCGAGGGCCGCCACGAGGACGCCGCCGGGTTGAAAGGACCGCGACGCCTCGTGCCACCTCGCGCCCCGCATCACCACGGCACCGAGCGCGCCGGCCATGGAGCTTTGCGCGACAACGCTTCCCCAGGCGGCTCCGGCGATCCCCAGACTCAGGCCGTGCACGAGAGTGAGTGAGAGGACGGCGTTGGCGCTGAAGCCAGCAACCGCGACGATCAAGGGGGTACGCGTGTCTTGCAGGCCGCGCAACACTCCGGTGGCAGCAAAGACGACCAACATCGCCGGTATGCCGAAGGCTGAGATCCGCAAGTAGGTCAGGGCCTCGGCGCTCGCCGCTGGACTGGCGTTGAAGAAATCGACGATGGGCGGAGCGGTAGCGAAGATCACGACTGCGGTGGCAACACCGAGCAAGGCGGCCAAGTACATACCGTCGACGCCCGCGGCCAGAGCACCTCGCAGGTCGCCGGCGCCTGATCGCCGGGCAACGACTGCAGTGCTGCCGAAGGCCAGGAAGATAAAGAGGCCGACAGTGCTGAGCAGCACGGCGGTCGCAACACCCAACCCGGCCAGGGATGCGGTGCCCAGGTAGCCGACGATGGCACTGTCGACCAAGAGGAAGACAGGTTCGGCGATCAGGGCCAAGAAGGCGGGGACGGCCAGGCGAAGAATCTCGCGGCGCTGGGCACTTGCCTCAGGGTCAGGCGTCTTCGGCACGAGAATGAAGTGTATGTGCCGGGGACATGGCTGTGGATGACCAACTCTTTACCTCTGTCGCAGAAGAATTTTTGTCCACAGGTATTAACTGACATCTGTACAGGTCAGCAACTGCTTGTGTGCTAGGACGCTATCTTGTCCACAGCCTTATACACAGGGAATGCACCCATCGAAGCTGACACTGCACGCGTTGTCCCCAGAGTGTCCACAGCGGCCGCTTGTGGGCTGGCGTTGCTGGTCGTAGCGTTCGGCGATCACGCGCGAGTGGGTGTGTCGGTGCCCGGTGATGCAGTAGGGGTCAACAACGGATGAGGAGCCCAGAGTGTCGCTGAGCGAGATGGATCAAGCGTTCGCGAGCATGTCCGACCCCACTTCCCCAGACCGGGTGCCACCGCAGGATGTGGCTGCTGAGCAAAGCGTGTTGGGCAGCATGCTGTTGTCCAAGGACGCTATCGGTGAGTGCTCGGAGATCGTGCAGTCGATCGACTTCTATCGGCCGGCGCACGAGACCATCCACGAGGCTGCCGTTGATCTGTTCAGCCGCGGCGAGCCGGTGGATGCGATCACCGTCGCCGACGAGTTGTCCAAGCGGGGTGACCTTAGCAGGGTGGGCGGCACGGCATACCTGCATCAATTGATCGCCTCAGTGCCGACGGCGGCCAACGCTTCGTACTACGCGCAGATCATCGCCGAGCGAGCCATGTTGCGACGGCTGGTCGAGGCTGGCACCCGGATAGTGCAGATGGGGTATGCCCAAGGTGGCGGCGATGTCGAGGACATCGTCAACTTGGCCCAAGCCGAGGTGTACGGCGTGGCCGACCGGCGCAAGGGCGAGGACTACATGGCGTTGTCGGAGCTGTTGGAGCCGACATTGGAGGAGATTGAGTTCGCCTCAGGCACGTCCGGGGAAATGGTGGGGGTGCCGACGGGCTTCACCGACCTGGACGAATTGACCAACGGTTTGCACCCGGGTCAGATGATCATCGTCGCGGCACGGCCAGCCGTGGGGAAATCGACCTTCGCGCTCGACGTCGCCCGGTGCGCGGCGATCAAGCACAGCATTCCCACTGTCGTGTTCTCCCTTGAGATGAGTCGCACGGAGATCACGATGCGGTTGCTTGCGGCAGAGTCAGAGATTGCCCTACAGAAGATGCGCAAGGGCAACATGGAGGATCGGGATTGGACCAAGCTGGCCGAGACGCAAGGCCGGTTGCAGGATCTGCCGCTGTTTATCGACGACAGCCCGAACATGGCGCTGATGGAGATCAGGGCAAAGTGCCGACGCCTCAAGCAACGTCACAACCTCAAACTCGTGATTGTGGATTACTTGCAACTGATGAGCTCCGGCAAACGGGTGGAATCACGCCAGCAAGAGGTCGCCGAGTTCTCCCGAGCGTTGAAGCTGCTCGCCAAAGAACTCGAAGTGCCGGTCATCGCTTTGTCCCAGTTGAACCGTGGGCCCGAGCAGCGTGTCGATAAGAAGCCGCAGATGTCAGACCTTCGTGAAAGTGGATCGATCGAGCAAGATGCGGACGTCGTCATTCT
>JBARZG010000094.1:0-2538 GCA_049649785.1 Ornithinimicrobium sp. | reverse complement strand
GCGGGGCAGGGTGTTCTAGCGCAGTGCGGTGTCTGTGAGGCCCCGTGGTTGGGGTCCTGACGATGATCGCTACGACACCCGACCTCCGGCTGTGCTCAGTCAGTCGTCTTTTCGTCCGTCGGGGTGCTGGACACCTTTGACCGCTCCCGGCTCACCGGTGACGAAGCCATTCTCCATGTAGCCGATGACGTCATCGGTGAGCAGCACGTTGGCGACGGTGCTGTTCACCACCGTCAGCGCCATCTCCTGATTCGCTGTCGCCGTTGCGACGGCGTCACCCACCACGACCACGTCGTATCCACGCGAACTGCCGGCGTAGGCGGTACTGAGAATGCACTCATCGGTCCAGAGCCCCGTCAGCACGATGGTGTCGATCCCCTCGGCCTTCAGCTTCGTATCGAGGTATGAGTCCCCGTTCTCGTCGAAGTTCCAGAACATGTCGAGGTGCTTGCCGTGGTAGTACCAACCATCTGCCACCTCGTCCTGTGTCGGAGCGATCTCGGAGAGCACCTCCATGCCCGGCGCCCCCGTGAACATGTACACCGCGTTCTCTGGCTCTTCGGGGCGGAAACCCTGGGGGCCGTACCACCGGTCCATCGCATTGCTGATCCCGTCGTCGAAGGTGCGGGTCCACGAACTCCACACGATCTCGACCCCGTCGCTGCCTGATTGCGCTGTCCGGAATGCGTCGACAAGCTCGACCAGTTTCGGCAGGATGTCTTCGGCGTAGGGTCGGTATTCCTCCTGGCAGTCATCGAGGAGCAAGGCGATCCTGCGGGGCCGGTCGCTCAGATCCCAAGCGGCCCAGAAGCTGAGCGGCTGCCCGTGCGGACCACCCGGCGTGCTGGCGAAATTGTCCATTGGCTCCAGAGCCAGATCCATGTCACGGTTTCGACGCGGTTTCCTGAGTGCCTCTCCGAGCGTGAGAGAACTTGTGTCACTTTGCATGTTCGTGAATCTACCCTAACCGGGTGAGCGCTTCTCGGGGCCAGGGCTTCCGTACCTCCTCGCTCGGCGAGGCCGTCAATCTTCGGCAACTGCGTCGGCTCGTCATTGAGGTTCGGCAGGCGTCAATCCCGACCGCCCGACCCGTTCCACGCAGCACATCACGGACACGGACCTAGAGGCTCGCCCCCACTGCCGTGGTCAACGGAGTGTGACTATCTGGGCAAATGCATCGCTTTTTAGGGACGACCGAGGAATCCCGTAAACTTGTGCCCGCAAGACTGGTTTTGGCTACTACTACGTAGTCAATCGCGAGCATCTGCATATGCCCGTCCAAGCGTCTTCTTGGGAACACGTCCGTGTGGTTCGGACGACCCGGCGGCGAGCCGCCCGTCAAGCGAGTTGCGGCCACCCGGCGCATTCCTCCGATTGTCCGCGGTCGCGCGGCCAGTGTCTGGGCTACGGGGTTAGACCGCGCGGCCTTCGTCATTGAGATCCGCGGCTCCGTCGGCGTGATGCTCGGAACCGGTCTTTGCGACGCCGCCAGGGTGCCGGTGTCGAGACCGGGGATCGACCGCCAAGCGAATTCGGTTGCATCGCTGTGCGGGACGGTGCAGTGTCGAGAAAAGCGAGCGGCGGGAAGAGGAACCATGAACGCTCAGCCAACTCATGAGGTGAGGACCGATGATGGGGTCACCATTCGCGCGACCGTGCAGGGTCAGGGCCCACCCTTGGTGTTCCTGCAGGGCGTGATGGGCGATGGTGACCTTGACTGGCAGGCGCTCGTCCCGTACCTGGCCGACCGGTTCACCTGCCATCTGCCGAGTATGCGAGGTCGCGGTCGCAGTGACGACCACCCGAACGTTCGGATTGACCGGATCGGCACGGACTACGCCACCTACGTCGAGAGCCTCGCAGAGCCGGTGGGGCTTGTGGGGTGGTCTGCTGGCGCGGGGCATGCATTGGCCGTGTCGTCTCGCTCCGATGCCGTCAGTGCAACCGTCTCCTACGAACCGGTGGTCGGCACGCTGATGGTCGAGGAGGAGCGGACGCGCTTGTTGGCTGCCCTCACCCCTGGCCGCGAACTCGTGGAGCAGGGTGACTTGTCGGGCGCAATGCGCGCCGTCGCCCATGTGCCTGACGCGCGGGCTTGTGCCATCTCGGGCGCCGGACACGCCGGCCCGATTACCCATCCCGGTGTCGTGGCCCAAGAGCTGCTGGGGTTCTTAGACGCCGCCTTCACCTCGACGTGAGCTCGCGCAGTTGACCAGCGGGTCGGATGAACGTCAACTCAGCTGCGCCGCCCATTAAACACCGTGTCCGAAACGTGTGAATCGAGCGAGTTCTGGGGGACAGAGTCCCTCAGAGTGGGCCCTTCGGCTGTGCATTGGGGAACCGTCCTGGCCGGTGGTTCGGCGAATTAGCCCCATCCCAGGGCGTGGAGGCGCTCGTCATCAATACCGAAGTGATGGGCAATCTCGTGGATGACGGTGACTGAGATCTCGTGGACGAGTTCGTCATGAGTTGAGCACATGCGGGTCAGTGGTCCGCGGAAGATGGTGATCCGGTCAGGCAGCTGCCCATCGTGGTCAC
>JBARZG010000093.1:0-1996 GCA_049649785.1 Ornithinimicrobium sp. | reverse complement strand
AAGATATTGTCGAGTGCAAAATCAGCGCCATTGGGGTGGCGGGCCGGGTCTGGATTCGACTCCCCGCGACCATCGTCGAGGATGATCCGCTCCGCCTCGTGATCGGCCAGCAACTGGGTCGCTTCGGCTGAGCCGGGCTCAAACACGGCCGTCGGCTGGAACTGGCGATCGACCCCGAGGGCGATCTCCCCGAACCGGCCGTAGTTGAAGTACTCCAAGATGGCCAGCGACTGCGCCAACGTCACCCGCATCCCTTCGAGGGCTTCACGCTCCGCGTCGCTGGCCGGCAGCTGCAGCTGCACGACAGGCGGCAATGTTTGATCCTCGTTGCACACCCCGACCTCAGCCTGAGCCAGCCGGGTCATCCCGGAGCTCTCCTCAACACTCCCGATGACGCGGACCAGGTTCCCGCTGTTCAGTTCTGCGGCATCGGGGGCCAAGACGAAAATCCCATCGGAGGTGTCGGCGTTGCTATCCCCCTGGTCCTGCAGGTAAACCCCGTCGAAGCCCCCAGCCTGGAAGTCCCCGACCACAATGCCCTCAATCACTACCCGCTCGCCGAGCAACGGCGAGGTAAACCCGTCTCCCTGGACGCTGCCAATCGCAGTGCTCGGGTCACCGCAGGGGCCGGCGTCGGGGTCACCGAGACTGTTCGGGGCACCCGGTGTGTTGAGCGCTTCCCCGACCGTCAGTGACCCCGGTTGCCCGGGGATACCGGCCAGGTCAAAGTCGTTGCGCACCCAATCGGCTACGGTATCGGTGACGGCACCATCCGGGATGCGTGAGGCTCCACCGGGGGTAGTGTTGTTGCCGTCGTAGCCGCCGGTCAGCACGGTGCCGGCGTAAGCGAGATCACCCGCGTCCTCATCTTGCACAGCCACGGCGTCGATAACCGTGAGGCCGGCGTCGTCGTCCAACGTCCCGTCAGCCTCAGAGTCGACGATCACTTGGTCCACATAGCCGGAGACCAAGAGCAGTGTCATGGACCCGTCGGGCAGGGTGTCAGGCGCCAGTTCATGGAGCCAGAAGCCTCCTGCGCCCGTGGTTCCCAACTGGCTGACGTGGATGATGGAGCCCACCGACGGCGAAGCGCCGTCACCATCGATGGCAACCACTGCGAAGTCGGAGTAGTCGGTGTCTGGGTCACCGAGCACTTCGATGTACTCGACGTCTGGACCCGTGGTGTCTGCGGAGAACTCATTGATAGCCACAACGCCGTCCCCTCCGCCAGGGGTGCACACGGTGCTGTGTGATCCGAGACCGTCAAAGGTGTCTTGGTCGAACTGCGTCCACTCCAACGACGGATTGAAGTCATCGGAAGGGTCGGTGTCTCCCGCACAAACATCTGCCGATCGCCGCAGCGTGTGGTTCAGGGTGCCCACTGCGCCCTGCGACCACTGTGATCCGGGGTCGAAACCGACTTGTCCAAAGGAATCCACCACTCCGTCCGGGCCCTGCAGCACGATCGCGTCGTCGCCGTTCCACAGGCCAGATCCGGTGGTCTGATCGGCGAAAGCAACTAGCGCGTTGGTCGCTAAAACGAATGTCTCACCGGCTGCAACCGTCCCAATCAGCGGGATGTCCGCGCTGGTCGAGGTGCCGCCGTTGGAATAGACCTCGACCGAATAATCGCCTAGCTCAATGTCTGAGTCCGTACCGTTGTACAGCTCAATGGCTTTGTTCACACCCGAGCCCTCGACGTACTCGCTGATGATGAGGTCAGTCGCCACCGGAGCCGCCGACGCCGTCACACCGGTGAAGCCCAGCGCTGACAGGGACGCAATAACGAGTGCGCTCACTACCGGACGGAATACACCTCGAGACATAATTGCCCACTCGATTCTGACTCGCGACGCTCGGATTGCTTCTTACGGCAGGACAACATCATTCAAGCCCAACCACGTCGCCATCCTATGCAGTTCCTCCAGAAGGTGCGTCAGGGAGTCGGTCGGTGCGTCGGGTTCAAATCCGAAGCGTTGCACCCGCAATACTCCTG
>JBARZG010000092.1:0-31810 GCA_049649785.1 Ornithinimicrobium sp. | reverse complement strand
TTGAGGTCGGCGTCATCGCTGGCATTGACCTTCTCGATGATCTTCTTGACCGATTCGGCTTCGATCCGGGCCTGGGCGGGGTCATATACCCCGCACGGTAGGTCGCAGTGTGCGCTGACGTCGAGGGAGCGCGCGTGCAATGGTGCGAACAAGCGAGTGAACATTGGGGGATCCTTCGCGTAGGCGGTTGGTCCCCCCAACGTTAGCCTGAGCAGGTGTTGCTCGCGATAGACACCTCAACCTCGCTGGTCGGGGCGGCATGCCTCGATGCCGGTGCTGTGCTCAGCGAGGTCGTCGAGCGGGATGCCCGTCGACACGGCGAGTTGCTCGCGCCGACGATCGCCGCAGCATTAGAGCAAGCAGGCTGTGGGCCACGGGACCTGGATAGTGTCGCGGTGGGGGTTGGCCCGGGCCCCTTCACTGGACTCCGGGTCGGCATCACCACAGCCCTGGTGATGGCCCGCGCCTTGAATGTGCCGGTCGTGGGTGTGTGCTCACTCGACGCCCTCGCCTGGGAGGTTCATCAGACATTGTCCGTGGCCGACGTGGTCGGCGACGCAACGCCGGAGTTCCTAGTAGCCACCGAGGCGCGGCGCAAAGAGGTCTACTGGGCTCGCTACGTTCGTCAGGACGCTCAGCTGTCTCGCCTCGGGGCGCCGGCTGTGGCCAGATCAGCCGACCTGCCGCGCCACCTCCGCGCGGTGCCGGCATACGGGCAGGGAACAGTCCTCTACCCGGATGACTTCTACGCACAGCCCGCCCACCGGGATGTCCGACCAGGATCGGTTGGCCAGTGCGCGGTCGATGCGTCTTGGCGGATGCCGCCGGAGCCGCTCTACCTGCGCCGACCAGACGCTGTCGCCTCAGCCGCCGGCCCGGCGACGGCACGAGTAGGCGGACCCGAGCAGGCCTCGTCGTGACGGCGGTAGGCAAACAGGGCCTCCTGCGCCCGATGCGGTGGCAGGACGTTGAGGCCGTCGTGGCGCTAGAGCAGCGCAGTTACCCACAGACCGCGTGGAGCTCAGCCACCTGGTGGGCCGAGTTGGCCGGCCGACCCCGACGCGCCTATCTGGTCCACCTCGACGTTGGCTTCGATCGCGGAATTGCGGGTTACGCAGGGATCGACATCGGCGGTGGGGATGCCGACCTCATGACGATCACTGTCGATGAGGAACATCGGGGCACGGGAGTCGGCGCCCGGTTGCTTCAGGGCGTGCACGAACAGGCGATCGCCGCAGGAGCACGACACATGCTCCTGGAAGTTCGAGCTGACAACGCATCGGCCAGGCGGTTGTACGCCCGGAACGGGTATGGCGCCATAGGTCGGCGCGAGGGGTACTACCCACCGGATGGAGTGGATGCGATCGTGATGCGAGCCGACCTCGACCGGAGCACATCACGGACCGAGGGGAGAGCGGAATGACTCAACAACCGATTGTGCTCGGCATCGAGACAAGTTGCGACGAGACAGGTGTCGGCATCGTTGCCGGCAACACACTCTTGGCCGATGCCATCGCATCCAGCGTGTCCGAGCATGCCCGGTTCGGCGGCGTCGTGCCAGAGGTGGCGTCTCGGGCCCATCTGGAGGCCATCGTGCCCACCCTCGATCGCGCCTGCGGCCACGCCGGGGTGAACCTGTCGGACATCGATGCGATCGCGGTGACCTCGGGCCCCGGGCTTGCCGGCGCGCTCCTGGTGGGTGTGGCTGCAGCCAAGGCGCTCGCGCTGAGCCTGGACCTGCCACTGTTCGGGGTTAACCACCTCAGCGCCCACGTGGCCGTCGACGTGCTGGAACATGGACCCCTGCCGGAGCCGGTGCTGGCACTGCTGGTCAGCGGGGGACACTCCAACCTTCTGATGGTGCCCGATGTCACGTCGCAGATTCACTCGCTGGGAGCCACAATGGACGATGCGGCTGGGGAGGCCTTCGACAAAGTAGCCCGAGTGTTGGGCCTGCCCTTCCCCGGAGGCCCGCACATCGATGCTGCCGCGCGCAGCGGCAGCTCGGTCGCGATCGACTTCCCGAGAGCCTTGACGGCAGGTAAGAACGCACAGCGACACCGCTTCGATTTTTCCTTTTCCGGGTTGAAGACCTCGGTAGCCCGGTGGGTGCAGATCCGCCAACAGGCGGGGGAGGCCATCCCCGTGGCCGATGTTGCGGCCAGCTTCCAAGAGGCGGTGGTCGATGTGCTGAGCAGCAAGGCGGTCGACGCCTGCCGCAAACACGGCGTGGATCACCTTCTGATCGGTGGCGGGGTGGCCGCCAACAGCCGACTGCGGGAGGTCACTGCTGATCGGTGCGAGCGAGCCGGCATCCGGATGCGGGTGCCCCGCCCCAGTTTGTGTACCGACAATGGCGCGATGGTCGCCGCCTGGGGGTCGCTGGCTTTGGCCGCCGGAGCGACGCCATCGGCTGCTGGCTTCGCGGTCGACTCCTCGCAGCCTGTCCAGCAGATTCGGCCGTTGTCGTGACGATGCTGTCGTGACGCCGCTTTCGTGAACCGCTGCTGGCGACGCGGTCTCTACTGGTCCCCCGCGCTGGTGCGCGTCGATCGTTGGCCTAGTCGCCCGACCTTTCATCGACCGGGCAGATCCACAGTGCGGCGGTGGCATCGTGATCGTTGATCTCAGTCAACAGTAGGGTCGCGCTGCCTGAGCCGCGAGCGCCGATCTTGGCCCGAAGGTTCTCCGGGTCGAGTCGAGCCAACGGGCTCGTGCTTCGCCCGGGCGGCTTCTTCAGCGTCAACGGGCCGATGTCGTTTTTCCTGGCCCACGCCCGAAGCGCCTTGACCGACAGGGGCAGCACCTCGTTGATCTGCCAGCAACGCGCCCACGGCAGATCAATGGGCTGCGGCGACAGCAGGTAGTTGGCCGCCCCGAGCTCCGTTGCCCCGCTCTGGCGGCATACCTGCGACCGCAGACCAGCCGCCGCCACCGCCGGGTCTGCTTCACAGACATACGCTTCTGCGGCCACCTGTGCCGCTCCCGCGCCGCCCGGATACTCCTGCGTGGCGCCCGTGGCTGAGTCATCAGAGGCCAGGTGGTGCCAGATTCCCCGGTTGCGCACCGAGGCGACGCGTGAGCCGGACCCGGTCGCGGCCAGCCCCCACCACACAACGCATTCCACAGCCTGGTTGTCGACGGAGACCCATTGGGCCTGGGTGCCGGTCTCGAGCCGTTCCGCGTTAAAACTCGCGCCGACCTTGACCCCGGCAGTCGGCACCGATCGCACTGCCCTGAGCACGACGTCCCAGGGCGGTGTCATGTCGTGGGCTGATCGGATGCGGTGGGTTCGGCCGGCGGCGTCGCTGACCCCGCTGGTGCGACGGGCAGGGTCGAGCCATACTGCGTGATCCCCTGGACGTCGACCACTCAGGGCCGCAGCGGCGTCCTCCCAGTCGGCCAGCACTTCTTCGACGCGCACCGTCCGGACGGTGGCCGCACCCTCGGATGACCGTCGGGTAGAGGTGAGGTTGGCTCGCGCGACAGCCGCCGTCAGCGGGTCGGATTCGATTGCGGTGACAGTCATGCCGTGGCGGCGAAAGGCCAACGCGTCACCGCCGATTCCGCAACCGAGATCCCAGACATGCCTTACTCCCGCGCTGGCGAGCCGCCGTGCGTGCAGGTCGGCCACGGGATCGCGCGTGCTCTGCTCGAGGCCGTCTCGGGTGAAGAACATCTGCGCCGCCTCGGGGCCGAACTTGGGCCGGGCCCGGTGACGCAGTTCCCATTGGCTCAGCGCCGCTGCGATCACCTCGACGGGGTAGCCCAACGAGCGCAACCTGGTGTTGGCCCGCAACGCTGCGTCCGGGTCGTAGTCGGCAGGCAGATGAGCAAACACTTCGGCGCCCTCAGGCCCGGCAAGTCTGCTCACCATCGCCGCATCCATAGGACCCAATCCTGCACCCTGGTCCCTGGCCAAGGCTGCTTAGATGGACGTATGGCGCAGCAAGACTGGATAGCTCTAGCCCGGCGTGCGGGGACGGTGGCCACGACGCATCTGCCGAAGTCCATCGTCCGCGCGGCGGCAGTGACCACCGCCGTACCCGTGCTAGCGGCAGTGACGGTGACTGGCGTGGATGCCGTGCGCAAGCGTCGAACCACCGTGGTGCACGACGCGCCGGAGGACGACCCGCAGTGCACGAAAGTCTCGGAGAACACGCTCACGACCTACACCTATGGCCAACATCTCTACGACGCGATGCTGGCGGCGATGGACGAAGCCACCGACCACATTTATCTCGCGACCTACATTTGGAAGGGCGACGCACTGGGTCAGCGGTTCAAGGATGCCTGCGTTGACGCAGCCCGGCGTGGCGTCAAGGTCTTTGTGGTCTTCGACGGATTCGCAAATCTCGTGGTGCCGCGCGAGTTCAAGTCGTTCCCCGAGTCCATTCACGTGCTGCAGTTTCCTACCTGGCGTGGCGGGTGGATGTTCGACCTGCGCCGCACGGGACGCGATCACCGCAAGATGCTCGTGGTGGATGGCGCCGTCGGCTTTGTCGGCGGATATAACATCGGCGAGGCGTATGCGACACAGTGGCGGGACACCCACCTGCGGGTGGAGGGCGACACCGTCTGGGAGTTGAGCAACACCTTCGTGGACTTCTGGAACCGTCACTGCGGAGCCTCCCGACCCCAACTGCCCGACAGTGGGGCGCCGAGATGGAACTACCCGATGCGGGCCGCTCGTAACGAACCATCGCGGATGGTCTTCCCGGTCCGCAACATCTACCTGGAAGCCATCGACCGAGCCACCGACCACCTCTACATCACGGCGGCCTACTTCATCCCGGACCGCGAGATCCTGCAAGGATTGCTCAATGCGGCGGCTCGGGGGATCGAGGTGCGAGTCATCACGCCGCAGAGCTCAAATCACATCGTCGCGGACATCGTCGCGCGTAGCTACTTCACGGCGCTGCTGGACGGTGGCATTCGGATCTTCCTCTACCAGGACGCGATGGTCCACGCTAAGACCGCAACCGCCGACGGGTGGTGGACAACGGTCGGGACCGCCAACATCGACCGGTTGTCGATGCGCGGCAACTACGAGGTGAACCTAGAAGTGTTGAGTCCCGACCAGGCAGAGATCATGGAGCGCATCTTTGATCGGGACCTGAAGAACTGCCGCGAGCTGACTCCGGCGGACTGGAACGATCGCACGTTGCTGCACCGCCTAGGGGAGCGCGTGCTGAGGCCGTTGCAACCTTTGCTGTGACCGGCGACCCGCCCATTGGCACTCGGCTTGACCGAGTGCCAACAGCCGCCTAGATTCTACTTAGCACTCGCAGCACGCAAGTGCCAGACTCTGGGAAACTTCGACCCCCGCGACGGCGATGTCACCGGAGCTGCAGCGAGTCACCAGCATGTTGACCAGCAAGTCGACAACGACGAAAGGAATGGCCGCCGTGTCGGTTTCCATTAAGCCGCTCGAAGACAGGATCGTTGTGCAGGCCTCGGAGGCGGAGCAGACCACTGCATCCGGCCTCGTGATCCCTGACACTGCCAAGGAAAAGCCCCAGGAGGGTGAGGTTCTGGCCATTGGCCCGGGCCGGATCGATGACAACGGCAACCGCGTCCCGATGGACGTGTCCGTCGGAGACACAGTTATCTACAGCAAGTACGGCGGGACCGAGGTCAAGTACTCGGGCCAGGAGTACCTCATCCTGCGTGCGCAGGACGTGCTCGCCGTCGTCAGCAACTGACAACTCATCGACGGGTGCCCCGGTCGTCTCGCACCAGCGAGACGACCGGGGCATCGGTCATCCCTCCTCGTAAACCTGAAAGGTTCCACAGATGGCAAAGCAATTGCAGTTCAACGACGAGGCACGCAAGTCCCTCGAGCGAGGTGTTGACGCCCTCGCCAACGCGGTCAAGGTGACACTCGGCCCGCGCGGTCGCAACGTCGTGCTGGACAAGAAGTGGGGTGCGCCGACGATCACCAACGACGGCGTCACCATCGCCCGTGAGGTCGAACTGGATGACCCGTATGAAAACATGGGTGCCCAGTTGGCCAAGGAGGTGGCCACCAAGACCAACGACGTCGCCGGCGACGGCACCACGACCGCGACCGTGCTGGCCCAGGCCATGGTCAAGGAAGGCCTGCGCAACGTGGCCGCCGGGGCCGCTCCTTCGGCCTTGAAGCGTGGCATCGACGCCGCCGTCACGGCGGTCTCCGATCGTCTGCTGGAGAGTGCTCGCGAACTGGATGGTCGCGACGAGATCGCCCAGGTCGCCAGTTTGTCGGCGCAGGACGAGGGCATTGGAGAACTCATCGCCGACGCTTTCGACAAGGTCGGCAAGGACGGTGTCATCACCGTGGAGGAGTCTTCCACGGCGGCGATGGATCTGGAGTTCACCGAGGGTATGCAGTTCGACAAGGGCTACCTCTCGCCGTACTTCGTCACCGACTCCGACCGCATGGAAGCTGTGCTGGAGGACGCCTACATCTTGCTGCATCAGGGCAAGATCTCCGCCGTTGCCGACGTGTTGCCGCTGCTGGACAAGATCGCCCAGGAAAGCAAGCCACTGGTCATCATCGCCGAAGACGTCGACGGCGAAGCACTGTCGGCCCTGGTGCTGAACAAGATCCGTGGCACGCTGAACGCCGCGGCCGTCAAGGCGCCCGGTTTCGGTGACCGCCGCAAGGCGATGTTGCAGGACATGGCCATCCTCACCGGTGGCCAGGTCGTCACCGAAGAGGTCGGCCTCAAGCTCGACCAGGTCGGCGTCGAGGTGCTCGGCTCGGCACGTCGTGTCGTGCTCACCAAGGATAACGCCACCATCATCGATGGCGGCGGCTCGGCCGACGAGGTCGCGGCCCGGGTGGCCCAGCTGGCCACCGAGATGGCAGCTACCGACTCGGACTGGGACCGTGAGAAGTTACAGGAGCGGGTGGCCAAGCTCTCTGGCGGCGTGTGTGTCATCAAGGTTGGCGCGCACACCGAAGTTGAGTTGAAGGAAAAGAAGCACCGGATCGAGGACGCTGTGTCGGCTACGCGGGCGGCCATCGAGGAGGGCATCGTTGCTGGCGGAGGATCGGCTCTGATCCACGCCATCACCGCGCTGGACTCGTTGGACCTGTCCGGCGATGAGGCCGTCGGCGCATCGATCGTGCGCAAGGCCGCGCACGAGCCACTGCGTTGGATTGCCGAGAACGCCGGCATGCAGGGCTATGTGGCCACAGCCAAGGTTGCCGACTTGGAGCCGGGGCAGGGGCTCAACGCCGCGACCGGCGAGTACGGCGACCTGCTGAGCGCCGGTGTGATCGACCCGGTCAAGGTGACTCGTTCGGCGCTTCGCAACGCGGCCTCGATCGCCGCCATGGTGCTGACGACCGACACCTTGGTCGTCGATAAGCCCGAAGAAGAAGAACCGGCCGCGGCTGGACACGGGCACGGTCACTGACAGCGTCGCGCTAGCGGCGGGGCAGTGAGGAACGCCGAACGTCGCTGACGACAGCTCCAGCCACGGCTGGTCCAGTCAGGGCCGTCGCGGCGGATCACGGCGCTAGCCGACCACAGAGAGCAGCGGCTCGGATTCCATCTCGCGATGGGGTCCGAGCCGCTGGCCGCATGTGGTGGACGTGAGTGTGCCCTTCGGCACGTCGAGGATCGCTAGGCCGCCGCTGTCAGCGACCTACCGGGCGCGCGGGGCCGACGTGAGTCTTAGCCGACCCGCAACGCAGTGCGTGAGGCGCGCGGCGGCTGGTCGCCCCGAGCAATCGCGGCCTCGCGTTCGCTCTCGGTCATCGCCCCCCACACGCCATATGGTTCACGAGATCGAAGCGCGTGCTCGCGGCACTGCTCCAACACCGGACAACCTCGGCATACCTGCTTCGCGCGCTCGTCGCGGCGGCGACGTGCCGGTCCGCGTTCGCCCTCGGGATGAAAAAACACTTCTGGACTTACTGTGCGGCAGGAGCCAATGTATTGCCACTCCCACAACTCAGCCATCGGTCCTGGCTGTCTCGCAGTCTCAGTCACGGAATCCTCCTTGGAAGGTCCTGCACTAGGTAACGTTGTAAGTACCCAAGCGAACTGCGCTCTAAACAACTACACCCCGACGGGTGGTAGTTGAGGCGTCCGAACAGGTCAACAGGGCGGCCTAGACTTGGCCGATGACCTCAGGTGCGCTTGCTTTCGACTCGCCCGGTACGTTCGCGGAGGTCGGCCTGACCTTCGACGACGTGCTGCTGCTTCCGGGTGAGACCGACGTCGTCCCCAGTCAGGCTGATACCGCGACGTGGTTGAGCCGTCGGATCAGTGTCCGGATGCCTCTGGTGTCAGCTGCGATGGACACCGTGACCGAGGCTCGGATGGCTATCGCCATGGCGCGCCAAGGCGGACTCGGCATCCTGCATCGCAACCTCGCCATCGCCGACCAAGCGGCCCACGCCGAAGCGGTCAAACGCTCCGAGAACGGGATGGTGAACGACCCGGTGACGATTGGGCCCCGCGCCACGCTGGCCGAAATGGATGCGTTGTGCGGCCGGTTCCGGATCTCCGGACTCCCGGTCGTCGATGACGACGGGGTGTTGATCGGGATCATCACCAATCGCGATATCCGGTTCGAGACCGACTACGGGCGATCGGTCAGCGAGGTGATGACTTCCACGTCGCTGGTGACCGGCCCGGTGGGCATCGACAAGGACGAAGCGCTTCGGCTGCTGGCGATCAACAAGATCGAGAAGCTGCCGATCGTTGACTCCCACGGCCGACTCACCGGACTGTTCACCGTCAAGGACTTCACCAAGACTGAGCAGTTTCCGGATTCGACCAAGGACTCCGAAGGCCGCCTGCGGGTAGGGGCAGCGGTCGGCTTCTTCGGTGACTCCTGGGAGCGCGCTATGACGTTGGTCGAGGCCGGCGCCGATCTGTTGGTTGTGGACACCGCCAATGGGCACGCGCGTGGAGTCACCGACATGATTGGACGGCTCAAACGTGAGGCAGCCGCAGCTCACGTGGACATCGTCGGGGGGAACGTGGCCACCCGAGCGGGTGCTCAAGCCCTGGTCGATGCCGGCGCTGATGCGGTCAAAGTCGGCGTAGGCCCGGGTTCGATCTGCACTACCCGCGTCGTCGCCGGGGTGGGCGTGCCGCAGGTCAGCGCCATTCATGAGGCCGCTCGAGCTGCTGGGCCGGCCGGGGTGCCGGTGATCGGCGATGGCGGGCTGCAGTACTCCGGTGACATCGCGAAGGCCATCGTGGCCGGGGCAGACACCGTCATGCTCGGCTCGTTGCTCGCCGGCTGTGAGGAATCGCCGGGCGATCTGGTGTTCATCAACGGCAAGCAGTACAAGTCCTACCGGGGGATGGGTAGCCTCGGCGCGATGCAGTCTCGTGGGCGCGGGATGTCCTACTCCAAGGACCGCTACTTCCAGGCAGATGTTGCCGATGACGACAAGGTCATCCCGGAGGGCATTGAGGGTCAAGTGCCCTATCGCGGGCCGTTGTCGGCGGTGGCGTATCAGCTCATCGGTGGTCTACGACAGTCGATGTTCTACGTAGGGGCCCCCAGTGTGCCCGAGCTGCGTAAGCGCGGCCGATTCGTGAGGATTACGGCCGCCGGTTTGAAGGAATCGCATCCGCACGACATACAGATGACCGTTGAGGCGCCCAATTACACTGTGCGCTAGCTATATTCAGGCTGTGCGCTGGCCTTTTTGTGGCTCAGTGAGCGTGCAGCCTATCGCAGTCGCCCACTCGGCACCGCCTGTACTCTTTTCTGCGTGACTGAGATCGACATTGGCAAAGGCAAACGGGCGCGTCGGGCCTACTCTTTCGATGACATTGCCATCGTGCCCTCGCGGCGTACGCGCGACCCCGAAGAGGTGTCGATCTCTTGGCAGATCGACGCATACCACTTCGAGTTGCCGGTCATGGCAGCTCCGATGGACTCCGTGATGAGCCCTGGCGCGGCGATCGAGATCGGTCGTCTTGGCGGATTGGGTGTCTTGGACCTTGAAGGATTGTGGACCCGCTACGACGACCCGAGCGCGCAGTTGGCCCGGATCGCGGAGTCCGATCCGGACGACTGCACCCAGCGCATGCGCGAGTTGTACGCGGCACCGATCCGCCCGGACCTGATCACCGCCCGACTACAGGAGATTCGCGATGCCGGTGTGACGGTGGCCGGTGCCCTTTCGCCGCAGCGCACCCAGCACTATTGGCGAGCGGTCGTGGACGCCGGGGTCGACCTGTTCGTGATCCGCGGCACCACCGTCTCGGCCGAGCACGTCTCCTCGCAGCTGGAGCCGCTGAACCTCAAGCGCTTCATCTACGAGTTGGATGTGCCCGTGGTCGTCGGGGGAGCAGGCACCTACACAGCGGCTCTGCACCTGATGCGTACTGGCGCTGCCGGCGTCCTCGTCGGCTTCGGCGGAGGGTCGGCGCATCGGACGCGGACCACGCTCGGCATCGACGCCCCGATGGCGACCTCGATCGCCGACGTCGCGGCTGCTCGCCGGGACTATCTGGATGAGTCCGGCGGTCGATACGTGCACGTCATCGCCGACGGCGGCGTTGGAAACTCCGGCGAGATTGTCAAGGCGGTGGCGTGCGGTGCTGACGCCGTGATGATCGGCGCCGCCTTGGCCCGGTCAAGCGGCGCGCCCGGCCACGGATACCACTGGGGTTCCGAAGCGCACCATCCGCAGTTGCCACGTGGCGAGCGCGTTTACGTCGGCACCGTCGGCACCCTGGCCGAGATCCTGTTCGGGCCCGGACGCGACGCTGATGGGGCGACCAACCTGATGGGAGCGCTGCGACGGGCGATGGCGACCACGGGATACACCGACGTGAAGGAGTTCCAGCGGGTGGAGATTGTTGCCTCCGCGTTCTAGCCCCCGACCTGCAGCCTTTCCGGGGGCTACGGGATCACCCAAACCGGCAAAGGTGCCGCATCGGCTGGAAAACTGCAGGTGGGTGAAACCTTTGCCGGTTTCGGTGGGTGCACCTGAGCGTATACAGGTGCGTGGGTGGGGTTGTGCAGCGCCAGGAGCGAGTGGGGCTAGGCGTTCACAGCGCGCGGCAGCGAGTAACGCGAGGCAGGGTTGCGACGCATTCACGGCGCGCGGCAGCCGGGCGAGCGCGTTGAGTCAGTCGTTGCTCCACTGATGCCATAGTGCTGCATAGCTTCCGTCCCGTGCGATCAGTTGGTCGTGCGTCCCAAGCTCAATGATCTGACCGTCCTCGACCACCGCGACCCGGTCCGCGTCATGGGCAGTATGCAGCCGGTGCGCGATCGCCACGACGGTGCGCCCGTGCAAGACCGCCGCCAGCGATCGCTCGAGATGCCGCGCCGCCCGGGGGTCCAACAGCGAGGTGGCCTCGTCCAACACCAGGGTATGCGGATCGGCCAGCACCAAACGCGCCAGCGCAACCTGTTGAGCTTGCGCGTCGCTCAAAGCGGTCTTGCCGCTACCCACCAGGGTGTCCAGACCGTGGTCCAGACCCTTGACCCAGGTGGTGGCGTCCACCGCAGCTAGGGCGCTCCATACCTGCTGGTCATCGGCGTGTGGACGAGCGAGCACCACATTGTCACGCACTGAACCCACGAAGATGTGGTGCTCCTGAGTGACCAGCGCCACTTCGCGGCGCAGCTGATCCAGCGGCAGGTCGATCAGGGGGACGCCGCCCACGGTGACCGACCCGGCCCGCGGCCCGTCAATGCCGGCCAACAAGCGACCGAGGGTTGACTTGCCGGCGCCACTGGGACCGACGATGGCGAGCCGCTCACCGGGGCGCAGGTGCACCGTGATGCCGTCCAGCACATCCACCCCGTCGCGATAGGAGTAACGCACGTCATTGACGTTCAGCGCGGTCGGCTGGGGGCCACTCGGTGTCGCGCCGCTGGGATGGCGATCCGGTGGGACCTGGGAGACACCGAGGATGCGGGAGAGCGAGGTGGCGCCAAGGGTGAGCTCGTCGAGCCACATCAACAGCTCGTCCATCGGGCCACCCAGACGCAGCGCGTACAGCCCCACGGTCGTCACTGTTCCTACCGTGGTGCTGCCCTCGCCGATCAAGTAGGCACCCCAGGCCACGACCACCGCGATCGGAAAGACAAAGCTGAAGTCCAGCGCAGGGAACCAGGCCGAGCGCAGGAACAGTGTGCGTCGCTCCCCCGCATACATGGCGGCGATGGAGGTGTTGAGCCGATCGGCACGATCGGCCTGCAGGCTGAGCGCCTCGATGGTCCGGGCGCCCTCGACGCTCTCGGTGAAGACGCCGTTGCCGGCAGCGTATGCTGCGCGTTCCACCTGATAGGCCGCTGGTGCACGGCGTAGGAACCACCGGGTCGGGAGCACCACGAAGGGGACTGCGACCAACAGCGCCAAGGCCACCAGGGGGTCGGCGACAAAGGCTGCCACCGCGGTCAAAGAAATGGCGATTGCGCTGACGATGATGGTCGGCACGGCGAAGCGCACCGCATGGGACAGCGACTCGACATCGTTGGTGGTCCGCGCCAACAGGTCCCCGGTTCCGGCTCGTTCCACGGTGCTGAGCGGCAAGGCTGTGGCATCGACCATGAAGCGTTCGCGCAGCCCGGCGAAGACGCGCTCCCCGAGGATGAACGATGCCCGGACGCCCGCCCAGACGAAGACAGTCTCCGCCAGCACCGCCAATGCCAAGATAAGGATGAGGGTGCCGATCGGGGCCGACCTGTCGTCGACCAAGGCATCGACCAAAGCCCCGATCACCCAGGGGCCGACCACCCCGGCCAACGCGGCCAGGACGTGCCAGATGACCACCGCAGCCAGATCGATCCGGTGCTCGCCGACCAGCCTCCTGGTGTGAGTCAGCACCACCCGACTCGACGCGATGGGCAGAGTGCGCACCGTCGGGTCAGCGTCCGTGGTCGCATCGCGCTCGGTCACGTCCTCACCTGCTCGGCCCCGCGGAGGACCACATCACGGTAGGCGGCGCTGTTATCGAGCAGGTCGTGATGCGACCCGCTGGCAACGACGCGGCCCTGCAGCACGAGATGGACCTCATCGACGTGCTCCAGCAGCAGGGGGCTCGACGTGAAAACCACCGTGCTCAGGCCCCGCCGGGCGGGTCCGAGTCGGCGGCCGATGCGGGCTTCGGTATGCGCGTCAACCGCCGAGGTGGGCTCAACAAGGATCAGCACCTCTGGATCGGCCACTAAGGCTCGGACCAACGCCAGACGCTGCCGCTGGCCGCCGGAGAAACTTCGCCCCCGCTCGGTGACATCGGAGTCGATGCCATCGGGCAGTGCATCGATCACGTCCTCGGCGCTCGCGGTGTGTATGGCGGCATCGAGGGTGCGGTCGGTGCAGCCGGAAGGCGACCGTTCAGGCGGTCCGAGCACCGGGCGGCACAAACCGTCGCGCAGCCGGCCACTGAAAAGGGTGGCGTCGCCCTCGGCCACCACGACCCGGCGCCGCACGTCCCGTAGGGGCATCGCTGCCAACGGTGCGCCACCCCACGTCGCCGGTGTGGCCGTAGGTCCCATCCGCCCGAGTCGGTCAGCGATGCTGTGGGCATCGGCGTCCGAGCCGGTGACAACAGCGGTGAACAGTCCGGGCTGCACTCGCAGGCCGCTGACCGGTTCGAGGAGTGGGGCAGGGGCACGGGGAGTAGGTGCCGGGGGCTGCTCCGTCGCGCTGGTGTCAAGGTCGCTGGGCACGCTCAGCAGCCGGATCACCTTGGCGGCGCCGACCTTGGCCCGGATGTAGTGACTCACGAAACCGGTCACGAAGCTGAGCGGCAACGCCAGGTAGGCGGCAGTGCCATAGAAGGTCACCAGGTCGCCGGGCTCCAGCGCTTCTGCTTGGACCAACCGCGCACCCTGCCAGGTCACCAACACCACCACGATGCCGGGTAGCAGCACGCGGGCGGCGTCCAACGTGGCGTGCACGGGCGCCACCTCGGTGCCGCGCGCCAGCACCTGAGCCGACTGTTCGTCATACCGATGCAAGAACGTGCCTTCACCACCGACGCCCCGTAGAACGCGCAGGCCGGTGACCGTGTCGGCGCCCAAGGTTGCCAACTCACCGGCGGCCTCGCGGGCCGCATTTTGTCGACGCTGCAGGGGTTTCAGGACCACCGAGAGCAGCAGCGTCAGCACCGGTACACCGATCAACACGATCAGCCCCAAGGTGCCATCTTGCGAGAGCAGGATCGCGGCAACGACGGCGTAGGACACACCGGCCGCGACGATCAGTCCGCTGGACTCATAGAGGTTCGCGATCCGGGTGGCGTCGGTGGCGACGACCGAGACCACTTCGCCGGTGGGGGTCGCCCGAGTGACGGCCTGACCCGCCCGCAGCACATGATTGCCGACGACCTGCATCGTTCGGTATGTCGCATGCATCCAGTTGATGACCGCGTTGCGATGCCACAGGGTGCCGAAGACGGCGCCGGTGAACGCTAGGGCAACGATGGCCAGGGTCCAGGTGGTCAACGCGGCGCGGTCATCGGCAACGATGCCTTGGTCGATCGCTTGCCCTAGCGCCAGGGGGATCAATGCTTGGGTCACCAACCAGGTTGAGCAGACCAACGCGTTAAGCGCGAGCAGGCCGAGTTGTCCGCGCGCCAACCACCACAGATATCGGTGGGGGCTGCGGATGTCTGGGGTGCCGGGATCGGCGAGCGGCAGGTCACGCATAGCCGTTCAAAGATACGAGGCCAGTCACAGCGGGGCCACTGAATTTGTCTCTGCTGTGCGGCTTGAGGTCAGTTGCCGACGCAGGACAGCTCGAACGGCGCCGAACTGGGCACCTCGGACTCATTGAGTCGGACTCGCACCTTGATCTTGCGCTTGTCGGTGAGTGAGTTCAGCATCATGTTCAGCGAGTTGTTGTATCGGCCGCTATTGACGACGGTCTGGTACCCCGTTCCGGCGTAGCCATCCGACGTCGTGACCCCGACGTCCACCAAAGCGACGATGTTGTTCTGGTGGCGGTGGCGGGTGATGTCAACACTCACCGTGGCTTCAATAAGTTCGCCTGTGCAGGGGTGTGGTGCCACGAGGGAGTAGCTGAAGGATTGCTCCTCCGGAGAAGGATCGGCCGCAGCCGACCCCGCCGAAAGCAGCACCAATGCGGCCGCTACGAAAAGAACGCCTATCCCATGTTTCATCGTGTCCCTTCCTTCTCGGCACGCTAGACCCGCCCAAACGACCTAGCTAGAACCTCGCGTACTCAAGAAGTGTTGTTGACATACTGATCAGGGTGGCCCGGCCCGGCGTCACACGTTGCAACCCGCGGCCACCTATTCTTAGGCCCACCACACGAGCCCGAGCCGGACCAGAAAGTTGACGCGATGCATGTGAGCAATAATCCGCTCTACCGGCGGCGGCGCGCAGTGATCGGTGGGAGTGTGGCGGCCATTGTGCTCAGCGGAAGTTTGGCCGCCTGCCTGACAGCAGGTGGTGAAGACGCAGGGGCACCTGACGCCCAGACCAATTCGGCGCCGGAGGCAGAGAACGCCGAATCCTCCGAGCAGAGCGCCGACGACGCGACCGCCGACGATGCAGCCGCTACCGAGGCCAACGAGGAAGCCCAGAGCAAGCAGGCCTCCGGCGGTCCCATTCTCAAACCGCCGGCGATTCCTTCCGAGGAGTCCAGCATGGAACGCATCGACTACATCACCGGCGAGATCACACCGAAATCGGTGGTGGCTTCGGGCGCTGGTCTCGTGATCGCCAACAACATGATGTATCAACACAGTTCGACGGTCTACGACAGTGAGAGCCGTGAGTTGGTGGAGACCCTTGATGACGGTCTGGACCTCTCGGAGTTCGACCTGCCGGGTCACCCCGGTATCTCCCAAGGCGCGCCGGTCGAGGCGGCGTGGACCGACGACGGCCGCTTCGCCTACGTCTCGCAATACACGATGTATGGCGAAGGCTTCGGCAAGACCGGCTTCGACGCGTGCACGCCGGCCGACGGTGTCGGGGGCTCACTGCTGTATCGCTTCGACGCCGAAGACATGGCCTGGGACCAAGTCATCGAGGTCGGCGGGGTGCCCAAGTTCGTCGACATCACGCCGGACCAGACACGCGTGCTGGTGAGCAACTGGTGCGACTCGACCGTGTCCGTGGTCGACCGGGACAGTGCGGAAGAGACCTCGGTCATCCCGATTGCGGCTGCGCCTCGGGGGATCGAGGTCATGCCGGACAACCGGACGGCATACGTGGCCGCGATGTATGCGGACAAACTGTTCAAGGTCGACCTGGAGACCGGCGATAGCGAAGTCATGATGGACACCGGGCGCAAACCGCGCCATCTCAACCTCTCCGATGACGGCGCATACCTCTACCTGGCGGTCAGCGGCGCCGACACGATTTACAAGATCGACACCGCCACCGAAGAGATCGTCGACGAAGTCGTGTCCGGGCGCGAACCGCGCAGCATGTCGCTGTCCTCCGATGGCACCGCCTTGTACGTCGTCAACTACTACGAGCCGTCCGTCGCCAAGATTCGGACGTCCGACATGACGGTGCTGCAGAAAGAGCCGACCGATGCCAACCCGATCGGGCTGACCTACGACCCGGTGACGCATTCGGTGTGGGTGGCCTGTTACGGCGGCAGCATCTACGTGTTCGACGATCAGGTAGCCGCCGAGTAGGCGGACGCACCGCGCGACGACCACCTGTACTTCGGTATAACCCGGTACACGACCGTATGGGGGCGTTACAGGTGACCACCCGTACTCTGGATTCGTGCTCCGCACTGCTCTGCAACCCCGGTGGCTCGCCTTGTTGGCGCTGCTCATCGTGGTGCTCGTCGCCTTCGGCCAGTTGGGTCTATGGCAGATCTCTCGGGCCCAGGACGACGACAACCGGCAACTCGCCACGCAGCAAGCCGCCCGCCAGACGCAATCGCTGACCGAGGTCATCGAACCTTACGACGCGTTCCCCGACGACGGGTCGAACCTGCCGGTGCAGGCCAGCGGCTCCTACGTCTCGGACCTGCAGTTCGTCGTGGCCGGGCGGGTCCTGGAGGGCCGCGAGGGTTACTGGGTGATCACGCCGCTGCGCACCGATGGCGGTGCGTTATTGCCGGTGTTGCGCGGTTGGGTAGCGGACCCAGAAGACGCCGGTATGCCGGACACCACACCGCGCCGGGTGTCCGGCACGCTGGCTCCGGCGGAGTCGCCCGTCGAGGGCAGTGACCTACCAGAGGGTCAACGCGCCTCGGTCGACCTAGCCGCCTTGGTGAACGAATGGCCGGCCCCGATGTATAACGCCTTCATCTTTGCCACCGACGAGCAGCCGGCGGTGAACCAGGGGGAGGCACAGGCCGTGCCGCCCCCGGCGCTATCAGGCGATGGTTTGGATTGGGGAAATCTGGGCTATGCACTGCAATGGTGGGTCTTCGGGGCCTTCGCCATCTACATGTATTGGCGCTTCCTGCGCGAAGCGGCCCACCCACCGGGCGCGGCGCGGCCTCGGTCGCCCTCTAGCCTGAGCCTGTGAACGCAACCCCAGAAGCGAGCGGCAGGATCGGCATACCGTGAGCGACACCGCCAAGCTGAGGTTCTTCCAGATCATGGCCATGATCGTCGGGATTGCGCTGCTGATCCTGACGTTGCACATGGTGTTGCGCTACGGCTTCGACAACCACCTGCTCGACTGGTGGGCCCAGCCGCACGGATTCCTGTACATGGTCTATCTGGTGGCGACCGCGATGTTGGGGTTTGAGCTGCGCTGGTCGTTGCCGAAAATGGTCGGCGTGATGCTCGCCGGGGTGGTCCCGTTCTTGTCCTTCTACGTCGAGCGGCAAGTCACCCGAGGCGCCAAGACACAACTGGCCTCCCGCGCCCGGACCTAAGCGGTGAACCCGAGAACGTGGTCGCGCCGGTAGCCTAGCCGCGTGGCCATGACTCAATCGACAGACGAAAATCTGGCCGATCGCCCCGTCCTCGTCGTCGACTTCGGCGCTCAGTACGCCCAACTCATCGCGCGCCGGGTGCGTGAGGCCGGCCGGTACAGCGAGATCGTGCCGCACACGATGCCGGTCACGGACATGCTCGCCAAAGACCCCAGTGCGGTGTTGCTCTCCGGGGGCCCGTCCTCGGTGTATGCCGATGGCGCGCCCGCCCTGGACCCGGCGTTAGTGCAGGCCGGGGTGCCTGTGCTGGGCATCTGCTACGGCTTTCAGGCGATGGCCGCCGCGATGGGCGGCGAGGTAGCCCAGACCGGCAAGCGAGAGTATGGCGACACGTTAGCCACGCTGTCCGACACCGCAAGCACGCTGTTTGCGGGCCAACCCGAAGAGCAACCGGTATGGATGTCACACGGTGATTCGGTGACCGCCGCCCCGCCCGGAGCCAGGGTCACAGCCAGTAGCCCTGGCGCAGATGTCGCCGCGTTCGAGGATGACGAGCGCCGTTTGTATGGCCTGCAGTGGCACCCCGAAGTGATGCACTCGACCTTCGGTCAGCGCGTCATCGAGAACTTCTTGACCCACGGTGCAGACCTTTCGGCGAATTGGACGGCGGAGCATGTTGCGGCCGAGTTGGTGCAGCAGATCAAGGACCAAGTCGGCGATGCACGGTTGATCTGCGGGTTGTCCGGGGGCGTGGACTCCTCGGTTGCGGCCGCGCTGGTCAACCAGGCGGTGGGAGACCACCTGACCTGCGTCTTCGTCGACCATGGATTGCTCCGCGAGGGTGAGGTTGCCCAGGTCGAAGACGACTTCGTCGCGGCCACCGGTGTCGACCTGGTGGTCGTCGATGCCCGGCAGCGCTTCTTAGATGCCTTAACCGATGTCGCCGACCCGGAGACCAAGCGCAAGATCATTGGCCGGGAGTTCATCCGCGTCTTCGAACAGGCGGCCCGGGATATCGCCGGCAGCGCCGACGCCGACGGACACCCGGTGAAGTTCCTGGTCCAAGGCACCCTGTATCCGGACGTCGTCGAGTCCGGTGGGGGCACCGGCGCGGCTAACATCAAGAGTCACCACAACGTCGGCGGATTGCCCGATGACTTGCAGTTCAGCCTGATCGAGCCGCTGCGTAGCCTATTCAAGGACGAGGTCCGCCAGGTCGGTCTGCAGGTGGGGGTGCCCGAAGGGATCGTGTGGCGCCAACCCTTCCCGGGGCCGGGGCTGGCGATCCGGATCGTGGGTTCGGTCAGTGCGCAGCGGCTGGACATCCTGCGACGGGCCGACGCCATTGCCCGAGAAGAGTTGACCGGGGCCGGTTTGGACCGTGAGATCTGGCAGTGCCCCGTCGTGTTGTTGGCCGATGTGCGGTCGGTCGGAGTGCAAGGCGATGGCCGCACGTACGGTCACCCGATCGTGCTGCGCCCGGTCTCCAGCGAGGATGCGATGACGGCCGACTGGACCCGGTTGCCGCACGACGTGTTGGCGACCATCTCCTCGCGGATCACCAACGAAGTCGCAGAGGTCAACCGGGTCGTGCTGGACGTCACCAGCAAGCCGCCGGGCACGATCGAGTGGGAGTGAGCGGACATGCAGCAGATAACGGGCAGCAGTGGGTGCTCGACCCGAGAGCGAGCGTGAGCTGGTGAAGCCATGGACTCAGGCTCGATTGTCCGCCGCGTTGGCCGCCGGCAGGGCCGTTCGGGTGCTGTCGCGGTTCCGTGGTGGTGGCTCGGCGATGCCCGGGCTGGTGACCGAGACGATCGACCCCGCCGTGCTGCGGCATACGTTGTCGTACGTCCCGCGCGGCATCGTGGTGGTCACCGGCACGAACGGCAAAACCACGACCACCAAGATGCTGGTGGCGGTGCTCCGCGAGCACGGACTGAGAGTGTTCACCAACCCCACGGGCAGCAACTACACCCGCGGTGTCATCTCCGCGTTACTGCCCGAAGTGAATGCTCTCGGCCACCTTCACGCCGAGGTGGCCGTGCTGGAGTTGGACGAAGCACATGCGCTGCAGTTCGCGGCGATCGTGCCGCCCACGCACTCCTTGTTGCTCAACGTGGCCCGCGATCAACTCGACCGGTTCGCCGAGATCGACTTCACCGCCAGACTGCTGAACTCCCTGGCCGAGCAGAGCACGGACGCGGTAGTGCTGAACGCCGACGACGCCTACGTCTCCAGAGTCGCTCCAAAACTCGATACGGCTGTCGAGGTGCGCTGGTTCGGGGTCGATCCGTCCGTGGCGGCTGAACTGCCATCGATCCAGGAGGCGGACGTCCGTTTCGCAGACCCGGCTGACGCGCCGCAGTTGGGCGCCGACGACGGTCTGCTGTTGCCGCACGACGCGCAATCGTTCACCGTCCGCTATCCGGGCGGCGACGACGTGGGGCCGTTGGAGTTGAGGCAGCGCGGATTGGCCGCGATGATCAACGCCACCGCGGCAGCTACCATGGCCCGGGTGCTGCTGTCCGGAGACTTCAGCGCCGCCACCGCGGCCACGGCGCTCGCTGCTGTGCACCCCCCGTTCGGGCGCGGCGAGGTCATCGATGTCGATGGTGCTCCGTTGGAGTTGGTGTTGGTCAAGAACCCGGCCGGGTTCACGGTTGCGCTGGGGACCTACGGGGCGCAGCCGGCCGCGACGATGATCGCCATCAACGACAACTACGCGGACGGACGGGACGTGTCGTGGTTGTATGACGTGTCCTTTGCCAGCCTCCGCGGGCGCGGGGTCAGCGTCACCAGCGGGGTGCGCGGATACGACATGGCGTTGCGGCTGCAATATGACGACGTGCCGGTAGACCGAACAGAGTGTGACCTCGACGTGGCGCTGGACGGGTTCGTGGCCCAGCATGCGCGTGAGCCCATGCGGGTCTTTTGCACGTACACAGCGATGATGCATCTGCGGCGGATCATGGCCACGCGTTATCAACTGACGCGCTTCGGAGAGGACCCAGAGTGAGCGACACCCATACTGCTGAAAGCAAAGGCGAAATCCACCTGGTGCACCTGTACCCGCGTGAGATGAGCATTTACGGCGACCTGGGCAACACTCGCTGTCTCGCCGCGCGGCTGCGCTGGCACGGATATACTCCGGTGGTGCACGACCACGGCCCTGGAGAGCCATGGCCAGAGCGCGCCGACCTGATTCTGGGTGGCGGCGGGCAGGACTCCGGGCAGGTGGCAGTGCAGGAAGACCTCGACGTGCAAGCCGACCGATTGCGCGACCTGGCCGCTGATGGCACGCCGATGCTGATGGTGTGCGGGATGTATCAGTTGTTCGGCACGTCGTTTGTCACTGTCGAGAATCAGCGGATCCCCGGGCTGGGCATCCTGGACGTGATGACTAAGGGCAACGACGACCGGATGATCGGGCCGGTGGTGTTACAGACCGAGTTCGGCTCAGTGGTGGGGTATGAGAACCACTCCGGCTCTACCGTCCTGGGCAAGACCCAGGGAGCCTTTGGGCGCGTGTTGCACGGCGATGGCAACAACGGCGAAGACACGTACGAAGGCGCGCGCCACCAGAACGTCATCGGGACCTACTTGCACGGGCCGGTGCTCCCGGCGAATCCGGTGCTGGCCGATGGCCTGTTGGAACTTGCCTGTCGCCGCGTCACGGGTGACTTTGTGCCGGCCGCAGTCGACGACTCGGTTGCCGAGCAAGCGCACGAGGCCCAATTGACCCGTCTCGTTCCGGCATACCAGTCAACCCACAGCACATACTAAGGGCTTTCGCGTCTCATGCGGTTCCTGGCGGTTAGAGCTAGGCCGGTACTGCGGCTCACAGTAGATCGCCGCGCTTGCTGCGCAGATAGGCACGCTCTGCGGAGTTCCGCGTCGCGGCGATCGCGGCGCCGTAGGCCTGCTTCGCCTCGCCGCTGCGGTTCAGCCGGCGAAGGAGTTCGGCGCGGGTAGCATGCCATGCGTGGTAGCCGGTGAGTGGTAGCCGGTCGACCAGCGCGAGGGCGACCTCGGGTCCGTCCAGGTGCGCGATGGCCACCGCGCGGTTGAGCGCCACAATCGGCGAGGGGTCGATCCGGGTCAGGTGGTCGTACAGCGCGGCTACCTGAGACCAGTCCGTGTCCTCGGCACTGGGGGCGTCGGTGTGCGTGGCGTTGATCGCGGCCAGGATCTGAAAGCGACCGGGTCGGTTGATCGCCAAACACCAGCGGACCAGGTCATGGCCCTCAGCGATCATCCCGCGGTCCCAGCTGGCGCGGTCTTGGTCGGCCAGTGGGATCAACTGCCCGTTCCGGACACGAGCCCCGCAGCGAGCCTCGGTGAGCACCATGAGCGCTAACAGGCCGGTCGCCTCCGGCTCCTCGGGGAGCAGGTGGTGCAGGGCTCGGGCGAGCCGGATTGCCTCCTGCGTCAACTCCCCGCGGACCGGATCGCCGTCACCGGTGGCCAGGTAGCCCTCGTTGAAAATCAGCAGCAGCACCGTCAGCACGCCACTGAGTCGTTCGGGAAGGTCGGCGGCGTCGGGCACCCGGTAGGGCACGCTCGCGGCCGCGATCTTCTTCTTCGCCCGGGTGATCCGCTGCGCCATCGTGGACTCCGGCACCAGGAACGCCTGAGCGATCTCGGAGACGGTCAACCCCCCGAGAAGGCGCAACGTCAGCGCGACCTGGGCCCGTGGTGCCAGCGCTGGGTGGCAGCACGTGAAGATGAGGCGGAGCCGGTCATCGCCGGGCTCGACGAACGGTCCGGTGGGTTCCTGGGGCGTGTTGTGGGAAAGCATGGTGGCTGCCTCGTGTTTGCTGGCGCGCAGCCTGTCTCGGCGGATCCGATCGAGTGCCCGGTTGCCCGCGGTGGTGGTCAGCCAGCCGCCGGGGTTCGGCGGCACCCTCGACTGCGGCCACTTTTCCAGGGCGACCACGAGCGCCTCACCCGCCGCGTCCTCGGCGATGTCGATGTCCCCGAAGCGGCGCACGAGCGAAGCGATCAGGCGGCCATACTCCTGCCGGAAGACCCGTTCGACGGCCGCCGTTTCAGTCAACATCGATCAGCGATCATGGGCGACTATCCGCATCAAACAGCATCGATCAACCTCGGTCGGGCCGACTCAGGCGAGACCGGCAAAGGGGCGGACTTCGACCTTGCCGCGGCACGCTGTGGACCCGTTGGCCGCGATCTTGAGCGCCACATCCAGATCGGGGGCCTCAATCACCCAGAACCCGCCGATGGCCTCCTTGGTCTCCAGGTAGGGGCCGTCGGTCATCACCGGTGTCCCACCCTGGGCGTCGACCACGGTCGACGTCGAGGCTGACTGGAGCCCACCGGCGAAGACCCAGTAGCCGTCGGCCCGCAACTGCTCGTTGAAAGCGCCCGTCGTGGCATACGCCTCCTCCATCTCCTCCTGGGACCCGTAGTTGCCGAACTCTCCCATCTCGGCGGGGCCGTGCACGGTCAGCAGGTAGTGCGTCATGTCAATCTCCTCAGTTGCTGGGCGATCTGTTTAACCGCCTTCTACTCTCACGACGAACGGCATCACGTCGATTCGACAACCTGCCACAAAGAATCGTGATCGGATCATCGCAGCGCCCTATATCGACATCGAACGATTGCTTGGCATCTGCGGCGAGGCCCACGAGCGGACCGCCCGGTGTGAACCACCTCGCCCATCTATCCACGTGGCCGGTTGCTGGCCGACCTGTTGCGGGTGAGCCACCATCCCAGGGTGGCGAACGCACCGAGCGGAACTTCCAGCAGGTGGGTGAAGACGGCATACAACAACGCCGCAGCAGCAGCCGATGCCGGATCGCCGCCGAATGCGACCAGGATCCCGGCCGTCCCGACTTCGGTGATGCCGAGGCCACCGGGAGTGATCGCCACGACCGTCAGGAACTGGCGGAACGCATACGCCGCGAACAACGGGATCAATGCAAGCTCGACGCCCACCGTGCGGGCCGAGACGACGTAGAGCACGAAGAAGCAGCCGAACATGCCCACTAGCCCGAGTGACATCATCACAGAGCTGCGGCGGACGACTCCTTCGATCCGGACACGCTGGTCGGCCATCACACCATTGAGGTTCCCCACCCGAGGGAAGCGTCGAGCCACCGGAGAGGTCAACGTGGCCACAGCGGAGCCGACCTCGCGGGCAGCGGTGTCGGAGAAGACGACGCCACCGAAGAACCCGAGGAACAGCAGCCCCATCGCAGTGGCGACGAGCGCGGCCACCACCACGGAGCGAGGGGCGTCAACGGGGCCCAGAAGCACCGCCAACCCACCGAGGATGGGCAGCGTCAACCGGGCCAGCATGTTCCAGATCGTGGTCACGATCAACGAGGTGCCGATGGCCGCGCGCGCAAACCCCCAGGATCGAAACATCAGGTATGTGACGGCCACGCCGATCGCCCCGCCACCGGGCAAGATGTTCGCCACCATCGAGCCGGCGGTGTTGACGGTAAACGCACGCAGATGATTCAGACCCGGCAGGGAGCCGATCATCGTAAAGGTGTAGCAGTACAGTCCGGCGACGAGTAGTCCGGCCATAGCAAGTGCGGGCGCCAGGCCCACCAACGCTAGCTGCTCCCCGATCTGCGGCCATGTCGTATCGGCGACGAACGGTAGCCCATAGAAGACCAAAGCACCTGCCGCCCCGAGCCCGACGAGTGCCTGGACAACTTCGCGCCAGCCCATCGCCGACAACACTGATTCGGGCTCAACGCTCGGGTCCGGTGTTTCGCTCGTCGAGCCGGAATGCTCGCCGTCGGAGTTGGCGGCCTCGCCGCCGGGACCGGGATGGCTCATTGATCGCCATCCAACAATTCCGGGAGTGAACTCATCATGTCGCTGCCAACCAAGTCTTCGAAGGCATCCTGGCTGCTCGGTCGTGGCAGGCGCCGAGCCGGCTCGATGAAAAACTCCCGACCGAGCAACCGGGCGAAGACCGGGCCAGGCAGAGCGAGCACGCGCGCGAATGTCGAGTCGATCGCGGCCTGGGAGGCATGCGCAGCAAGGGCGGCTCGTTTCGCACGCAGGTGGTCCCGCACGTCGACGCGGTGGGTGATCTGGGCTCTCGGTGTAAAGGCGCCAGCCCACTCCTGCGGGTCGAAGTCGCCGAGCAGCCGCAACCGATGCAGCACCTTGAGTGCCCGCAGGATTGGCTCCCGCGGGGCAGTGGCTTCGATGAGTCGGGGAGCCGCGCTGAGATGCCCGGCGTTGTGCGTGGCTGCGGTGGGATCCTCGGAACTCAGCTGCACTCCTCGGCGGACGATGTGATGGATCTGGACATGGTCGCGGTGCCCATATCCCCCGGCACGGTCGTAGCCGATCACCAGGTCCGCCGACCGGCTGGTCACGATATCGGCGACGCGAGCAGCGGCCGTCTCGATCGGCACCGTATGCAGTCGCTGATGTTCGCCCTGAACGGGGAGGTCAGCTGGGCCCATCCCGCTGTCGGCATACCCCAGGTCAATCACCTCGGCTGCGCCCAGGGCAGCGGCGCTGGCGTGAAGCTCGGTCAGGCGCCGGGTTCCGAGGTCACGGGCAAGCGAAGATGGGGTGCTGTCACTGTCGATGCCGTCATTGCTGCCATCAGCCGGGCCGGCGCCCCCATCAGTGGCGGTAACCAGGATGACGCGGTGGCCCTGGGCGCTCATGCGCGCCAGGGTGCCCCCCATCAAGATGGCCTCGTCATCGGGGTGGGCGTTCACCGCGACCACTGTCTGCCGCACCCAAGCCCGCCATTCCTCGTCCGATGTTGTCTGTGCCCTATCCGTTGTCATTGTGCGCTCGGCGCACTTGGTCACGCTACCGGCACGGCGCAGGCGTCAGGACATGCCAGGCTGTCGGCTGTGCGAATTGCCCTGGTCACCGACTGCTATGCGCCACGGATGGGTGGCATCGAGACACAGGTTGCGGGTTTGGCAGACCGGCTGAGAGGCGCTGGACACGACGTCCTCGTGATCACATCCACGCCGGGACCGACAACTGTCGGTGTGCTCCGTCTGGCCAGCCCAGTGCCGCTGGGAGCACCGATCAACCCGTGGGCGGGTCCGGCGCTCCGAGCGGCCTTGGGCCGGGCCGACCTTGTGCACGTTCATCTTGGCGTGCTGGCACCCTTCTCGCACATGGCGGCGAGCGCAGCGAGTGAGGCCGGGCTTGCCACGGTGGTGACCTGGCATAGCCTCGTCGGCTGCTCGCCGCTGACACCAACGCTGCGGCGGCAATGGCGGGGGTGGATCTCCCAAGGCGCCATACCCAGCGCCGTGTCCACGCTGGCGGCTCACCAACTCGGCGGCGTCCTCACCCTGGACCCACCTGTGGCGATCATGCGCAATGGCATCGATCTCGACCGCTGGGCAGGCACTCCGACATGCGGCGGCAGAGTGCAGGCCGTCAGCGCCATGAGGTTCACGGCCCGCAAACGACCAGTGGGCCTGCTCACCATGCTCGCCAGGGCGCGCGCCGGTCTACCTCGCGGACGTCGACCGCGTCTGGTCATGGCCGGCGAAGGTCCGCTGCTGAGTGCACTGCGCCGGTTCGTCGCCACCACCTCGATGCGCCAGTGGGTCGATCTGCCCGGCCGCCTCAGTGCAACCCAGCTCGCCGACCTGTATCGAGCGAGTGACCTGTATGTGGCGCCGGCGCGGCACGAGGCGTTCGGCATCGCGGCGCTGGAAGCAGCCGCAGCCGGCCTTCCGGTGCTGGCATACGCCGGATCCGGGGTGCAGGACATCGTCGGCTGCCACACCGGCTTGTTGGCCGGCTCCGACCACGAGATGGTGCGGTTGCTCGAAGCGTTGGCAGGTCAGCCGGTACGCCTGAAGTCAATGGCGGCGTATCGGCGGTCCCATCCGCCGATCGCGCACCACTGGTCAACGGTCGTTCAAGACACGATGTCTCTTTATCAGCGGGCGATCGCCGGCACCTAGAGGGAGGGCCCCCGCGAGCCGCGAGGACGTAGCGAACGCTCTAGAGTCAGTGAGTCAGTGAGTCAGTGAGTCAGCGGTCAACCGGACAGGCGAAGGGAGCCGGATGCGTGCACGAGTAGAGGCCCGAGATGCAGCGGGAGTGGTGCAGCACGACGCTGCGCTAGAGCATGGAGAAGATCCGCAACTGACGCTGGCCCGGGCCGGCTGGGAACCCCGCTGGCTGGGCGCCGAGTTGGCTGAAGGCAACGAGGTTGTGCTGCGCTTTACCGTGTCGCCGGCCCCGCAATCCCATCCCTATCAGCGGCTCGCAGCCTACGCGGTCGTGACGGCCCGGTTCGAGGAGCAACGGTGCCTGCTGCTGACCTCTTTCGCTCACACCGATCAGGACGCCGGTTTGTGGGGGTTGCCTGGTGGCGGCGTCGACGACGGCGAGGAACCGCTCGCCGCTGTGCACCGCGAAGTCTGGGAGGAAACCGGCCAGGAGATCACGGTGTCACGACCCATGGTGCTGGACAGCGATCACTGGATCGGTACCTCACCATCGGGCCGCACGGAGGACTTTCACGCGATTCGGCTCATCTACATCGCCCATTGCCCTGACCCAACGTCACCGGTGGTGCACGATGTCGGCGGCTCGACCGATGCAGCAACGTGGGTGCCGATCGGGCAACTGGCGGCGTGGCCACCGCTCCAGACCTGGGGGCGTCACGTGATCAACGCGGTGCTCGAAGACGCCCGACACTGATTGACGCCCGACACTGATGAGAGGCTAGGACGCATGGAATCGGTGTATGACGTCGTCGTGCTGGCCCACGTGCTGGGCCTGTCAGCCCTGATCGGCGGATACTTCGCCCAGATGTGGGCGTTTCCTCGCTCAGCCAACCCCGCCTTTGTGCCGAACGTGGTGATGGTGTGGGGTGCTCGGACCCAAATCATTACCGGGCTCATCCTGGTCGGGATCGCCGAGGCCGCTTTGGATTCTGAACTCAATCACGTCAAGATCGGCGTGAAGTTGCTGGTGTCCCTCGTGGTCGCTGGGCTGGTCGAATCAGCTGCGGGCAAGGGGCGACGCGGCCAGAGTTTCCCGCCGGGGATGGTGCACGCTGCCGGGGTGTTGGCGATCTTCAACGCGACGATTGCGGTTCTCTGGACCTGAACAGCCACCACAGGCCGATGATTGGCAGCACCAACGGGATGAACAAGTATCCCTGGCCGTAGTGGCTCCACACGCTGGCATCGGCGAACCGCTCGGGTTGCAGCACACTCCAGGTCCCGACGCTCAGCACGCCGATCAACTCGATGCTGATCGCGACCACGCTCACCATCCAGGCTCGCGGTCCCGGCAGCGCCAGTGCAATGGTCGCGACGACATAAATGGCCGCCGCGATCGCCGACAACGTGTATGCCAAGGGCGCCTCGTCATAACGGGTCAGGATCTGAGCCGTGGCACGAGACACCGAGCCGATGACGAACACCACATACATCGCCAAGATCACCCGGCCCGGGCCTCGGGTTCGTGTGTTAAGCGTCCGCTCGCTCACGCCATCCCAACGCCATACCAAATCTGCGCAACGCGACCACACATCACCGCTGAGACCACGGCCGCGAAAGCCAACACCAACGTGCCCCACCGTGTGTGTTCCTCGCTGGCCCAGGCCAGGCCCAGGGCAGGGAGCATGATCACCGTCACGAGGTAGGCCCACAACTCCCAGGCCGGACCCACCGGGGACTGGCCGCCGATCTGGGCGACGGCATACCGCACGGCGTAGCCGATGAGAGCCAACTGGAGCACCACGGTCGCTGTGATCGTGATCGCTCCTGGCGGGCGACCTCGCAGACCGGCGATCAGGCAGATCACCGCTACGAACAGCCCCACGCTCAGTGCTATTGCGGTCCAGCCATCCAGATAGTCCACCGGCTCGGCCGGGGTCACCACCTGCGCCCAGCGCTGAGCCCACCCAGCATGTGCGGCGATCACTTTCCCGCCAACTCGGCCAAGGCGGCGCCGGTCAGCCGCTGTGTCGTCCACTTACTCATCGGCTCGGCCCCGAGGTGATGGTAGACCTCGATCGCCGGGGTGTTCCAGTCCAGCACTGTCCACTCCATCCGCGGGTAGCCGCGCTCGACGCAGACCCGAGCGATGGCCGCCATCAGGTCTCGGCCGATACCGCTGCCTCGATGCTCAGGGCGGACGAAGAGGTCCTCTAGCCAGGCCCCGTGCTGGGCAGTCCAGGTCGAGAAGGTGACAAACCAGATCGCCATCCCGACGATGTCGCCGTCGACATCGGCAACGATGGCACTGACCAACGGGTCGGTCCACTCGGGGAACAGGGCCGCAAGGTAGTCCTGCTCCGTGCCGGTAGCAGCATCCGGTTCCTTCTCATAGGCCGCTAGCTCGGCAACGAGGCGGACCAGATCGGGCACGTCATCGACGGTGGCAGGACGGATCACGTCCACAGAGTATGCGGTGTGTCGTCGGCGCTGACGCCTAGGATGGGAACGACATGCCAAGCCTGTTCGACGACCTCACCCCGCCCGCCTTTGCCGCAGCATCTGCGGTGGACGAGACCGGTGTGCCGCAATGGGCCCGCACCGGCCAGCTTGCTCCCGGCACTGAGTCGCTCGACGGCCCGGCCTCGCCGGCTCCCGTGGCGCCCTGGGGTGGTCAGCGACGGGTCGGGGATCTGCTCGACGGGCTGAATCCGCCGCAACGTCAGGCTGTCGTGCACGAGGGATCTCCGTTGCTGATCGTCGCCGGCGCCGGGTCAGGCAAGACCCGCGTCCTGACGCACCGGATCGCTTACCTGCTGGATGAGCGCGGGGTCGGTCCGGGGCAGATCCTCGCGATCACGTTCACCAATAAGGCGGCTGCCGAGATGCGTGAACGCGTCGCCGACTTGGTGGGGGGTAGGGCGCGAGCGATCTGGGTGTCCACCTTTCACTCGGCCTGCGTCCGCATTCTGCGTCGTGAGGCGACCACCATCGGGATGAGGTCGACGTTCTCGATCTACGACGCAGCCGACAGCCAACGCCTGATGGGCATGGTGATCCGAGACCTCGACCTTGACCCCAAGCGCTACCCGGCCCGGGCATTCGCGGCCAAAGTATCGGCGGCCAAGAACGAACTTATCGATGAGGAGACCTACGCCGGGCAGGTGGGCAACAACCACTACGAGCGGATGGTGGCCTCGGCATACACGATGTATCAGCAGCGACTACGCGCCGCCAATGCCCTGGACTTTGACGACATCATCGCGATGACAGTCAACGTGCTGCAGGCCTTCCCGGCCGTGCGAGAGCACTATCGGCGACGGTTTCGCCATGTGTTGGTCGATGAGTATCAGGACACCAACCACGCGCAATACACGCTGATCAAAGAGTTGGTCGGCGGTGAGCAGGGACCCGGTGACGGTGATGACCACGACGGTTCGCCCCTTGAACTGGCCGAGTTGTGTGTAGTTGGCGACGCCGATCAGTCGATCTATGCTTTCCGCGGCGCCTCGATCCGCAACATCGTGGAGTTTGAGCAGGACTACCCGCAAGCCCGCACCATCGTGTTGGAGCAGAACTATCGTTCCACCCAGAACATCCTGCGCGCTGCCAACGCGGTGATTTCGCGGAACAACAGCCGGCGGGACAAGCGCCTGTGGAGCAAATCGGGCGATGGGGACACAATCGTCGGCTACGTCGGTGACGACGAGCACGACGAGGCGTCGTTCGTCTCCAGCCGGATCGACGCGCTGGCGGACGATCACGGGGTGCGCCCCGGTGATGTCGCCGTGTTCTATCGCACCAATGCCCAGTCCCGTGCTCTGGAGGAAGTGCTCGTTCGCACCGGCGTCCCCTACAAAGTAGTTGGCGGCACCCGCTTCTACGAGCGGCGGGAAATCAAAGACGCCTTGGCTTACCTGCGGGTGGTGGCCAATCCTGCCGACGACGTCAACCTGCGCCGCATTATCAACGTGCCGAAGCGGGGGATTGGTGACCGTGCGCAGGCGTGCGTCGCTGCCTTGGCCACCCGCGAACGGATCCCGTTTGTGGCGGCGCTGGGCCGACCCGGGGACGCACCTGGGATCGCCACCCGTTCGGTGGCCGCGATCACGGCTTTCACCCAACTGTTGGAGAAGATCGGCGATGTTGCCGCCGATAGCAAGCGCGGCGTTGGCGACCTGCTCGAGGAGATCCTGGATCAGTCCGGCTATCTATCTGGCCTACGCGCCAGCGCCGACCCCCAAGACGAGACCCGGGTCGAGAACTTGGCCGAGTTGGTGGCTGTTGGCCGTGAGTTCGACGAGAACTATCCAGACGGGACCCTCGTCGAGTTCTTAGAGCAGGTGTCGTTGATCACGGACGCGGATCAGATCCCAGATCGGCCGGCGGGAGAGAGCGACAGCGAGGGAGCAGGAGAGGACCAGAGCGGCTCTGCCGTCAGCCACGGCGGGGTAGTCACCCTGATGACCCTGCACACGGCGAAAGGGCTGGAGTTCCCCGTGGTGTTCCTGACCGGTATGGAGGATGGCACCTTTCCACACATGCGCTCGCTGAACGACCCGGCGGAGCTGGAAGAGGAACGCCGGTTGGCCTATGTCGGGATCACCCGTGCCCAAGAACGGTTGTTCATCAGCCGGGCTGGCAGCCGGTCAGCCTTCGGGTCCCCCCAATGGAACCCCCCGTCGCGATTCCTCGATGAGATCCCCGAGGACTTACTCAACTGGGAGCGCACAGATGCCGATCGCCGCACCGTGGCCGGGCGCGCTAGCGCATCCAGTCGAGCCGGTGTCGTTCGCCTCAATCCGCGAGGCAGCAGCCGCCCTGCGAACGCCCCGCACGTCTCATCGCTGAGCGTCGGAGATCGGGTCACCCACGACTCGTTTGGCCTCGGCACGGTCGCCCGGGTCGAGGGTTCCGGTGACAACACGATGGCGCACGTCGATTTCGGCGAAACAGGGGTGAAGCGGCTATTGCTCCGGTTTGCCCCTCTAGAAAAGCTGTAGTTTGACAACTCTGCCAGAAGAATGATGACCTCCTCGACTACCGCGCAGCAGATGCTGGAGTCACGACGGTC
>JBARZG010000091.1:0-7794 GCA_049649785.1 Ornithinimicrobium sp. | reverse complement strand
GCCTCGATGAGGACCTCTACCGCGCTCTGCTCGAACGCCGCACCCTGGTGCTCGGTGAGGCCCTGGAACAACGCAACAGCAACCGGTTGTGCCACGCGCTCCTCCTCTTGGCCGCCGAAGAACCGCAGGAGGACATAGGGCTCCTGATCAACTCACCTGGCGGCTCGGTGCCGGGCATGCTTGCCATCCGGGACTGCATACGCGCCGTCCCCTGTGATGTAAGCACCATTAACGTCGGTATGGCGTACAGCGCCGGGCAGTTCCTGCTGAGTTCGGGCACACCGGGCAAGCGCTATACGCTGCCGCACGCCAAGGTTCTGCTGCACCAAGGGTCGGCCGGCATCGGGGGAAGCGCGATGGACATCGCGATCCAGGCCGATGATCTGCGTGACACCCGGGACACCGTGCTGGGTCTCGTCGCGCAGGACACCGGCCAGAGCGTGGACACCGTCGAGCAGGACTCGCGACGGGATCGGTGGTTCACCGCGAAGGAAGCCTTGGACTATGGGTTCATCGATGCGATTGTCGTCTCAGCGGATCAAGTGCTGCCCGGCCGGCGTCGGCCGATCGGACTGGGAGGCGACCAATGAGCTCCTACTCCATCCCGTATGTCACCACCCGAACCAACCAGGGCGAGCGCACGGTCGACATCTACAGCCGGTTGCTGGCCGACCGGGTGATCTATGTGGGGACCCCCATCGACGACGGCGTCGCAAACTTGGTCATCGCGCAACTGCTGCATCTGGAGTCGGATAACCCGGATCACCCGATCACGCTGCACATCAACTCACCAGGGGGATCGATTGCTGCGATGCTGGCGATCTATGACGCGATGCAGTTCGTTCGGCCACGGGTGGAGACCACCTGCGTGGGTCAGGCCGTCTCGGTAGCAGCGGTGTTGTTGGCCGGCGGCACCCGCGGCTACCGAACGATATTGCCGCACGGTCGGGTGGTGCTTCACGCCCCTGCCGCTGAGGGGCGCGGTGCCATTCCCGATCTGATCTTGGAGGCCGAGGAGGTCGAGCGAGTCCGGACCATGCTGGAGGACATCCTGGCCGAGCACACACAACGTACGTCGGCTCAGATCCGCGACGACACTGATCGTGATCTGATCCTCACGGCACAGGCCGCGGTGGACTATGGCGTTGTCGATGCCGTTGTCAGTTCCCGGTCGTCCGTGCCGTCGACAACCTAGCCAGTGCCGTCGGCGCGTAATCTACGCCTTCAACCACCTAGCCGGTTAGGCCGCCAAGCAGACTGGGCCGCGAGCGGTCACCGGTGACCGGAGCGAGTGGCTTGCTCTGGCGGCAAGGTCGGCCACCTGCAGATCGAGGGCGCCGGCGATGGCCGAGAGGACCTCCGATGATGCGTCCTTGGCTCCGCGCTCCACCTCGGACAGGTATTGCGGCGAGATGCCCGCACGCTCGGCGACGTCACTAATCCTCATCCCACGTCGGTGTCGCTCGGCGCGCACTTCTTTGCCCACGGCCACGCGCCAGAGTGGCTCGGGCACCTTTGTGGCCGGGGAGTGTCTGAGCGGGACGACGTTAGACATACCGCGAGGATACCCAACGCAATCTGAGAGCGCAGCCCCTCAGCGCACTACATGGAATCTGAGAGCGCAGCGCCTCAGTGCACCACCATGACCGGTGTCGTCGTCTGGTGCAGCACCGACCGGGCGGTCGAGCCGAGCAAGGTGCCGAGCAGTGTGCCGTGTCCCCGCGAGCCGATCACGATCAGTGCGGCATCACTGCCTTGCTCGATCAGCCCGTCCTCGGGTCGGATCTCCAACGTCACGCCTTGGGCATCGAGGTCGGGGTGGTCGGCGTTGACCCGCCGCACGCTTTCCGCGTTCCTCGCCGTGGACTCATTCTCGAGCGCTTCGAGGCTCTCCTCGACGGTGCGGTAACCGAACGGTGGCCGATCGTAGGGATCCGGCGCGGGAGGGGTCCACGACGTCATCAGGATGAGAGGCGCCTGCCAGCGCACCGCCAGATCGGCCGCGGCATCAACGGCGCGCTCGGAGCCGACCGACCCGTCGCTGCCGACCACGATCGGCTTGGTAGGGCCGGGCATCGGCGCGTGCGCATCACGCACGACAACCACCGGGCACCGAGCATGTCCACTAAGGGCATACGCCGTCGAGCCGAGCATCACAGCGCCCAGTCGCCCACGACCATGGCTGCCGACGACAATGAGTGAGGCGCTGGTGGAGGCATCGTCGAGAGCGATCGTGGCACTCAGCAACGAGGTGATGGTGTCGACGCTCAAGTCTGGGTGCTGGGCGCGTAGCCGTTCGGCGCCGTGCTGGGCGATCTGCTCGGCATACTTCTCTTCGGCCGCTGCGGTCAACTCGCCATAAGACAACCCCTGAGTCTGCAGCAACGTCGTAGCGGAGTGAAGAACGCGTACGGCGGATCCCATGCCGTGTGCGAAGTGGCCGGCCCATTCGAGAGCAACGTCAGCGCAGTCCGAGGCGTCATAGCCGACAACGATCGGGCGCTGGTCGGATGTAGTGTCCATGGTTCTCCTTCGGCTTAGGGGTTTGGGTGTGCGGCGGGTCGTTCGACCACGGTAAACCGGCGCCCGCTGACCTCGCGCGGGGTGATCCGCACGATCCGGGGCTTGGCGCCCGGTTGTTGCGGCGCCAGTGGGAGCTCGAGTGCCTCCATGATGTCGGTGATCTGACGGCCCTCGGTGGCCATACCGCGTAGCACCACGCTCCAGGCTTGTTTAGCCTCTGCGTCGTAGCCGTCCACTTCGAAGGCAACGTCGTGGTGCAGGGTGGCGCGAAAGAGGAGGCCCACGTGGGTGCGATAGACGACGGATCCGTGATCAACGACGTGGTTGACCGGGAAGATGTCCGGAGCGCCATCTCTGATCACGGCCACCCTCCCGGTGGTCGTGGCCCGCAGGAACTTCCAGCAGTCGGATTCGCTGAGGTGTTCGATCGGGCTGGATGGTGGTCCCGGGGTGGAGTGCTCGGTGTCGTTCACCTTCACAGCCTGGTGTGGTCGGTGATCGGACAACAGGGTCAAAGGTCCCGACATCGTCGGACGATCGGCGCCCGTGCTTGCTGGGCTCGCGTTTGCTGTGCTCGCTCTTCCTGCGCTCGCGCTTGCTGCGCCCGCGTTGTTGCTCCCGCCCTGTTCCGGCCGGGGCCGCTAGTGTGAAGTGTCATGGAGTTGTCGTCGCAGGCCGGGGTGCCACCGCCCTCGGATCATGTGCAGCGCTTGCTCGCTGCGATGCACGATCTGGCCGACATCGATGACGGGGGTGACCTCGGCACCGTACTGCAGCAAACGGTCGAGATCGCTTGCGAGATGACCGGCGCACGCTATGGCGCGATGGGTGTGCTGTCTGAAGATGACGGCAGCGGACTCAGCCACTTCATTACCCACGGTATGTCGGCGCAGCAGCGCCGCCTCATCGGTGATCCGCCGGCGGCGAGCGGAGTGCTGGGACGCCTGATCGCCGACCCGGTGGCCGTCCGGGTGGTCGACGTGACTTTGCAAGAGGATGCGGTGGGATTCCCGCCTGGACACCCGGTGATGCATGCCTTCCTCGGCGCACCGATTCGCACCGGATCGCGGGTGTTCGGCAACCTCTACCTTACCGAGAAGGCTCACGGTGCGGAGTTCAGCGAGCACGACGAGTGGCTGCTGAACGGTTTCGCCTCGCTAGCGGGCGTGGTCATTGATCTGGTGCGCCGGCGCCTCGTTGCCGACGGACAGCAGTCGATGGTGAGCACGATCCGGCAGCTCAACCGTTCGTTGCTGACCGAGGGCGACCCGGCCGCGATCGTGCCTGTGGTGATTGACGAGGCGATCCGTGCCACCGGCGCCAGTGCCGTCGCGGTTGCCGCGGTCCGCGACGAGGGCGACCCTCGCGTCGAGTTGATTGCAGGCTCGGGGCAGACGTCGCAGGATTTGCTGGACATGCACGCTGCCCGGATAACTCAGGGCATCAACGACGCCCGCAGTATGCACTGGTCCAGCGAAGCCTCGACGCCCCTGGTGGATCAGCAAGCGGGGCCACGACATACCAGTATCGTTCCGATTCAACTGCGGGACGGCACCTGGGCGGTGATGGTGGTGGACGGTTGGCGTGCAGCGACGCTCGCTTCTCCGCGGCTCAGTGAGGAGTTGATCGAGTCACTGGGTGACCAGGTGGGGCTGGTTTTGGATCGGGTCGCCGCTGATGACAGTCACGACGCGCTGACGAAGGTGGCGGATCGAGAACGGATCGCGCGGGACCTGCACGACCTGGTCATCCAGCGCATTTTCGCGGCCGGCTTGACCCTCCAAGGAGCCGCCCGGATGAGGCCCGAGCCGGAGGTGTTGCAGCGAGTCGAACAGACCATCGACGAGCTGGACGCCACGATCCGGGACATTCGAGCCACGATCTTTGCGCTTTCGCCGACCAGAGCAGGAGCACCGCTGCAGGCTGAGATCAGCGAACTTGTCAAGAGTTATGCCCAGAATTTGGGTTTCGCCCCTACCGTGAGCTGCTCACCTGGCGTCGAGAGCGCCATCGACGATGACAGCCGGCTCACGTTGCTGTTGGTGCTGCGCGAAGCTCTGTCCAACGTGGCACGCCACGCCCGGGCCACCGCCGTGGAGATCGCCATTCACCTCGAGGCGGAACACGTGGTGGTAGTGGTGACCGACGACGGCGTGGGATTACCGCCCCGGGTGGTCGAGAGCGGACTGGGCAACGTGCGTGCGCGGGCACGGCAGCGCGGGGGGTCGATGGATCTGATGGCGCACACTCCGCGTGGGACGGTGCTGCGATGGCAGGTGCCGCTGCGCTGATGGCGGTCTCGACCCTTACCGCGGTGTCGAAACTGACGCGCCAACCGTGTCAGCGGCGGCGGCACCTACCTGTCAGTGCTTCAGCGCAGCACCGACACCTACCTGTTGGTGCTTGACACCTACCTGTCGGTGCTTGAGCGGCAGCACCGGCACCTACCCAGCGGTGCTTTAGCGCAGCACCGGCACGCGCTGCACCAGCGCGGTCTGCTTCCACCACTTGCCGATGCCGAGCGTGTCGCCGGCTCCGGCCAGGGCGAAGAACACCACGATCAAGGCCCCGGTTAGGTGGTCGTCGACGAACGGGTTGTTTTCCAACGGCCAGGCCGCGAACCACATGAACAGGTAGAGCAAGCCGCCCGTGACTGCGGCAATCCACATCCCGGCGCCGGTGATCAGCGCGAGCCCGATGCCGAGCAAGCCGAGCATGAACAACCACGTCACCCACTCTTGGCCGGCCAGCGAGGTGAAGAAGGAGGAGAAGGTGCCCTCGTTGTTGGCCAGATAGCCGAAGGTTGGATCACCCCCATTGACCCAAGCGTTCTCACTCGGCGTTGCCTTGCCGAGCCCGAGCAACTTGTCCAAGAACGCCCACAGGAAGATGAAGCCAAACAGGATGCGCAAGACTCCAAGCAGCATTCGGGCCGGCCCACTGTCCAAGCGCTCGGCGGGTGCGGTGTCTTCTGCGCTTCGTGCAACGGTTGCGCTCATGCTCTCTCTCCGTAATCTCGGGGCAGGGCCTGTGCGTCGGTATGCAGAGGCGATGACCTGCCCTTCCAGGGTTTCCTGAAAGGGCAGCATCGACCAGGGCCGAAAGTCCCGGTATGACGCGACGAACGGCCCACAGTGGGCGTGGTTGGCGAACGCTCAGCCATCCATCAGTCGCACGCCCATCACGGCGGCCTGAGTTCTCCGTTGTAGTCCGAGTTTGGCGAGGATCACCGAGACGTAGTTCTTGATGGTCTTCTCGGCCAGATTCAGCCGCTGGCCGATCTGCCGATTGGTCAGGCCCTCGGTGATGAGCCCGAGGACGCGTTGTTCCTGTGGGGTGAGCTGATCGAATTGCCGACGCGCGGGGTGTGCGCCGCGCATCCGCTCCAGGACTCGGGTCGTCGACTCCGGATCCAGCAGCGAGTGCCCGGCGGCGACCTGCCGGATGCCGTCGACCAGGCCCGATCCGCTGATCTGTTTGAGCACGAACCCCGACGCACCGGCCAAGATCGCCGCGAACAGGGCGTCTTCGTCGTCGTAAGAGGTCAGGATCAACGCCTGGATCTCGGGGTCGTGGGCGCGGACGTCTCGGCATACCTCGATGCCGGAGCCGTCGGGGAGGCGAGCGTCGAGCACCGCGACGTCGGGACGCAGCGCGATGAGCTGACGCCGGGCCTGCGCGGCCGTGCCCGACTCACCCACAATGACCAGGTCTGACTCCACCGAGAGCAGATCGCGCAACCCGCGCCGGACGAGCTCGTGGTCATCGAGAAGGTACACCCGGATGGGTGTGGGATCAGGTCCGTTCACCACCATGACCGTGACGTTAATGCCGCAGACCTGCCCGGTCTAGGGACTTTCGGCCCGTCATCCTGCCACACCGCGTGCGGCAAGATGGCGCTCATGGCCTCGACCCCTCATAGTGCCGAGGACCCGGACCGGGCCGGTCGGGCGAGCGACGCGATGCGGTTGGCGCCTGGATTGGCCTTATGCGCCGGTGCGGTCGCCTTGGCACTGGGGGTGCGGCAGTTGACGCCCACCGTTAGCCCGCTGCTGGTCTCCATCCTGGCCGGTGCGCTGCTGTCCAACGTCGTCAACCTCCCACCAGCGGTGCGGCCCGGGTTGGCGTTCTCGGCCAAGCGGCTGTTGCGGGTGGGTGTCGTGCTGCTGGGCGTCCAGCTCATGTTGTTGGACATCGCAGAGCTAGGGGCCGGGTTGCTGGGGATGGTGGTCGCTGTGGTGGTCATCGGCATGTTCGGCACGCTGCTGATCGGTCGCTGGCTGGGGGTGGCTCCGGGGCAGCGCTTGCTGATCGCCTGCGGCTTTTCGATCTGCGGTGCGGCCGCGGTGGCAGCGGCCGACGGGGTCATCGACGCAGAAGAGGAGGAGGTCGTCACGGCTATCGCACTGGTGGTGATCTTCGGGACACTCATGATTCCGCTGCTGCCATTAGCGGCGACCCTGATCGGCCTACCGACCCTGGAGGCCGGGCTGTGGGCTGGGGGGTCCATCCACGAGGTGGCCCAAGTCGTGGCGGTCGGCGGCGCGTTGGGCGGCGCGGCGCTCGGTGCGGCGGTCGTGGTGAAGCTTGCGCGAGTGTTGATGCTGGCACCGGTGCTTGCCGTGCTGAGCTGGCAGCAGCGGCGCTCCACTAGCCGACCCGCCGGAGCGTCCGCGCCGCCGCTGGTGCCGTTGTTCGTCGGGGGGTTCCTGGCGATGACCGTGCTGCGGTCGACCGGGGTCCTCAGCGGGCCGGTCATCGAGGCGGCCCAGGTTGCCCAAACCGTGCTGCTCAGCGCGGCGATGTTTGCCCTGGGATGCTCGGTGCGGTTGGCTACGATGCGCCGCGTCGGTCTGCGACCCTTTCTGTTGGCCGCGTTGTCGACGTTGCTCGTGGCGGCCACGGCACTGGTAGGGGTGCTGCTGGCAAACTGAGTCGGCCACCCGTGTTCGACGCTGGCCGCCGACTCGACCCATCTGATCACCTACCAGCGGTGGGTCCTCTCTCGTGACACTCGCAGGCGCGGTTCCGACGTGCCGGCTAGATCTGTGGACCATGCCGCGTCATGATGTATGAGCCACGACAGACTCAAGAAGCACCAACACCGAAGTGAATAATGGGGCCGCGATGACTCTGTCGCGCCATTCGGTGGTTTCTGCGTGCACCCCTCCGGCACGCAGCTCATCGAAGGCCGACAGGTCACCAGCGTTCATCGGGATCAGGGCGTTCATTGCCTTCTTCCAGGACCGCATCGTGCTGTTCGCCGCAAAT
>JBARZG010000090.1:0-15224 GCA_049649785.1 Ornithinimicrobium sp. | reverse complement strand
CCATGGTGGTGGGCACGTTGGCGTTCGCCGCCGGGGACGAGGCCGAGAGTGCATCGGCAAAGGCGGTGCCGTTGGCGACGTACACCGTCTCGATCTCCTCGGGGTCCGGGTACTCCTGCGCGATCAGCGCCGCAGTCTCGTACCGGTCCTTACCGCCGATACGCCCCACCTCGTTGCTGCTGCCCAGGCCGTCCACGGTGATACTCACCAGAGTCCGGCCGACGACATCGTCACCGTTGGTGTAGTTGATGCTGCCGAGGTAGCGGGTGGCGACCTCCAGGCCGGACCACTGGGCGGTCATCGCGACCTCGTCAGCGGGCTGCACCTCGGTGCTGGTCGGACTCACCGAGAGGTTCCCGGCGTCTGCTTCGTTGACGAAGAAGGCATTGACCGGCACCGTGGCGGATGGTTCGTCAGAGTAGAGATCAACCTCCACGGTCCACTCACCCGGGTCGGGGGTGTCCAGCGTGAACTGCTCCTCCGATGTGCCAGTCGCCGCAATACCTACCAAAGTGTCGCTGGGGTCCTTGATGAACAGGTCGATGTCACTTGCCGGCACCTCGGAGTCGAACGTTGCGAACCGAAGCACCTTGGTGCCTGCCGGGACGTCGAAGCTGACCTCGCCGTCGTTGTCGGTGGAGTCATCCTTCACGACGTCCGCGACCTTGACCTCGGCGGCGACCAGGCCGTCGATGTCAGTCTCCAGGGTGCCACCGAACCCAGCGACGAGGTCGTAGTCGCGACTGCCGTCCGCGCCGCTGTCGACGATCTCCTCCAAGGTGGCCACCGGTGTCGGCTGGATGGCGATCTGGCTGGTCACGTTTGCGCCCGGCACTTCGTTTTCCCATACCAACTGCCCGAACGTGTAGGTGTTCAACGGGGCATCCACCTGGGAGAAGGTGACCGTGAACGTCGCTTTCCCGCCGGCTGGCACCTCGATCGCTACAGGAGTCACGGTCATCTCGACTCCGGGAGGTGCCACCGAGGAAGCCGAGGAGTAGATGGCGTCCGTGTCGCTGACGTTGGTGACGGTACGTGTGATCGTTTCTACCCCGGCCAAGTCTCCGATGGAGATCGTCGGATAGTTCAGGTCACTCGGGTTGCCCACGAACGGGTCGCACGCGCTCGGGTTGAGCAAGAGCAACTGATACTGGTTGATCGAGCACGCATAGCCGATCCAGTCGAAGTACCCGGCGTCGTAAACCAGACCGGGCTCGTATGCCGATCCGGGCACCACCTCCCCGGAGCCGTAGTCCAGGGCGGTTGCGTCGCTGCCGGTGCGCTGAATCTGGCCGTCCTCAGTGTTGGTGGTGCGCGCGGTCGTCATCATGGCCGACTTCACCGCAGCCACAGTCCAGTCCGGATTGACCTGCATCATCAGCGCGGCAAGACCGGCGATGTGCGGGGCTGACATGGACGTGCCGGACAAACTCTCGAAGTCCTCGCCGTCCGCTCCCGGCGGGGCGACGGCAGCGATCACGTCGACGCCCGGTGCGGTGATATCGGGCTTCAGCAAGTCGCCGCCACCAGCCTGGGCGGGTCCGTACGAGGAGAATCCAGCCATTTCCGGGGCTACCACGGCGCCGCTCTGCGGCTCTCCGATGCTTGCCGTGGGCTCTTCGCCGAGGGTCGCGTAGGCCTTGATCGCGTCACCACTCCTGCTGTCGACATGCACCGTCGGGACCGAGTGGAAGTCTGCGTTGAGTGATTGGCCGGGATCGGTGTTGGTGTGGATCATGCCCACGCCACCTGCCTCGGCGACGGCCGCGCTCTTGTCGACTCGGTCGATGGCTCCGCGGTCGCAAATGACGATCTTGCCCGCTGCGCCATCAGGGTCGATGGCGATCTGGTTGCCGTCGGTGTCGCTGTCGATGTCGAGGACGCACTGCTGGGCTTGGAGCGCGGTGGCCTCGGCGGCCGGGATGTCGCCGGCATAGACCAAGGGGGTCTCGCCCAGCCCCGGTCCGACGCCGACGCCTTGGTAGGTCGTGTCGTCGCCGAGGGCGACGGTCTTGTTGACGTTGCGGTCGTGCGTGCTGGCCGCGACGGTCATCGTCCAGGGCGAGTTGTGGGCGACGCTGCTGGAGCCGACCGTGTCACCGGAGTTGCCGGCCGACGTGGCCACGAAGACCCCGGCGTCGGCGGCACCCAGGAAGGCCAACTCGACGGGGTTCACCACGAACTGCCGCGAGCCTGAGACCGAGTAGTTGATGACGTCAACTCCGTCGGCGACGGCGTCGTCGACGGCCGCGACCAAGTCGGCGGATGATCCGCTTGCTTCACCATCGTCATCAGCCCAGAGCGCCTTGTAGGCGGCGACATGGGCTCGTGGCGCCATTCCACTGCCATCGCCCAGATCGATGCCGTTGACGGTCATCGGCACAGCGAAGTTGCCCGCTGCCGTACCCGCGGTGTGGGTGCCGTGGCCGTCGTAGTCGCGTGGTGAGTCGAACTCGACATCGGAGACATCGATGTCCTCGTCGTAGTACCGAGCCCCGATGAGTTTGTTGTTGCAGGTCACATTGTTGGCCGCGTCGTCGTCGCCTGCCACGCACTCCCCCTTCCAATCCGCGGGGGCGCTGACCCCCGACAGTTCGGCGAAGCTGGCGCTCTCTGGCCAGATGCCCGAGTCGATGACACCCACGATCATTCCGTCGCCGGGGCCCTCCGCCCCAGGAAATCGCGTCTCCCAGACACCGTCATCGCCGCTCATCCCCAGATAGTCCGGTGTGGAGACCGTGTCTGCGGTGAGCATCTCGGTTTCCCACACGTTGACAACGTTGGGGTCTTTGCGCATCGCGGCGGCCTGGGCGCCGGTGAGTTCCACTGCCATGCCGTTGAAGGCGGTGTCGTAGTTGTACAGAATGTCGGAGGTCTCCGCGCCTGCGGCTTCCACCGCTCCTTGTTGCTGATCGGCCAGAAAATCACCGTATTCCTGCGCCTCGGCGCTGCTGGTGTCGACCCGCTCACCGACCCCCGGCTTGGTTGCCTTGAAGCCCTTGACCTCGCCGTCGTAGGAGGCAATCGGCAGATCCACCATTTGAACGATGTATGCGGTGGACTCACCGCCATCGGTTTGAGCCGAGGCCACCTGGGCCACCCCCAGCGGAGCTACCAAGACGGCTGCTGCCACCAACGCATACGAGCGCGACCGGGAACGAGGCGAAAAACAAGACACGGGGTGGGTCCTTTAGGCAATCAGCGAAGGGTAGGCGTACTGCGAAACCGGTGGGGACACCGTGGTTCGCCCCCTATGACCTCAACAGTTGTACCCGGACCCCGTGAGCCTGTCCAGTGGATGTGGCGCAATCGTTACCTGAGGACCGTGCAGTTACTCCCAGGGATACTCCTGGTCGTCAGGGCGCTGGTCTATCTACTCAACGAGGTCAGCCGTCTCAGCGAGCTACCTGCCTACGACCCCATGAGGCGTTCGGGTCGGTCTCGACTCCGCAGGGAAGGTCGCGGTCGCGGCATGCCCGATCATGCGCCGTCCCGCGACACGCCCGAGCTTGACCGGCTCAGGCGCGCATGTGAACCCTTGAGCCGCTTTTGACGGGCGTGTCGTCGGCATATGTGCCAAACCGCGAGCCACGTCAGGTCGCGCCCCGACCCGTGAGCCTGTGCAGCAAATTTGGCGCAATCGTTACCGTAGAGACCGTGCAATTGCTTCCCGGGATACTGCTGATGGCCATGGCGCTGATTTATCTGCTCAGCGAGGTGTTGCTGCGACGACGGACGGGTTGGGCCAAAGGGCCCTTGAACTATGGGACCAAGCCAGTGGTGTTGCTGCCCTTGGCCGTCTACATCGTCGCCGCTGTCATTCTGTCGACGGCCTCCTGGAACATCCTCAACCTGACCAGCATGTTGATCGTGTTCGCCCTGCCGATGGCGCTGGGCGCCTCCTATCGAGGCTTTCGCCCCGATACGCCGCTAGTGACTCCGGCAATCATCGCCGTCGGGCTGAGCCTGCTCGGTCTCACCTTTGTGGGGTTGGGGTATCAGGCGTGACGCCCGACGTCGGCGCGGACCACCCGGAAGGGCGGCGGGATCCACCCGAGGCCACCTCCACCATGGCCGGGGAGCTGTCGCGGCGAGGTTTGCTCTACGAGACGGCTCTCGTGCTCGGGATCAGTTTGGGAGCCTCGGCTCTCTGGTCGGTGCTGTCACTCATTCGCAAGCTCACCGCACAGCAGTCGCTAGCGGCCCAAACAACATCGATCAATGTGGCCGTCACGCCGGACCGTCTCTGGCTTGACCTGGCCTACCAGGTGGTCGGCATCGTGATCGCCTTGGTGCCGGTGGCCTTGGCCTTGCATCTGATCGGTCGCGAGCTCGGCGGCTCGTTGGCGGCAGCGCGGCATACCGGCTTTGACCTGCGTCATCCGGCCGCCGACCTGGCCAGGGGAGCTGCGCTGGCGGCCGTGATTGGCATCCCGGGCCTGGGGTTGTACCTGGCAGCGCGCGCCTTCGGGCTCAACACCACGGTGTCGACCGACAATTTGGCGGACGCGTGGTGGGCGGTGCCCATCTTGCTGCTGGCAGCGCTTCAGAACGCGGTCCTGGAAGAGGTCATCATGGTGGCCTACCTGTTCACCCGCTGGACTCAGGCAGGCTGGTCAGTGGCCGTCGTCATCGTCGTGTCGGCCCTCATTCGCGGCACATACCACCTCTATCAGGGCTTCGGAGGTTTCGTCGGGAATGTCGCGATGGGGCTCATCTTGGGCCTTGTCTATGCGCGCACCCGGCGAGTCATGCCACTGGTGATCGCCCACATGCTGCTCGATGTTGTTGCGTTCGTGGGCTATCGCGAGTTGGCGCCAGTTCTCGATTGGCTGTGATATTCCTGAGCCCAGGCGTTCGATCTGAGAGGGTGGGGTATGAGCACTGTGACTGTTGCCAACAATGCCGCCGCGTCACGATTCGAAATCGTCAAGGACGGTGCGGTCGCCGGCTATCTCGACTATCGCACTCACGGGAACACCGTGGATCTGACGCACGCGCATACGGAGCCGGCCATGCGGGGCCAAGGCTTGGCCGGGATGCTGGTGCAGGGTGCGCTGGACGTCATCAAGGTCGAGAAGATGACGGTGATCCCCACCTGCCCCTTCGTGGCTGACTGGATTTCTCACCACGTGGAATATCAAGAGCTGCTCGCTCAGCAGTGAGCTCGACCGGCCGGTCTCAGCTGGGTTGGTCCGTGCGCGGCGTCAGGGCGAAGCCGCTGTAACGCACCACCATGCCCGGGCGCACCTGGGTGCCACGCCGCATCACGATCTCGCCGTCCACCCTGACCTCGCCGTTTTCGATCACCATCCGTGCCATCGCGCCGTCGGGCACGACGCCGGCCAACTTCAGCAACTGGCCCAGCCGAATGGCACCGTCCCGGATCGGCACCGACTGTATGCCGAGCAGGTCGTCGCGCAATCCGCGCACCCGTTCGTCGATATCAGCCAAGATGAGCCGCATCCGGTCCATTCCCTCGATGCCGCGCTCCGATGGCTCGTCGGTGAGCCAACGAGATAAATTGCCGGGCTCGATTTCGGCTTCGACCTCGGGCGGTAGGGCCACCTCGGCCCCCAGGAGCACCACACGGTCTGCAGCGCTGACCACGTCTGGATCGATCGGCTTGGGATGCTCATCGCCAACGCCGGCGCCCGCATCTTCGATGGCCATCACGGACTGCTGGTTGAGGTCGGTGCCGGGCGCGGTCCCGGCGGAATGGACCTCAATCTGCTGAGCGGCATACATCCGCATCAAGGCGGCGGCCATCTGCGACTTGCCACCGTTCTTCACGCATACAAACACCACGGAACTCTGAGGACTCACCTACCCAGCGTAGTCCCCGGCTGAGAACTCGATCATTGCGTGGAGAGTCGATGCAACAGCGACTGCGTGACGCGGCCGAGCACCTGCAGGTCCTGCTCACTCAGGTCGTCGAAGAGCAATGAGCGGACCAGTCGTGCGTGTCCTGGAGCAGCCTCCTCGAGTTGCGAACGGCCGTGCGCCGTCAACTCGGCGAACGCCCCACGCCGATCCTCCGGGCAATCCCGACGCACTATGAGTTCGCGCTTTTCCATCCGGGTCAAATGGTGGGACAGGCGACTGCGTTCCCACTGCATGTCGTCGGCCAACTCGACGATGCGGACGCGCGACTGCGGCGTCTCACTGAGGCGCACCAGCACCTGGAAATCGGGCAACGACAGACCGCAGTCGTGGGCTAAGCCGCGCCCTAGGGCTGCAGTCATCTCGCTATTCGCCGCGATCCACTGGCGCCACACGCGCTGCTCCTCGTCGGTGAGCCACGGGGATTCGTTGGACTGCATGTGCCAAGTCTAGCTCATAGTTGACGTGTCACTGAAGTTTGCTAAAGTATGTGATACATCACCAACTAGCTCCAGGTGGAGCGATACCAAAGGACACGACGATGACCCAGACTTCTGTTCGGACCACCACCGACCTCCACGAGTTGACCGGCAATTACACCATTGATCCGCTGCACTCGAACATGGGATTCGTCGCCCGGCACGCCATGGTGACCAAGGTGCGTGGGTCGTTCACCGACTTCGCGGGCACCGTCTCGGGCGGGGATTCGGTCGAAGAGGCGGACATCGCGATCACCATCCAGACGGTCAGCGTGGACACGCGCAACCCCGACCGCGACGCCCACCTGCGCACCGGTGACTTCTTCGACGCCGAGGCCCACCCCTCGATCACGTTCATCTCCACGGGGGTGGAGGTCGTCGACGACAGCGTCCTGCGGATCGCAGGCGACTTGACCATCAAGGAAACGACTCAGCAGGTCAGCATCGACTTCGAGTATGGCGGGACCGCCACCGACCCGTTCGGCCTGCAGCGGGTCGGATTCGAAGGTCGGACCACTGTGCTGCGCTCGGACTTCGGGATGACGTTCAACGCCGCTCTGGAGACCGGCGGGGTGCTCGTCTCCGACAAGATCACGCTGGAGATCGAGATCTCGGCCGTCAAGGACGTCTGACCGCTGGCCGCGGTCGGCTCTGCCGCATTCCGTAAGCCGCACGCCGCAGGCCGCGTGTCCAGCCCGGCTAGTCTTCTCGGGTCGCGACGTGGTCGGAACCACCGTAGGTGGCCGACGATGGACGCCCGGTAGCGAGGGAGTTCAGCCTGCTCGCAGTCTCAGGCTCACCTGGACGTCGTTTCCGGCCTGCAAATGCTCGGTGAGGCGCACTGCCTTCTTCATCGGCAACACGTAGGTCGCGAGTTCAGTGCTTGGGAAGAGCGAGGTATGCCAAGTCGAGGTGCCCACGCTGACCTCTACCGGGACCGAACCGAATCCGTGAGTCTGGCCGTGGGACAGGTCAGCGATCGCATCGCTGACCTGTTCGGGAAGCGCGCAGAAGTAGACGGATCCCCTGTCGTGCAACCACAACGACGCCGAGAACGAAAACTGCTTTCCGCTGGTCATACCCCACTATGGCGCGATCAGCTCTGCTCAGCCATCCACTGGTCGAAACTCTCGTCGCGGTCTTGTTCCGGCGCTCGTGCGGTGAAGGTCAGCTTGTAGCCGTCGGGGTCGGTCAGATGAAGATCGATGGTGTTCCACGCCGTCGGGGTGGGTGTGCCAGCTGTCCCCAACGTCAGCGCGGCCGCGGCCTCGGCGATACCGGCCAGCTCGTGGGCTTCAGCCGCGATCGACAGGACCGAACCGATGCCGGGGCCAGGTTGACCGGGCACCAGGAGCACGTCCTGATAGCGCCATCTGCGCAGGTGGACCAGTGCAGGTGATCCGTCAGGACCAGGCATGGCAAACAGGTTGATGAAGCCGACCGCCTCATACCACTGCGTGCTGGCGGAGAGGTCGCTCGTGGTCAACGTGATGAAGGCGGGCATCGGGTAAATGTCGCGAGTGATGCCGATCTCGAGGGCTGGTGAAGTATTCATAGCCAGCAGCCTCGTGCCTCACGTTGCGAGAGGGTCAAGTCGCTGCGCGGAACCCTCAACCCTCAACCTCAACCCGCAACCTGCAACCCGCAACTCTCAGACCAGAGGGTATGCCGGTGCCAGCGGATCGGCGCCATACCCGCGTGGGCCCTGCATTAGTGGTGCCCTGACGCAAGAAACGCCGGCCGCCGTTGGCCGCGACATGGGCATGCTGCGGACCGGCGCCATACCTGCGTCTGCGGACCGGGGCCATACCTGCGTCTGCGGACCGGCGCCATACCTGCGTCTGCGGACCGGCGCCATACCTGCCTGCGAGCATGCTGCAGCCCGAGGCATACCGTATGCCTCGTGACACTCATGGTGCGGCCTGCTCTAACGCAGGAGCTAGGCGAGGCCGGATCGCTGGTCGCTCGGGCCTATCTCGACGACGAACTGCTCGCGCCCGATGACCCCTATCTCAGCGTGGTGCAGGATGCCGCCGGTCGGGCTCGCGACTCTGTTGTGCTGGTGGCCATCGACGCCGGTGTGCTGCTCGGAACCGTGACCTGGTGCCCGCCGTCGTCCTCCCATCGCGAGGTTGCGGAGGCCGATGAGGGCGAATTCCGTAGCCTCGGGGTGGCTGCCGCGAGTCGAGGGCTGGGCGTGGGCGAGTTGCTCGTGCGGGAGTGCATCGAGCGGGCGCACGAGGAGCAGTTAACTGCCCTGACGATATCCACCGCCGCATCGATGCGGGCAGCCCACCGGCTGTATGAACGCCTCGGCTTCACCCGCGTCCCTGACAAAGACTGGTCACCGGTGCGCGATATGTGTCTGCTGGCATATCGGCTCGACCTTCAGCGTTCCCCACCTGTCCGCTTGTGAGGAATACCTGGTCGCTCCACCCAGAGTTGCCGCGTCCACGGCGGCTGCCTCGTCGTATGCAGGAATGGTCGTCGCCGCAATCGTGACCGCACCATCGTCACCGCAGCAAGAGTCACTGCACCACGAGAGAGCACAGCCCGAGTTACGCAGCAAGAGTCACCGCACCATCGTCAAGCCGTTGAGGAGTCCGCCGCATGGCCACAAGCGATCGCCTGCCCATTCCGGGGGAGATCCGGGTGCTCATCGCCTCGGCCTTTGTGATCGCAATCGGCTTCGGCCTGGTCGCGCCGGTGCTGCCGGCCTATGCTCGCAGTTTCGATGTCGGTGTTGCCGCGGCCTCGGTGGTGGTGTCAGCTTTCGCCTTCTTCCGGTTGCTGTTCGCACCGGTCGGTGGTGCCTTGGTGACGCGGTTGGGCGAGCGGCCCATCTACCTGGCCGGCCTGCTGATCGTCGCCGTGTCGTCCCTGGCCACGGCGTTCGCGCAGACGTACTGGCAACTGCTGATGTTCCGCGGGTTGGGTGGCATCGGGTCGACCATGTTCACCGTGTCGGCGATGGCTCTGCTGGTGCGCCTGGCTCCGCCGAGCATCCGTGGCCGCGTATCATCCGCATACGCCAGCGCTTTCCTGATCGGCGGCATGGTCGGGCCGCTGATTGGCGGCGTGCTGGCCTCGCTCGGGCTGCGCGTGCCCTTCATTGTGTATGCCGTGGCGCTCGTCATTGCCGCTGGGACCGTGGGCCTTCGCTTGTCCGGCGCGTCCCTGCGTCCGGCGCCTGGGTCCACGCCAGCGCCCCCGATGCTGCTGCGCGAGGCCCTTGGGCACTCGGCATACCGGGCCGCGCTTGCCTCTGGGTTCGCCAATGGGTGGTGCAACTTCGGGGTACGGGTCGCGATCCTGCCGCAGTTTGCGGTGGCCGTGCACAACGAAACGTGGGTTGCCGGTGTGGCGCTCGCAGTCGCCGCAGTGGGCACGGCGGCAACTTTGCAGGTGTCCGGGACGATGGCTGACCGTGTGGGCCGACGGCCACTGGTGTTGGCCGGGCTAGTCATCACGGCCGTGGGCTTGGGGGTCATTGGTCTCTCCGAGGACCTGTGGGTGCTGCTGGTGTTGTCGGCCATCAGCGGCCTTGGGGCCGGGCTGGTCAACCCAGGGCAGCAAGCAACGGTGGCCGATGTGGTCGGCACTGAGCGCAGTGGCGGGACGGTGCTGGCGACCTTCCAGATGGCCCAGGACTCCGGGGCGATTGTCGGCCCGATCCTGATCGGGCTGGTGGCCGACGCTGTCGGGTTTGGCTGGGCCTTCGCGTTGACCGGGCTGATCAGCCTGCTGGCAGTTGGACCGTGGCTGCTGGCTCGGGAGACCCTGAACCGCGAGCCCGATCCTGCGCCACAATCGTGAACCATGTGCCCTTGCGCTGCACGCCTACCCTGGGCGGCCGAAGCGCCATTCAAACAGGCACAATGTGGGCTTTCGTAGCTAATGCGCAGGTGGGCTCGCGTTGTGCCTGTTTGAGTCGTGCGTGATGTGCGCAGACGGTTCACCACGGCGAACATATGGGTGGTGAGGCTTAGTGTGCCCGATACCCGTAGCGCACGCATCGGGGAATGCGCAACAACGGCTCGCTCCGGTGGGCGACTGGCTCGCTCCGGTGGGCGACTGGCTCGCTCCGGTGGGCGACTGGCTCGCTCGGGTGGGCGACTGGCTCGCTCGGGTGGGCGACTGGCTCGCTCCGGTGGCTACTGGTAAGAAATCATGAAGGGGGTCGGCTCGCGAGTCATCGTCTGCTCAGGGCTGAGCATCGGGATGTCCTCGTCGTAGAAGTTCTTCCAGCCCAACGGCACCCCCTCCGGGGCGTTGTCCACGACGGCCTGCCAGGTGCTGTCCTTGGCTTCGGTGCCGCCTTGGCCGTCCATGTGGATCAGCACGGCGACCTCGTCACGCGTCATATCGATCTGATCGATGTCCTGCAACATGGAGATGCGGAACTGGTGCAGGACGAGGACCTTTTGGGGCAGTTGCTCACGCGCGGTCAGTTCCGCGAGCCAGTCGATGACCGAATTGACCTCCTCGGCCTCGACCGAGCCGATCTGTTGCAGGGGGCGCTGAGTCGGCGTCAGCCGCCACTCGGGGTCCAAGGCCAGACCCACATGCGGCATCACCAGCAGGTCCTCATAGATTTTGGCCTGATCCAGGAAGTTCGCCCGACCCGGCTGCAAATCGAGGACGACGTATACGCCTTCTTCGCCGGCCTTCTCGACCCACGGGCGAATCTCATCTACCGGGGTCTCGTAGGAGTAATCGCCGTCAGCACCGGCCGAAGCCTGGGCCACGGTGACGATGATCTCGAACGTCGGCACGGCCTGGACATCGCTGAGCGGGTCGAACTCCTCAGCCATGTCTCGGGCGCGATCGATGCTCGCGTCCACATCCTGCTCGCCCAGCACGCCGAGCGCCGGTGTACTCGTGTTGCCGTAGAGCGCCACGAGGCGGCGTCCGGGGAAGACGGTCTGGCCGCCGCCGGGCAGTTGCACACCTGTTTTGGCCACGTCGACCCGAGCGGTGAGTTGCTCGACGGTGCCGAAGTCGCTACCGGCCGCGAGCACGCTGGCGGGTTGCATGTCGGACAACACCTCGATCGCCTCAGGGTCTGCCCGCACATCGGGCTCGGGCAGGGCGAGCACCGTTGCGCCGGCCGCTGTGGCTGTCGCAGTGGCAGCTGCGGCCGATGCCGAGCCTTGCGATGTGTCGTCGTCGTGGACGAGCACCACGAGGTCGCTCAACCCGTCGATATCATCCAGATCCGGCAGATCGCTAGCGTCGCTGACGACCTCGATGTCCGCCTGGGAGCTCAAGGTTTGCTCGACCTCGGTGCCGACAGCCATCGCGGTGGTGGCCTCAAGCCGGTCGATCTCAGCCAGCGCTGCGGCTGCGACGTCGCTCGGGCCTTCCGAGGTGCTTGCTGCGGCATCGCCTTCGGCGCCCCCGTCTGGGGTTTCCGCCGAGTCGATCAGCACCAGTGGGATGCCTGCGTCCGTAGCGACCTCGGCTCCGCTAGCAATGCTTTCGGAATCGTCGGCTGCGGCAACGACTACGGAAGGTGAAGAGACGAATAGGGCTGCACTGACTGCGGCTGCGGCCTCTCCGGCGGTGTCAGCGCCGGTATCGAGGACGGTCGCGGGGTCCATCGATCGCTGCAATGCGGCGGTCTCGCCCTGCTCCTCTCCGGCCTCCTCGGCTACCGACTGCGCCGCTGGGTCCCCGTTCCCCTCCGATGACGTATCACTGCATCCGGCGACGACAAGAACAGAGACGAATATCAGTCCGAGAATTCTCACGGGACAACCATAGGTGGCCCACGGACTGGACGGCGACACAGCGCGCCGTTGGCGAGGTGAGCCACTCTGTCCGGGCCGTTGGTGAGGTGAGCCACTCGGTCCGCGCCGCTCGTAAGGTCGGTCATTATGTGAACGTGGACGCGTCGACTTCGGGAGTTCAAAAGACTGGACGGTGCGCCTGCGGTGAGGTGCGCTATCGCTGTCTGGGCAGTCTGCGACCAGTGATCAACTGCCACTGTGAACGCTGTCGTCGGATCACCGGCCACCATATGGCGGCAAGTGGCTGCTCGGTCGGCGACTTGGAGATGGAGGCCCAGTCATCGCTGCGCTGGTATGAGGCATCACCAGGGGTGTTCTACGGCTTCTGCGGCTCCTGTGGCTCGACCCTGTTCTGGCGCGCCGATGGGCTGCCGGACTGGATCTCCATCGCAGCCGGGACTCTGGACCAGCCGACCGGGCTGAGCACCACCGACGCCTGGTGGGTCGACGAGGCCGGGGATTACCACGAGTTAGCGCCCGGGTTGAGGAATTACGACCGGGAGCCTCCGCATACCTGATGTAGCCCGGACAGATAGGACGCCCAACCCGTGGGGTCCGCGGCGCGTTCGACCAACTGACTCTCCGCGTAGTCAAGCCGATCTGCTCGCATCGGCAGAATTGCACACCATTGCCGGGCACAGGCTGGCCCGGATGAGTCGGTCGAGCGACTTGGACGCTTGACCAAATTGTGTGAGAGGATGATCTCTCCCAATCGAGAATGAGGTGTGTGGTGTCTACCCGTCGTCGCTGGGCGGCTTTGGCCGTGCTGGTGCTACCGGTGTTGTTGATCAGTGTCGATATGACGGTGCTGGGATTTGCCGTGCCGGCGCTCAGCGCCGACTTGGAGCCGAGCAGCACGCAGTTGCTGTGGATCATCGATGTCTATTCGTTCCTGCTGGCCGGACTGTTGGTCTTGATGGGCAACCTGGGTGATCGCATTGGGCGCCGACGGCTCCTGATGGTGGGGGCAGTGGCCTTTGCTGCCGCATCTGTGGCGGCCGCATTTGCTACGTCAGCCGAGATGTTGATCGCGGCGCGCGCCCTGCTCGGTCTCGGCGGTGCGACGTTGATGCCATCCACGCTCTCCCTCATCCGCACGGTGTTCCCCGAAGCGCGGCAGCGACGCAACGCGGTCGCGGTCTGGGCTGCGGCCTTTGCCGGTGGCGCGGCGCTGGGACCGATTCTGGGCGGAGCGCTGTTGGAACACTTCTGGTGGGGTTCGGTCTTCCTGATCAACGCCCCGATCATGGTGGTCCTGCTGATCGGCGCGGTCGTGCTACTGCCGGAGTCTCGAAACCCGACGCCGGGTCCGTTCGACCTGCTCTCGGCCGCGCTGTCCATCGCAGGGATGCTCCCGGTTGTCTATGCGATGAAGTCGATCGGCACGGAGGGCTTCAGTGCCTCGGCGATCGCCTTGTTGGCCACTGGAGTGGCGCTGCTGTGGCTGTTTGCTCGTCGTCAGCGACGCCTGCCAGAGCCGCTGTTGGATATCACTCTGTTCGCCGACCGGGTATTCACGGTCGCCGTGCTGACCAACTTGCTCAGCATCTTTGCTGTGCTTGGCCTGCTCTTCTTCCTGCCCCAGTACCTCCAGCTGGTGCTTGGATTGTCGCCACTGGACGCCGGATTGTGGATGTTGCCGTTGGCTGTGGGCACGATCGCAGGCTCGCTGGCGGCGCCCTGGCTGGCTCGCCTATACACCCTGCGTGGGGTCATCAGCGGCGGAATGCTCTTCGCGGCAGCAGGTTTCGCGCTCGGAGCACTCCTGATCAATGATGCCGGGCTCCCGGCGCTGCTCGGCTGGACTCTCGTGGTGGGGCTTGGCATCGGAATGGCGGAGAGTCTGACCAACGACGTTGTGGTCTCAAGCGCACCGCCGGAGCGCACCGGTGGTGCAGCGTCGATCTCGGAGACGGCATACGAACTCGGCGGAGCGCTGGGCACTGCGGTGCTCGGCACGTTGGGGCTTGCGCTCTACCGGTCGGGCTTGGCCGATGCCCCGGATGCTGTGCCGGAGGGAGCCGTCCGTGCTGGACAGGAGACACTCGGTGGGGCCGAAGCGGCAGCCATGACCTTGCCCGACGAGGTCGGTCAGGCGTTTGTCGCCCTCGCACACGAGGCATTTACCTCGGGTATGTCGATGGTGTTCTGGGTGGCCGCTGCGGTGAGCCTTTACACGGCTATCCAGGCCTTCGTCGTGTTGCGACGAGGCCAGGACCATGGTCGGGAGGCTGGTATTGACCCCGGCACGCCACGTCACGGCGAGCGCTCGAACTCGCGAGTACACGAGGTGCTGTGATGGCGGCCAAGCGCGCCCACATGCCGGTCGAGCAGCGCAGGGTTCAGCTGGTCGAGGCGGCGATGGAGGTGATGCGCCGTGAGGGCGCATGGGCCTTGACGACGCGTGCGGTCGCCGCGCAGGCCGGAGTGCCGTTGGGGGTGGTGCACTATGCGTTTGCGTCCAAGGACGCGCTGATCGGCGCCGTCTTCAACGCCGATTCCGAGTCTGCGACCGCCGTGATCGGCCGGTCCATCGAGGCTGGGGCGAGCGGCGAGCAGATCTTGCGCAGGGCGATCGATGAGTATGCGGAGGCTTTGGTTGCACGGCCGCGCAACGACCTGGTGATTCAGGAGCTGGGGTTGATGTCCGCTCGAGACCCAACCTTGGAACCGCTGGGCCGCCGCGCGGTCGAGGACTTCCGCGCGGAGCTGGTGCGTTTGCTGACCCGGGTGGCCGAGGTTGAAGGGGCCGCCTGGGACGCTCGCGTCGAAGTCCTCGCCGAGTCGTTGTTCGGGTCGTTGGTCGGCCTCTCCCAGAATTGGCTGTGCAGCGGGGACGACGAATTGCTGCACGCGTGTCTGGCTGATGTGGTTGATCGACTTCTGGGCCGGTTGTCCTGACAACTCGAGTGACTTCCCGCGTCTGCACGTTTGGTGCGCGGTTGTCGATCTCGTGCGCGCTTACATTGCAGCACCAGATGCAGAAGCGCGCACTAGATTCAGGTCGCTGAGTGGCTGGGCTGCCGGGCTGCGCCGGTGCCCTGCCGGGTGCGCGGGTGGGCTGCCGGGC
>JBARZG010000089.1:0-3218 GCA_049649785.1 Ornithinimicrobium sp. | reverse complement strand
TACGGGCTCGCCGGGCACCTCGCTGGACTCGTCGAATGGCTCGAGATCACCAGACCCCAGGGCGTGCGAGACCACCTCGCCGCGATTGGTAACGCGCTCACCGAGAGATACCGCTGATCGACGCGGCAGCACCCGTCCGCTCTCGAGCGTCGTCAGTGAAGCATCCCGGCGCGCGTCAGCGTGACCAGTACGGGATTCCTGAGTCCTTGCGGTGGTCGCAACGCCCAAGATATGAGGGTGTCGATGACAATCCGTTCCTTTAACCAGTTGGTGGCCGAGTTGATCCAGCCGTTTGGGCGGCATGGCAGGCCGGTGAGTTCCTGATAGGTGCTTCGGCCGGCTCTGGCACCTACGGTGAGCGCGGTCTGGCGTGGGTGCGTCAAGCTGGAACGAGCGGCATCTTCTAACGAAGGTCCGACTGAATAGAGTCACTGCGGGCCTGGTCCGCATATCAGCAACCCAGGGTCCTTCGGACCCGCCGTGCTGGGGCGAAGATCGGTGCCGGGCTGCGGCTGGTCCTCGGGACTGGTCGCAACGGTGCCGGTCGGGTGAGAATCGACTGTGTGTGCCGCGGTCAGACGCCGTACCGACTGTAGTGCCGGTGTGCCTGGATATCAGCATGGTAAGCCGAGGCGGCGTTGCCGCTGCCAATGGTCTGCCCGATAGCCCCTCCGGGCGCGCAAGTGCACGTCGACACCATCATGGGCTACGTCCTGTGGGGTGTCGGCGTCTTGATCGCCCTAGGGGTGTTCACTAGCCTCGGCGCGTTCATCGGAGGCCGCGTCTTCAGCATGCCCCACGCGAGCAAGGCCGGGATCGTCGGAATCGTCGTGGTCCTCGTCGGGATCATTGGCTACTTCGTGCTCTCACCCATCGTCGAAACGATGATGGGCACCGGGTGCGTGTGATGCGCCGCCTTTTCCGCCACGCCACGCTTAAGAACACCACACCGGTGCAGCCCTGGGGTCAGGCGAAACTGTTGCTCGCTCTCGTGGGGGTCGCGGTCGCCGCGCTGGGCCTGGTGGTCGGTCTTGGTATGGCGACCAAATACGCCATCCAAAATGCGTCCGAACCCGTGGACACCACCGGCGCCACCACGACAGCCCAGGACGGTGCAATGCCTGCCGGACAGTTGGGCAGCGTTGAACGGGTCAGCGGCGACCAATCACGGGCAGCGATCGCCGCCGAGCCGATGCTGCAGGCTGGCAGCCAGGGGTACCGGCCACAACAACCGGGAACCAGACCAGCGGAGACGATTGCTATCCCACCGGCGACCGGCGCCGGGGCCGCCGATGTGCCTACCGGGTTCCCACGCACCCCCACGGCGCGGTAGGGCAACTCGCGGCGATCGACACCACGGTGCTGCAGGCCATGGACATTCGGGTAACCACGCGCGTGTACCAGGCGTGGGCACGCCCCGGGGGTGTGGGCGCACCGCAGTGGGAGCTGAGCAAGAACGTGGCCACCTTCCTCGGGGCCACCAACAACCAATCCCGCAAGGACGCCACCACGGTCGTCGTAGCCACTCCCGTCGCAGGCCAAGTCAAAGGCGTGGACGGCCCGGACTGGGTCCTCGCGTGCGTCCTTTTGCAGGTCCGAGCGACCGCGCAGGCCGAGGCCCGGATCGGTTACGGGCACTGCGAACAAATGATCTGGCACACCGACACCGACACCGACACCGACACCGGAGAAGGGCGGTGGATGATCGCGCCCGGCCCACCGCCAGCACCAGCACCGTGACCGTGGCCGGGAACTGAACTGGCCCGGCAGGCGGGATGGCTCGACTGGATCCAAGGGAAGGGCTCACGGTGAGGCTCTCAACCACATCACTGGCCGCCACCATGCTCGCGGCCACCCTGCCTGTGCAGGACGATTGGTATGACTACATCAACCCGTTCGGGTATCTCGGGGTACGCGTGGGCAAGGTGGTCGCTGACGGGTGGACCGCGATGATGCTCGGGTTGTGGAACGCCGGGCTGTTCGTGCTGCGCCACGTGTTGGTGTTTGTCGACTCGTTCATGACGCCATATCTGGGGGGAGGACGGCCCGGCCAAAGAGATCTACCAGGTGACCTTCTGGATCGCCCTTTCGTTGGCGCTGATCTTGATCTTCACCCAGCTCGGGGTGGCCGCGGCCCGCCACGACGGGGAGAGCCTGGCCCGCGCGTTCATCGGCGCCGGGCAGTTCCTGGGGGTCTGGATGCTCTGGCTCACCCTGGCCGGTGCGATCGTGGTGGCCGCCGGCGGGCTGACCGTGGGCATCCTCACACTGCTGCTGGACATCGAGGCCCTGTCCGACTGGGACCCGTTCGGCGCGTTTAGCACCGAAGACATCACCGACGGCACCATCGCCACCGTGCTTGGCCTGCTGGAGTTGTTCATCTGGGTGGCAGCGTTAGCGATGTTCGTGGTGTGGCTCGGCCGGGCCGCCGCGCTGCTTGTTCTGACCGCGACGACACCGATCAGCGCCGCCGGCCTGGTATCGGAGGCCGGACGTGCCTGGTTCTGGAAGTCCCTTCGGTGGATCCTCGCCGCCGCGTTCACCCCGGTGATCATGGTGTTGATCATCGGGCTCGGGGTGAGCTTGACCACCGGCGTCATCACCTAGATGGGGCTCTGTGCCAGTGTCGAAAGTGGGTTTCGAGGAGGTGCAGAGCTGGGTCACAGAATTGTCTGCATCAGGTCTTGCGGGGGGAACAGTACGCAAAGTGCTCGGAGTGTTGTCCTCGGTCTTGGCGCTCGCGGTCAAAGGCAAGCGGTTGGCGACGAACCCGACGACAGGGGTCGATCTCCCGAGGCAACGGCTCGCGAGGCGTCGCTACTTGTCGGTGAGTCAAGTTGAAGCTATGGCTGACGCAGCAGGAGAGCAGAGTGACATAGTTCTCACTCTCGCCTACACAGGGCTTCGGATTGGAGAACTCTCGGCTCTGCGCGTACAACACATGGACCTTGCACGGCGTCGGCTGCGGATCGAAGAGTCCGTGACAGAGGTCAACGACGTTCTGGTGCGCTCCGCGCCGAAGGACCACCAAGTCGGTCTGTGCCAATCCCGCCATTCGTAGCTGACCGTTTGGCTGTGCGACTGACTGGTCGTGATGACGACCACCCTGTGTTTAGTAGCCGTCAGGGCGGCGTGTTGAGAGTGCGGAACATGAGGCGAGATTGGTTCGACGCAGCCGCCGTGTCAGCAGGAGTTCCAGGGCTCACCCCGCACGAACT
>JBARZG010000088.1:0-42484 GCA_049649785.1 Ornithinimicrobium sp. | reverse complement strand
GGAAGCACGGATGCTCTTCTGGTCGATGAAGCGCTTCGAGCGTTGCTGGTCCGTCACCGATCAGCCGAGGTTGATGCCAGCTACTCCGCGTATGACGAGCACCCAGTCGACGAGCCGGATGAGTGGGGCGACCTGGCTACTTGGCGGCAGGCAGCCTCCGCCTCATGAGCAACCTACCCACTCGCGGCGAGGTTTGGTGGTGCGAGGTGGCCGAGATCGGTCGTCGCCCGGTCGTCGTCTTGTCGCGTGATGCGGTGATCCCTCGACACCGCCGAGCACTCGTCGCACCTTGCACAACTACAGTGCGGGGCCTCGTAAGCGAGGTCGTCCTCGAACCCGACGATGATCCGGTGCCGCTGCGCTCGGCAGCGAATCTGGACTCCATCGAGAGTGTCTCGGTCGCGGTCTTGGTGCAACGAATCGGTCGACTGGCGGACTCGCGGATGCGGGAGGTCTGCGCTGCTCTGGCGATCGCCGTCGACTGCGCCTGAGGCCGAGCGTCCGCAAGCCCATGGTCCGCCGACACCGGCGGGCGTTGGTCGGAGCGGCGATCCGAACTAGGAGCGGGGAGTGGCGACGCGGAGCCGGTTCCGGTCTGGGTCCGCGAGTTCACATTCCTGGCTTTGGTCGTCAGAGTTGAACGCGTTTGGTCGTCGAAGTTAGACGCACCCCGTCGGGGCCGAACCCATTGGTCGTTTGATTTGAGCGCGGTAGGGGTCTTGCGTTCGGTCGCCCAACGTGCATCCGTCGGCTGCCTGTGGACTCGCGGCATGAGACCCCTGCTCAGTATCGGTTTCGAGCAGGTGGGGCCGTCGCGATTCTGTGCTCCTGTCCCCGTAAGAAACGCCATCGACCCCAAAGCCATCAACACCCAGAATCGGACCTGCTTCTCAATCAGTTCCCTCTTAGACCACATGCACAACACCTCGCGTTGGTAGGGGTGTTGCGACGACCGACTAAGTTCACCATGCCCCTGGTGACGACCATCTTGGATAATGGGCGGGTGCCGACTGGGAAGCAGGATCCGGAGGCGCACCTACAACGGCTGGAGGCCAAACTAGGGCCTGAGGATCGTGCTGCCGCGCCTATGCCTACAAACTGCCGCGAGGGTGGTGGCGCTGTGGCACGACGCCGTCGCGTGCACGTGATAGTGGCCTTGACGATCACATTAGTCGTGGTGGGCGCTCTAGCCGCCGGGGTGTGGTGGGGTCAGCGATCGCTCATCTACTTCCCCGACACTGCTGCGCCGCCTCCGGTAGGCGACGTGCTCCCCAGCGCCCGGGACGTCGGCCTGACCACTGGTGACGGGCTCGAACTCACGGCCCGGTATGTCGAGGCCCCCGCCCCCGAGGCGGCGACCGTGCTGGTGCTGCCAGGCAACGGCGGCAACCGCGGAGATAGGAGCGCTCTCGCTAGCGGGTTGGCGCAGCAGGGGCTCGGAGTGTTGTTGGTCGACTACCGCGGCTACGGGGGCAACCCCGGATCGCCCTCCCAAGATGGTCTGGCTCTCGATGCCCGCGCCGCCCGGTCGTTCCTGGTCGGTGAGGCCGACGTGGACCCGGGCCTCTTGATATACCTGGGTGAAAGCCTCGGAGCGGCAGTAGCGACCGAACTGGCCACGGATCACCCACCTGCGGCCCTGGTGTTGCGTTCACCCTTCAGCACTCTGGCCGCCGCTGGTCAGGCGAACTACGGTGTACCGCTCGGGTGGCTGCTACGCGACGACTATCCCGTAGCCGAGCTCGTACGACGGGTGGAGGCCCCGGTGTGGGTGGTCTATGGCAACGAGGACAGCATCGTCCCGGCACATCAGAGCATTGAAGTCGCAAAGGCGGCCCAGGCAGTCGAAGCGATCGAGGTCGCCGGTGCCGACCACAACGACGCCGAGTTGACTCATGGCCGCAAACTTCTCAACGCAGTCAGCGAGGCCTCGGAGCGCACTGCATACCGTGAACCGGAAGCCGACCCCGGCGTCCTTGTCCGCCCGTGAGGCAATGTGATCAGTGTGGCGCTGTCGTGGGCTACCGACTACGCGGACCCGATCGCGGGTATCGCGCTGGCTCGCCCGATAGCTGAGTCACCGTTTGCGATCAACCTGCGGGCCATCTGCCCTGGACGGAGAGACCCGCGGACATCGTGGGTTTGCTGCGCCAAGTCGTCCTTAGCGTGTGACTCCTGGCCCCATGGACTGACGGTATGAACGTACCCGCGCTGCCAGCCTCGAGAGGGCTTTGTCCCGATCGCCGATCCTTCAGCGGCGCTGCAGGGCTGGGTGCGTATGGGCGACTGGAATTCTTCACTTCGCGATGAAGAGCATCCGCCCGAGCACCCGCTGCACTTCGTCCAACTCGTTATTGGACAGTGCGATCTCGGGTGCGGGACGGCGAAGGCGCTGCGCGGCCAGGGTCCGCACCTGCTCGGTGATGACCCACCCGCCACCGGCGCCGACGCGAACTCGGTGCAGCCAACCCGGCCGTTGTACCGAGGTGAGGGGCAATACCGTCACCAGCGCCCGGCCGGTGAGATTTAGGTGGAACTCGGAGGAGACGACGACCGCGGGTCGATCTTTGCCTTGCTCATGGCCGCGTACCGGGTCGAAGTCGCAGAACCACACCGAGCCAGGATCGATCTGCGGACTGTTCACTTGGTCAACCACTCGTCGGTGAGCGGCGCGTCCGCCGCCGACAGGGCTTCAGCCTCGGCGAGGTAGTTGGCCCAGCCTTGTGGATCATCTCCCCGGTACCGCTCCACGGCCGCAAGTGCCGCAGCCTCCCAATGCTCGTCCAGCAGCCGCTGGATTGCGTCGTTAGCGCTGACGCCCCCGAACTCCTCGCGAGCGAGGCGCTGTACCCGCTCGCGAGTCTCATCACTAACCCGCAACATGAGAGTAGTATACACGCATGTAAACGATCACGTAGACATCGCCTGCGTGTGCTCCGCTGCGCCGAGACATCCTCGTCCAGGGAGCTTCCACCGACAAGGGTTACTCGTTCGATGGGGAGGTGCCGCACCCTCGACCGCAGGAGTCGCACGATGCCCGCTTCCACGAGGTCGGCCATCCGATCGACCTCCGAGCCCAGTGGGCTCAACCGTGCGATTGGCCGACCGCGCTCGGTCACCACGATCTCGTGACCGCTCTTGACAAGGTCCAGATGAGCGATGAGTCAATTCTACAACTCGCGCACACCCGGACCTTTTCTGTGGACAGACCTTCGGGAGCATCGACGAAGGGGGTGCTGGCGTTGCCATCCGCGAACGCCGGGTCCTGACCGCCTAGCCGTTGTGCCCTTCCCCGCGTTGCGGTCCCCGGTCCCAGGCCTCGTCTTCGGCATCCCACGCCTCGTTCCGCGCCTGCGCCTTCTCCAGCGCGCCCTGGGCCTCCTCGCGAGATTCATAAGGCCCGAGCAGGTTCGAGCTCCGGGCGCGCTCCGGGTCGTCGTGTTCCTCAACGGAACTGGTTTCCACGTTGAACCAGTACTGCATGCCAACCTCCGATTGCCGACCTGTTCGGCCGTGTCCGGCCTTTAGACTCCACCGTATGCCGACCGCCGCTGCCCCGCTCAGTCCTGGGCGAATCAGCCCGCGCCGCCCCGTGCCGTCAGCGATTGTCCGCCCGGAGTATGTCGGTCGGCCAACCCCCGCACCGTATACCGGTTCGGAGGTCAAGACCGCTGAGACCATCGAGGCCATGCGCGTCGCTGGCGCTCTCGCCGCCCAAGCCCTGGCCGAGTGCGGCAAGGCCATCGCACCCGGGGTCAGCACGGACGAGATCGACCGGGTGGGCCATGAGTTCCTGCTCGACCACGGCGCCTACCCCTCGACCCTGGGTTACCGAGGCTTCCCCAAGTCGCTGTGCACTTCGGTGAACGAGGTCATCTGCCACGGCATACCGGATGACCGGCGGCTTCAAGAGGGTGACATCTGCAAGGTCGACATCACTGCATACATCCACGGGGTGCATGGCGACAACTGCGCGACCTTCGGCGTTGGGGTGGTGGATGAGGAATCACGGCTACTGATCGAGCGCACCCAGGAGGCCCTGAACCGGGCCATCCGGGTGGCCAAACCGGGGCGCGCGATCAACGTCATAGGCCGTGTGATCGAGTCTTACGCTCGCCGATTCGGATATGCGGTGGTGCGTGACTACACCGGCCACGGCGTCGGGCCGACGTTCCACTCCGGCCTGGTCGTTCCGCACTACGACGCGCCGGAACACGACATTTTGATCGAGGAGGGAATGACGTTCACGATCGAGCCAATGCTCAACCTCGGCACGCTCGACTGGCACGAATGGGATGACGGGTGGACCATCGTCACAGCAGATGGGCATCGGTCGGCGCAGTTCGAGCACACGCTGTTGATTACCCGAGACGGTGCAGAGATTCTCACACTGCCCTAGCCTGATGATGTGTCCGGCTGAGCACGATCACGCAGCCACAGAATGCCCGGACCGACAACTCAACTTCAGGAGCGGATATGTCCAAGGACTATGTACTCGGCATCGACATCGGCGGAAGCGGGATCAAGGGTGCGCCGGTAGATCTGGAGGCCGGCGAGTTCGCGACGGATCGTGAGCGGATCGACACTCCCTCGGAGTCGACACCGGAGAATGTCGCAGAGGTGGTGGCGCAGATCGTCGAAGGCTTCTCTTCCGACGTGTCGAAGAAGGCGCCGGTAGGCATCACGATCCCTGCCGTGGTGCATCACGGCACCGTGCGCAGCGCGGCGAACATCGACCCCTCCTGGATTGGAGCGGAGGCCGAAGCACTCTTCAGCAATGCCATTGGCCGGCCGGTGATCGTGGTCAACGACGCGGATGCCGCCGGTGCTGCGGAGATGCACTACGGAGCAGGGCGTGGCAATGAGGGCACTGTCTTCATCGCCACGCTCGGGACCGGGATCGGCACGGCGATGTTCCTGGGCGGGGAGCTGATCCCGAACACTGAGCTAGGGCACTTGGACCTCGGTGAGCATCTCGACGTCGAGACCTGGGCCGCAAACAGCGTGCGCAAGGACGATGATTTGTCCTGGGAGGATTGGGCCGAGAGACTGCAGGCCTACTTCGGGCACATCGAGGATCTGCTGTGGCCGGATCTGATCATTGTCGGCGGCGGGGTGTCGAAAAAGTCCGAGAAGTACCTACCAATGCTGCACTTGAGGGCACCGATCGTGGCGGCCCAATTGGAGAACGACGCCGGCATCGTCGGCGCGGCCTGGTTGGCAAGCCACCACCGCTAACCGCAGCACCGCTAACCCGCAGCCCCGACCAGAGGTCGCTGACCGAACACTCGTTTAGGTCTGCGGCCTATTCGCGATCAGATCGACCAGGACGGGTGCCATGTCTTCGGCGTCGTCGACCGATGCATACCGGCCGCCCGTCGCCTCCACGATCCTCCGCATCGGCGCTTCGTCCACGTTCGGACCCATCCCGAGCATGAGCACCTCCACCGGGCGCTCGTCGTCTTGCATCTGGTTCAGGTCGGCGAGCAGTTGCTCCTCGCTGAGGCCGCCCTCGGGGTCATCATTGGTCCCGTCGGTCAGCACCACGACTGAACTGCGAAAGTCCGGGTCGTAGTCAGCGACGAGGTCTCGGTAGGCATCGGCCAAGGAGTCGTAGAGCCCGGTGTCTCCCGTGGTGGCGTCTTCGTTCAGGCCGTCGATGATAGTCCGTATCACGTCGCGGTGAGTATCCCCGTCTACTTCGTCATTCAACGCTCTGATCGGCGCTTTCTCGATCCAGTCGCGTCCGTGGGGACCCAGACCGGTAGAGAACCATCGAACACCTACTTGGCTGCGAGGCGCCAAGGAGTCCATCGCCGCGCTCGCGGCGTCGGCTGTGATCTGCACCCGACTCCGGCCCCCTCCCACGTCTGTGTCCATCGATCCAGAGATGTCGACCAAGGCGACGATTCGCACCGTAGGTGCGCTGACCTCCCATTGCTTCAAAAGGGCCGTGGCCTGTTCACCGCTGACCTCGACCTGGTTGGGCGAGGCATCAGCGACTCCACTCACGCCAAGCGCCTCCTCTTCACCACCGGGCCTCAATCCGGCATCTCGCCAGACCTGCGCAGCGTCCGAACTCACGAGGGCCGCTTCCAAATCCTCAGCGGCCTGGCCCGGTTCGCCCAGCGTGACCAGGTGGAAGTTCAGCTCCCCGATGCCTTCCGCGGGGGTCAGGACCGCAACGTCCAGGTCCGCTCCGGCTTCAACCAGCGCCTGCTCTGTCGTCGGGACGAAGGCATCTTGACCATTCTTGACAAAATCCAACGGATCGCCGGCGCCGCCTTGTTGCGCCACCGCGACCAAGAGCGCATCTCTGGTTGCCTCATCCTCAAGCGAGGCGCTGGCGGTCGTGAGCAATGACAAGGTTGCGGCATCGCGAGTGGGCTCTCCAACCACCACAGGCAGGCCGGGAAGCGCCACCAACTCGGCCCATGAGGGCTGCTCGGGCAGATTGAAGGTCTGACGGGCCAAAGAAGCGAAACTTTGTGGCGCTGCCAGCACGACCGGTGAGGTGGCAAGGATCGGGCCGGTATCGACCGGGAGCCCAGCAGAGTTGGCCAGGTCGGTCCAGACGGAGTTGTCGGGGATCCACATGTCGGGGATCTCGGAATCGTCGGCTGTCATCTCAGCCAGCGCCTGCTCCGATGCAACCCCGCGGATGTCGTATGTGCCGCAGTCGGTGGCGGCACCGGCGAGCTCAGTGACGACGAGTTCGACGTCGGGGGCCGCCCATACTTCGACGGTCTCCTCGTCGGTGCACTCTGAATCGCCAGAGTCCTGCCCGCTGACGGCGGAACCCTCGCTGTCGCTGGCTTCCGGCGGATCCTCCGATCCGCTTTGCAGGTTCAGCCCGACGGCCACGACGACTACCACAGCCACAACCAACCCGATAACGATGCCAATAGCTCTCCAGCCGATTCCAGCAGACTCGCTACTGCGATGACGTGACGACATGACCGACCTCCGACGATCTACCCACTTGCGCTGGCAACTCCACAATCAACGTGCGGCCCCAGACTAGATGCGAGACTAGCCAACAGCGAACCCCACCGCCTGCGCGGATCTACCAGGATGTGTGTCGTGGCCTGCCTTCGTCGTATCCGGACGCACCCTGAATGCCGACCACCGCCCGAGAGTAGAACGACGCCAGATCGGATGCGCCCGCATAGGTGCACGCGCTGCGGACACCGGAGAAGATCTGGTCGATCAAGTCTTCGACCCCGCTGCGCCCAGGAGCCAGGTACATCTTCGAGGAAGATATGCCCTCCTCGAACAGCGCCGAGCGCGCCCGGTCGAAGGCCGACAGCTGCTGGGTGCGCTGACGAACAGCCCTAGCCGAGGCCATACCGAAGCTTTCCTTGTAGAGCAGACCGTCGTTATCGCGCATCAGGTCACCCGGCGATTCGTGGGTGCCAGCGAACCACGAACCCACCATGACCGACCCTGCCCCGGCCGCCAGAGCCAAAGCGACATCGCGTGGATGCTTCACTCCCCCATCTGCCCACACGGTGGCGCCGCACTCTCGGGCAGCGCGCGCACACTCCAGCACCGCGGAGAACTGTGGGCGGCCGACGCCGGTCATCATCCGGGTCGTGCACATCGCCCCCGGTCCCACGCCGACCTTGATGATGTCGGCGCCGGCGGCGGCCAGATCGGCCGCACCCGCAGCCGAAACGACGTTGCCCGCGGCGATAGGCACGACTACCCCGGTGGTCCGGGCCTGGGCATCACGCTCCTCCACGACCGAGGGGAGAAGCTCGATCATTTTGTCCTGGTGACCATGCGCGGTATCGACCACCAAGACGTCTACTCCGGCAGCCAGCAACGCGTAGGCCCGCGCGGCGACGTCTCCGTTGATCCCGACGGCCGCCCCGACCCGCAGCGCACCCGAGTCGTCAACGGCAGGGTCGTAGATGGCCGAGCGGACCAGCCCTCTACTGGTCACCACTCCGAGCAGATCGTGTCCATCGAGCACCGGAGCAAAGTCGACGTGCCCGGCCACCATCTGCTGGTAGGCCTGACGTCCGTCACTATTTGGTGAAATCACCACTTCGGGCTCGCTCATCACATCCTTGACCTGCGCAAACCGGTCCACCCCCGCGCAGTCTCGCTCGGTGATCACGCCGAGCGCCTCGGTGCCGGCGACCACCACGGCGCTCGCGTGGCTGCGTTTGCCGATCACCGCCAACAGGTCGCTGATCGGCGCGTCCGGCTCAATGGTGATGGGAGTTTCGTAGACCGGGTGCGCCGACTTCACACTTGCCACGCTGGCCTGGACCCGGTCGAGCGGGATGTCCTGCGGCAGGATCGCGATGCCGCCGCGGCGGGCCACGGTTTCAGCCATCCGGCGCCCGGACACGGCGGTCATATTGGCCACGACCAACGGGATCGTGGTTCCGCTGCCGTCTGTGGTGCGCAGGTCCACGTCCATCCGTGAGGTGACCCCCGAGCGTGAGGGCACCATGAAGACGTCGCTGTAGGTCAGGTCGTGCGTCGGCATCAGGCCGTTCAGGAACTCCACGAGCGGCAATCGTACGGCGTTCGTGGCGCAGAGGTAGGCCTGCGACCTACGGTGGAGGTATGAAGATCTCTCATCTCGGTCATTCCTGTTTGCTCATCGATAGTGCGGGCACACGTCTGCTGATTGACCCGGGGACGTTCTCCGACGTCGAAGGCGTCCGCGACCTGGATGGAATTTTGGTCACCCATACGCATCCGGATCATCTCGACCCTGCGGCGATACCACGGCTTCGCCGGAACAATCCAAACGCGCAGCTGTGGTTGGAGAGCCAAGCTGCCGATCGCTTGATCCATGAGGAACCGCAGTTGGAGCCGTACGCGTCCCGGATGGTCTCCGGGCAGGAGTTGCCGTTCGGCGATGCCACTGTGCTGCCGGTCGGTGAGCGTCATGCACTAATCCACGACTACGTTCCGCGCCCTGACAATCTCGGGTTGGTGATCAGCGCATCCGGTCAGCCGACTGTGTTCCACCCCGGCGATGCGTTGGACGCCGAGCACGAACTGCTCAGCACGGTCGACATCTTGTGCGTCCCGATCAACGCCCCGTGGGCTCGGGTGGCCGACACGGTGGCCTTCGTGCGACGCATCGCGGCACCGCGTGTCATCCCCATCCACGACGGCCTGCTGAACAGCGCCGGCCGCGCTATGTATCTCGGGCACGTCGGCAACTTCGGCGCCGAGGGTGGTGCCGACGTGCTGGATCTGCGCGGGGCCGGTCCGGTCGAGGTGTGACCCAGCCGAGTCGTGCTCCTGGTCTTGGAACCAGCGAACCTCAGCCGACGGCGCCGAAGACCAAGCCGAGCAGATAGGTCGCGGCTGCAGCGCCATACCCGATGGTCAACTGGCGCAGCGCTTTGCGCATGGGCGAGGCTCCGGACAACAACCCGACGGTGGCCCCGGTCGCGAGGAGGGCAGCCCCGACCAGCACGACTGCCAGGAGCATCGCGGCGGTGGCAGGCAGGCCGAAGAGGTAGGGCAAGATCGGGATCAGGGCGCCGCTGGCGAAGAAGAAGAAGCTTGAGATTGCTGCGCCTGACGCGGTTCCCACCACCTGGTCGGCCTGCGACTCCTCCGGGGTCGACGCCGCGGCGCCGGCTGGCGCCTGGCCGGTGCTGTCGAGCGTCTCGGCCTCAGCCACGGCTTGCTCGTGGCGCATCCCGCGGGCCCGGTAGATCAGCGCGATGTGCTCCCGATGGGCACCCTGGCTGGCAAGCGCGCTCACAGCCTCGGCGTTCAGCCGCGACCCGTGCAGGAGCTCACGAGCCGATCGCACCGAGATGTACTCACCGGCAGCCATCGACAGGGCACCGGCCAGGAGACCGGCCAGCCCAGCCGCCAAGACGATGCTCGCCGAGACCCCCGTCGCGCTCATCCCGACCACCAGCGCCAGGTTGGACACCAATCCGTCGTTGGCTCCGAACACGGCCGCGCGGAAGTTGCCGGAGTAGCGTTGCCGGCTGGTCGCTGCCAAGCCGCGCAGAACTTCGGCACGCAGGCGGATCGAGGCCGCAACCGGCTGAGGGAGGTCTGCTGAGATGCTTGCAGCGACTCGCACCTGCTCGGCAGCGAAGGCGATGAGCACGGGAACGAACGCCCGCTGAGCGGATCTGGCCATCAGACGGTGTCGGGCCGCTAATGACCTCCCCAGGGCTGCTGCCACATCTGAGGGTGCCGTAGCACCTGGCAAGATCTGCACGTTAGCCAGCGCTGACGTCGTCAACTCCTGGAGGACTTCACGCTCGTGATTATGACTGGCTGCGCTTGCCAGCGCGCCCAGCACCGCAGCCGCACCCTCCTCGCCCCCGAAGTGCTGAGGTACGGAGTGTTGATCGCTGTGGGAGAGCGATGCATGGTCCATACCGAGAAAGATACGAAGAGGGGTGGCGACGCGCTAGCAAGCGCAGGCTGTGCTAACCCACGGTCCTGTCTCTATCTTCCATGCTCGCATCGAGCCTGGTCACGACTGTGGCACAGGGTTAACCGCCAGGTTGGTCCTCGTCGCTGGACCCGCCCCAGCTGCCCACCCGTAGTCCCAACGGGGAGGACCACAACCCGCCCACAACCACGGTGAGCAGGGGTATCAGGAGCCAGATCATGCTTCGCCCGTTCGTCTGGGATACGGCCTCAACTCATGCAGCATGCTCATAGGTTTGTCACCTCGGACGAGAAGCCGAAAGCGAGCGCCAAGACGTAGAACAACGCGACGAGCACGCCGAGGACAGCGATCATCACCAAGGCGCCCGTGAGGTCGGTCCAGCGCGACGCGTTCGACCCAGGTTGGAGCCACCATCGCATCGACTTGCTCAGGATGTTGCCGATCAGGTTGCTGAAGGCGACGTTCATCCACAACAGCTTGTTGTTGAGGTAGAGGATCTCGATCATCACGATTGGGTACAGACCGACCAAGATGAGGTAGTTGAATTTCCACGGCGGTGGGGGCTTCGCATCCGGCGAACGCTGCAGATCGAACCAACCCTCGAAGCCGGACTCGATGACGCAGGTCCCGCTGTCGTGCGCGAAGCCCTTGCTCTGCGAGATCAGGTCGGCTCGTTGCTCGGACCTCCGCCAGGCATGCAAGTGGGCAGCGGAATCGAACGTGACGACGGTCACCCACTGATCCTGCACCCCCTCGACGGCGCCTGCAGGGTCGCTCCGAGATACCCCGGCCAACTCGACTGTGCCTCGGCGATCTCGGCGTGCCAAGCCCCGAAGGCGTTCGCGTCCCCGCCTCGACCCGGCTCAGGATGACTTCCGTGCTCGAGGGCTCAGCCGGCGTTTCGGCCTCCTCAATGATGGAGATCGCCTGGTCGCCGGCCAGTAGGTGAGTCCCTCGCTCGATCTCCTCGGCCCGACCCTCGGAGGTCAGCCAGGTCTGCGCGTCAGCCGGGAGACGAACCGCTTGCCGAAATACTGGGCCATGAACGTGAACATGATGTTGTTGGTGCGCCTGACGTAGAGCGAGTTGGTGACCTCGTAGGTCTTGTCCCAGTCCTCACCGAGAAGTTGCTTCCACTCATCCAGCACGGCCATCCGGTGCGCGACCTGGGTGTTTGCGCAGTAGGCGATGGAGGCCTCGATCTGCGGCTTCAGCCCCTGGGCGTACTTCGCGCAGCCAGACACATCGAAGGCCTTGGTCTCCAGGCACTGACTTAGGTAATCGACGTTGTCGCTGGGCACGGTGCGCACCGCATCGCGCACGTCATCCGGCAGGTCGAGGTCATCGACCTTTCCAGGGCGAGCTCTTGCTGGTGGCGGTAGGTCGACACCGACGCGTGCCAGGCACGGTCCACCTGGTACGGATGTTCAGGCCTTATCGATATGAGATAAGTGATGTCACGGCGATGGCTGATCTCTGGTGGGAACGACCACCACGGGGCACAGTCTCGGACGATACAAAAGGCCGCGGCTGACCGACCCAAGCAGCAGGCCGTGAAATCCACCCAAGCCACGGCTGCCGACGACAAGCATGCTGGCCGATCGCGCTGCAACTTCCAATCGATTAACTGGCAATTGTCGAGAGACGACATGGCGGACCTCAACGTCCGGATACTCCTGTGAACGCCCAGCTAGCGATTCATACAGAATGCGCCTCTGCGCCTGGACCAGCTTGCGCAGGCTCTCTTTACCTACCCACGGCAAGGTCACCTTCTCGGGTAGGTCTAGTCGCCAGGCATACATCCCGACCAGGGGCACGCCTCGACGTTGCGCCTGCCCAAAGGCATAACTGATCGCCTTTTGGTTCGCTGATGATCCATCGACGCCGACCACAACCGGCCCGTTGCGGCGCGGCCTCGCCTGGTTGTCGACTACTGCAACGGGGCATAGCGCATGAGCCGCTACCTGCGCCGAGGTTGACCCAACGACAGTTTCCGCAATACGACTGTGGCTCTGGCGGCCCACGACTACGCACTCGGCTTCCATCGATGCGGCCACCAGGACTGCCCCGGCGCTGCCATTGTTCAGGTGCGTACGCACCTGCACGGTTGGCTCTCGCCTCGCCGCGTGAGCGGCTGCTGCCTGGAGAACCTCTTGAGCGAAGGGCTCCGGCATCAGCGCGTCCAAAGGTACGTCGTATGCCGCCGATACCGGCACACCGCGAGCCAGTCGAAGGTCCACCGGCAACCCGCGGAGTCGGGCCTCAGTCAGTGCCCAATTCAGCGCCTCGGAGCACGGGTCAGCGGGGTCCAGCCCCACCACTATTGGCCGCATCGCGGTTCCTGCCTCTCGTAACTTCTCGTGAGCTCTTACATTCGATGGCGCCTACGACGGGAGCATATCGCCAGGACGTTCCAGTTCCAGGCTCGACGATGACTTCTCGGTCGTCGGGGTCGGCAGAATATGAACCGGACAACGCGCGGACCCGATCAGCACCCGCGCCGTGCTGCCTAAGTGCGCTCCCAGGCCCTGATGGCTCGATTGCCGAAAAAGCACGATCAGGCCAGCTGAGTCTCCTGCGCTCAGGAGGGCTTCGCTGGGCCAATCCTCAACCACCCGCACGGTCACCGGGACCTGCGGATACCGGTCCCGCCATTCGGCGACCCCAGAGTCGACGAGCTCGTGGCCAGCAGCCTTCCACTCGAAACCACGACGGCAACTTTCGATCAAATCGAGGTAGGCATCCGGTACCTTCGAGGCATACACGACCACGACATCGACCTCGTGGTGAGCAGCAATCTCAAACGCTGCTCCGAAAAGGACTTCCGAAGCTTCCGCCTGGCGCATCCCGACCACGACCGAACCCATCTGGGACGGGATCTCCCAGTCACTGGGAACGATGGTGGTGGGCACGCTTGTCCGGGCCGCGACGGCCGCGGTCGTCCCGAAGATCAGTCGCTCGAGGCCATGCTGCGTTTCCCGACCAAGGACCAGCAACCGTTCCGGTGCCGCGCACTCCACAAGCTCAGTAATCCGGGACCCTTGACGTAGCAGCGTGGTGACCTCCACGCCCGGAGCGTAACGCTCGACCTCCTTGGCTGTCTGAGCCAAGATCGCCCGTCCAGCGACGTCGATGTGGTGTGAGATCTGCGGCAGAACGCTAAGCGTCGGGTCGTATCGCAAGCCGACGTGCACGATCAACAGTCCACACTGGTGAATGCGAGCCTGCTCAGCGGCATACCGGAGGGCGCCCAGGCTTCCAGCGGTGCCATCCACCCCCACGACTACTGATGCCGTTCCCTCAGTTTCCATGCGAGTTCCCTTCGTGTACTGCTGGGGCCACCCGTCATCGGTGTGACCTTCTCACCCCATGCCAGCAGTACCGGAGCAACAGGACCAGGGGCTTTGGTCCTCACCCCCGATAAATCAGCACCGGGCATGGCGCGTGGTGGGCGCAGTAATTGGCCACCGACCCCATGTGCATGCCCTGGAGGAACCCGCTCCCGTGGCTACCAACGACGAGCATGTCTGCGCCTTCGGCTGCCCGACCGAGCGCTAGGCCGGCAGATTTTGCGACCATGTGCTTGCGGACGATGACACCGTCAGTATGGTCGGCCATACTGGCTAGGACCCGGTCCATCAAGCGTTCTGCATCGCGCTCATAGTCCTCTTCTCGATAGACCGGTGTCAGGTAGATCGAGATCGGCACGGTCCACGCCATCACAGCATGCACTTCTGCGCCGACCAGCCGAGCCTGGTCCACGCCCCATTGCAGGGCTGCAACGCTGCACTCGGACCCGTCGATGCCGACCACGATGCGGCGACGCTGCTCTTCAGTACTCATCATCTGGCTCCTTCCGCCACCATCAGGTCTACGCCGCAGGGTAGGCCTTCGGTAGGGTCTTTCGGCCTGGCGAACATGTGGGGCAGCCGCCACACTGGGCGAATGGAAGCCAGCGATGCATCGGATGAGGCCACGACACATCAAGGATCCGTCGGGCCGGTCGTCGTCGGCGTCGACGGGTCGGGCACGGACAGTGCGGCCCGTGAGTGGGCAGCTCGGGCCGCTGAACTGCACCAGGCACCACTCTTGTTGGTGCATGCGGCTGAGGTTTTTGCGCTGGGTGCCATCGAAGACGAGCGGCCTGCTTCCGCCCCAGGAGTGCTATCGACGCTGCGCCGGCGTGGGTCGGCCCCTCGAATCGCCGAAGAGGGCGCTGCGAGGATGCTCCAGGATCACCCAACCCTGACCGTCGACGTCGAGGACACCGTGGGAACCGCCTCGAATGTGCTGCTGGCTCATCAAGACACTGCGCTTGTGGTGGTCGTGGGGACCGGCCGCAAGGGCACGCTGGAGCAGGTCATCCTCGGCTCCACCTCCCTCGCGACGGCGATGTATGCCCGTTGCCCGGTGGTTGTGGTGAGTCCGGACGTGTCCACCTCGGACCTCACCGGGCTGATAGTCGTAGCGGTGGACGGCAGCCCCGACAGCGAACAAGCGGCCACTGTGGCATTCGCCGAGGCAGCAGCCCGCTCAGCGAGGGTCATCGCCCTATCCTCGTGGTATGTCGAGGTCGTTGAGGGATACGTCGTCACCGAACCGAACAGCCCTGAGTGGAAGGCGATCGAGGAACGACAACGCAGGCGGGTCGTAGCGGCACTGGTCGGAGCTCGCGCAGCCTACCCCGACGTGGAAGTCGAGGCAGTGATCGAACGAGCGCCGAGCACTCGGGTACTGATCGAGTACAGCGCCCGGGCAGATCTGCTGGTGATGGGTCGTCGTGGTCGTGGCGGCTTCGTGGGCAAGCTGTTGGGCTCGGTGACGCACCGAGTGTTGCACGACTCACGCTGCCCGGTTGCCGTTGTCACCGCACAGGACGGTTGATCGCTCCGCAGATTCCGGACCCTCTCAGGCGACCGCGAGAAGTGGCCCGTGGAGGCCGGGACCTTCGGCCCTGGTTTACTGCAATGGCTCGCTGCGAAATTGGTCCGTGCCCGACATCACCATAGGGCACCAAGCCAAGAGCAAGGAGAAGTGGTCATGGCCAAAAGCGACGGTCCTGTCGTGGTGGGGTATGACGGTTCGCCCGATGCGGATTGGGCGCTTGACTGGGCAGCGAGGGAAGCAGCTCACCGCCACCGCGACCTCGTCATCTTGTTCGCAATAGACATGTCGGGGCTCTATCGACCCAAAGTAGCGACCGGGCGCCACGGCAACTACCCGCAAGAGATGGCGGATGCCATCGTCGCGGGCGGCATTGCACGAGCCCGTAAGGCAGCCCCGGGAGTGTCGGTCTCGAGCAAGACCACGATCGTCGGGGCTGCGGCCGCGTTGACGGGGGCATCGGTTAAAGCCTCGTTGCTGGTGGTGGGAGGTCGCGGTCGCTCCCGGTTAGCCGAGGCACTGCTTGGCACCGTCCAGTTTGCCGTGACCGCTCACGCGGAGTGTTCCGTCGTCGTGGTTCCACCGGGCTGCGATGTGGTCGCGGACGCCGAGCATGCGGTCGTCGTCGGGGTAGATGGCTCTGAGGGCAGCACGCACGCAGCGCGCGCAGCCGCCGAGACAGCGGCCAGCCGTGGAGCAGTCCTCAAGATGGTCGGTGCCTGGGAGAAGCCGCCCGCCGATGAGTGGAGCCGCTACTACATCATCGATGACGCGCTACGGCAGGAGATCTATGCTGCTGCCCGGGCGAACGCGGCCCAGCACGTACAGAAGGCAGCGCAGAGCATCAAAGAGGAGTATGCCGATGTGGATGTTCGCGACGTCGTGACCGAAGGACGCCCCTCCCGGGTGCTGACAACGGAGTCGGAGGAGGCTGGACTTGTCGTTGTGGGTGCTCGGGGTGGCGGTGATATGGCCAGCCTCATGCTCGGTTCGGTGGGCCGAAACCTTATTCACAGCACCCGATGCCCAGTTGCCATCATCCACTCACATTGCTCGCGCCACGATCAGCGTTAGTTGACAGAGGTTCGACGTCCAACCGTGCTGTGCAGGACACGCTCACCGGTTCCGTCGTACACCACTGTGCACGACTCAACCATTGAAGCCTACGCAAACCACCAGTCACTCTGGCTACCTTGTGGAGACGAATGGGCTGGCTAGCGCGGGCCGACACGGGGCCTCGTTGAGGTAGGCCTTAGCGACCGTACGTGGCCAGCACGCGCAGGGCGCGAAGGGTCACCCAACCGTTAGGGGTGCCGGCACGCGGATATCTCACGTGGGTCTCGCCCCGGTAGCCCCTAGCGGCAGGCCACCGCCCATCACTTCTCCGCCGGCTGCGGATCACCTCGATTGCATCATCCATCCGATCGTCATGCGCAACGCGGGCGTCGGCGAGGGCATCCAGGCAACGCAAGATGTCATAGCGCCAGCGAGCCGGGTGGTGCAGTTCGGTGAACTCGGGTCGGATCGCTTCGCCAGTGCGCTCGCTGCGGTAGAGCCGGTGCCGGAGCAGGAAGTCCAGGCTGCTGTTGCGGGCCTCCAGCAGATCGTCGAGGCGGTGAAGGTGGCCCGCCCGCCGGTACGACGTTATTCCCTCGAAGACCGAAAGGGTCGTATGCACCGAGGAGTGCCGGGCACCTGCCCGGTTGGAGCTGCAGTTGAATCCTCCATCGGACATGTGCTGGGCCAGGATCATGTCCGCCACGCTCTCCAGGGAGGCAGTCCCGGCACCGAAGTAGGAGCAGTAGTTCAACGCCATACCGTTGATGCATACGTCGCTGTGACGTGCGCGGGGGTTGGGGTCGAGTCCGCCGTCCCGCGATTTCTGATTCTTCAGGATCATGTCCACGGCTTCGCGAGCACGTGGGTTGTCACTGGCAAGTCCAAGCTCACGCAATTCCAGCAACGTGTAGTGAGTCGAGGTCCAATAAGGCAAGTAGAAGCCGCGGCCCCAATGGCCGTCCGGACCGCGCGCCGCCAGGATGGCGGCGCCCTCGCCTTCAGTGGCGATTCGTGAGCGCAGCGACTCCACCTCGGTTCCCAACACATCCCGAGTTGCCTGGAACTGCACGGACACGTCGCGGGTCAAGAGCCAGTCGAGCACGCTGTCCGCAACCATATTTGCACTTTATCGCCGTCGGAATCATGCCCCGATCCACACGCACGTGCCCACGCGTAGTTCGGTGGCGCGGTCGGTGCGACCGAGGTGCCGTTCCAGGTCCTTTGGCCCTATGGCGGGTCAAGCTTGCCCCGATAGCGTTCGGTTTGCGGGTGCCGAAAGCGCCACCCTCGAAGGAGGAATCATGAGCGTCACCGACATCCTGGAAAGCGCCATCAATGGTTCGGCGAGTCTTCGCCAAACGATATGAAAAAGGCGGGCTCACGGTCATCGCCGCTGCTTGTGTCACAGTGGGCGGAGGCGGAGGCGGAGGCGGAGGCGAGAAACACCAGATCAAGACGCGAAGGTGGTGGGTTCGGCATGTCGGGTCGACCCGCTGGTGCCTTCATCGTCAAGGACAGTCATGCATGGGAGCCAGCGATCAATGTGAACCACATCTTCAGCGTCGTCGGATGTGTCGTAGGTGCTACCTGCTCAGCAGACGGAGCCTGTTCCGCTCCCGGCGTTACACCGCTAGAGAGTTCGGTTCGGGTGGATGAATCTGAGCAGAGCACGTTAGGGCCAGGTCATGACCACCGCTGGCAGTGTTGACTTGTACGGGTTGACGCTGGGGGCGGGACGAGCTGTCGGCAGGTGAGATGTGGAACTCCAACTTGGTCATCTCCTAGCTCTTGGCTCGCAGCGGTCATGACTGCGACGAGATTGCGCCGCCGATTGGCGGACGTGCTCCCGGCTGGCAGGCGGGGTTGGTCGTGGCCAGTCGATAGACGGGACCCGCTCAGCGTTGGGGCGGGACCGACCCCGACGCCCTCAGGGGCCCTATGGCCCCACCACCCGGTGATCGGCGAGATCATGATGATGCTGATCACTCACGAAAGAGGAGCCACATGCACCCTTCAGGCCCTTCGGGCAGCGAGCAGTTGATCGCGGCCGCGGTTCGTGCCCCCTCCTCACACAGCACACAGCCGTGGCGGTTTCACTGAAGAGAGGAGGTCATCCGACCTGTATGCAGATCAGCCCCGGGCCTTGCCGGTGAATGAAACTGCCGGTCGCGAGTTGACGATCAGTTGCGGCGCGCAAGCCCTGGACGCAGCGTCTGCCGCACACCACGTCGGGCTGCTTTGGCTCCAGCCGGGGCCCGAGCGGGATGTCTTGGCCCAGCTGGTCGCCGAAGGTGACAGGGTTCAGTTCGCGGACCGGGCCTGGCGGCGTGAGCTGGCGTCGCCCGCGGAACAGCGGTGACGGTTTGGTGGTGTCCTCCCTTGCCCAGGTGCCGACGCGGTTCATCGTCTCGCACCTCAATCTGAGGCGCACGACCGCCCGCAAGGACGAAGCACTCCTGCGCGACGCACCGTTGGTGGGTGTCCTGGCCAGCAGCGACGACGCCAAGCACGCCTGGCTGACCACCGGTCAGGCTCTGCAACATGCGCTTCTCGTCGCCGCGGTTCACGGGCTGCTGGCGGGCTACTCCAACCAGCCATGCCAGGTGCCTCCGCTCCGGTAGCGACTGCAGGGACTCCCTGGCCATGGACGCCGCGCCCCAGGTGGTCCTTCCCCTTGGCCTCCCCCTCGTTAGGGCTTGGACACCGCGCCGGCCCGTGGCCGATGTGATGGTCCATGAGGGTCGATTCGCGAGCGAGCATCGCGGCAACGGCGGGGAGCCGCATACCACGTAACTCGAGGGTCTTTCGGCCCTTCTGTTCCTCGTGGTCTGCCGGGATTCTGGTGGTCAAGAGAAAGAGACGCAAGGAGGGTGGCCGTGAAACCTGAACGCATCGTAGCGCTGGTCGTCGGGATCTTGGTGGGCCTGCCAGCGTTGGCCGTACTGGGCGCTGCGGGGACGCTTGTCACGGTGCTCGTGCTGGCTCGTGACGACGATGGCTACTTGGAGGTTGCCGAGGGGACGATACAGAGTTCGACTCTCGCCGTCACCGCATCGGACGTGGCCCTGAACGTCGATTCAGCTACCCCGCACTGGGTCATGGAACTGCTGGACGCCGATGTCCGCGTGCAGGTCACCAACCTGGATCAAACCCGACCTGTGTTTGTCGGAGTCGGCCCGAGTAGCGATGTCTCGGCCTACTTGGCGGGCTCCGCCCACGACCGAATCACCGAGTGGACCGATGGCCAAGACCCGGTCCTGCAGCGCCGGAATGGAGAAACCACGATCACCGCACCGGGTCAGCGGGGATTCTGGGAGGTGCAATCGTCCGGCACCGGGACTCAGGCACTGACGTGGTCTGCCACGTCGGGACGCTGGTCGGCCGTGGTGATGAACGCGGACGGCTCGCCTGGGATCTCCGCTCAGACCCGGGTGGATATTCGTGCCGGGATCCTTTCACAGATCTTGGTGGTCATGCTGGTGGTGGGGCTCGCGCTGTTGGCCCTCGCCGTCACTCTGATCGTCATAGGTGTGTCCGGTCCCCGTCCCCGCAGGTCGCCGGCCCTGGCCAGAGGTGAGGCCGGACAGCACGCAAACCCTCCCGATAGGGCTCATCCGGTACAACTCAGCTCCACCTTGGATCCGACGCTGTCCCGGTGGTTGTGGCTGGTGAAATGGTTCCTGGCGATCCCGCACGTCATCGTCCTGTTCTTCCTCTGGATCGCCTTTCTGGTCCTGACCGTGGCCGCCGGCTTCGCGATCCTGTTCACCGGCACCTACCCCAGGAGCATCTTCGACTTCAACACCGGAGTCCTGCGGTGGTCCTGGCGAGTGTCCTACTACGCCTCCACCGGCGGTCTCGGCACCGACCACTACCCACCATTCACCCTGCACGCCCAACCAGGCGACCCGGCCCAACTGGACATCACCTACCCACCACGGCTGTCCCGGGCACTAGTCCTGATCAAGTGGTGGCTGCTGGCCATCCCGCACTACCTGATCCTCGGCCTACTGCTGGGCTCGGTGCGCTGGGACTGGGTCGATAACCGCCCAGTAAACCTCGACCCGACCGGTGGCGGCGGAGTACTCGGACTGCTCGTCCTGATCGCCGCCATCATCATGCTGTTCACCGGGGCCTACCCCCGAGCACTGTTCGACCTGATCATCGGGCTCAACCGGTGGCTCTACCGCGTCATCGCCTACGCCGCCCTGATGACCGACAGCTACCCACCATTCCGCCTCGACCAAGGCGGCACCGAGCCACCAACCCCACCCACCCCACCGCCACCAACCGAAGAACCCCAGACAGCAACACCCGATGAGTCGAAGCGCCAACTCACCCGCTAAACACCACGAAGGAAGAGTGCCGTGTACGCCCGCATGATCGCCCGAGCCAGGACTACCCCACTCGCAAGCCCACGAAGCAGACTGCGGCAGGTTAGCTACCGACTCGCCACTGCGTTGGCGGTAGTTGCAGGCCTCACTGCGGCAGTGACGCTCTTCGTTCCCGATGTGCTCCGCGGCGAGCCGGCGATGACCGGGTCGGCCCGTGGCACCGCCGCAGTGATGCTCCTCCTCGGGGTGCCGACCCTCGTGGTGGCTATGCAGCTAGCCCGGCGTGGCTCTGCCCGGGCGGTGTTCGTGTGGTTCGGGACGGTGTTGTACTTGGTCTACAACGCGGTGATGCTGACCTTCGCCACCCCGGTGAACGCCCTATTCCTGGCCAACATCGCCACCTTGGGGTTGTCGATCGCCGCAGGCATCGCGCTTTTTGAAAGCGCCCGGCGCCTACCCGTTCAGCAGTGGTGTTCCGGCAGTATGCCGACTCGGGGTCTGGCCGCTTACGTCTGGGTCGTGGTCGTGCTGAACGCGCTGGCCTGGCTGGGGCGCATCATCCCTGCCCTGCTCGACGGTGACGCCGCGGTGTTGGTGGCCGGCACCGGGCTGACCACGGTGCCGACATACGTGCAGGACCTGGCCTTCTGGCTGCCACTGCTCGCGGTGGCCGGGGTCTGGTTGCGGCAGCGACGCCCGGAGGGTTATCTCCTGGTCGGCGGTGGGCTGACCATGTGGGTGCTGGAGGGCCTCACCGTGGCGACCGATCAGTGGTTCGGGCACCAAGCTGACCCGACGTCCACAGTTGTCTCCCTGAGCGCAGTGCCGGCCTTCGCTGTCATCACGGTGATCGGCGCGGCGGTCTTGGCGGTCTTCCTCAAGCACGTCCAGCCCATGGACACGCCCGCCGACTCCCCGCCCGCGCAACGGGATACCCGCACCACGAACGCACCTCAAAGGAACACACCATGACCACCTCGACACCCACGTCGTCGGCCACATCGCGCCGGGGCAGCCGACCGAGCGACTCTAGAGGACGTCGGGCCGTGGGTCTGGTGTTCTGGATGTCCTTGATCGGTGTCGCTGTAGCGGGCGCGATGATTGGCTGGTGGCTTCCCCGCGGCCCGGTGACCTCGGCGCAAGCGGTGACCGTGCTAGTGCTGACCGTGATCGTCGGGGTCGTCGCCGGGTGGGTGACCCGCACTCGATGGGCTCTGCCCGCAGTGCCAGCTCTTTTCGTGGCGGGGTTCGAGCTGGCGCGCGCCCGGGTCGAGGGGCCGACCGTGGACGCGGTGCGCCTGGGCGATGCCTATGGCGTGCTGGCATTTCTGGCAGGTCGCGGGGTTGACGCGTTGGTGATGCTCTTCCCGCTGACCGTCGCAGTGGGTCTGGGGTTGGCAGTGGCCGCATGGCGCGGCCTGCGCAGGCCGCCGTCCTGGCCTGGCCGGATCGTCCTGGTGATCGGCACGGTGGTGGTGGCCCTGTTGGGCGCGGCGTTGCTGCGCCCAACGTCCACCGAAGCGATCACTGGGCCCGATGACGAGCCGTTGCCGGGCAGCGTCACCGAGCTGGTCGAGGTCGAGATCGGCGGCCACGACCAGGACATCATGCTGCGCGGTCAGGACAGCGGCGCACCGGTGCTGCTGTTCCTGGAGGGCGGGCCGGGTGGCACCGCGATCGGCCGCATCCGCAACTCCGGGACGGCGTTGGAGAAGGACTTCGTGGTCGCGACCTGGGACCAACGCGGTACGGGCAAGTCCTACACGCCCTCGAGCCGGCCTCAACCCTGACCCTGGATCAGATGGTGGACGACACCGTTCAGGTCAGCGACTATCTACGCGAGCGTTTCGATCAGAACAAGATCTACCTGGTGGGCAGCTCGTGGGGCACCATCATCGGGGTACTCGCCGCCCAACGGGCACCCGACAAGTACCACGCCTACATCGGCACCGGTCAGATGGTCGACCCGTTCGAGACCGACCAGCTGATGTACGCCGAGAGCCTGGCCGACGCCCAAGCAGCAGGCCAGGACGGCCGGGTCGAGCAGCTGCAGTCGCTGGGACCGCCACCGTATGAGGACACGCTGGCCTACCCCATCGCGATCGCCTCCAACCCGAAGTGGATGAACTTCGAGCATGGCGCGGGCTACAACCCCGCCTCGGAGTACCCGTTCAGCCTGATGGTCGGGGAGTACACGCTGATCGAACAGTTGCGTGGGATGGCCGCCATCGCAGAGACCTACAGCGTCCTGTACCCGCAGCTCGACGGGACCGACTTCCGGGCGGATGTGCCGACTCTGGAGGTGCCCGTATACCTGGTCGAGGGGGCCTACGAGGCCGCGGGCCGCGAGACGCTGGCTCGCCAATGGTTCGACCAACTCCAAGCCCCGACCAAGGAGTACATCGTTTTCGAGCAGTCCGGGCACACGCCCCCCTACGACGAACCGGGCCGGTTCGCCAGCATCATGGCAGAAATCGCCAGTTCCTAGCACGGACTTCGTCAAATGAACACGACCCACCTGCTACGGCGACTGGCTATGCCCAAGGTCGCCGGGGTAGGCGCACAACTCATGACCGCCGCGACATGCGCCGTGCTGGTGCTGTCGAGCATGCTGGGTCCCACCGCTGCGCTGGCCGAGTCGCGAGTGCCCATCGGGTCGACGCAAGACTCGATGATCGAGCCCGCCAATCCGCCCTGGCCGACCAGCTCGCTGCCTCGCGCATCCCCGGGGGTGCCGTCGTAGTCGCCGGCAACGGGCAGGTCGAGGCACGCGGTGTGGGCAGTGCGGGCGACGGGAGCGACGTGGACCCGGACACGCCGTTCGTGCTCGGTTCGACCTCCAAGTCCTTCACTGCGCTTGCTGTCATGCAGCTCGTGGACTCTGGGACCGTCGACCTTGAGGACGCGGTGACCGGCTATGTTCCCGAACTCGACCTCGCCGCGGGTGAGCCAGTCGAGGACATCACCGTGCGGCATCTGCTGCAACACACCAGCGGGTTATCGGACCGCTCGGCCGGCCCGGTCGTGGGATCGGCCGCCGAGGGCACGCCGTTGGATGCCGTGTCCGAACTACGTGGCGCCACCCTCATTTCACCTCCAGGGAAGCAGTGGCACTACGCCAACGTCAACTACGTTCTCGCTGGCCTGATCGTCGAGCGAGCCTCCGGAGTCAGCTATTCGGACTACATCCATCACTGGATCTTTAGCCCCCTGAACATGGACCACAGTTACGTGAGCGCTGATGCCGCTCGCGCAGACAGCCTCTCCCAGGGCCATCAGTACTGGTTCGGTCTGCCAGTCAGCGCAGAGCCAAGGCAACCTGACGCCATGCTTGCGGCCGGCTATCTGATCTCGACCCCGACGGATATTGGCCGGTACCTGAACATGTACCTCTCCGAGGGTCTCGGCCCGGACGGGAGGCGCATCGTGTCTCCTGAAGGTCTGCGGACAATGCTCACCCCGGGCCCGGAAGCACGGCTAGGCACCTGGGCGCAAGGCACCACCTCCCACTACGCGATGGGCTGGTTCGTCGGCGGCCCATGGAGCCCAGGGGCACCTTTCCACCCCGGGAACTCGCCCGACTCCTCAAGCATGATCGCCCTGTTCCCCGACCGCGGGGTGGCCGTGGCGACCCTGCTCAACGCCGGCCACGAGCTACCAGTGCCCGGCAACCCCTCGATCACCGACCGCGTCTCTCGAAACGTGATCCACGCCGCACTTGGCCAAGATGTCGTGGACCTGCCGTCAATGGTGCGCTTCTACCTGTTTTTCGACGCTGTTGCCTTCGCCCTTATTGCGCTCGCTGTGTGGGGCTTGGTCCGAGCGCTCACCTCCCTGCCAGCCGCTCGGAACCGCACACCATCCACACGGGTGATTGTGCGCTCGGTCGGCGTTGCGGTCAGAGCCTTCGGTGCGCTCGGCCTGGGACTCGGGGTGTCGCTGCTGTACGGATGGGCCCAACTGCGGATATGGGCACCCGACCTTTTCGTGGCCACCATGACGCTCATCCTGCTGTGGGCAGCGACCGCGGTCGTCCGCCTTGTCATCCTGACGCGGACGCGACGCAAGACTGCGTCGCCAACTGCCCGAGCGGCTGCGGCTTGAGATTCACGTCCCGAAGCGTGCCGTGACGACATACCACCCATCCCCACCGGCGGCGAGGCCCGAGCATTTGAGGCCGTGTCCGTTGACGATGGTCGGATTCGGGGACTTTCGGCCCCTACCTGCGGTCGGCGTTCCGTTCGATGATTGGGACGGGCTCGCGACGGAAGGGTCCGAGCCGGGACGGGAGGCTTTCGTGGAACCACGACGGATCATCGCGCTGGTGATGGGCGTCTTGCTGCTCATCCCGGCAGTCGCGTTGTTGACCGGTGGCGCAGCCTTGGGCTCGTACTACGCGTTCGAGCGAGGTGACGATGGCCATGTCAACAGGAACGCTAAACCCATTCGAGACGCGCAGCGCCGCCATCATCGCCGAAGACGTCGCCTTCACTGTGGACGCCGGGACACCGGACCAGTTGGTGGACCTGCTCGACGCGGATGTCCGGCTCCGGGTCACGGGCTCGGAGCCGGGAACACCGATCTTCGTCGGGATCGGCGGCGCAAGAACAGGTCGATGCCTACTTTGCCGATGTCCCGCACGCCGAGATCGTGGGGCTGGACGGGAACACCGCCACCTACCTCGATCAACAGGGCATCGAGGCCGTCCTGGCGCCGACTGACCAGGACTTCTGGGCTGCGGCGGTGGCCGGTTCAGGGACCCAGGAACTGACGTGGCCCGCGACCCCTGGACGCTGTCGGCAGTGGTGATGAACGCGGACGCGTCACAGGGAGTGGGCGCGTCGGTGGACGTTGGGATGCGATCCGGATTCGTGGTGCCGTTGGCGCTGATCCTGCTCGGATCCCCAGAGTGTTGTATGCGGAATGGATCAAGTTGTGGAGCCTGCGATCCACATACTGGACGGTGTTCGCCACGATCGGGGCCATGATTGCTATCGCTCTCCTCATGAGTGCTGCCGCCCTCGTGGCTCCCGAGGGCGAAGGCAGCGCACCCGACGGCACGAGCGCGATCGGACTGGGCTACACATTCGCTCAAGTGGTCGTTGCTGTGCTGGGCACCCTGGCCATCACGGGCGAATACTCGACGGGCATGATCCGCTCCACCCTGGCCGCGGTGCCTCGAAGAGTGCCCGTACTGCTCGCCAAGGCCCTCCTCGTCGCCGCTCTCGCATTCATCCTCGGCGTGCTAGGGGTAGCGATGTCCTACGCAGCCAGCTACCCCCTACTGGGTGCCGACGCGGCCGACCTTTCCGATCCCCAGGTGCAACGGATCTTTTGGGGGACCGGCCTCTATCTGGCAGGGATTGGCCTCCTGGGCCTTGGCGTGGGTGCCTTGTTGCGGCACACCGCAGGTGCTGTGACCACAACCCTCGGGGTGTTGTTGATGCTGTCCACCCTGGTCCAGCTCCTGATGATGATGTCACCGTGGTTCACCAGGGTCTACCCCTACCTCCCCTCGACCGCCGGCGAACGTATCGCCACCCCGGAGGCGAGCGGTTCGATGGCAGGCGCTCCAGTCGTGCTCGACCCCGGGGTCGGGTTCGCTGTCCTGATGGGCTATGTCGCCCTCGTGATGGCCTCTGCGGCGGTCCTGTTGAGGCGTCGAGACGCATAGTGGGATGATCCGCGGCGAGCATGCTCGCGCTGTTCCCCGTCCCGGCCCACGTACTTGCTCGGACGTCAGCGCTAGGCCCGCGGGCGGCCCCCCGTGGCTGCTGACGCAAGGGACCTTCGGCCCTATCGAACACCGTCAGAGTGCCCTGTGCCAGCGAGATGCACTGACCTAGCCTCGGAAGACAGATTCCAATGCGACAGGAGAGATCATGAAGGCAGCAGTGGTCCCAAGCTTCGGGGCGCCCCTTGAGATCCGAGAGGTCCCGGTGCCCGAACCTGGGGCTGGACAAGTGCTGGTGAAGGTCGAGGCATCGGGTGTGTGCCACACCGACATCCACGCCGCCCGAGGAGAGTGGCCGGTCAAGCCGAAGATGCCGCTGATCCCCGGCCACGAGGGCGTGGGCATCGTGACTGCGGCGGGTGAGGGTGAGTTGCCGGTCGCGGTCGGCGATCGGGTGGCCGTGCCGTGGCTCGGGCAGGCCTGCGGCCACTGCCGCTACTGCGTTGCCGGGTGGGAGACGTACTGCCTGACCCCGCAGTACATGGGCTACACCATGGACGGCGGGTATGCCGAGTATGTCGTCGCGTTCGCGAGCCACGTCGTCAGGGTGCCCGCCAACGTCACCCCGATGGATGCAGCACCGTTGACCTGCGCGGGAGTCACCACATACAAGGCCCTGAAGGTCACCCACCCCCAGCCCAACGAGACAGCGATGGTGGTCGGAATCGGCGGTTTGGGCCATCTCGGGCTGCAGTACGCCAAGGTTTTCGGCACCACGACGATCGCTGTTGACGTGCACGACGAAAAACTCCAGCTGGCTAGTGACCTCGGGGCCGACCACGTCGTCGACGCCCGCGGTGACCAGCAGCGCGAACTCGCCGCACTCGGTGGGGTCGACGTCGCCCTGGTTACCGTTCCGTCTCCGGAAGCGATGCGAGCAGCGTATGCCGCCCTCAACCCCAATGGACGGATGGTCCTTGTTGGGCTCCCTGCCAACGACCGGTTGGAGTTGCCGATCTTCGAGACAGTGCTGACCGGCAAGAGCGTCATCGGCTCCTTGGTCGGCACCCGCAACGACCTCGCCGACTGCTTCGCCCTGCATGCCCAGGGCCGTACGCGAGTCATCACCAGCCGCCGCCGGCTCGACTCTGTCAACGAGTGCTTCGAGGAAGTGCTCGCCGGGGAGGTCCCGGCGAGGCTCGTGTTCGACATGGAGGAAGACCAGTGACTGTCCTGGTCGTAGTCGAGTCGATGTGGGGCAACACGCGCGCTGTCGCCGAGGCGGTGCAGCGCGGTATCGGCGAGGGTGAGGTAGTAGGCGTCGGTGAGGCACCCTCAATCGTGGCCGACGAGGTCGACCTGCTCGTGCTGGGCGGGCCGACCCACGCTTTCTCGATGAGCCGCGCCGAGAGCCGCAGCGACGCCGTGCGGCAGGGAGCCGCCCCCGGGCATGAAGAGCGCGGCATCCGCGAGTGGCTGGCGAGTATGCAGCCGTCCGAACGCATCAACGTGGCGACCTTCGACACCAGGGTGACCACGGTCCGACGCCTGCCCGGCTCGGCAGCGAAGGCGGCGGGCAAGCAGGTGCGACGACACCATCTCGGCCGTCTTGTGGGCACGCAGAGTTTCTATGTCGACGACACGACCGGTCCCGTGCACGAGGGCGAGTTGAGCCGCGCCGAGGAGTGGGGCGCCTCGCTCGCCCGAACTCGCGACATCTGACACGGCTGGCCTTCGCCATACCCATCGATGTCTTTGGCTGACCGGCGAGGCGTCCGTCATTCAGCGTGGCGGTGGCTGGCTCCTCGTCGGTGCCTGTCGCCGTGACGCATGGCCCACACTGTCTGGTCAAACACCACCTCCGGCGGTTGTAACGCGTTGGGCACTGGCTGCAGCGACGAGAGGCAGATGAACCGGATCGGTGCTCCATTGACGTGTGACAACTCCACTGCGGCCCGCGCCACCTCATCGACATGCCCACCGGGAAGCACGGCAACGACCACTTCGGCCGTCACCCCCTACCCCAAAGGCCGCACGCAAGGCGAAGTCAGCTATTCACCATGGACAAGCGGCTCCCACGCGTACACGGTCTCAGGTCCCCAGTCTTGACGCGTCGGGCCCGGCCAATGTGCCTCATTGAACCCGTCGTGGATACGCTGCGACGATGGCTTCTCGTTCGGACTCAGGCCGAGGCTCGGCTTCGCAAGCGCAGGTCACAGTCCCGGAACTTGACGACTTGCTGGAGGAGCTTCGCGAGCGCGCGGAAGCGGCCCATCGTGGAAACCAGCAGATCGAGGCGTTGCTTGACGCCGTCCTGGCGATCAGTGCCGACTGGGAGTTGCCCACGATGTTGCAGCGCATCGTCGACGCGGCCTGCTCATTGGTCAACGCTCAGTACGGGGCTCTCGGTGTGCTCGGCCCCGACCCGACTCAACTCGTGCAGTTCATCACGCACGGTCTGACCCAGCAGGAACGCGATGCCATAGGGGAGCTCCCTCGCGGTGAGGGTGTCCTTGGTCTGTTGATCCGTGAACCGCTGCCGGTGCGCATATCCGACATTGCAGAGCACCCGGACTCTTTCGGATTTCCACCACACCACCCGCCGATGAAGAGCTTCCTGGGTGCACCAATCCGGATACGCGGCAACGTATACGGCAACCTCTACCTGACCGAAAAGCGGGGAGCCACAGAATTCTCGGTCGAGGACGAGGCAATGGTTGCTGCACTCGCCGCCGCCGCTGGTGTTGCCCTACAGAACGCCCGCCTCTACGAAGACATCAGGATGCGGCGTGAGTGGTCACTCGCCACGAACGACGTGACTCAGTCTTTGTTGGCACGCGGGGATGAGGCGATGTCGTTACACGTTCTCGCCGAGCGGGTATGTGCTGTGGTGGGTGCTGAGGCATGCATGGTGGCGGTGAACCGCGAGGGCTTATCCCCGCTGATTACCGCCATGCATACGGTAGGAGCCGAAATCGCGACCCCAACCCTTGGAGTCCTGGGCGACGCATGGTCATCCGCGCTAGCCACCGAGCGAACCCTGTTGTTGCTCCCGGACACCTCCACCAAGCACCCCCAAGCGATCATCGAGGAGGTTCAGCACGCAGTTGGTCTCTCAGAACCCGGCCCCACCGCATTGGTGCCTGTCACAGCCGGCCCCCGCTTGGTCGGCGTCATCATTCCAGTGTGGGCGTCGAGCCAGACCGACGTCGCCAACCGAAGTGTGGACGCTTTGGCGGAGTTCGGGAAACAGGTTGGCATCGCCCTGGTGGCCGGACGTGCCCAGAGCGACCGTGCCACGGTCCTCCTCTTGGAGGATCGTGAGCGGATCGCCCGCGACATGCACGACCTCGTCATCCAACGGCTGTTCGCCACCGGTCTGTCGTTACAGTTCGCCCAGCCGCTGGCGCAACACCCAGTGGTCCGCAGCCGGCTCGACGAGGCAGTCACCGAACTGGACCATGCCATCACCGATATCCGCGAGGTCATCAACCAGTTGCACGCGATGTCTCAGCCCGTGGGGGTGGCACAGAAGGTAGCTGACCTCGTCGAGAACTACAGCCAAACCCTAGGTTTCGCCGTGCAGTTGCACACCACCGACTCAGGCGAGCTAGAACCCGGTCTAGAGATGGACGTGCTGGCTGTGGTTCGCGAAGGACTGGCTAACGTGGTCCGCCACTCCCGGGCCAGCGCAGCCGCAGTGACTTTGGCCCTCGGGCCTGAAGTGAGAGTGCAGATCGACGACGACGGTGTTGGGATCGACGAAACAGCACGTCGCAGCGGCTTGGCCAACCTCGCTGATCGCGCCGCGGCCCGTTCGGGTCAGTGCGAAATCACCCACCGCGAACCTTCCGGCACCCGGATCGACTGGCGTGTCCCTACTTCGGGCAGTACCGAGGACCACACGGCGGACTCCGGTGCTGGCGGCTTCTGAGTGCCACGATCAGCGGATGATGGCAACGGGACAGTGCGCTCGGTGGACGACCCCTCGGCCGACCGACCCGAGCAATAGACTGCGGAAGTCACCGTGCCCGCGGGCGCCCACGACAACGAGTGCTGCCTCATCGTGTGCGTGCGTGATGACCTGCTCTGGACGGCCCTCCTGGACGCTCTCGCGTACCGTCAGGTCGGGGTGCTGCTCGTGCGCCCGAGTGCGGGCGCGCCCTACCAACATGTGCGCATAGCCTCGGGCCCGGTCGATGTCCTCCTTGCGCCACTCATCGTCGGCCAGGTAGACACGGCTCCAATGGTCGCTTCTCGGGGTCTCCCAGGCGGCAACCACCACCAGTTCCGCACCAGTTTCGGAGGCGATGTTAGCCGCCTGGTCCACCGCTAAGTCGCTGCCGGCCGACCCATCCACTCCGACCACGACTGGATGCTCCGGCCCAGCATGCGATGTCTGCTCGCTGCGGACCGCCACCACGGATACCTTCGCGTGCGTAACGACGGCGAATGCCACAGACCCGGATAGGGCGTGCATCACGCGACCATGGCCGCTGGACCCGACAACCAGCAAACTCGCGTCTTGCGCCGCTTCGCAGAGGGCTGCGACAGCTCCCGTGCTGCTGACGTGGGGCTGAACATCAACCGACGGCGCGGCGGCTTTCGCTACCTCAACGCCGTGATCGGCAACCTTTTTGGCCTCTTCCTCCAGGGTGCCACCGGAGACACCAGACAACGACAACAGGTCCGTCATGTGACGGATAGCATCGGTTGCCACGAGGACCACGAGCGCACGATCTCGGCGCGCTGCTTCGACAGCGGCCCACGACACCGCCGCGTCCGAGCCGGGCGACTCGTCGTAGCCGACAACCACTGGTTGCTCTGATTCGCTCATGGCACTGCTCCTTTGTCGACGGGCCTCAGGACTGAGTACCTGTATGTCCCGGAGGCGGGAGAGCCTCGGGAGTCACGATCTCAGGTTGGCCCATCAGGAGGTAGGGCCGAAGGTCCCGACCTCGCTTCTTGAGGTGTCCGCGCCATGTATCGGGGACCTGGAGCGGTTTGGAGGACCAAAGACCCTGGCCCCACACGCGGACATAGGCAACTGTGGACATCACCAAGCGTTGATGTCACACCCGGGGTTCGTTGGCGCCGAACGCGAGACCTTGCCTCGTCGAGGCGGCACTACAACAGAAAGGCAAGGCCATGGAAACCGAAGACACCAACCGCATCGTGGTCGGAGTAGATGGCACCGAGGGCAGCGACGGAGCGCTGCGCTACGCGGTCGAGCAGGCTCGCGAGCGCGAGTGCGGACTACGCCTTGTGCACGTCGGGCCGCGGTATGAGGTGATGACATCGGTTCTGCCCTACATCCCCCAACAGGTGGAGGCTGCGGGTTTGGCGATCCTGGATGAAGCGCGACAGCACGTAGTCGGATTGTCCTCAGGTCTCGAGGTCGAAACCGACCTACGAGACGGGGCACGCATCTCCGAGCTGGTCGATGCAGCCACCACCGGGGAGTTGTTGGTCCTCGGGCGGAAAAGCCATACCGGTGTGGTGACTGGGCTTTTCGGAGCGACAACCGCTGCCGTGGTAGCTGGCACCACGGTGCCTGTGGCGGTGGTTCCTGACACATGGCATCGCAGCGCCGACCCAGGCCCCGTGGTCGTCGGCCTCAGGGGCACCGAGCATGCTGAGGGACTGCTGGAAGCCGCCTTCGAACATGCCGTCCAACACTCGGTAGGTGTCGATGTCGCCCACGCCTGGCAGATTCCCATCCCCTACGCCCATCGGCTCGAAACGGATGACCACGCCAACAAGTGGCTCCCCGCGGGTGTCGAAATGGTCGAGCAGACACTGACACCTTGGCGAAACCGCTATCCCGAGGTGCCGGTGACCGTGCGTGTGGTGTACGCCCAACCTAGTCTCGCTCTCCTGACTTCAGCCAAAGCCGCTAGTTTACTGGTGCTGCAACAACGACCCGGACCCAAGCTTCGCGGACCACACCTCGGCAAGACGTCGCGGTCCGTCATTGCGGCAGCACCCTGCCCCGTGCTGATCTTGCCAACCTCGGCTGACGAGCATCACCCGAAACTCGACCTCGAACTAGAACGAGCCGGCACGTTGCTCCGCTAGACACAGACTCAGCCCAGGACCGCGCTACGAAACTTAAGGAGCAACAATGCGCCCCATCATGGTCGGACTCGACCCGGCAGAGCCGTGTTCTGGAGCGCTGGATTGGGCGCTGCAGGAAGCGCATTTGCGTGCCCGCCCACTGGAGCTACGACTAGCACGCGGCCTGGCGCTACCGGCCCAGTCCGACGTCGGTCTCGAAACAATCATGCCAACGTCGGTGGCGCTGGCGATCATCGAGCGCGCCACCGCATACGCACATGACTCTCAGCCCTCCGTCCACATCGAAAGCCAGGTGAGCAGCGGGGGCGCTGCTGCGGTTCTCGTGCACGCCTCTCAGGACGCCGAAGCCGTGGTGGTGGGCCGCCAGGGTTTCGGGCGAATCGCCGGGACGTTGCTGGGCTCCACCTCCGCTCAGGTCAGTGCCTATGCACACGCCCCGGTCGTGGTCGTCGATACCAACGTGGCTCCCCGCCCCCGAGGACGGGTCGTAGTAGGCGTCGACGGGTCTCGGGCCAGTCGGACCGCGATTCAATACGCCTTCGAGGCTGCGCACCTGCGAGGTGTTGAATTGGTCGCGGTCTACGCTTGGCGATTGAAAGCTCCCGAACAAGCAACACTGCCCTGGATCAGCAAGGACGCCCTCAGGCGCCTGGTCTCCGAGCAAGAGCGAGTGTTGCACGAGGCCATGGCCGGATGGGCCCAGAGTTTCCCTGACGTGCCTGTGCGCTACGTCCTGTCTCGTCGATTGCCGGTGGACCGATTGGTGGCCGAGGCACGGTCGGCTGGTCTGCTCGTCGTCGGCAGCCGTGGACGCGGTGGCTTCCGAGGTCTACTCCTCGGGTCGGTCAGCCAAGGCGTGCTGCATCGCCCCCGCCAATGCCCCATTGCCATTGTCCACGATTATGACAGTTCTGCGGGATCAAGCATCGAGTGACACTAAGTAGGCAGCTCGGCGGGCGCGGCCGGAACGTGCCCTGGTGGGGCCGAACGGACAGCAGCTGCCAGTACTGCCATGTCGGGCAAGAAAATCTCTGCCGCAGTCCAACATTCACGGGTTGGGACATGGACGGTGGGTATGCCGATATGTGCCTCGCGGAGGAGGCCTACGCGACCTACGCGCTACCTGACACCATTGGGCACGAGGCCGACGAGCCGCCCACCGAACTGCACGGCGCCATCCTGTTTGCACCTGCCGGACACCTCGTTCCGGTCGCGATGCGACCCCTGGCCCGTGGGGGAACCCTCGCGGTAGCCGGGATCTACCTCTCCGAGGTACCGGCGATGGACTACGACCGCTACGTGTACCAGGAGAGGAAGTTGGGCATCGTCACCGCTAACACTCGCGCCGATGGCGAGCAATTCTTGACATTGGCCCAGCGCCTTGCTGGACCCGGACCTCAACCAGCGGGTGCTCGATCGCATGCGGACCGGGGACCCGAAACAGCGACAGTTCGACGCGTTACCCCCCAGGAGAGACGAGTCCTGGCTCTCATCGCGGAGGGACTGACCAACCGTCGGATCGGCGAAACACCTGAGCTTGGCCGAGAAGACGATCAAGAATTACGTGTCCGCCATCCTTGCGAAATCGGGGCTACCACGGCGCACCCAGGCAGCAGTCTTGAGCAGCCGGTTTCTCGATCGATAGCTGCACCCCATTCGACCGCCCACGGAACCCAGGTGCGCGTGCCGTGCTGTGGGCCGCACCGGTAGGACTTTCGGCCCTGGACGGGTTCACGTTCTAGGGCCAGGTTGGATGCATGGGCAACGCTGGCAACTCCCCCGCTATCGAGCACCTCAGCGCGTCCGAGTGCTGGGCCATGCTTAGCCGCGCTACGACCGGCAGGGAGCAGTCGTCCACAATCACCAACACCCAACCGTCCGCCAAGAAACGTCACTGAGCAGGGGCACCCCATGGATACAGCTAAAGCGCTCATGCCCATCGTAGTGGGCTACGACCACTCGAATTCCGCCACCGTCGCCCTCGACTGGGCCGGTCAACTCGGCGAAAGCAGTGGGGCCCCGGTAATGGTGGTGCACGCCTCGGAAAGGATCGTGTACGCCCGCGACGTTTCCCATGGGCTGCTTGATCCAGCACGGGAGCGAGAGTCGGCTGTGCGGATAGCCCAGGAGGGTGCCAAACGGCTGAATGCACAGCACCCTGCGCTCGAGGTGGAAGCGGTCGGCTCAATTCTCGGTGCCACGGTAGCCCTCGACGAGGCGTCCGCCTCCGCCTCGATGATCGTCGTCGGCAGCCACGGACGAGGGCGAGTCAGTTCGGTCATGCTTGGCTCGACCGCATACGCACTGAGCGGGCATGCGCGCTGCCCGGTGATCGTGGTGCGAGAGCAAGACGCTCCACTGCCCGGGACAGGGCGGCCTGTCGTGGTGGGTAGCGACGGGTCACTCAGCGCCGAGCACGCTGTTGACTCGGCCGCTGACATCGCGCAGCGATGGCAAGCCCCGCTGATCGTAGTTTCTTCGTGGGCGCCGCCGCCGCCGGATCCGTGGGAGAATCCGCCGTTCGGCTACCCCAGTGTCGCCGCCGCCATCAAAGCACGCAAGGAAAAAGCCACCGAGGCAAACCAGGACGGCGTTGAGCGAGTGCGCAGCTGGCATAAACACCAGGACGTCGAAGGCTTGGTCGTGGAGGCCCGACCCGAAGACGCGATCATGAATGCATCACCGAACGCCGCCATGTTGGTGATGGGCTCTCGGGGCCATACTCAGTTTATGGGCATGCTTCTCGGCTCGACTGCGCGGGCTGTGCTGCACCAAAGCAGCACACCGGTCATGATCGTGCGGTAGCCCCAGCGGCGTGTCACGGTCACCTGCATCGGGTGACGGAAAAATCGTCGGCCGGGTATGTGGGCCGCGGGCCGAAGCGGCACCCGCACGGTGGTTAGCGGGCTCGACAAGCCGCTCTCAGTGAGGCGTTCAGGGTCCCGCCGGTTTCGATGTCACGAGCTTGTGGCCACGGGGCTGTCGCCGCGCATCACCGCCCGATAGGCGAAGTAGTGGTGCTGCAGACTGGTGGGAGTCGCAACCCAGGAGAACTCCGCGTACCAGTGCAAGAACTTGGCCGCTAGTTTTGGATGTCCCAGGCGCTCCATGTCCATGGCCAGGCAACCGACATCGTCCACAACGTCCATGTAACGCAGCTGTCCATCAAAATCCAGGCAGTCCAGAATTCGAGGCCCATCGGATAACAAAAGATGTCGTCGGCCAAAAGGTCGCCGTGGCCGTCCCGAACCATGCCCATGTTCACCCTCGACTCAAGAAGCGGGCCAGAACCACTGACGTAATCGAGGGCAAGCTTTTGGAGGTCAAGCAACTCTTCCTCTGACACCAGTAGAGGCCTCAGTTCGCGCAACCCAGCGAAGTTGTCAACCCATCGCCCGCGCAGCGCCCCGGCTCGTCCACTCGCCTCCACCTGCGGCCCGGTCCGCGCCGTAGCGTGGAATGCCGCGATCTCGCGGGCGACATGCCTCACGTCATCTCGCGCGTCCCCACCGTTGGCAAGCAAGGTGGCCAGGCGACATTGCTCGGGCATCCGTCCCATGACCAAGAGGTAGTCATAGGGCTTACCCCCTTCGTCCACAACGTCGAGCACTCCGGGGTAGACGTCTGGCGCCAACCGCCGATTCAGACGAAACTCGCGATGAATAGCCTCCTTGCGGGCAGCGAGCGTGCTGAAACGCTTGTCGGTTTATTCATGCTGGGCTACTCGAAGGGCCGATTCGTCAGAGTGTCGCCGATCAAGAACGCCCTGGAAATCGTTGTCATCGGGGGTTTCGCTACCGGTATCAGTATAGCTGTTGGCAACGTTCTGGCGGTTTAGTAGGTGCCGGTGGAGTCACATGGCCCCCCCGAACAGTGACCCGACGGCAAAGGTGACGGACATAGCGAGGAGGCCCACGACGACGTTGCGGATCACCGCTCGGCCTGGGGGTGCATTACCCAGGCGGGCGCTGAGCAGACCGGTGAGGGTCAGCGCAAGCGTGACTGCGAGCACGGTAACGATCAACCGTAACGAAGGTGGTGGCAGGAGGATAGCGATCAACGGCAGCAGCGCGCCAGCGGTGAATGCGATCATCGAAGACCACGCCGCGTGGTAGGGATTGGTGCGCTCGGTGGGATCAATACCGAGTTCAACTTCGGCATGAGCGGCGAGCGCGTCGTGCTCAGTGAGCTCCTGCGCGACTTGCTCAGCCAGAGACGTGGAAAGCCCCTTGTCCACGTAGAAGGCCTGGAGTTCGGCAAGTTCGTCGTCCGGCATGTGCTCCAGTTCCCACTTCTCCAGCCTGATGGCCGCTTCCTCCGTGTCGGACTGGGCGCTCACCGAAACATACTCACCGCCAGCCATCGAGAGCGCACCAGCGACCAAACCGGCCGTACCCGCCACGAAAATCGCCCCCTGATCACTTGTCGCTCCGGCCACGCCGACGACGAGTCCTGCAGTTGAGACGATCCCGTCATTGGCCCCGAGCACGCCCGCACGCAACCAGTTGAGTTTGCTGGCCAGTCCGGGACCGTGTTGCTCGTGCGGATGTTGATCCTCGGACTCTCTGGCTTGACGTGCGCTCATGTGTTCCTTCGTTGGTTCGCGAACAATGTGCCGTTGCTCGGATCGTCGTGGGTCATGTGGTCATCTCTAGAGCGACTCATCGAGACCTGCTTTCTAGGTCGGCCGGGCTGAGGTGCAGCCAACGCAGGTGCTTTCGGTCGCCGAGCAAATCTAGACGCCGCCACAGAACACTGGTGGGGATCGCCTGGCTAGCGTGGGCCAGACTTGCGCTGCGTTGCCGGAGACGATCCACCACCAGCACTAGATCGATGTCTTGGTCTAGGTGGCCGACGAATCCGGCCTTGAGCTCCTTGTTCAACCTTTCGGCGACCGCATGCGGCAGGGTCCACCCGAGAACTGGCAGGCCAAGACTGGCTGCGCCTTCCAGGGCTGCCTGAGACGCAGCGACGTGGTCAGGATGTCCCGTGATTTGTTACATCGCCTATCCTGCCTCTACTTCAACGCGGCCGCATCAACCGGGACCGCGCACACCGCGTCGAGCAACACATCGCAACCAGTTGCGAGTGCATGAAGCCGGCCTTGGCCGAAGGCAAACCTCAACTACTTCCTGTCCGACACCGTCGCCGACTACTCAACACGGCTACGTTTGGCCGAACAGACGCCGCCACATACCCTCGTTGCGCGCCTCGGGTGCGTGGCCTGAGCATCGATCAGCGCGCGGGACACCGCTCAGCACTTGGTCCACGTGTTGACCGCACCCAGCCCAGGTCGTCTTGGCGCAGGTCTTGCAGGTCACCGGGCGACACATCAGGCGCTCCTCGACGTGTAGGTAGGTCGTTGTTGGATCTTGACTCCCGCAGCCTCGGCGTCGCCATAATCCGCGTCGATGTGGATCGGCTCTTTGCCAGCTCGCTGGAGCAGGCTGGCCGCGACCCCGGCCCGATAGCCCGAAGCGCAGTGAACCCATACCGGGCCAGCGGAAACTTCGCTGGTCCGGGTCAGCAACTCGTGCAGCGGGATGTTGATCGCCCCCGCGACGTGTGACTCCTCATATTCATCGGTGCGTCGCACGTCTAATACCTCCTCGGTTGCCGGTCGCTGCGCCAGGAAGGTCTCCCAGTCGGCCCGGGGGTAGGCCGAGGTCGAGGCTTCCGGTGCAATCTCGCTAGGGCCTGCTCCGATTGCCGCGTCGGGTGAGTCGATGCCGATCCGCGACAGGTCGCGGATGGCCTGCTGCACCTGATCTTCGCTGCCAGCCAGCGTGATCCGATCGCCCCACGGCAGCGTCCAGCCCAGAAAGGTCGTGAAACTGGACCCGTCCCCGTACTCGAAGCTCACAGCGCCGGTGAGGTGGGAGTCGGCGAACGCCACCCGCTCCCGCAGATCGACCACCCACTCCCCGTCGCCGAGACGCCGCACGAGTTCGTCGGGGTCCAATGGCTCCGGAATTGAAAGGTCCACCGGGGCGGGGCCCTTCAGGTTGGCCGGGCCCATATGCGCGTAGTAGTTCGGGTATGCGGTGAGGTTCGCGATGAGCTCACGCACGAAATGGGCCTCGTCGGTATCGGTCAACGCGTGGTTGCTGCGGCGTTGCTCACCGACCGTGGAACTGTCGGCAGCCGTGGCCGGGCCACTGGAGCAAAAGGACCCGAACCCGTGTGTGGGGTAGAGCTCAGCGCTGGAGTCGGCCTCCTCGACGATACGCCGTGCCGAGGCGTACTGCGCGTGGGTCAAAACCTCAGTCTTGGTCGGATCGACCAGATCGGTGCGCCCGACCGAGCCGAACAACAGGCTGCCCCCGGAGAAGACCGCTTCTTGGCCGTTGTGCGTGAGCACATACGTTAAATGGGTCTCGGTATGCCCTGGCGTGGCCACTGCCCGCAACGTCATCTCACCGACGGCACGTTGTTCGCCATCGCTGATCGGTGTGCGGTCGTAGTGCACCGGATCGGCGGCGTTGACGAGGTAGGTCGCGCCGGTGCTGACCGACAACTCCACTCCCCCGGTGACGTAGTCATTGTGTATGTGGGTCTCGGCGATGTGGGTGATCTCCACCTCGGCGCGCGTCGCGGCGGTCTGCACCCGGTCGATGTCGCGCTGCGGGTCTATCACCACCGCGACCTGACCGTCGTGCACCAGGTATGAGCGATCCCCCAGCGATGAGGTCTCGATAACGAGGACGTCCATGGCTAACTCCTTCGTATTGGATAGTCCTAATGTACGGACATTTGCTATTGTGTACAACATCACCCGACTCCCACTCATTCCCACCCTCGGAGGACTCACGTGACCACCAGCACCATTGCCCCCGCCGACCTCGCCGAACAGCATGGCAAGGGCGAACTTCTCGTCCTCGACGTCCGGACCCCGGCGGAGTTCGAGACGGCCCACATCGAAGGCTCTTACAACGTCCCGCTGTCCACCCTCACGGAACACCGTGACGAGGTCTGTAGGCATGTGGATCGCGACGTCGTCCTGGTATGCCGATCCGGGGCCCGCGCGCAACAAGCCGAAAGCACGCTGACCGCTTCGGCCCCAGCCAACCTGCACGTGCTGCACGGCGGGATCGCCGCCTGGGAGGCTGCCGGACATCACGTGGTGCAGGGCACACGGCGCTGGGACCTGGAGCGACAGGTGCGTCTCGTGGCCGGCAGCATCGTCCTGAGTAGCATTGTGACCAGCACGATGCTGCCGCACGCCAAGTGGCTGGCCGCCGGCATCGGCGGCGGGCTGAGTTTTGCGGCACTCACCAACAGTTGCCTCATGGGCACGATGCTGGCCAAGCTCCCCTACAACCGTGCCGCCGACCCTGACCCGCGGCAGCTCGTTGCTGCGCTGGCGGGCCGGTGACGTCAATGCTCGCGTTGACTCTGGGCCTGGCCGTGCTCGTCGGGGTCACCCTCGGCCTGCTCGGCGGGGGCGGCTCCATCCTGACCGTGCCGTTGCTGGTCTATGTGGCCGGTATGGAGACCAAGGAAGCTATCGCCACCTCGCTGCTCGTGGTGGGCGTGACCAGTGCTGTTGGAGCGATCTCACACGCCCGGGCAGGCAGAGTGCAATGGCGCACCGGGCTGGTCTTCGGCGTCGCCGGAATGACCGGTGCGTATGCGGGCGGCAGAGTTGCCGAGTTCATCCCCGGTCAGTGGTTGCTCATAGGCTTTGCGGTGATGATGGTGGCCACCGCGCTGGCCATGCTGCGTGGCCGTCGGGAGATTGATCCTGGCGAGGCGCCCGATCATCTGCCCACGTTGCGGGTCATCCTTGACGGACTGGTGGTCGGCCTGGTCACCGGCCTGGTCGGTGCCGGCGGCGGATTCCTGGTCGTGCCGGCTCTGGCCCTGCTCGGCGGTCTGCCGATGCCGGTCGCGATCGGTACCTCACTGGTGGTCATCGCGATGAAGTCCATGGCCGGAATGGCGGGCTACCTGGCCTCCGTCACCATCGATTGGCCGATGGCTGCAATGGTTACCACTGCGGCGGTGCTGGGTGCCCTGCTCGGGGGCCCGTTGGCTGGGCGGATCGCGCCTGAGACGTTGCGCCGGTCATTCGGCTGGTTCGTCTTGGTCATGGCCATCATGGTCGGAGCCCAGGAAGCCCCGAGCCCGGAGTGGACCTGGGTCGTCATCGCCTTGGGCGCGGTCCTTCTGGCCGGGACCTGGGTCGTCCTACGGCGTAGTCAGGTAGCTGCGGACGCCGCGCATCCGTGAACGCCATAAGGGCCGGTACATTGACACCGATGATCACCATCGACCGGAGCAGCCGCGAGCCGCTATGGTCCCAGTTGCATGCCGACCTGTTGGATCGGTTGACGGCCGGGGAGTTCAGCAACGGTTTCCCGGGCGAATCCCACCTGCGTCAGGAGTACGGCGTATCTCGGCATACGGTCCGGGAGGCCCTGCGACGAATCCGCGAAGCAGGTCTGGTGCGTTCCGGGCGCGGACGACCCAGTGAAGTCCTCGCCACGACCATCGAGCAACCGCTGGGCAGCATCTACTCTCTCTTCCACGAGATCGAAGCACGAGGCATGATCCAAGCGAGCGTCGTGCTCGCATGCACCCTCGCCGTCGAGCCGCAGATCGCGGCACACCTGGACCTGGCACCCGACACCGAACTGTTCACCCTCGAGCGAGTGCGGCTCGCGGCGGGCGAACCACTGGCTCATGACTGCGTCTGGCTCCCCGGCGACATCGGCGCACCCCTGCTGCACACCGACTTCGGCCACACCGCCCTCTACGACGAACTAGACCGGCGCCACATACCCCGCCCCGACGGAGGATCCGAGCGCATCACGGCCACCAACCTCTCCCCGCCCCAGGCCGAACATCTCAACGTCACCGCCGGCACAGCCGCGCTTGTCATCGAACGCACAGGCCTGCATCAAGGACGACCGATCGAACGGCGGCGCACCACCATCCGCGCCGATCGCTTCACACTGCTGATGTCCTGGACGAGCAAAGGATACGACGTCCAGAGCCACGCCGAGTAGCCACACCACACCGGGCGCCCGCGCCAACCACTTCTCGGGCAAGGAACAGGCCGTCGTCGCAGTGGCCTTTGAGCAAGTGCACCACGCGCTCGACCGCGTCCCGAACGATGACCTTCCCCTTCCGAGGTGGGCGCCTCAGTTGACGATCATGATCGGTGAGGTGGCCCGGTGAAGTATGCCCAGGCTCACCGAGCCAAGGAGCGCTCCAGCCTGGCTGCCATGGCCTCGTGTCCCGAGCACCAGCAGACCACCCTCATCACCGGCCTGGACCAGGCCCTCGACAGCACGGTCCTCAATCACCGTTCCTGCGACACGCAAGTCCTCATTGGCCGCGCCGATCCGCTCCAGCGCCTCGGCATTGACCCTCTCCGCAGTAGCCTTGTAATCGGCGCTGGCCTCGGCCGCCGAGTGATAGCCAACAGGTCCCTTATCCCACGGGTCCGGCGGGGCAGGAGCCCACGTCGTGGCCAGGACCAGCGGCGCATGCCACTCGCGTGCCACCTGCACCGCGCGGTCCACCGCTCGGTCCGCGCCGCCGGTGCCATTGACACCCACCACCACAGGACGCTCCGGACCCGGCAGGTCACTGGACCCGCTGTGGACGATGATCACGGGGCAGCGGGAGTAGGCGGCAATGGCATAAGCAGTCGAACCCAAAAAGAACGTGCCGACCCGGCCACGGCCATGGCTACCCACCACCACCATCGACGCGCGAGTGGACATTTCACCCAGGGCGACCTTAGCGCTGAACAGCGAGCCCACGGTCTCCACCTCCAGATCCGGGAAGGTCTCTAGGACCGTGTCCCGGCCGTGCGCAGCGACTTCGGCAGCCTCGGCGACAATGTCCTCGGCCTTCCGCAGGCCGCTTCCCGCGTCCTGGGTGTAGGTGATCTGCTCAGCCGCGTGCATCACGACAAGCCCTAGCTCTCGGTGCTCCGCAGCACGAGCCGCCCACTGCAGCGCGGCCTCCGACGGCGCAGACCCGTCATACCCAATAACGACCGGATAGGTGGTTGCTGATGCTGCCATGGTCAACTCCTGTGTG
>JBARZG010000087.1:0-2870 GCA_049649785.1 Ornithinimicrobium sp. | reverse complement strand
TGCAGGGCTTCGATCCACTGTTGCTCGGCGAAGAGGCCGAAGTGGTGTCGCTCTGACTCGGTGGTGACGGTGCCTTCGATGTCGCGCAGGACATAGGTGTAGTCGGTGCAGACCTGGCTATCGGTGGGGTCCGGGTCGTGGGTCCATTCGAGATAACGGATGCCGCTGCCGTCGTCGGCATCAGTGCCGCCATGATGCGTCTCCGGCACGAACGTCTCGGCCACATGATCGGGCACCACGATCAGGAGCCCACCGGTCTGCAGGTGTGCCCGGGCGCTCGTGAAGGCGTCGGCGAGGTCCTGTGGCGTCAGCATGTAGTCAATAGCGTCGTGGATAAACACGGCGTCGAAGTGGCGGTCTAACCGGATAGTGCGCATGTCCCCAACGTGATGGTCGCAGTCGGGGTTGAGGTTCTTGGAGAGGGCGAGCATGTCGGGCGAGAGGTCGACCAGGGTCATCTCGAAGTCGGCCCGCAGGTGAACGGCGTTGTGTCCGCCGCCGCTGCCCAGTTCAAGCACGGTATGCACGTCGGTCTCTGCCGTGCGCAGCAAGCCGGCGATGACGGCTGCTTCCTCGACGTATTCCTGGTGAGGAGAAAGTACTGGCCACCAACGGGCCAGGTCGGCATACATCCGCGGTGTGTCCATGCCAGCAATCTTGGCACCCCGGCGGTAGTGCCAGGTGTTGAATGAGTGAGACATTGGCCTGGTGAACACCGGGGTATCGGATCTCGGGCCGAGGAGTTGGCAGCCGTCCCGCATCTTGTGCTTTTAAGCGAGCGTGTCTGTGGCCGACTGGCCCACGACCCGAAGGGCGTCCAGGAATTCAGCCGGGACGATTGAGACCGATTGAACGTCGCAGGGGCTCGAGGCCTTCGATGACCAGCGGGTGTTCATAACGAACAAAATCCTCAGGCCGCAGGCGATAGCGAAGTTCCACCACAGGGTCATCACCTAGGCGCATCCGCTGCTCCCCATTCTCGCGATAGCCAATCTTGGTGCTGACGGTTTGCGAAGCGCGGTTGTAGCGCAGCGCCGCCGAGGTCACCTCGACCGCATCGAGATGATCGAAGGCAAAGGCACAGATGATCTGTCGCATCGCGGTGCCGATGCCCCGCCCCTGGTAGCTCTGCCCCAGCCAGGACCCACTCTCAGCTGTGCGGGTGATGAGGTAGTCAGCGGACTGCATACCTTGGCATCCGACCAGGACACCCTCATGCCAGACGCCGAGCTGCAAACTCCAGTGCTCCGGCGACCAGCTGCCACGACACCGCCAGTGGTATGCCGCAACCCGGGCGGAGATCTCCTGCGGCGGACCGATTGACCAGGGGACGCTGAATGGCTCTCGTCTTCGGGGTGGATACCTCGACTCGCCAGCTCGCACAGTGCCGGTAGGTCCTGGTCGCTCACCCCACGCAGTTCGAGCGGCCCGGCGCTGACGCGCAGCGCGAGTAGCGGCAGCAGTTCAGTGACAGGACGCATCGACCCAACGTAGCCAATTGTCAGCGGCGGTTGAGGCCGCATGAGACTCTGCGCCTATGTCAACGGAATCACCGGTGCATCGGGTTGTCTGGGCGATCCTCCGTGACAACGACCGGGTCTTGCTCTGTCACCGCAGCGCGGGCCGGTCTTGATATCCGAATACATGGGACCTGCCGGGTGGTCACGCCGACACTGGTGAGTCGTCTCGCGGGGCCTTGGCACGCGAACTACTCGTGGTTCCAGAGTTGGTGGTGGTTCCAGAGTCGGTCTTGGCAGTTGAAGGTAGTTCCAGAGTTGGTCTTGGCCGACCCCCGACTCCTGGTACGCCTCCGACGAGCCCTTGGCCCGCGCCGCCATTGCGGCGATCGGCGGTTCTGTGCCCACGACACGCCCACCGGAAACGGCTCAGGGGTTCACGTGAACCCCTGAGCCGCTCGAGCCCGGGCGTGTCGCGGGAACGCCGTGAGTTTGGGTAGGCCGTACACCTACAACGAGAGTCGACTGGCTACGGTGCTTGTTGCGGTCATCACGTCGAACACTGCGTGGCCGTCCTGCCGGGCAACGTTCACCTGCCGGGTGTGACGACGGGACTACGCGGTGTGCTGGCGCCGGCCCGGGGCAAACCGCGTCAGTCGGGGTTTCGCGGGCGTCCGTGGCTGACTCCAGTTACCCTCGAAAACGAAGATGTGCCTCAGAACCGCGACAACGACCAATGTATCGGCCCTTGAGTGACTATGGCGGAGGCACTGGGATTGATCGCGAGCAGGCCTGGATGGGTAGTACGCGCCCGTGTTATCGAGGAGGTAACGGGTGCCAGCAACAGAAATCATGTTCCGGTTGATGCCCAAGTGGTGGTCAGTATTCATGACCGTATTGCTCACGTTGATGGTCGTCGTTCTGGTGGTGTGGATCTTAGTTGACGGCTTCAGCGTCGCTGCAGGCGTTCTGTAAGTCGGCGGTTTGATGCTGGCGCTGGGGACCTATCTTTCAGTCCGTGGTCGTGTCCTGGCCGATCCCGCAGGTGTCAGGCACCAACCCTGGTGGATTCAACGGAAAGTGCCCTGGGAGCGGATCGATTCGACCTTCGAGGTGAGCAAGATCGGCAGGTCCATGGTTCGACTCCGGACGACGGACCTCAAGGACATCTACGGACTGTGGACAACCGAGGAAGACTTTGAGCAGGTCCTCGCCTGGTATCAAGCTAGCCGGAAGACGCCAGCTCGGTCCTGACGCACCGACCGCGCCCGGGCCACCCTGAGGTTTTGTCTGACTCGACCGCGAGCGGGTCGTGAGGCTATCTCTGTTGGTAACTACTAGGTGGTATGCCGACCAGCTCGGTGAACTCCCGAGTGAAGTGGGCCTGATCGAACCAGCCATAGTGCGTCGCGA